>NZ_JBITSK010000008.1:348345-463112 GCF_044540565.1 Streptomyces sp. NPDC085931
GCCGCCCCCCCGGGCCCCCCCGCCGGCCCCCCCCCCCCGCGCGGCGGCCCCGCCGGCGGGGCAACCCCCGGGGGGGGGGGGCCGCCCCGCGGGGGGCCCCCCCCCCCCGGGCGCCACGTTTCTGCTGGCTTCGCGGGCGGTCCCGCGGAGCGGTCAGCCCTCCTCGTGGGTGGCCACCGCGCGGCGCGCGTCCGCGTCCAGGACACCCCAGCTGATCAGCTGCTCGGTGAGCACCGAGGGCGACTGGTCGTAGATGACGGCGAGTGTGCGCAGGTCGTCCTGGCGGATCGAGAGCACCTTGCCGTTGTAGTCACCGCGCTGCGACTGGATCGTGGCCGCGTAGCGCTGCAGCGGGCCCGCCTTCTCGGCCGGCACCGTGGCCAGGCGCTCCAGGTCCAGGACCAGCTTCGGCGGCGGCTCGGCGGCACCGCCCGGGGTCGTGCCCGGGAGCAGCTCCTGCACCGGGACGCCGTAGAAATCCGCCAGCTCGGCAAGGCGCTGCACGGTCACGGCACGGTCACCGCGCTCGTACGAACCGACCACGACCGCCTTCCAGCGTCCCTGGGACTTCTCCTCGACACCGTGGAGGGAAAGGCCCTGCTGGGTGCGGATCGCCCGGAGCTTGGCCCCGAGCTGTTTGGCGTATTCGCTGGACATATAGCTCCCCGGCACTGTGTCGACGCGTCTGGCGTGGGTGCCAGCCCGCGCGGCTGGTAACTCACTGTGAGGTTACGCAGCGTTACTCTGCCGCGTCAAGCCGAATGGTCCGCACCGACTCTTCCGTGGTAGTGGCGCCGCGTTGGGCCGAATAGGTGATCCGAGGGGGCCGTTCGGGGGATCGCGGAGGCCTGCTACCGTGGATGGCGCAATCCCGACGTCCTTTAAGGTCCGTCCCGTGAGGCGGAGAAGGAGGTCCGTTTCGTATGGACACGCACGACTCGCAGTCCGATGCCCGGCCCGTTCTCGAAGGGCCCGACATCGCGCGGGTACTGACCCGCATCGCCCACGAGATCGTCGAGCGCGCCAAGGGCGCCGACGACGTGGTGCTCCTCGGCATCCCGACCCGGGGCGTCTTCCTCGCCCGGCGGATCGCCGACAAGCTGGAGCAGATCACCGAGCGCAAGGTCCCCTGCGGCTCGCTCGACATCACCATGTACCGCGACGACCTGCGCATGCACCCGCCGCGTGCGCTGGCCCGCACCGAGATCCCCGGTGACGGCATCGACGGCAGGCTGGTCGTCCTCGTCGACGACGTGCTCTTCTCCGGCCGCACCATCCGCGCCGCCCTCGACGCCCTGAACGACATCGGGCGCCCGCGCGCGGTGCAGCTCGCCGTGCTCGTCGACCGCGGTCACCGCGAACTGCCCATTCGCGCCGACTACGTCGGCAAGAACCTCCCCACGTCGTTGCGGGAGACGGTCAAGGTCCTGCTCGCCGAGGAGGACGGTCGCGACACCGTGCTGCTCGGTGCCAAGCCGGACGCCCAGTAGCGCCTCGGGCGTACGCCGCCGTCGTACGCCGGCTCAGTGCGCGCTCGCGCGCGCCCGTCTGCCCCGAATCTCCCGTTTGAACTGCCTTACGGAGCCTGACAGATGCAGCGTCATCTCATCTCGGCCGCCGACCTCACCCGTGACGACGCCGTCCTGATCCTCGACACCGCCGAGGAGATGGCCCGGGTCGCCGACCGGCCGATCAAGAAGCTGCCGACCCTGCGCGGCCGCACGATCGTCAACCTCTTCTTCGAGGACTCCACCCGCACCCGGATCTCCTTCGAGGCCGCCGAGAAGCGGCTGTCCGCGGACGTCATCAACTTCTCCGCCAAGGGCTCCAGCGTCTCCAAGGGCGAGTCCCTCAAGGACACCGCCCAGACCCTGGAGGCCATGGGCGTCGACGCCGTGGTCATCCGGCACGGCGCCTCGGGCGCCCCCTACCGGCTGGCGAACTCCGGCTGGATCGACGCGGTCGTCGTCAACGCCGGCGACGGCACCCACCAGCACCCCACCCAGGCCCTGCTGGACGCCTTCACCATGCGCCGCCGCCTGATCGGCCCGGACGCCGGACTCGGCCAGGACCTCGAAGGCAAGCGCATCACGATCGTCGGCGACGTCCTGCACAGCCGCGTCGCCCGCTCCAACGTCGACCTGCTGCACACCCTCGGCGCCGAGGTCACCCTCGTCGCCCCGCCCACCCTGCTGCCGGTCGGTGTCGAGACCTGGCCCTGCGCGGTCTCCTACGACCTGGACAGCACCCTGACCAAGTCCGACGCGGTGATGATGCTGCGCGTGCAGCGGGAGCGGATGAACGCCGCGTTCTTCCCCACCGAGCGCGAGTACTCCCGGCGCTACGGCCTGGACGGCGACCGCATGGCGCGGATGCCCGAGCACGCCGTCGTGATGCACCCCGGCCCGATGGTCCGCGGCATGGAGATCACCGCCGAGGTCGCCGACTCCGACCGCTGCACCGTCGTCGAGCAGGTCGCCAACGGCGTGTCCATCCGGATGGCCGTGCTGTACCTGCTGCTCGGTGGAAACGAGCCCGCCGTCACCCGCCCGCCCGTCTCCCACCACCACCCTTCCGACGAGCGCTCCGCGCACACCCCTTCTGCGGCCGAGGAGAAGTAAGACAGATGAGCAAGACCCTGATCCGTGGTGCGAAGGTGCTCGGCGGCGAGCCGCAGGACGTGCTGATCGACGGCGGGACGATCGCCGAGGTGGGCGCCGCACTGAGCGCCGAGGGCGCCGAGGTCGTCGAGGCCGGGGGCAAGGTGCTGCTGCCGGGCCTGGTCGACCTGCACACCCATCTGCGCGAGCCGGGCCGCGAGGACTCCGAGACCGTCCTCACCGGCACCCGGGCCGCGGCCTCCGGCGGCTACACCACCGTCTTCGCCATGGCCAACACCTTCCCGGTCGCCGACACCGCCGGCGTCGTCGAGCAGGTCTGGCGGCTCGGCAAGGAGCACGGCTACTGCGACGTCCAGCCGATCGGCGCCGTCACCGTCGGCCTCGACGGCAAGAAGCTCGCCGAGCTCGGCGCCATGCACGAGTCGGCCGCCGGCGTCACCGTCTTCTCCGACGACGGCAAGTGCGTCCACGACGCCGTGATCATGCGCCGGGCCCTGGAGTACGTGAAGGCCTTCGGCGGAGTCATCGCGCAGCACGCCCAGGAGCCGCGGCTGACCGAGGGCGCCGAGATGAACGAGGGCGTCGTCTCCGCCGAGCTGGGCCTCGGCGGCTGGCCCGCGGTGGCCGAAGAATCGATCATCGCCCGGGATGTCCTGCTCGCCGACCACGTCGGCTCCCGCGTCCACATCTGCCACCTGTCGACCGCCGGGTCCGTCGAGATCGTCCGCTGGGCCAAGTCCCGCGGCATCGCCGTCACCGCCGAGGTCACCCCGCACCACCTCCTCCTCACGGACGAGCTGGTGCGCACCTACAACCCGGTCTACAAGGTCAACCCGCCGCTGCGCACCGAGCGGGACGTGATGGCCCTGCGCGAGGCGCTCGCCGACGGCACGATCGACATCGTCGCCACCGACCACGCCCCGCACCCGCACGAGGACAAGGACTGCGAGTGGGCCGCGGCCGCCATGGGCATGGTGGGTCTGGAGACCGCGCTGTCGGTGGTCCAGGAGACGATGGTGGACACGGGCCTGCTGGACTGGGCCGGCGTCGCCGACCGCATGTCCTTCAAGCCCGCGCAGATCGGACAGGCCACGGGCCACGGCCGTCCCGTCTCGGCAGGTGAGCCCGCCAACCTCACCCTGGTCGACACGGCATACCGTGGGCCGGTGGAACCCGCGGGCTTCGCCTCGCGCAGCCGCAACACCCCCTACGAGGGCCGCGAGCTGCCGGGCCGTGTGACGCACACGTGGCTGCGGGGCAAGGCCACGCTCGTCGACGGGAAGCTCACGTGACACCTCAACTCCTGCTGGCCGCCGAGAAGGAATCGGCGCAAGTGACCGACTGGGCCGCCCGCATCGGCTGGGTCGTCGGCCTCGCCCTCTTCGTCGCGCTCGTCTACTGGCTGATGCGCGAGGGCTGGAAGTGGCGCGGCACCCTCCAGGGCGACCTGCCCGCGCTGCCCACCGCCCCGGCGGACCCGGGCCCGGCGCGCCTGACCATGAGCGGCCGCTACCACGGCTCCACCACCGCCGGGCAGTGGCTCGACCGCATCGTCGCGCACGGCCTGGGCACCCGCAGCCGCGCGGAGCTCACGCTCACCGACGCCGGACTGGACGTCGTGCGCCCCGGGGCGAGCGACTTCTTCGTCCCGGCGGCCGCCCTGCGCGAGGCCCGGCTCGACAAGGGCATCGCCGGCAAGGTGCTCACCGAGGGCGGCCTGCTGGTCGTCACCTGGGCGCACGGCGACCGGCTGATCGACTCCGGCTTCCGCTCCGACCACGCGGCCGAGCACAACGCGTGGGTCGAAGCCCTCACCACCATGATCGAAACGAACACCAGGGAAGGCGCCGAACGATGACCACCTCCACCAGGGGAGCCAAAACTCCCGCCGTACTCGTCCTGGAGGACGGCCGGGTCTTCCGCGGCCGCGCCTACGGGGCCGTGGGGGAGACCTTCGGCGAAGCGGTGTTCTCCACCGGCATGACCGGCTACCAGGAGACCCTCACCGACCCCTCCTACCACCGCCAGGTCGTGGTGATGACCGCCCCGCACGTCGGCAACACCGGCGTCAACGACGAGGACATGGAGTCCAAGCGCATCTGGGTCTCCGGCTACGTCGTGCGCGACCCCGCGCGCGTGCCGTCCAGCTGGCGCTCCCGGCGCACCCTCGACGAGGAGCTGGCCGCGCAGGGCGTCGTCGGGATCTCCGGCATCGACACCCGCGCCCTCACCCGCCACCTGCGCGAGCGCGGCGCCATGCGCGTCGGCATCTTCAGCGGCGACGCCGTCCGGGACGACGCGGCGCTCCTGGCGCGCGTGCAGGAAGCCCCGCAGATGAAGGGCGCGAACCTCTCCGCCGAGGTCGCCACCACCGAGCCGTACGTCGTGCCCGCGATCGGCGAGAAGAAGTTCACCGTCGCCGCCGTCGACCTCGGCATCAAGGGCATGACCCCGCACCGCATGGCCGAGCGCGGCATCGAGGTGCACGTGCTCCCCGCGACCGCGACCGTCGAGGACGTCTACGCGGTGAACCCGGACGGCGTGTTCTTCTCCAACGGCCCCGGCGACCCGGCCACCGCCGACCACGCCGTCTCCGTCATGCGGGGCGTCCTGGAGCGGAGCACGCCGCTGTTCGGCATCTGCTTCGGCAACCAGATCCTCGGCCGCGCCCTCGGCTTCGGCACCTACAAGCTGAAGTACGGCCACCGGGGGATCAACCAGCCGGTGCAGGACCGTACGACCGGCAAGGTCGAGGTCACCGCGCACAACCACGGCTTCGCCGTCGACGCCCCGCTCGACGAGGTCTCCGAGACCCCGTTCGGCCGCGCCGAGGTGTCGCACGTCTGCCTGAACGACAACGTGGTGGAGGGGCTGCAGCTGCTCGACCGCCCCGCCTTCAGCGTCCAGTACCACCCCGAAGCGGCAGCCGGCCCGCACGACGCCGCCTACCTGTTCGACCGCTTCGTTTCCCTGATGGAGGGCCAGCGTGCCTAAGCGCACCGATATCCAGTCCGTCCTGGTCATCGGCTCCGGCCCGATCGTCATCGGCCAGGCCGCCGAGTTCGACTACTCCGGCACCCAGGCGTGCCGCGTGCTGAAGTCCGAGGGCCTCAGGGTCATCCTCGTGAACTCCAACCCGGCGACGATCATGACCGACCCGGAGATCGCCGACGCCACGTACGTCGAACCGATCACCCCCGAGTTCGTCGAGAAGATCATCGCCAAGGAGCGGCCCGACGCGCTGCTGCCCACCCTGGGCGGCCAGACGGCCCTCAACACCGCCATCTCGCTGCACGAGAACGGCGTCCTCGACAAGTACGGCGTCGAGCTGATCGGCGCCAACGTCGAGGCCATCCACAAGGGCGAGGACCGCGACCGGTTCAAGCTGGTCGTCGAGGAGGTCCGCAAGAAGACCGGCCACGGCGAGTCCGCCCGGTCCTACATCTGCCACTCCATGGACGACGTGCTCAGGGGCGTCGAGGAGCTCGGCGGCTACCCGGTCGTGGTCCGTCCCTCCTTCACCATGGGCGGCGCCGGCTCCGGCTTCGCCCACGACGAGGAGGAGCTGCGCCGCATCGCCGGCCAGGGCCTCACGCTCTCCCCGACCACCGAGGTGCTCCTGGAGGAGTCCATCCTCGGCTGGAAGGAGTACGAGCTGGAGCTGATGCGCGACAAGAACGACAACGTCGTGGTCGTCTGCTCCATCGAGAACTTCGATCCCATGGGCGTGCACACGGGCGACTCCATCACCGTGGCGCCCGCGATGACGCTGACCGACCGCGAGTACCAGGTGCTGCGCGACGTCGGCATCGCGATCATCCGCGAGGTCGGTGTCGACACCGGCGGCTGCAACATCCAGTTCGCGGTGAACCCGGCCGACGGCCGCGTGATCGTCATCGAGATGAACCCGCGCGTGTCCCGCTCCTCGGCGCTCGCCTCCAAGGCGACCGGCTTCCCGATCGCCAAGATCGCCGCCAAGCTGGCCGTGGGCTACACCCTGGACGAGATCCCCAACGACATCACGCAGGAGACCCCGGCCTCCTTCGAGCCGACGCTCGACTACGTGGTCGTGAAGGCCCCGCGCTTCGCCTTCGAGAAGTTCCCGAGCGCCGACTCCACCCTCACCACCACCATGAAGTCGGTGGGCGAGGCCATGGCCATCGGCCGCAACTTCACCGAGGCCTTCCAGAAGGCCCTGCGCTCGCTGGAGAAGAAGGGCAGCCAGTTCACCTTCGTCGGCGAGCCGGGCGACAAGACGCAGCTGCTGGAGCAGGCCGTCCGCCCCACCGACGGCCGCATCAACACCGTCATGCAGGCCATCCGCGCCGGCGCCACGCCCGAGGAGGTCTTCGACTACACGAAGATCGACCCGTGGTTCGTCGACCAGCTCTTCCTGATCAAGGAGATCGCCGACGAGCTGGCCGAGGCGCCCGAGCTGACCGCCGACCTGCTGGCCGAGGCCAAGCGGCACGGCTTCTCCGACCAGCAGATCGCCGAGATCCGCGGCCTGCGCGAGGACGTCGTCCGCGAGGTCCGCCACGCGCTCGGCGTCCGCCCGGTCTACAAGACGGTCGACACCTGCGCCGCCGAGTTCGCCGCGAAGACGCCGTACTTCTACTCCTCCTACGACGAGGAGACCGAGGTCGCGCCGCGCGAGAAGCCGGCCGTCATCATCCTGGGCTCCGGCCCGAACCGCATCGGCCAGGGCATCGAGTTCGACTACTCCTGCGTCCACGCCTCCTTCGCGCTGAGCGACGCGGGCTACGAGACGGTGATGGTCAACTGCAACCCGGAGACCGTCTCGACCGACTACGACACCTCCGACCGCCTGTACTTCGAGCCGCTGACGCTGGAGGACGTGCTGGAGGTCGTGCACGCCGAGCGGCAGGCCGGACCCGTCGCGGGCGTCGTCGTCCAGCTCGGCGGACAGACGCCGCTGGGTCTGTCGCAGGCGCTGAAGGACAACGGCGTGCCGATCGTCGGCACCTCCCCGGAGGCCATCCACGCCGCCGAGGACCGCGGCGCCTTCGGGCAGGTCCTCAAGGAGGCCGGCCTCCCGGCCCCCAAGCACGGCACCGCCACCACCTTCGCCGAGGCCAAGGCCATCGCCGACGAGATCGGCTACCCGGTCCTGGTGCGCCCCTCCTACGTCCTCGGCGGACGCGGCATGGAGATCGTCTACGACGAGACCCGCCTGGAGTCCTACATCGCCGAATCGACCGAGATCAGCCCCTCGCGGCCGGTCCTGGTGGACCGCTTCCTCGACGACGCCATCGAGATCGACGTCGACGCCCTCTACGACGGCGAGGAGCTGTACCTCGGTGGTGTCATGGAGCACATCGAGGAGGCCGGCATCCACTCCGGCGACTCGGCGTGCGCCCTGCCCCCGATCACGCTCGGCGGCTTCGACATCAAGCGCCTGCGCGCCTCCACCGAGGCCATCGCCAAGGGCGTGGGCGTGCGCGGGCTGATCAACATCCAGTTCGCGCTCGCGGGCGACATCCTCTACGTCCTGGAGGCCAACCCGCGCGCCTCCCGGACCGTCCCCTTCACCTCGAAGGCGACGGCGGTGCCGCTGGCCAAGGCCGCCGCCCGCATCTCGCTCGGCGCCACCGTCGCCGAACTGCGCGCCGAGGGCCTGCTCCCGGCGCACGGCGACGGCGGCGAACTGCCGCTGGACGCGCCGATCTCCGTCAAGGAGGCGGTCATGCCGTGGTCGCGCTTCCGCGACGTGCACGGCCGCGGTGTCGACACGGTCCTCGGCCCGGAGATGCGCTCCACCGGCGAGGTCATGGGCATCGACGCCGTCTTCGGCACGGCGTACGCCAAGTCGCAGGCCGGAGCCTACGGGCCGCTGCCCACCAAGGGCCGCGCCTTCATCTCGGTCGCCAACCGCGACAAGCGCTCGATGATCTTCCCGGCGCGCGAGCTGGTCGCGCACGGCTTCGAGCTGCTGGCCACCTCCGGCACCGCCGAGGTCCTCAAGCGCAACGGCATCAACGCCACGGTCGTGCGCAAGCAGTCCGAGGGCCCCGGGCCGAACGGCGAGAAGACCATCGTCCAGCTCATCCACGACGGCGAGGTCGACCTCATCGTCAACACCCCGTACGGCACGGGCGGCCGCCTCGACGGCTACGACATCCGCACGGCGGCCGTGGCACGCTCCGTGCCCTGCCTGACGACGGTCCAGGCGCTCGCCGCCGCGGTCCAGGGCATCGATGCCCTCAACCGCGGCGACGTGAGCGTCCGCTCGCTCCAGGAACACGCGGAACACCTGACCGCGGCCCGCGACTAGCAGCCCCGAGGGGGACACCGGAAACGGTGTCCCCCTCTTCGTGAGGACACCGCGTCCTCGTGAGGACACCATGTACAAGATCTTCTTCCGTCTCGTCTTCAAACGGCTGGACCCCGAGCAGGCCCACCACCTGGCCTTCCGCTGGATCCGCCTGGCCGCCCGGGTGCCGGTGCTGCGCACCTTCCTCGCGGCCGCCCTCGCGCCCCGTCACAAGGAGCTGCGCACCGAGGCCCTCGGGCTGCGCATGCACGGCCCCTTCGGGCTCGCGGCCGGTTTCGACAAGAACGCCGTCGGCATCGACGGCATGGCCATGCTCGGCTTCGACCACGTCGAGATCGGCACGGTCACCGGCGAGCCGCAGCCCGGCAACCCCAAGAAGCGGCTGTTCCGCCTGGTCCAGGACCGGGCGCTGATCAACCGCATGGGCTTCAACAACGACGGCTCGCTGCGCGTCGCCGCCCGCCTGGCCTCCCGGACCCCCGTCTTCCGGACGGTCGTGGGTGTCAACATCGGCAAGACCAAGGCCGTACCCGAGCAGGAGGCCGTCGCGGACTACGTGAAGTCCGCCGAGCGCCTCGCGCCCTACGCCGACTACCTGGTGGTCAACGTCTCCTCCCCGAACACGCCCGGGCTGCGCGACCTCCAGGCCACGGAGGCGCTGCGCCCGCTGCTGAGCGCGGTCCGCGAGGCCGCCGACCGCACGGTGCCCGGCCGGCGCGTCCCGCTCCTGGTGAAGATCGCCCCGGACCTCGCCGACGAGGACGTCGACGCCGTGGCCGACCTCGCCGTGGAACTCGGCCTCGACGGCATCATCGCCACGAACACCACCATCGCGCGCGAGGGCCTCGGCCTGACGTCCGACGCGTCCCTGGTCGAGGAGACCGGCGGCCTGTCCGGGGCGCCCCTGAAGGAGCGCTCCCTGGAGGTCCTGCGCCGCCTCTACGCGCGCGTGGGCGACCGGATCACCCTGGTGGGCGTCGGGGGCGTGGAGAACGCCGAGGACGCCTGGCAGCGCATCCTGGCCGGTGCCACCCTGGTCCAGGGGTACAGCGCCTTCGTCTACGAGGGGCCGTTCTACGCCCGCGCCATCCACAAGGGTCTCGCCGCGCGCCTGCGCACGAGCCCGTACGCCACGCTCGCCGAAGCGGTGGGCGCCGACGTGAGGAAGACGGCATGAGTGGTCTCGAACCCTTCGGCGCGCGTCTGCGCCGGGCCATGGACGAGCGCGGCCCGCTGTGCGTGGGCATCGACCCGCACGCCTCCCTGCTGGCCGAGTGGGGCCTGAACGACGACGTGGCGGGTCTGGAGCGGTTCAGCCGCACGGTCGTCGAGGCGGTCGCCGACCGGGTCGCCGTGCTCAAGCCGCAGAGCGCGTTCTTCGAGCGCTTCGGCTCGCGCGGCGTCGCGGTCCTGGAGAAGTCCGTCGCCGAGGCCCGGGCGGCCGGCGCGCTGGTGGTGATGGACGCCAAGCGGGGCGACATCGGCTCGACCATGGCCGCCTACGCCGAGTCCTTCCTGCACAAGGACGCGCCGCTGTTCTCCGACGCGCTGACCGTCTCGCCCTACCTCGGCTACGGCTCGCTCGCCCCGGCCGTCGCGCTGGCCCGGGAGAACGGCGCCGGACTGTTCGTGCTGGCGCTGACCTCCAACCCGGAGGGCGGCGAGGTGCAGCACGCGCTGCGCCCCGACGGCCGGAACGTCGGAGCGACGATGCTGGCGCACCTGGCCGCCGAGAACGCGGGGGAGCGGCCCCTGGGCTCCTTCGGGGCGGTCGTCGGCGCCACCCTGGGTGACCTGTCGACCTACGACCTCGACATCAACGGCCCGCTGCTCGCGCCCGGCATCGGCGCCCAGGGTGCCACGCCGGCCGATCTTCCCCGGGTCTTCGGGGCGGCCGTGCGCAACGTCGTGCCGAACGTCAGCCGGGGAGTGCTGCGCCACGGCCCCGACACGGTCGCTCTGCGTGACGCGGCGGAACGCTTCGCGCAGGAGGTCAGGCACGCCGCGACGGCCCCCTGAGGCGGTCCAGACCATATCGCGAGACCTCCGATGAGTGGTCAGGGGGCCGCTCAAGTCTGAATACATCCTCAAATCCGGGGCAGTATGTCCTAAATGTCCGTTCAGATGAAGGCTGACCAGGACTTTTCCGCTGTTCTCGCTGACTCTGGCGGACTTGCCCGCTAGTCTCCGACGAGAGAGCGGGCAAGCGTGTGTTGCTCGTGGCTCCCCAGGTGTGGGGCGACTAGGTTCCTCACCGGTCCGTATCCGACAGTTCGACATCCGAGGTGACGTAGGCGTGGCTCTTCCGCCCCTTACCCCTGAACAGCGCGCAGCCGCGCTCGAAAAGGCCGCCGCGGCTCGCCGGGAGCGGGCCGAGGTCAAGAATCGACTCAAGCACTCCGGCGCCTCCCTCCACGAGGTCATCAAGCAGGGCCAGGAGAACGACGTCATCGGCAAGATGAAGGTCTCCGCCCTTCTTGAGTCCCTGCCGGGCGTGGGCAAGGTCCGCGCCAAGCAGATCATGGAGCGACTGGGCATCTCCGAGAGCCGCCGCGTGCGCGGTCTCGGGTCCAACCAGATCGCCTCCCTGGAGCGCGAGTTCGGCAGCACCGGCTCCTGAGCCGGGCGCTCCGGGCAAGCGCGTCCCGGGCACTCCCGGTTTGCTGGATAATCGCTGCATGGCAGCAACACCCCGGGGGGCGACCCCCGTACCCCCGGACGTAGGTCCGCGGCTGACCGTGCTCTCCGGCCCCTCCGGGGTCGGCAAGAGCACGGTCGTCGCTCATATGCGCAAGGAACACCCCGAGGTCTGGCTCTCGGTGTCGGCGACGACCCGCAAGCCACGCCCCGGCGAGCAGCACGGCGTCCACTACTTCTTCGTCACCGACGACGAGATGGACAAGCTGATCGCCAACGGCGAGCTGCTGGAGTGGGCCGAGTTCGCCGGCAACCGCTACGGCACGCCCCGTGCGGCCGTGCAGGAGCGCCTGGAGAAGGGCGAGGCCGTCCTGCTCGAGATCGACCTGCAGGGTGCCCGGCTGGTCCGGGAGTCGATGCCCGAGGCCCAGCTGGTGTTCCTGGCCCCTCCCTCCTGGGAGGAGCTGGTGCGCCGGCTCACCGGGCGGGGCACCGAACCGCCCGAGGTGATCGAGCGCAGGCTGGAAGCCGCCAAGATCGAACTCGCGGCCGAACCGGAGTTCGACACCACGCTGGTCAACACCTCCGTCGAGGACGTGGCGCGCGAGCTGCTAGCCTTGATGAACGTCGTGTGACCATCGCTGGCCGATCCGGCCCTCGCTGATCATCCCGACAGAATCTTTCCCATCCATCGGAAGGTAGAGCGTGTCCTCTTCCATCTCCGCGCCCGAGGGCATCATCAACCCGCCGATCGACGAGCTCCTCGAGGCCACCGACTCGAAGTACAGCCTCGTGATCTACGCGGCCAAGCGGGCCCGCCAGATCAACGCGTACTACTCGCAGCTCGGCGAGGGTCTCCTCGAGTACGTCGGTCCTCTCGTCGACACCCACGTCCACGAGAAGCCGCTCTCGATCGCCCTCCGCGAGATCAACGCGGGGCTGCTCACGTCCGAGGCCGTCGAAGGCCCGGCTCAGTAAGTAGTATTTGCAGCTTGATGCTGACTTTTCCACAGGCCCGGCAGACCGACTGCCGGGCCTGTGGTGTGTCATGGAGTCGTACGGCGGACCGGTCGCCGAGGTCCGGTCGCCGAGTCCGGGGAGAGACGGGGAGCAACGTGGACAAGCCGAAGGTCGTTCTGGGCGTCAGCGGCGGCATCGCCGCGTACAAGGCCTGCGAGCTGCTGCGGCGGCTGACGGAGTCGGGCCACGACGTGCGCGTGGTGCCCACCGCGTCCGCGCTGCACTTCGTCGGTGCCGCGACCTGGTCCGCGCTCTCCGGCAAGCCGGTCTCCACGGAGGTCTGGGACGACGTGCACGAGGTGCCGCACGTCCGCATCGGGCAGCACGCCGACCTGGTCGTCGTCGCCCCGGCCACCGCCGACCTGCTCGCCAAGGCGGCCCACGGCCTCGCCGACGACCTCCTCACCAACACCCTGCTCACCGCCCACTGCCCGGTCGTCTTCGCCCCCGCCATGCACACGGAGATGTGGGAGCACCCGGCCACCCAGGAGAACGTGGCGACGCTGCGCCGCCGCGGCGCCGTCGTCATCGAGCCGGCCGTCGGCCGCCTCACCGGCGTCGACACCGGCAAGGGCCGGCTGCCCGACCCGGCCGAGATCTTCGAGGTGTGCCGCCGTGTGCTCGCCCGGGGCGTGCGCGAGCCGGACCTCACGGGCCGGCACGTCGTGGTCAGCGCCGGGGGCACCCGCGAGCCACTGGACCCGGTCCGCTTCCTCGGCAACCGCTCCTCCGGCAAGCAGGGCTACGCCCTCGCCCGCACCGCCGCCGCCCGGGGTGCCCGCGTCACGCTGATCGCGGCCAACAGCGCCCTGCCGGACCCGGCGGGGGTGGACGTCGTCCCCGTCGGCACGGCCGTGCAGCTGCGCGAGGCGGTGCTGAAGGCCGCCGCCGACGCCGACGCCGTGGTCATGGCGGCGGCGGTCGCCGACTTCCGCCCGGCGGCGTACGCGACCGGGAAGATCAAGAAGAAGGACGACCGGGAGCCGGAGCCGATCGTCCTGGTGCGCAATCCGGACATCCTCGCCGAGATCTCCGCCGACCGGGCCCGCGCCCGACAGGTCGTCGTCGGATTCGCCGCGGAGACCGACGACGTCCTCGCCAACGGCCGCGCCAAGCTGAAGCGCAAGGGCTGCGATCTGCTGGTGGTGAACGAGGTCGGCGAGCGCAAGACGTTCGGCTCCGAGGAGAACGAGGCGGTCGTGCTCGGCGCCGACGGCAGCGAGACGCCGGTGGCGCACGGACCGAAGGAAGCCCTGGCCGAAACGGTGTGGGACCTGGTCGCCGAGCGGCTGCGCTGATGTTTCCGGCGCTTCGCGGTCCCGTGAAACCCGGCCAGTCGGGGCGTGGCGCCTCTGGCCAACGCCGCTCGGCATTGGGCAGAATGCCCGTGCCGCAGGTCACAGCACTCCCGAGTGGCGAGACGGGGGGACCGTGGCCGAAGCGTGACCCGTAAACTGTTCCACGGACGGCGCCGGGTGCAGCCCCCGCCGTCCGCCAATGATCAGCCAGCAGCCGCTGCAACCCCAGGGAGCGTTGTGTCCCGTCGTCTGTTCACCTCGGAGTCCGTGACCGAGGGTCACCCCGACAAGATCGCTGACCAGATCAGCGACACCATTCTCGACGCGCTCCTGCGCGAGGACCCGACGTCCAGGGTCGCCGTCGAGACCCTGATCACGACCGGACTGGTACACGTGGCCGGTGAGGTCACCACCAAGACGTACGCGGACATCGCGACGCTGGTCCGGAGCAAGATCCTGGAGATCGGCTACGACTCCTCGAAGAAGGGCTTCGACGGCGCCTCCTGCGGCGTCTCGGTGTCGATCGGCGCCCAGTCGCCCGACATCGCCCAGGGCGTGGACACGGCGTACGAGTCCCGTGTCGAGGGCGACGAGGACGAGCTCGACAAGCAGGGCGCGGGCGACCAGGGCCTGATGTTCGGCTACGCGACGGACGAGACGCCGACGCTGATGCCGCTGCCGATCTTCCTGGCCCACCGCCTGGCCAAGCGCCTGTCCGACGTGCGCAAGAACGGCACGATCCCCTACCTGCGCCCGGACGGCAAGACGCAGGTCACCATCGAGTACGACGGCGACAAGGCGGTCCGTCTGGACACCGTGGTCGTCTCCTCGCAGCACGCCTCCGACATCGACCTGGACTCGCTGCTGGCTCCCGACATCAAGGAGTTCGTCGTCGAGCCGGAGCTGAAGGCGCTCCTCGACGAGGGCATCAAGCTCGACACGGAGAACTACCGCCTGCTGGTCAACCCCACCGGCCGCTTCGAGATCGGCGGCCCGATGGGCGACGCCGGCCTCACCGGCCGCAAGATCATCATCGACACCTACGGCGGCATGGCCCGTCACGGCGGCGGTGCCTTCTCCGGCAAGGACCCGTCCAAGGTCGACCGTTCCGCCGCGTACGCGATGCGCTGGGTGGCGAAGAACGTGGTCGCCGCGGGCCTCGCCACCCGCTGCGAGGTCCAGGTCGCGTACGCGATCGGCAAGGCCGAGCCGGTCGGTCTGTTCGTCGAGACCTTCGGCACCGCCAAGGTCGACACGGACCGCATCGAGAAGGCGATCGACGAGGTCTTCGACCTGCGTCCGGCCGCCATCATCCGCGACCTCGACCTGCTCCGCCCGATCTACTCCCAGACGGCGGCCTACGGCCACTTCGGCCGTGAGCTTCCCGACTTCACCTGGGAGCGCACGGACCGCGTGGACGCGCTGCGCAAGGCGGCGGGGCTGTAACGAGCTCTCCAGGCTTCGGGCCCGGTTCCCCTCGGGGGCCGGGCCTTCGCCGTGTCCCGGGCCGGTCGCCGGGCGCCGCCGGATGTCAGTGGTGTTTGGTAAGAATGCAAGCGTGAGCAGCGAGAACGGACAGGCGGACGGCGGCGCGCAGGGTGCGCCGCCCGAGCAGCTCACGCTCATCCGGGAGAGCGTGCGCAAGGCGCAGACCCCCCGGGCCAAGCCGCGGACGTGGCGGGGCGCAGCGCTCGCCGGGGAACTGCCCGTCGCCCGGGTGCTCGTCGACAAGGGCGTGCTCCACCTCGACCGGTACTTCGACTACGCGGTCCCCGAGGAGCTGGACGCACAGGCCCAGCCGGGCGTGCGGGTGCGGGTGCGCTTCGGGGCCGGGCGGCACCGGGTGCGGGAGGGACGCCGTGAGGGCGGCGGGCTGATCGACGGCTTCCTCGTCGAGCGGCTGCCCGAGTCGGACTACTCCGGGCCGCTGGCCGCCCTCGCCCAGGTCGTGTCGCCCGAGCCGGTGCTGAGCGAGGAGCTGCTGGGGCTGGCCCGGGCGGTCGCCGACCGGTACGCGGGCAGCCTCGCCGACGTCCTGCAGCTCGCCGTACCGCCACGCAACGCGCGGGCCGAGCAGCGCGCCTCCCCGGAGCCCCTGCCGCCGCCCCCGGCGCCCGAGGCCGGGTCCTGGCAGCGGTACGAGCGGGGAGCGGCCTTCCTGGAGTCGCTGGCCTCCGGCGGTGCGCCCCGGGCCGTGTGGAACGCGCTGCCGGGGCCGCAGTGGAGCGAGGAGCTGGCCCGGGCGGTCGCGGCGACACTGGCCTCGGGCCGTGGTGCGCTCGTCGTGCTGCCCGACGGACGGGCCGTCGCCCGGGTCGATGCCGCGCTGACCTCCCTGCTGGGGGAGGGGCGGCACGCGGTGCTCACCGCGGACGCCGGGCCCGAGAAGCGGTACGCGCAGTGGCTCGCCGTGCGGCGGGGCTCCGTGCGGGCGGTGGTCGGGACCCGGGCCGCGATGTTCGCCCCGGTCCAGGACCTCGGCCTGGTCGCCCTCTGGGACGACGGGGACGACAGCCACAGCGAGCAGCACGCCCCGCAGCCGCACGCCCGCGAGGTGCTCCTGCTGCGGGCCGCCCAGGACCGGTGCGGCTTCCTGCTGGGGAGCTGGGCCTGCACGGTGGAGGCCGCGCAGCTCGTCGAGAGCGGCTGGGCGCGGCCGCTGGTGGCCGGGCGGGAGCAGGTGCGCGCCGCCGCCCCGCTGGTGAGGACCGTCGGGGACGGGGATCTCGCGCGCGACGAGGCCGCCCGGGCCGCCCGGTTGCCGACCCTCGCCTGGCAGGCCGTCCGGGAGGGCCTGCGGCACGGACCGGTGCTGGTCCAGGTGCCCCGGCGGGGCTATGTGCCGCGCATGGCCTGCGCCACCTGCCGGGCGCCCGCACGGTGCCGGCACTGCTCGGGGCCGCTGGAGGCGCGGGACGGGGGCGCCCTGTGCTGTGGCTGGTGCGGCCGCGCGGAGGAGAGCTGGCACTGCCCGGAGTGCGGCTCCTTCCGGCTGCGCGCCTCGGTGGTGGGGGCGCGGCGGACGGCCGAGGAACTCGGGCGGGCCTTCCCCGCGGTGCCGGTGCGCACCTCGGGGCGCGAGCACGTGCTGGACACGGTGCCCGGGGCGCCCGCGCTGGTGGTGAGCACGCCGGGTGCCGAGCCCGTCGCCGAGGGCGGCTACGCGGCGGCGCTGCTGCTGGACGGGTGGGCCATGCTCGGGCGGCCCGATCTGCGGGCCGGGGAGGACGCCCTGCGGCGCTGGATCGCGGCCGCGTCGCTGGTCCGGCCGCAGTCCGCCGGCGGCACGGTGGTGGTCGTGGCCGAGCCGACGCTGCGGCCCGTGCAGGCGCTCGTCCGGTGGGACCCCGTGGGGCACGCGGTGCGGGAGCTGGCCGAGCGGGCGGAGCTGGGATTCCCGCCGGTGTCCCGGATGGCGGCCGTGTCGGGTCCGCCGGAGGCGGTGGCCGACTTCCTCCGTACGGCCGGACTGCCGCCGGAGGCCGAGGTGCTGGGGCCGGTCCCGCTGCCGGTCACCGCGGCCGGGCGTCCGCGGCGCACGGGGGCGCCGCCGCCGGGGGAGCAGTGGGAGCGGGCGCTGGTGCGGGTGCCGCCGGGGCGGGGGGCGGCGCTGGCCGCCTCGCTGAAGGCCGCGCAGGCCGCGCGGATGGCCCGGGGGAGCGGCGCGGGAGCCGGAGTGTGGGTGCGGGTCGACCCGGCCGACATCGGTTGAGGGGATCGCCGGAGAGCACCGCTCTGGGCCGACCCACAGGGGTGTGGTCCCCTGGGGGTGTCTCCCGAGTGCGGTCTTCCGGTCGTGGTCGACGTCCCGGTGCCGGGACATGCGGCTGCCCTCCCGGTGGGGGTCCGGGAGGGCGGGGCAAAGGACCTGTCAGCCGTTGCGCGGGCCGGGGAAGGCCGTGGGCCGCGCCTCGTCGCGCAGGGCCGGGCTGCCGGCCGTGGGCTGCGTCGGCATGGAGCGGGCCGCGGGGACCGTCGGGACGGTGGGCAGGCCGGTGGTCACGTTGACCGCGCGGCCGCCGGCCGGCTCCGGTGTGCGCTCCGGCTCGGCGGTGGCGGTCTGGGCCGTGGCCCGGCGCGCGCCGTAACGGCGGTGCACCGCCTGTTTGGTGACGCCCAGTGCGGAGCCCACGGCGTCCCACGAGAAGCCGAGTGAGCGGTCGAAGTCCACGGCCGCCGTCACCAGGGTCTCGACACTGTCCCGCAGCTCCTGGGCGAGACGTACCGTCGGGGCGGGGGCGCGTCCGTAGACGACGAAGCCCGTGGAGGGGCCGGAGCGGCGCGGGCGGTAGACGTTGCCCAGTTGGGCGGTGAGGGTGCGCAGTGCGTCCACCTGCCGGCGGACCCGCTCGATGTCCCGCACCAGCAAGTGCAGGCTGGCCCGAGCCTGGGCGTCGTGGGTTGCGTGGTCGGCCATGAACAAGCCTCTCGAACCGGCGTTGAAAGGAATGGGCCGCGATCGCGGCCCGTTGTGGTCAACTCTGTCTTGACCAACGCGGATTCGCCCCGCTGGTCACGGTGTGGGGGCGTGGGAGCATATGCGTGCGCCCGTTTGCGCGGGGCGTGCGCCTCGGTCTTCGGCCTTCGGCTCTCGTCTCCCGTCCGGGCACGGCCCGTGACCGCCGCCCGGGAAGGCCGGGCTGTCCCGGGCGGGCCGGGCGCCGTCCGCGGCTGTCCGCCCCACGGCTCATAGACTTGTGTGCCGCCCGTCGTCCGCCCCCGCCCGAGAGGCCACCACCACCCCATGAAGCTCGTCTTCGCCGGTACCCCCGAGGTCGCCGTTCCCGCTCTGGACGCTCTTCTCGCCTCCGGGCGGCACGAGGTGGCCGCCGTCGTGACCCGGCCCGACGCGCCGGCCGGGCGCGGGCGCAGGCTCGTCGCGTCGCCCGTCGCCGAGCGGGCGGAGGAGGCCGGGATCGAGGTGCTGAAGCCGGCGAAGCCGAAGGACCCCGAGTTCCTGGAGCGCCTGCGGCAGATCGGCCCCGACTGCTGCCCCGTCGTCGCCTACGGCGCGCTGCTGCCTCGGGTCGCCCTCGACATCCCCGCGCACGGCTGGGTCAACCTGCACTTCTCGCTGCTGCCGGCCTGGCGGGGCGCCGCGCCCGTGCAGCACGCCATCATGGCCGGGGACGAGATCACCGGGGCCTCCACGTTCCTGATCGAGGAGGGGCTCGACTCGGGGCCGGTCTACGGCACGGTGACCGAGGAGATCCGGGCCACCGACACCAGCGGGGACCTGCTCACCCGCCTCGCCTTCGCCGGGGCCGGGCTGCTCGCGGCGACCATGGACGGGATCGAGGACGGCACGCTGAAGGCCGTACCGCAGCCGGCCGAGGGCGTCAGCCTCGCTCCCAAGGTCAACGTCGAGGACGCCCACCTCGACTGGACCGCGCCCGCGCTGCGCGTGGACCGGGTGGTGCGGGGCTGCACGCCGGCGCCCGGCGCCTGGACCACGTTCCGCGGTGAGCGGCTCAAGCTCATCCAGGCCGCCCCGGTGCCCGAGCGGACGGACCTCGCCCCGGGGCAGATCGCGGCCGGGAAGAACAACGTGTACGTCGGCACCGGCTCGTACGGCGTCGAGCTGCTGTGGGTGCAGGCCCAGGGCAAGAAGCCGATGCGGGCGGCGGACTGGGCCCGCGGCGTGCGGATCGCGGAGGGCGAGCGGCTCGGAGGCTGAGCGGCCACCCCGGGGCGCGGCGGGGTCGTCGAGGCACCGGTGTGGGGCCGGGCGTGGGGCTCCGGGGGCGTAGTGGTGTCGTCGAGGCACCCGAGTCCGCGGCGCGAGCCGTGTCGTCAGCCTGGCCCCGGCGCGAGCCGTGTCGCGGCGTAGGGTGGGGCGCGCACGTCCCCTCATACCCGGAGCACCTTTTTCGTGAGTGACCAGCCCCGTCGGCCCCGCCCGTCCGGCAAGCCCTACCGGCGCCCCCAGAAGGACCCCGTCCGCATCCTCGCCTTCGAGGCGCTGAGGGCCGTGGACGAACGGGACGCCTACGCCAACCTCGTGCTGCCGCCGCTGCTGCGCAAGGCGCGGGACAAGGGCGACTTCGACGCACGGGACGCGGCGCTCGCCACCGAGCTGGTGTACGGGACGCTGCGGCGGCAGGGCACGTACGACGCGATCATCGCGACCTGCGTCGACCGGCCGCTCGGTGAGGTCGACCCGCCCGTGCTGGACGTGCTCAGCCTCGGCGCGCACCAGTTGCTCGGCACGCGGATCCCGACGCACGCGGCCGTGTCCGCCACCGTCGAACTCGCCCGGGTCGTGCTCGGTGACGGGCGGGCCAAGTTCGTCAACGCCGTGCTGCGCAAGGTGGCACGGCACGACCTGGACGGCTGGCTGGAGCGGGTCGCGCCGCCCTACGAGGAGGATCCCGAGGACCATCTCGCCGTCGTGCACTCGCACCCGCGGTGGGTCGTGTCCGCGCTGTGGGACTCCCTGGGCGGCGGGCGCGCGGGCATCGAGGAGCTGCTGCGGGCCGACAACGAGCGGCCCGAGGTCACACTCGTGGCGCGGCCCGGCCGGGCCACCGCCGAGGAACTGCTGGGTGAGGACGCCGCCGTACCGGGGCGCTGGTCGCCGTACGCCGTGCGGCTGAGCGAGGGCGGTGAACCCGGTGCCGTTCCGGCCGTGCGGGACGGGCGCGCGGGGGTGCAGGACGAGGGCAGCCAGCTCGTGGCGATGGCCCTGGCCGACGCGCCGCTGGACGGGCCCGACCGGCGCTGGCTGGACGGGTGCGCCGGACCCGGTGGCAAGGCCGCGCTGCTGGGCGCCCTGGCCGCCGAGCGGGGCGCCCTGCTGGTCGCCTCCGAGAAGCAGACCCATCGCGCCGGGCTCGTGGCCAGGGCGCTGGAGGGCAACCCGGGGCCGTATCAGGTGATCGCCGCGGACGGGACCCGGCCCGCGTGGCGGCCCGGCAGCTTCGACCGGGTGCTGGTCGACGTGCCCTGCACCGGCCTCGGCGCCCTGCGGCGCCGCCCGGAGGCGCGCTGGCGGCGCCGTCCGCAGGATCTGGAGGGCTTCGCGCCGCTGCAGCGCGGGCTGCTGCGCACCGCCCTGGAGTCCGTGCGGGTCGGCGGTGTCGTGGGCTACGCGACCTGCTCGCCGCACCTCGCCGAGACCCGGGCCGTCGTAGCGGACGTCCTCAAGCAGCACCCGGACACCGATCTCATCGACGCCCGGCCGCTGCTGCCGGGCGTGCCGGACCTGGGTGACGGGCCCGACGTGCAGCTGTGGCCGCATCTGCACGGGACCGACGCGATGTACCTGGCGCTCATCCGCCGGACCGGCTGACCCCCGCCCCGGCGCTCTCCCGGGCCGCCGCACCGCCGTCCTCCCCGGCCAGCCGGTGCGGCCACCACACCCTGGGGCCCACGTCCAGGAAAAGGGACGTCACCAGGACCGAGCGCACGATGAACGTGTCGATGAGGACGCCGAGGGCGACCGCGAAGCCGATCTCCGCGAAGCCGACCATCGGCAGGGTGCCGAGGGCGGCGAAGGTGCCGGCCAGCACCAGTCCGGCGGAGGTGATGACCGCTCCGGTGGCGGCCAGGCCGGTGACCACGCCCGCTCTCGTGCCCTGCCGGGCCGCCTCCTCGCGGATGCGGGTGGTCAGGAAGATGTTGTAGTCGATGCCGAGGGCCACCAGGAAGACGAAGACGAACAGCGGGAAGTCGGTCGCCTCGCCCGCGTAGTCGAAGACGTACCGGAACGCGAGCGCGCTGAGGCCGAGCGCCGCCGCGAACGACAGGATCACCGTCCCGATCAGCAGCAGCGGGGCGATCAGCGCCCGCAGCAGGACGCCGAGGATCAGCAGGACGACGAGCAGTACCAGCGGGATGATCAGCACGTTGTCGTGCGTGGTCGCCCGGTCCATGTCGAGCAGGGCCGCCGTGCCGCCGCCCACCTGGGCGTCGGCGTCCGGCACCGCGTGCACGGCGTCCCGGACCCGCTCCACCGTCTGCTTGGCGGCCTCGCTGTCGGCCGGGGCGGTCATGGTGGCCTCGAACAGGACCCTGCCCTCGAAGACCGGTTTTGTGCCGGGCGGCAGGCCGAGGGACTGCGGGACCACCCCCGGTGTCGCCGCGACCGCGCGGCCCACCCGCACGGCCTGCGCCTGGTTGCTGATGATCACCAGGGGATCACCGCTGCCCGCCGGGAAGTAGCGCGCCGACACCTCCTGGCCGGTGATCGAGTCGGGTTTCCCGGTGAACGCGTCGGCGTTGCCGATGCCCTCCGCGCGCAGCTGGATCAGGCCCAGCGAGCACACCGCCAGGGCCAGGGCCGTCCCGGCCCAGATCATGCGGGGGCGGCGGGCGATCCGGCGCCCGGTGCGCGCCCAGATGCCGTGCTCGGTCGGGTCGGGCGCGCCGTGGTGCGGGATCACCGGCCAGAAGATCCACCGGCCGACGACCACCAGCAGCGCCGGGAAGAGGCTCAGCATCGCGAGCAGGGCGACCGCGATGCCCATCGCGGCGACCGGGCCGAGGCCCCTGGTCGAGTTCATCTCGGCGGCCAGCAGCACCAGCATGCTCAGCACGACCGTCGCGCCGGAGGCCAGCACCGCGGGGCCCGCCCTGTGCAGCGCCAGGGCCATCGCCTCGTGCCGGTCCTCGTGCCGGCGCAGCTCCTCCCGGTAGCGGGCGACCAGCAGCAGGGCGTAGTCCGTGCCCGCGCCGAAGACGAGCACCGTGAGGATGCCGGCGCTCTGCCCGTTGACGGTCAGCCCCGCGTGCTCGGCCAGCAGATAGATCAGGGCCTGCGAGGCGAACAGGGCGCACACCACCGCGATCAGGGGGATCAGCAGCAGAGTCAGGCTGCGATAGGTGATCAGCAGCATGACGATGACCACTGCCATCGCCGAGAACAGCAGCGTCGAGTCGATGCCCTCGAAGGCCTCCGCGAAGTCCGCGGAGGTGCCGCCCGGGCCGGTGATGTGCACGGCCAGTCCGCCGGCGCCCTCGCCGACGTCGTCCCGGATGGAGTCGACGGCCGGGGCGATCCGCTCCCAGCCCTTCTCGTCCATCGTGATCGGCACGAAGACCTGCGCCGCGCGCGGATCGCCCTGCCGGTCGAAGACCGGGCCCCGGGTCCGCTCGCCCATGATCCCGTGGTCGCGCAGCTGCCTCAGCTGCCGGACGTCCTCGGCGATCTCGGCCCGGTCCCGCGCGGTCAGCCCGCTGTCGCGGGCGTAGATCACGATCGCCGGGATCTGCTCCGGCCGGAAGTCCTCCGACGCCTCCAGCACCTGCGTCGACTCCGCGGAGCCCGGCAGCCACGACGCCGCGTCGTTGTCCTGCGCGTCGGTGAGCTTCATGGCGAAGGGCGCGGCGATGAAGAGGACCACCAGCCACAGCCCCACCACCAGCCACTTGGCCCGCCGTCCGCAGACGAGATGTGCGACGCCGTGTCTCATGCCGACTCCCTCCGCGGCACCGCCCGTCCGGGGGCACGGGGCACCGCGCGAGCAACCGCACGCGGCCCGTGGCCGCCGTACCACCTTTCCGACCCGGGACCGATGCCCACAACCCCTCGGGGGCATGGCAGTCTTAGGTCATGGCCGTGCAGATCAACCCCAGCATCCTCTCCGCCGACTTCGCCCGCCTCGCGGACGAGGCGAAGGCCGTGGAGGGAGCCGACTGGCTCCACGTCGACGTCATGGACAACCATTTCGTCCCGAACCTCACGCTCGGCGTGCCGGTCGTGGAGTCGCTCGCCCGTGCGACGGACACCCCGCTGGACTGCCATCTGATGATCGAGGCCCCCGATCGCTGGGCGCCCCAGTACGTGGAAGCGGGGGCCGGTTCCGTCACCTTCCACGTCGAGGCCGCCGCCGCCCCGGTCCGGCTCGCGCGGGAGATCCGGGCCAAGGGCGCCCGCGCCTCCATGGCGCTCAAGCCCGCGACCCCCGTCGAGCCGTACGAGGACCTGCTCCCCGAGCTCGACATGCTGCTGATCATGACGGTCGAACCGGGCTTCGGGGGACAGGCCTTCCTCGACATCATGCTTCCGAAGATTCGCCGCACCCGCGAGTTGATCAGCAAGCACGGCCTGGAGCTCTGGCTCCAGGTCGACGGCGGAGTCTCCGCCTCGACCATCGAGCGCTGCGCCGACGCCGGAGCCGACGTCTTCGTGGCCGGATCGGCGGTCTACGGGGCGAACGACCCGGCAGAGGCGGTACGTGCACTACGCACGCAGGCCGAGGCGGCCACGGCGAAGGCCTCCTGGGCCTGCGACCACTGAGCCACAGCAAAGTGAACGGCTCTCATCAGGGCTGATCATCCGCGCCGGATCTGCAAGGATGAACGGCGAATCCAGAGTGTGAACAGCAGTGAGGAGATCGCCGTGTCGGGTATGTCGGCGGGCCGGTCAGCCATGCGGATGGGACCCGCTGAGCTGGTGCAGGCGGCGGCCATGGCCCGCCGCTTCTACCTCGAGGGCAAGTCCAAGATCCAGATCGCGGAGGAGTTCGGCGTCAGCCGCTTCAAGGTGGCCCGGGTCCTGGAGACCGCCCTCGAACGGGACCTCGTACGAATCGAGATCCGGGTGCCTGCGGAACTGGACGCCGACCGCTCGGACGCGCTCCGCGCCCGGTACGGCCTCAGGCACGCCGTCGTGGTCGAGTCGCCGGCCGAGGCCGAGGAGACGCCCGACCCGGAGAACCTGGGAGAGGTGGCCGCCGACCTGCTCGGCGAACTGGTCGACGAGGGCGACGTGCTGGGCCTGGCCTGGGGCCGCTCCACCATCCACATGGCGGCGGCCCTCGACCGGCTGCCGCCCTGCACGGTGGTGCAGCTGACGGGCGTGTACGACGCCGGGACCGCCGAGCGCGGCTCGGTCGAGGCCGTGCGCCGCGCCGCCCAGGTGTCCGGCGGGGACGCCCACCCCATCTACGCGCCCATGCTGCTGCCCGACGCGGCCACGGCCACGGCGCTGCGCAACCAGACGGGCATCGCCCGGGCCTTCGAGCACTTCGACAAGGTCACCGTCGCCTGCGTCTCCATCGGGTCCTGGGAGCCGGGCATCTCCACGGTGCACGACATGCTCAGCGACGAGGAGCGGGCGCACTACGCCTCCCTCGGTGTCGCCGCCGAGATGTCCGCGCACCTCTTCGACGCCGAGGGCCGCCGGGTCGGACGGGACCTGGGCGAGCGGTGCATCACCGTCAAGGCCGACCAGCTGCGCCGCATCCCCGAGGTCGTCGCGATCGCGGGCGGGCAGCGCAAGGGGCCGGCGATCGACGCGGTGCTGCGCTCCGGTCTGGTCACCAGCCTGGTGACGGACACGTCGGCCGCGGACTACCTGATGACGGCGGGGCCGGCGCCCAGGCCCGCGCTCAACCGGGCCGACCCGGACGGGATCTGACGGGTGGCGGACCAGGCGCACGGGGTACCGGACGACCCGGCCGGACGGATCGTCCTCGTCCTGGACCTCGACGGGGTCACGGACAAGGCGGGACTGATGGACCGCTGCGCCCGTGACCTGTCCCTGCCCGAGTGGTTCGGGCGCAACTGGGACGCCCTCGCCGACTGCCTGGCCGACCCCGCGCTCTGGCCCGAGGGCGCGGGGGAGCGGGGGCTGCTGGTCGTCGTGACGGGCTGGCGGGCCTACGCGGCGGCGCGACCCGAGGAGTGGCAGGTCGCCGAGGAGATCTTCGCCGAGGCGACGGACCGGGGCCCGGGGCTCTTCGTGACCCTGGGCTCCTGACCCCGCGTCCTTGGACGAACCTCCGAACGGCCCCCTGACCAGCCTGGACGATCCGCCGGGGGCCGTTCGCCCGCCCGGCATGGGACAATGAAGTACGTGCTCTTTCCCCCTGGCCGGCCGGTCGGGGGGTCACCTCTGAACGACTGGGATGTGCAGCACGTGCGTTTCCTCAATGACATCCAGCCCGGGTACGACCTGACGTACGACGACGTCTTCATGGTGCCGAGCCGCTCCGCGGTGGGCTCCCGGCAGGCCGTCGACCTCAGCTCCCCGGACGGCACGGGCACCACCATCCCGCTCGTCGTCGCCAACATGACCGCCATCGCCGGCCGTCGCATGGCCGAGACCGTGGCCCGCCGCGGCGGCCTGGTGGTGATACCCCAGGACATCCCGATCGACGTCGTCACCGAGGTCGTCTCCTGGGTCAAGAGCCGCCACCTGGTGCTGGACACCCCGATCATCCTGTCCCCGCACCAGACCGTCGCGGACGCCCTCGCGCTGCTGCCCAAGCGGGCGCACAACGCCGGTGTCGTCGTCGACGAGGACCACAAGCCGGTCGGCGTGGTCACCGACACGGACCTGTCCGGCGTGGACCGCTTCACGCAGCTCTCCGAGGTGATGTCCCGGGACCTGCTGCTCATCGACGCGGACCTGGACCCGGGCGAGGCCTTCGCCACCCTGGACCACGCCAACCGCCGCTATGCCCCCGCGGTCAACGAGGACGGCACGCTCGCCGGCATCCTCACCCGCAAGGGCGCCCTGCGGGCCACGCTGTACACCCCGGCCACCGACGCGCGGGGCCGGCTGCGCATCGCCGCCGCCGTCGGCATCAACGGTGACGTCGCGGGCAAGGCCGAGCAGCTGCTGGCCGCGGGCGTCGACACGCTCGTCATCGACACCGCGCACGGCCACCAGGAGTCGATGATCAGCGCCCTGAAGCTGGTGCGCGACCTCGACCCGCAGGTCCCGATCGTCGCCGGCAACGTGGTGGCCGCCGCGGGCGTGCGCGACCTCATCGAGGCGGGCGCCGACATCGTCAAGGTCGGTGTCGGACCCGGCGCCATGTGCACCACGCGCATGATGACCGGCGTCGGCCGGCCGCAGTTCTCCGCCGTGCTGGAGTGCGCGGCCGAGGCCAGGAAGTTCGGCAAGCACGTGTGGGCCGACGGCGGCGTCCGCCACCCCCGCGACGTGGCCATGGCGCTCGCCGCCGGCGCGTCCAACGTGATGATCGGCTCCTGGTTCGCCGGCACCTACGAGTCCCCGGGCGACCTCCAGCACGACGCCCAGGGCCGCGCCTACAAGGAGTCCTTCGGCATGGCCTCCGCCCGCGCCGTGCGCAACCGCACCTCCGAGGAGTCGGCGTACGACCGGGCGCGCAAGGCCCTGTTCGAGGAGGGCATCTCCACCTCCCGCATGTTCCTCGACCCGGCCCGCCCGGGCGTCGAGGACCTGATCGACTCGATCATCGCGGGCGTCCGCTCCTCCTGCACCTACGCCGGTGCCGCCTCCCTGGAGGAGTTCGCCGAGAAGGCCATCGTCGGCATCCAGAGCGCCGCCGGCTACGCCGAGGGCAAGCCGCTGCACGCCAGCTGGACCTGACCGGCCCCAACTGCCGTCCGTACGGCCCCCGTTCGACCTGCCCGGCAGGGAGAGTCGGGGGCCGTTCGCATGCGCCCGCGCAACGGTCGAAAGCGGCGGTGCAACGAACCTCCGGTCCGCCTCCAGGTACGCAATGATCTTGCGCGGATGCGCAAGGTTGCTGCATTTCGACAGCAACGCCCCTCCTCATAGGCTGTCGCCTCGTACGTGGCGTGGCGGGGACTTACGCTCGGCGGGTCCCTGCTCAAGGGTGCCCGCGGTCCCTGCCGCCCTGACCGCAGCGATGAAGGAGCCAGCGCGTGCTCGACCAAGGCGCACCCCCGCAGAATCCAGGCCGGCCGGCCGCCCCCTCGTCCCCGGGAATCGGCGCGCGCCTCATGCGCCGCAAGCCGGTGGAACGCCTGGTCGCTGAGGGTGGCCAGGGTGAGGGAGGGTCGCTGCGGCGCACCCTGGGGCTCTGGCAGCTCACCATGATCAGCATCGGCGCCACCCTCGGCACCGGCATCTTCGTGGTCCTCGGCGAGGCCGTCCCGAAGGCGGGCCCGGCCGTCACGCTCTCCTTCGTCATCGCCGGTCTGACCGCCCTCTTCTCGGCCCTGTCGTACGCCGAACTGGCGGGCACCATCCCGGTCTCCGGCTCCTCGTACTCGTACGCGTACGCAACGATGGGCGAGCTGATCGCCTGGATCTGCGGCTGGTGCCTGGTCCTGGAGTACGGCGTGTCCGTCGCCGCCGTCGCGGTCGGCTGGGGCGAGTACCTCAACGAACTGCTCGACGGGACCATAGGCGTCACCATCCCGGCCGCCCTGTCCGCCCCGCCCGGTGACGGCGGCGTGTTCAACCTGCCCGCGCTGATCGTCGTCCTGCTCGCCATGGCGTTCCTGCTGGGCGGTGCCCGCGAGTCCGCCCGCGCCAACACGATCATGGTCATCGTGAAGATCGCCGCCCTGGTGCTGTTCTGCGCCATCGGCGTGCAGGGCTTCCGCTCCGGCAACTACGAGAACTTCATGCCGCTCGGCATGGCCGGGGTCAGCGCCGCCGGTGCCACGCTGTTCTTCTCCTACATCGGCTTCGACGCCGCCTCCACCGCCGGAGAGGAGGCAAAGGACGCCCAGCGCGACCTGCCCCGCGCGATCATGCTGTCGCTGGTCATCGTCACCGCGCTGTACGTCCTCGTCGCCGCCGTCGCCGTCGGCGCCAAGCCCTGGCGGAACTTCACCGACTCCGAGGCCGCCCTCGCCCAGATCATGCGCGAGGTCACCGGCCAGACCTTCTGGGGCACGCTGCTGGCCTTCTGCGCCGTCATCGCCATCGCGAGCGTCGTGCTGACCGTGCTCTACGGCCAGACCCGCATCCTGTTCGCCATGTCCCGCGACGGGCTGGTGCCCAAGGTGTTCGCGCGGGTCCACCCGAAGACCGGCACGCCCCGCGCCAACACCCTGATCGTCTCCCTGTTCTGCGGTGTACTGGCCGCCGCGATCCCGCTCGGGCAGCTCGCCGACGCCACCAGCATCGGCACCCTGTTCGCCTTCGCGCTGGTCAACGTGGCCGTCGTGGTGCTGCGCCGGACCAAGCCGGACATGCCGCGCACCTTCCGCGTGCCGCTCTCGCCGGTCCTGCCCGCGCTGGGTTTCGCCTTCTGCGTCTGGATGATGGGCAGTCTGTCGACCGTGACCTGGGTGGTCTTCGGTGTCTGGATGGCCGCCGGGCTCGTGTTCTACTTCGTGTACGGCTACCGCCGTTCCCGACTGGCTCCATCCGAGAAGTGAACGACCCACAGTGCTGAACGATCTCGACGAACGCATCGTGCACGCCCTCGCCGAGGACGCCCGCCGCTCCTACGCCGACATCGGCCACCTCGTCGGCCTGTCCGCGCCCGCCGTCAAACGGCGCGTGGACCGGCTGCGGGCCACCGGGGCCATCACCGGCTTCACCGTCCGCGTGGACCCGGGGGCCCTCGGCTGGGAGACCGAGGGGTTCGTCGAGATCTACTGCCGCGGCAACACCTCCCCGGAGACCATCCAGCGCGGTCTGGAGCGCTACCAGGAGGTCGTGGCCGCCTCCACCGTCACCGGGGACGCGGACGCGATCGCCCAGGTCTTCGCCTCCGACATGCGGCACTTCGAACGGGTCCTGGAGCGCATCGCCGGGGAGCCGTTCGTCGAGCGGACCAAGTCCGTGCTCGTGCTGTCGCCGCTGCTGCGGCGCTTCTCGTCGGGGTCGCCCACGTAAAGCACGGGCCGATCCGAACGACAGGCCCTAGCATCGGTGTCATGACCTGGCGACATTGATCCACGCGCCGTGCCTCCCGGGGACCGCCCCGGCCGCCGTACCTCCGGCGTCCGATCGGTCCTGACGGGAAGGCCCCATGACACTCACCCCCGCACGCGTGCCCGCCACCGGCGTCCGGCGGCTGACGACCACGCTGTACGGCTACGCGTTCCTCGACGACTTCGTCCTGCTCTACCCGGTGTACGCGCTGCTGTTCGCCGACACCGGCCTGTCGCTCTGGCAGATCTCCTCCCTGTTCGCCCTCTGGTCGATCACCGCGGTGGCGCTCGAAGTGCCCTCCGGTGCCTGGGCCGACGCCGTCTCGCGTCGCCGGCTGCTGTGGATCGGCCCGCTGCTCACCGCCGCCGGCTTCGCGCTGTGGGTGGCGGTCCCGTCGTACGGGGCCTTCGCGGCCGGCTTCGTCCTGTGGGGCGCCGGCGGGGCGCTCGGCTCCGGAGCGCTGGAGGCCCTCGTCTACGACGAACTGGACCACCTGGGCGCCGCCGGCCGGTACGCGGGGGTCATGGGCCGGGCCCGGGCCGCACGGCTGACGGGCACCGTGTCCTCCCTCGGCCTCGCGGGGCCCGTGTTCGCCCAGGGCGGGTACGCGGCCGTCGGTGCCGCCAGCGTCCTGGCCTGTGCGCTGACCGCCCTCACCGCGACCCGGTTCCCCGAGCACCGGAAGCGCCCGGGGACCACGGGCGAGAACTGGGCGGCGACCCTGCGCACCGGGCTCGCCCAGGCCTGCCGGGACCGGGCGGTGCGCGGCGCCCTGCTGCTGGTGCCGGCCGTCGCCGCGGTGTGGGGCGCGCTCGACGAGTACACGCCGCTGCTGGTCCGGGACACCGGCGTCGCGGAGGCGACCGTGCCCTACCTGATCATGCTGATCTGGGCGGCCGTCACCCTCGGCAGCCTCCTGGCCGGACCGGCCGAGCGCCTCGGCACCGCCGGGTTCGCGGCCCTGCTCGCCGGTGGAGCGCTCGCCCTGGCCGTCGGCGCCGCCTCCCGTTCACCGGCCGGCATCGCCCTCGTCGGCCTCGCCTTCGCCGGATTCCAGCTGGCGGAGGTGGTGGCCGACGTCCGCCTGCAGCACCGCATCGACGAGTCCCGCCGGGCCACGCTCACCTCCGTGGCGGGCCTGGGCACCGAGCTGGCCACGGTCGCCGCCTTCGGCGCGTACGCGCTGCTCGGTGCCGGCCGGTCCCACGGCACCGTCTTCGCGGTGCTCGCGGTGCCCTACCTGGTGACCGCCCTGGTACTGCTCAGAAATCGGGCCGCCACGGCACGACGGTGAAGTCGCCCGTCCCCTTCGCGACCTTCTCGAAGGGGGCGGAGCTCACGCACTTGGGCAGCCCGTCCATCTCCACGGGGGTGCCCGTGGCGGCCCAGCTGTAGCCGAGCCGGTCGTGGCGGCCGAGGTCGTGGACGGTGACCCCGACCCGTTTGCCCTCGGCGCCCGGCAGGTCGGACTCGGTCACGATGCCCGAGACGACGGCGACCTTGCCGCCGGTCACCAGGCAGTCGACGGCGACCTCCGCCCGGGCGCCCTCGCCGTTGAGGTAGTGGCTGAACTCGAAGGTGCCCGTGGCCTTCATCGGATCGGCCTTGTCCTGCGCGGCCAGGTGCGCGTCGAAGGAGAAGGTGATGTCGTCCCCGGCCGAGCGGTACAGCTTGGCTGTGCCGGTGAGGGCCGCCGCCTCGCGCGGCCGGTCCGCCTCCGGCGCCGCCGCCTCGCGCGGCCGGGGTGTCTCCGACGCGGTCGCGGCCGAGGCCGCCCCGGCGGTGAGCAGCAGTGCGGAGCCGAGCACGGCGATCTTCGTACGGCGCTTCATTTCGGTCCCTTTCCGCAGGTCGTGTGGACAGCCCTCACTCTCCCGGCCCGGCGCGCGCGGCACATCGCGCCGCGGACGGGACCCCGCCTCCGCCGCGCGGCGGGCAGGCCCGGACCGGGCCGGGCCCAGGGGAGGAGCGGGGCTAGGCCCGAAGTCGCGCAACGAATCGCCGCCGGCCCCGGCCGGCACGCAACGAACCGTTCACCGGCGCGCAACGGCTCCTGCTTGTCCGCCCTGGTCAGCCGCCCGTACCGTCTACGTGGCCCCGCCAACCGTCCTGTGGGCCCCCAGCCACCCTTCGCCCGGTGAGGAACACGCATGCGCACCGCCCTGCTCCAGAGCTCCGGCCGCCCCGGCTCCACCGTCGAGAACCTCAAGGTCCTCGACGAGGCCGCGGGCCGGGCCGCCGCCGCGGGCGCCGGGCTGCTGCTCACCCCGGAGATGTTCCTGACCGGCTACGCGATCGGCGACGACATCGCCCGGCTCGCCGAGCCCGCCGACGGCGACTGCGCCGACGCGATCGCCGAGATCGCGACGAGCCACGGCCTGGCGATCGCCTACGGCTACCCCGAGCGGGCCGGCGAGACGGTGTTCAACTCCGCCCAGCTGATCTCCGCCGACGGCACACGCCTCGCGAACTACCGCAAGACCCACCTCTTCGGCTGCTTCGAGCGCGACCACTTCACGCCCGGCGAGCGGCAGGTCGTCCAGGCGGAGATCGACGGCGTGCGCGTCGGCATCCTCATCTGCTACGACGTGGAGTTCCCGGAAAACGTGCGCGCCCACGCCCTGGCCGGCACCGACCTGCTGGTCGTCCCGACCGCGCAGATGCACCCGTTCCAGTTCGTCGCCGAGTCGATGATCCCGGTGCGCGCCTTCGAGAACCAGATGTACGTCGCGTACGTCAACCGGGTCGGCCCGGAGGGCGAGTTCGAGTTCGTGGGCCTGTCCACGCTCGCCGGGCCCGACGGCATCGCGCGGACCCGGGCCGGGCGGGGCGAGGACCTCGTCCTGGCCGACGTCGACCCGGCCTTCCTCGCCGCGTCGCGCGAGAACAACCCGTATCTGCGGGACCGGCGCCCCGGCCTGTACGGGTCGCTCGTCTGACACCCCCTGAACCGCCCGTTCGTTTCTGTGCAAGGAGTCCGTACCCCATGACGTCCACCGTGCCCAACGCTGTCGAGCACGCAGACGCGCAGCAGCCGCCGATCACCATGTTCGGCCCGGACTTCCCGTACGCGTACGACGACTTCCTCGCCCACCCGGCCGGTCTCGGGCAGATACCCGCGACCGAGCACGGCACGGAGGTCGCGGTCATCGGCGGCGGCCTGTCCGGCATCGTCGCCGCGTACGAGCTGATGAAGATGGGCCTCAAGCCCGTCGTCTACGAGGCCGACCAGATCGGCGGGCGGCTGCGCACCGTCGGCTTCGAGGGCTGCGACGCGTCCCTCACCGCCGAGATGGGCGCGATGCGCTTCCCGCCGTCCTCCACGGCCCTGCAGCACTACATCGACCTCGTCGGCCTGCAGACGCGGCCCTTCCCCAACCCGCTCTCCGAGGCCACGCCGTCGACCGTCGTCGACCTCAAGGGCGAGTCCCACTACGCCGAGACGATCGACGACCTGCCGCAGGTCTACCGGGACGTCGCCGACGCCTGGGGCCGCTGCCTGGAGGAGGGCGCCGACTTCTCCGACATGAACCGCGCCCTGCGCGAGCGGGACGTCCCGCGCATCCGCGAGATCTGGTCCAGGCTCGTCGAGAAGCTCGACAACCAGACCTTCTACGGCTTCCTGTGCGACTCCGAGGCCTTCAAGTCCTTCCGGCACCGCGAGATCTTCGGCCAGGTCGGCTTCGGCACGGGCGGCTGGGACACCGACTTCCCCAACTCCATCCTGGAGATCCTCCGCGTCGTCTACACCGAGGCCGACGACCACCACCGCGGCATCGTGGGCGGCTCGCAGCAGCTGCCGCTGCGCCTGTGGGAGCGCGAGCCGCAGAAGATCGTCCACTGGCCCCTGGGGACCTCGCTGGCGAGCCTGCACGAGGGCCGCGAGCCCCGCCCGGCCGTCACCCGGCTGCACCGCACGGCCGGCAACCGCATCACGGTGACCGACGCGCGCGGCGACATCCGCACCTACAAGGCGGCGATCTTCACCGCCCAGTCCTGGATGCTGCTGTCGAAGATCGACTGCGACGAGTCGCTGTTCCCGATGGACCACTGGACGGCCATCGAGCGCACCCACTACATGGAGAGCTCCAAGCTGTTCGTGCCGGTGGACCGCCCGTTCTGGCTGGACAAGGCCGTCGACGACAGGGGAAATCCGACCGGCCGGGACGTCATGTCGATGACGCTCACCGACCGCATGACCCGCGGCACCTACCTGCTCGACGACGGCCCCGACAAGCCCGCCGTCATCTGCCTGTCCTACACCTGGTGCGACGACAGCCTGAAGTGGCTGCCGCTGTCCGCGAACGAGCGGATGGAGGTCATGCTGAAGTCGCTCGGCGAGATCTATCCCAAGGTCGACATCCGCAAGCACATCATCGGCAACCCGGTCACCGTCTCCTGGGAGAACGAGCCCTACTTCATGGGCGCGTTCAAGGCCAACCTGCCCGGCCACTACCGCTACCAGCGGCGCCTGTTCACGCACTTCATGCAGGACCGGCTGCCCGAGGACAAGCGCGGCATCTTCCTCGCCGGGGACGACATCTCCTGGACGGCCGGCTGGGCCGAGGGCGCGGTCCAGACCGCCCTCAACGCGGTCTGGGGCGTCATGCACCACCTCGGCGGCACGACCGACCCGACCAACCCGGGCCCGGGCGACGTGTACGACGAGATCGCGCCCGTCGAACTGCCGGAGGACTAGTTCCACAGCGGAGGTGTGGCCGGCGGTGCGGCCAGGGGCGTGAGCAGCATGCGCCCCGCCAGGCCGACCGCCGTGTCCAGCCGCTCGGTGAACTCCCCGGCGATGTCGGGGAGCGTGCGCAGCGCCCACAGGGCCCGGGCCGCCGTCCAGGCCGCCTCCCGGGCCCGCTCCAGGCTCCAGGAGCCGAGCAGATGGGTCAGCGGGTCGGCGATCTGCAGAAGGTCGGGGCCCGGCATCAGATCCTCGCGGATGCGCTCCTCCAGCGACACGAGGAGATCGCCCACGGTGTCGAACTCGTCCTCCAGCTCGGCCGGAGCGCAGTCGAGCGTACGGCAGGTGTCCACGACGGCCAGCGCCAGATCGTGCCCGATGTGCGCGTTGATGCCCGCCAGCGCGAACTGCACCGGGCGTACCCCGGGATGGCGGCGGAACTGGAACAGCGGCCGCCAGCAGGCCGGTGCGCGCCGGTCCCGCGCCGCCGCGTCGACCGCGTCCAGGTACCGCTGCGCGAACCGGACGTCCAGCGTGATCGCCGCGTACGGGTCGGCGAACCGCCCGGTGTCGACGTACCGGTCCACCGTCTGCGTCACGGTGAGGTAGACGCGGTTGAAGACCGCCACGCCGTCGCCCGGAGGCAGTGCCGCGTCGAGGGCGCGCAGCCGGCGGACGACGCCGTCGACGGGTGTGTCCACGGCCGGGGGGACTTGTTCGCATCGCGGCATGCGGGCAGAGTCCCAGCTCTAGGCTGGCGGGAGTACCGGCGGGCCCGGCGCTTCCCCGGAACGGGGGAACACCGCCCGCCGCAGGGGGAGGGGGAGCAGCACCGTGGCAGGCTCGCGTGCCCAGCGCCTGGCCGCCCGCAGGGCCGCGCGCAGGCGTGCCGCCCGGCGTGGCGCGATGGTCGCGGCGGCCTCCGTCGTCGTCGTGGCCGGTGTGGTCGCCGGGACGCTGTCCGCGTTCGACGGCGGCCGCCGTGGCTCCGACCGGGCCAGGACTCCCGAGGTGACCGCCTCTCCGCGGCTGGCGCCCCTGCCCGCGGTGCCGTCCCCGTCCCTCTCCCCGTCCCCGTCCCCGTCCGCGGCGCGGTCGTCGGCTTCCGCGAGCGCCGATGTCCCGCCCCCGCCGTCCCCGTCGGGGAGCAGGGCCGTGCGGCACCAGCGCGGCGCCCCGGCCGCCGGCCGGCTCTACCGCCACCCCGACTCCCAGGTGCTCGACTGGGTGCGCGCCCACCCCGGCGACCCCCGGCACGCGGTCATCGCGTCCCGTATCGCCGAGCAGCCGGCCGCGGTCTGGTTCGCCGAGTACGCGCCCGGCACCATCACCGCCCGGGTCGCCGCCGTCACCTCGGGCGGGGCGGCCCAGGGCCGGGTGCCCGTCCTCGTGCCGTACGCGATCCCCGGCCGGGACTGCGGCGGCCACTCCCAGGGCGGGGCGCCCGACCTGGACGCCTACGACGCCTGGATCGACCGGTTCGCCGCCGGGCTGGGCTCCGGCGAGGTCATCGTCGTGCTGGAGCCGGACTCGGTCGCCCAGGCCGAGTGCCTCCCGGCCGGTGCCCGCGCGGACCGCTTCGCCTCGCTGGCCCGGGCCGGACGCGTCCTGAAGGACGCCAACCCCAGGGCCCGCGTCTACTTCGACGCCGGGCACTCGGGCTGGAACGCGCCCGGCAGGCAGGCCGCCTGGCTGCGCCAGGCCGGTGCGGCCTCGCCCGCGTCCTCGGACGGGATCTTCAGCAACGTCTCCAACTTCCACACCACCGCCGACGAGATCGCCTACGACCGGCGGGTCCTGGCGGCGCTCGGCGGCCCGGCGGGCCTCGGCGCCGTCATCGACACCAGCCGCAACGGCAACGGCGCCCCGGCCGACGGCGAGTGGTGCGACCCCGCGGGCCGCCGGCTCGGCCGCACCCCGACCCTGACCACCGGCGAGCCCCGGATCGACGCCTACCTGTGGGTCAAGCTGCCGGGGGAGTCGGACGGCTGCAAGGGCAGGCCCGGCACGTTCACCGCGTCCTACGCCTACGACTTGGCGTCGTCGTAGGAGGAGGTGCCCTCGTCCAGCAGCGGCGTCTGCGTCTTCAGGTGGGCCGGGGCGAAGGCGCGCAGCGCGTGGTAGCCGGTGATGACCACCAGCGTGCCGAGCGCGATGCCGCTCAGCGAGAAGGTGTCCGTGATCTCCATGGAGACGTTGCCGACGCCGATGATGATGCCCGCCGCGGCCGGGACCAGGTTCAGCGGATTGCGCAGGTCCACCTCGGCGTTGATCCAGATCTGCGCGCCGAGCAGGCCGATCATGCCGTACAGGATGACGGTGATGCCGCCGAGCACCCCGCCCGGGATCGCCGCGACGACCGCGCCGAACTTCGGGCAGAGGCCGAACAGCAGGGCGAAGCCGGCGGCGGCCCAGTAGGCGGCCGTGGAGTAGACGCGGGTCGCGGCCATCACGCCGATGTTCTCGGAGTACGTGGTGGTGGGCGGGCCGCCGACCGCGGTGGACAGCATCGAGCCGACGCCGTCGGCCGCGATCGCCGTGCCGAGCTTGTCGTCCAGCGAGTCGCCGGTCATCTCGCCGACCGCCTTCACGTGCCCGGCGTTCTCCGCGACCAGCGCGATGACGACCGGCAGGGCGACCAGGACCGCCGACCACTCGAACGACGGGCCGTGCAGCGTCGGCAGCCCGATCCAGTCGGCCTGGCCCACGCCGGAGAGGTCGAGACGCCAGTGATCGGTGACCTTGCCGCTGCCGTCCGCCGAGTGGATCTTCCCGAAGACCAGGTCGAACACCCAGGAGACGCCGTAGCCGAAGACCAGGCCCAGGAAGATCGCGATCCGGGACCAGAAACCGCGCAGGCAGACCACCGCCAGGCCGGTGAACAGCATCACCAGCAGGGCCGTCCACTGGTCCTGCGGCCAGTAGGTCGAGGCTGTCACCGGGGCCAGGTTGAAGCCGATCAGCATCACCACCGCGCCGGTGACGATCGGGGGCATGGCGGCGTGGATGATCCGCGCCCCGAACCTCCGCACGGCGAGCCCCACGAGGAACAGCGCGGCGCCGACGACGAACACCGCGCCGGTCACGGTGGCGCTGCTGCCGCCCTGCGCGCGGATCACCGCCGCCACCCCGACGAAGGAGAGGGAACAGCCCAGGTAGCTGGGCACCCGGCCGCGCGTGGCCAGCAGGAACACCACGGTCGCGACACCCGACATCATGATCGCCAGGTTGGGGTCCAGGCCCATCAGGACCGGGGCCACGAAGGACGCGCCGAACATGGCCACCACGTGCTGGGCGCCGAGCCCGGCGGTGCGAGGCCAGGAGAGCCGCTCATCGGGCCGGACCACCGCACCGGGGGCCGGGACGCGTCCGTCGCCGTGCAGTTTCCAGCGGACGCCGAGATCCATGGGGGTGTCGCTTTCGTCGTGCGGGCAGCTGAGTCCGGACCATTGTCCGGGCTGCCGGGGCATGCTCCGTACACGTGAGCGGACGCTTAGGATGGCGGTCGATGCAGTGACCACCGATCCGCACGCCCAGGAGCCCCGCCCGTGACCGCCGAAGCCCTGACCAGCCCCGCCCTGTCCCACGGCCGGCTGGTCCCCGTGACCGTCCACTTCGACGACCTGGACGCGCTCGGCCTGCTGCACAACGCCCGCTACCCGCTCATGGTCGAGCGGGCCTGGGCCGAGCTGTGGCGGGAGAGGGGCATCCGCTTCGAGGGCGACTGGGCCGCCGCCGGGGACGCCTGCAACGCGGTGAAGGAGCTGACGATCACCTACGAGGCTCCGGTGACGCGGCCCGGCCCCTACGCCGTGCACCTGTGGCTGGAGCGGCTCGGCACGACCGGGCTGACGTACGGCTTCCGGTTCTGCTCGGCGGACGGCGGCACCACCTACGCCCGGGGGACGCGGGTGCTGGTCCGGCTGGACGCCGCCACGCTGCGCCCCGCCCCCTGGAGCGAGGAATTCAGGGCCGCCGGCCGGGAACTGCTGCGTCCGGGCGGCTGATCTTCACCCGGTCGCCCGGACGCAGCACCCGCGCGAAGGCGACCAGGCCGCCGGAGAGCACCGTCACCAGGCAGAACGACACCATCAGACTGGTCGCCTGGGCCAGCATCCCGATCGCGCTCGGCGCGATCAGGCCCGAGGTGTAGGTGATGGTCGCGACGCCGGCGATGGCCAGACTCGGGTTGGCGCCGCTGCGGCCCGCCGCGGCGAAGCACAGCGGCACGACGACGGCGATGCCCAGCCCCATCAGGGCGAATCCGGCCATCGCCACCGCCGGGTGCTGGGCGACGACGATCAGCAGGCCGCCGAGCACGGCGAACACCCCGCTCGCCCGCACGGTCCGCACCGCGCCGAAGCGGTCCACGACCTTGTCGCCGGCGATCCGGGCGACGGCCATGGTGAGCGTGAAGCCCGTCGTGCAGGCCGCCGCGAGACCGGCCGAGGTCTCCAGCTGCTCCCGCAGGTACACCGCCGACCAGTCCAGACTCGCGCCCTCCGCGAACACCGCGCAGAACCCGATCGCGCCGATGAGCAGCGCCGAGCGGGGCGGCAGCGCGAACCGGGGCGGCGGCTCCTCGTCCTCGGCGGGCTGCAGGTCGAGCACCCACTGGCACGAGAGCACACCGGCGACGGTGAGGACCGCGGCGGCCAGGACGTGGTGCAGCCGGGCGTCCGAGCCGAGGTGTGCGGCGAGCGTGCCGGCCGCCGAGCCGATCAGCGCGCCCGCGCTCCACATGCCGTGCAGTCCGGACATGATCGACCGGTCCAGGCGGTTCTCGACCTCGACGCCCAGCGCGTTCATCGCCACGTCCGCCATGCCCGCCGTGGCGCCGTACACGAACAGCGCCAGGCACAGCGTGAGCAGGTTCGGGGCCAGCGACGGCAGCACCAGCGACAGCGTCCACAGGGCGATCAACCCGCGCAGCGCGTTGCGGGCGCCGAAGCGGTGGCTGACGCTGCCGGCCAGCGGCATGGCGAGGGAAGCGCCGAGCGCGGGGAAGGCCAGGGCGAGGCCCAGCTGGCCGGCGCTCACACCGGCGTGGTCCTGGATCCACGGGACCCGGGTGGCGAACGAGCCGGTCACGGCGCCGTGCACCGCGAAGACGGCGGCCACGGCGTACCGCGCCCGCTTCACCTCGCGCTGTGCGTCGACCACGTTGCCCATTCTGCGGTCCCCCTCCTGCTCGCTTCGTGTGCACCACATCGTGCGGGCGTAAACTATCAGGAACCCTGCCTGATAATAAGAGGGCCTCCCGTCGGATCGCGGCCGAGCGGTCCGACGATCTGGAAGGATCCCGGCATGCCCGCATCCCCCAGCACCGCCCGGGCCATCAACGACCGGCTCGCCCTGCGTCTGCTCCAGCAGGAGGGCCCGCTGACGGCAGGGCAGTTGAAGCAACTGACCGGACTGTCCCGGCCGACCGTCGCCGACCTCGTCGAGCGCCTCACCGAGGCCGGCCTGATCGCGGTCGTCGGCGAGGCGGGGGAGCAGCGGCGCGGACCCAACGCCAAGGTGTACGGCATCGTCGCCGACCGGGCGCACCTGGCCGCGCTGGACGTCCGCACCGAGGGCGTCTCCGTGGCCGTCGCCGACCTGGTGGGGCGGGTGTTGGCCGAGGCGTCGGCGCCGATCGACGGGGAGACGGGCACGGGCCCCGCCGTGGAGCAGGCGGTCGCGCTGGTCGAGCGCGCGGTCAAGGAGGCCGGCGCCGACCGGCTGCACACCGTCGGCATCGGGGCGCCCGGGCTGATCGACCCGGCCAGCGGCGAGCTGCGCGACTCCTCCGGGCTGCCCGAGTGGCACCGCAGGCTGGTCGCCGCCCTCCAGGAGCGGCTGCCCGAGACGCGGGTGAGCGTGGAGAACGAGACCAACCTCGCGGCCGTGGCCGAGCAGCGCGACGGCGCCGCCCGCGACCGGGACACCTTCGTCCTGCTGTGGCTGGGGCACGGCACGGGAGCGGCGGTGGTGCTCGACGGGGCGCTGCGCCGCGGTGCCTCCGGCGGTACCGGCGAGATCGGCTTCCTGCCCGTGCCGGGCACCAGCGCGCTGCCGACCGCGACCGACTGCGAGGGCGGCTTCCACTCCCTGGCCTCGGCGGCGGCGGTGGTGGACCTCGCCGCGCGCTGCGGTGTGCCGGCGGCCGCAGGCCGGCCGGCCTCGGCCGGCGGAGCGCTGCGGGCGGCGGTCGGACTGGTCCGGGACGCGGCGGCCGGGAACACCGCGCCCGGAGCCGCGTTCCTGGACGCCCTCGCCGACCGGCTGGCCGTCGGAGTCGCCTCGGTCGCCGCGATCCTCGACCCCGGGTGCGTGGTGCTCGGCGGTGAGGTCGGACAGGCCGGAGGCGCCGGGCTCGCCGCGCGGGTGACCGAGCGCCTCGCCCGGATGACCCCGCTGCCCACCGAGGTGCGCGCCACCACCCTGGGCGGCGGCGCGGTCCTGCGCGGCGCGCTGCTGACGGCGCGCGACCGCGCGCAGGAGCAGCTCTTCACCTCTCCGGAACGGCCTCTTCCGGAACGGCCTCTTCCGGAACGGCCTCTTCCGGAACGGCCGCTTCCGGAGCGGTCGCTCCCGGAACGGCCGCTTCCGTAGGGGCGGGGCGCGAGCGCCTGGGAAGGCCCGACGGCGGGCAAGGGCCGTCGTCACCGCCGCCGGGCCGGTCCGTGGGGGGTGGGGAGTGCCGACCCTGGCGCTGACCCTAGAAAGGACTAGACCACAGCGTCAATAGGTGCGTACCAAGCCGAGTCCCCGGCCGGGGGCGGCAGTTGGCGCACCGTCGCGCACGGGAAGGGCCGGACCACGTTCTGTGAGGCAGCCCACACCGTTCGCCCGTCTGGACCTCGATCGGGCGTGGCACACTGGCCGTGTACCAGTAGCAGCGCACTCCGGGGTCGGTGAAAGTCCGAACCGGCGGTTACAGTCCGCGACCCGGTCGCCTCCAGCGACCGGTTGACCAGGTGAAATTCCTGGACCGACGGTTAAAGTCCGGATGGGAGGCAGTGCGCGGCGAGCGGGCATCCGTGCGCGCCGCCCGAGCGGTCCGTTGTGAAGGCGGGCTCCGTCCGGCGTCGTCCCCGGTGTTCCCGTTCGTGTCATCTGTCGTCATCGACAGCCCCGGAGTCCGTGCCCGAAGAGGCAGGAGGACCCGGGAAGTGTTCACCGGAATCGTCGAAGAGCTGGGCGAGGTCACCGCCGTCGAGACCCTCGACGACGCCTGTCGCTTCCGCCTGCGCGGCCCCGTCGTCACCCAGGGCGCGAAACACGGCGACTCCATCGCCGTCAACGGCGTCTGCCTCACGGTCGTCGACCACGAGGGCGACGAGTTCACCGCCGACGTCATGGCCGAGACCCTGAACCGCTCCAGCCTCGGTGCCCTGAAGGCCGGATCCCGGGTCAACCTCGAACGCCCCATGGCCGTCGGCGACCGTCTCGGCGGGCACATCGTGCAGGGCCACGTCGACGGCACCGGCGAGATCCTGGAGCGCACGCCCTCGGAGAACTGGGAGATCGTGAAGATCTCCCTGCCCGCCGACCTCACCCGGTACGTCGTCGAGAAGGGCTCCATCACCGTCGACGGCATCAGCCTCACCGTCGTCGACGCCGGCCCCGACCACTTCACGGTCAGCCTCATCCCCACCACCCTCGACCTGACCACGCTCGGCCACAAGCAGCCCGGCGACCCGGTCAACCTCGAAGTGGACGTCATCGCCAAGTACGTCGAGCGCATGCTGGGCGACCGGGCCCAGGGGGTGGCGAAGTGAACTCGCTCAACTCCGAGGCCTTCACCCTCTTCGGCCAGCACATCCTCTGGTCGGACATGATCGGCAACCTCTTCGGCCTCGCCGCCCTCGCCCTCGGCTGGCGGCGCTCCATCTGGACCTGGCCCGTGCAGTTCCTGGCCGGCCTCATCCTCTTCGGCGCCTTCTTCGGCCACCTCACCGGCAGCGCCGGCAAGCAGGCGGTCGTCATGGTCGTCGCCCTGTACGGCTGGTGGCAGTGGCAGCGCGGCAGGGGCCAGGGCGAGGACGGCCACATCGCCGTCCGGTTCGCCACCTGGCGCGAGCGCGCCGCCATGGCCGCGGCGGCCGCCGCCGGCACGGTCGCGGTGGCCCTGCTCTTCACGGCGTACCCGAAGCTGTCCTGGGACCCCTGGCCGGACGCCTACATCTTCGTCGGCACGGTCGTCGCCATGTACGCCCAGGCCCGCGGCATGGTCGAGTTCTGGTTCGCCTGGCTGCTCGTCGACCTCGTCGGCGTGCCCCTCAACTTCGCCAACGGCTACGCCTTCTCCGGCTTCGTCTACGTCATCTACGGCGCGCTCGTCCTGTGGGGCCTGCGCGACTGGTGGCTGCGCTCGCGTCAGGCCGCGCGGCCCACCCTGGAAGGAGCGCCGGCATGAGTGCCGCACCGATCCTGTACCGCACCGACGGGGAGTTCGAGGACCTCGTGCTCGACCCCGTCGAGCAGGCCATCGCCGACATCGCCGCCGGCCGCCCGGTCGTGGTCGTCGACGACGAGGACCGGGAGAACGAGGGCGACCTCGTCATCGCCGCCGAGAAGGCGACCCCCGAGATCGTCGCCTTCATGATGAGCGAGTGCCGCGGCCTGATCTGCGCCCCCATGGAGGGCGACGAGCTGGACCGGCTGAAACTCCCGCAGATGGTCGAGGACAACACCGAGTCGATGAAGACCGCCTTCACGGTCTCCGTCGACGCCTCCGCCGCCCACGGCGTGAGCACCGGCATCTCCGCCGCCGACCGCGCCACCACCCTGCGGCTGCTCGCCGACGGCGTGTCCGGACCCGGCGACTTCGTCCGCCCCGGCCACATCTTCCCGCTGCGCGCCCGCCCCGGCGGCGTCCTGACCCGCAACGGCCACACCGAGGCCGCCGTCGACCTCGCCCGCCTCGCCGGCCTGCGCCCGGCCGGTGCCATCGTCGAGATCGCCGGCGAGGACGGGCGCATGCTGCGCCTGCCCGAGCTGGTCCCCTTCGCCCGCAAGCACGGCCTGACGATCATCTCCATCGAGGACCTGATCGCCTACCGCCGCGGCAGCGAACCCACCGTCCGCCGCGAGGCCAGGACGCAACTGCCCACCGCCCACGGCACGTTCACCGCCCTCGGCTACCGCTCCACCGTCGACGGCGTCGAGCACGTCGCCCTGGTGCACGGCGACATCGGCGACGGCCGGGACGTCCTCGTCCGCGTCCACTCCGAATGCCTCACCGGCGACGTGTTCGGCTCGGCCCGCTGCGACTGCGGCCCCCAGCTGGAGGCCTCCCTGGCCCGCATCCGGGACGAGGGCCGCGGCGTGGTGGTGTACCTGCGCGGTCACGAGGGCCGAGGCATCGGCCTGATGTCCAAGCTGCGCGCCTACGAACTCCAGGAGCGCGGCCGCGACACCCTGGACGCCAACCTCGAACTGGGCCTGCCCGCCGACGCCCGCGACTACGGCGCGGGCGCGCAGATCCTCGCCGACCTCGGCGTGCGCAGCGTGCGGCTGCTGACCAACAACCCCGACAAGACCGACGCCCTCACCCGGCACGGCATCACGGTCGAGGCCCGTGTGCCGATGCCGGTCAGCGCCGGCGAGCACAACCTCCGCTACCTGCGCACCAAGCGGGACCGGATGGGCCACGACCTGCCCTGGCTGGACACGACCACCGTGCCGGCCTGCGGCAACCAGTAACGAAGCACACAAGGGAGCAACGTGAGCGGCAAGGGTGCACCGGAACTGTCCGTACGCAATGTGGGTGATCTCCGGGTCGCCGTCATCGCGGCGCAGTGGCACGAGAAGGTGATGGACGGTCTGGTGGACGGCGCCCTGCGCGCCCTGCACGACCTCGGCATCGACGAGCCGACCCTGCTCCGGGTCCCCGGCAGCTGGGAGCTGCCGGTGGTCGCCAAGGTCCTCGCGGGCCGCGGCTACGACGCGATCGTCGCCCTCGGCGTCGTCATCCGCGGCGGAACCCCCCACTTCGACTACGTGTGCCAGGGCGTCACCCAGGGCCTGACCCAGGTGTCGGTCGACACCGGCGTCCCCGTCGGCTTCGGCGTGCTCACCTGCGACACCGAGGAGCAGGCCCTGGACCGCGCGGGCATCGAGGGCTCCAGCGAGGACAAGGGACACGAGGCCGTGACGGCCGCGGTGGCGACGGCGGCCACGCTCCGCTCGGTATCCGAACCCTGGCGCTGACGAAAGGCGTACGTGGCATAGGCTGAGCGTCACCATGTCCAAGAAGACGTTCGAGGAGCTCTTCACCGAGCTCCAGCACAAGGCCGCCCACGGCGACCCCGCCACTTCCCGCACCGCAGAACTGGTCGGCAAGGGCGTCCACGCCATCGGCAAGAAGGTCGTCGAGGAGGCCGCCGAGGTGTGGATGGCCGCCGAGTACGAGGGCAAGGAGGCGGCCGCCGAGGAGATCTCGCAGCTGCTGTACCACGTCCAGGTGATGATGGTCGCCCGCGGCATCTCCCTCGACGACGTCTACGCCCACCTGTAAGCCGCACCCGTTCCCGCCCCGCCCCACGCAAAGGAAGCCGACCTCATGCTGCGCATCGCCGTCCCCAACAAGGGTTCCCTGTCAGGACCTGCGGCGGAGATGCTGCATGAGGCCGGCTACCAGCAGCGCCGGGAGTCCAAGGAGCTGCGGATCGTCGACCCGACCAACGAGGTCGAGTTCTTCTACCTGCGCCCCCGCGACATCGCGATCTACGTCGCCTCCGGGCAGCTCGACATCGGCCTCACCGGCCGGGACCTGCTCATCGACTCCGGCGCCGACGCCGAGGAGATCCTCCCGCTCGGCTTCGCCCGCTCCACCTTCCGCTACGCCGGCAAGCCCGGCACCATCAGCGGCCTGGCCGACCTGGCCGGCAAGACCGTCGCCACCTCCTACGAGGGGATCGTCGCCGGCCACCTCGCCGAGCACGGCATCGACGCCTCCGTCGTCCACCTCGACGGCGCCGTCGAGACCGCCATCCAGCTCGGCGTCGCCCAGGTCATCGCCGACGTCGTCGAGACCGGCACCTCCCTGCGCAACGCGGGCCTGGAGGTCGTCGGCGAGCCGATCATGCAGTCCGAGGCCGTCGTGATCCGCCGCACCGGCGCCGACCCCGATGACCCCAAGGTCCAGCAGTTCCTGCGCCGCCTCCAGGGCGTCCTGGTCGCCCGCACGTACGTGATGATGGACTACGACTGCCGCGTCGAGCAGCTGGAGAAGGCCGTCGCCCTCACCCCCGGCCTGGAGTCGCCGACCGTCTCCCCGCTGCACAACGAGGGCTGGGTCGCCGTCCGCGCGATGGTCCCCGCCAAGGAGGCGCAGCGGATCATGGACGACCTGTACGACATCGGCGCCCGGGCCATCCTGACCACGGCCATCCACGCCTGCCGGCTGTAAGAGGGGCGTACGCCGATGTCCGACCTGCCCACCCTGCCCGTCACGTTCCGGCCGGGCAGCACCCGCCTCGTGCTGCACGGCGCCGCCGTCGCGATCCTCGTGGTGATCACGGCCGTCGCGATGCTGCTGGAGCAGCTCAGCCCCGCCGAGCGCCTCAGCTTCGTCGTCACGGCGCTCCTGCTGGACGCCGTGCTGCTCCTGCTGGCGCGGCCCAAGGTCGTCGCCGACGAGGACGGCGTCACCGTGGTGAACCTCACGAACAAGCGCCGGCTGGCCTGGGCGGAGATCCTCCAGGTGACCCTCCGCCCCGGTGACCCCTGGGTGTTCCTCAACCTCAGCGACGGCACCAGCCTGCCCGCCCTGGGCATCCAGCCCGGCATCGCCAAGCAGCGCGCCATCGCCGACGCCCGGGCCCTGCGGGCGCTCGTCGAGGCCCGTTCCGTCGCGGACCCCGAGCGGCGCCCCGACTGAGGCGTGGCCATTCGCACGGCCGTCGCCACTGCCGCACCGGGCGGTGTCTTGATTAATCTGTTGGCGGAGGCGCTACGGACGCGCCTTCGCCGCTGCTGCCCCGCCCGGTGCGCAGAGGCTTCCTGCTGACAGAGGAGTGACCCCCTCCGGCGATGGACGGATCGTCCTGCAGTACCTGCGCCGCCCCCTGCCGACATAGCGCGGACCGAGTCCGCGCTCGCGCACAGGCGGCGGCATCATGACCATCCCCCTGCTGCTTCTGGCAGCCGCGTTCCTGCTGATTCTCGCCAACGGATTCTTCGTGGCGGCCGAGTTCGGACTCGTGACGGTCGAACGGCCCGAGGCCGAGAAGGCCGCCGCCGAGGGCGACCGGCGCGCCCAGCGCGTCGTCGAGTCACTGAAGGAACTGTCCTTCCAGCTCTCCGGCACCCAGCTGGGCATCACCATCACCTCCCTGGTCGTCGGCATGCTCGCCGAGCCGGCGCTGGCCGAGCTGCTGCACGGCCCGTTCATCTCGATCGGCGTCCCCGAGGGCGCCGTCTCCGGTGTCACGGTCGTCGTCGGCATGCTGGTGGCCTCCGCCGTGCAGATGGTGATCGGCGAGCTGCTGCCCAAGAACTGGGCGGTGTCCCGGCCGCTGCAGGTCGCGCGTTTCGTCGCGGCGCCGCAGCACGTCTTCGCCCGGCTGTTCCGCCCGGTCATCGCGGGCCTCAACGCCGTCGCGAACCGGCTCGTACGGGCCCTCGGCTTCGAGCCCGCCGAGGAGCTGGCCTCCGCCCGCACCCCCGGCGAGCTGGTCTCCCTGGCCCGCCACTCCGCCCTGGCCGGCGCCCTCGAACAGGACACGGCCGACCTCTTCGTGCGGACCCTGTCCCTGGGCGAGCTGACCGCGCAGCACGTGATGACACCGCGCGTGAAGGTCAGCGCCCTGCAGTCCTCGGCCACCGCCGAGGACGTGGTCAACCTGACCCGCGCCACCGGCCTGTCCCGCTTCCCCGTCTACCGGGAGCGGATCGACGAGGTCGTCGGCATGGTCCACCTCAAGGACGCCCTGGCCGTGCCCGTCCAGGACCGGCTGCGCACCCCCGTGGGCCGCATCGCCCGCCCGGCGCTGCTCGTCCCCGAGACCCTGCCCGTCAAGCCCCTGCTGACCCGGTTGCGCAGCGAGCAGCCCATCGCGGTCGTCGTCGACGAGTACGGCGGCACGGCCGGTGTCGTCACGCTGGAGGACATCGTCGAGGAACTCGTCGGCGAGGTCCGCGACGAGCACGACGGGCACGACCTGCCCGAGCTGGCGGCCGCGCCGCCGGAGGAGGGCAGGCCCGCCTGGGACGTCGACGGCAGCTGCCGCGTCGACGTGCTCCAGCGCATAGGCCTCGACGTCCCCGAGGGCCCGTACGAGACCGTCGCCGGCCTGATCGCCGACCTGCTGGGCCGGATCCCGGCCGTCGGCGACCGGGCGGAGCTGCCCGGCTGGCGCCTCGCGGTGCGCCAGGTCGGGCACAACCGCGCGGAGCGCGTCCGGCTCGTGCGGACCGCCCCGGTGACCGCCAAGGCGGAGGCCGTCCGATGAGCGTGCTCCAACTGCTCTTCGCCGCGCTGCTCGTGCTGGCCAACGGCTTCTTCGTGGGCGCCGAGTTCGCGCTGGTCTCGGTACGCCGCAGCCAGATCGAACCGCTCGGCACCGCCCGCGCCCGGCAGGTCCTGTACGGGCTGGAGCGGCTGCCGCAGATGATGGCGGCGGCCCAGTTCGGCATCACGGTCTGCTCCCTGACCCTGGGAGCGGTCGCCGAACCGACCGTGGCCCACCTGCTGGAGCCGGTCTTCGAGCGGATCCACCTGCCCGAGGGCGTGATCCACCCGCTCACGTACGTGATCGCGCTGGCCGCGGTGGTCTTCTTCCACCTCGTCATCGGCGAGATGGTCCCGAAGAACCTGGCGATGGCCGCGCCCGAGAAGGCCGCGCTGTGGCTCAGCCCCGGCCTGGTCTGGTTCGCCCGCTTCTGCAAGCCGGTCACCGTCGCCCTCGGCGCCGTGTCCCAGGGCATCCTGCGGCTCTTCCACGTCGAGCCCAAGGACGAGGTCGAGGCCGTCTTCACCAGCGAGCAGCTCAACCGGCTGGTGGAGGACGCGGGACAGGCGGGCCTGCTCGACCCGGAGGAGGCCGAGCGCCTGGAGGACGCGCTGGAGCTGGGCTCCCGCCCGGTGACGGACGTCCTGCTCAAGCGCGAGTCGCTCGTGACGGTCAGCCCCTCGGTCACCCCGGCGCGGATCGTCGAACTGACGGCCCGCACCGGCTACTCCCGTTTCCCGGTGGCCGCGGACAACGGCGCGTTCATGGGCTACCTGCACGTCAAGGACGTCCTGGACCTGGAGGACTCGGACCGGGCCGTGCCCCAGCAGCTGTGGCGGCCCATGACGACCCTGCGGTCGGAACTGCCGCTCGACGACGCGCTGACGGTGATGCGGCGGGCCGCGACGCACCTGGCGCAGGTGGCCGACGGCTCGGGCCGGGTGCTCGGGCTGGTCGCGCTGGAGGACGTGCTGGAGCTGCTGGTCGGAGAGGTGCGGGACCCCGCCCACCGCCAGGTGCGCGAGGTACGGCTGACCGAGCCGAGGTCGGGCGAGGAGGTGCTGGCGACGTAGCGGGCCGGTACCTCACCGGTACTCACAGTCCGGGCGGATCCTGCGGGCCCCGCCCGGACAGCACCTCCCCGTACGCCTGCATCAGATCCGGCAGCCGCAGGGTCGCCAGGTCCTCGCGCCCCAGAGCCCCGGGGTACCCCGACAGCCGCAGATCCCGGTAGGCGCAGCTCTTCTCGTACAGCGTCCGCAGGAACCGCCCGTTGCCCAGCTCGTCGATCCAGCCCTGGTCCACCACGTGCCCGGCGATGGAGCGCAGCTCGTCGAGGGCCTCCTCGTCCCAGACGTCGCCGTTCTCGGCGGCCAGCACCTTGCCGATCTCGGTGAGTTCGAGGGGGCGGTAGGACGGGAAGTCGACGCGGGTGGTGAAGCGGGAGGACAGCCCGGGGTTCGCGGCGAGCAGCCGGTCCATGCCCTCCGGGTAGCCGGCCAGGATCACCACGAGGTGGTCGCGGTTGTCCTCCGCCCGCTTCAGCAGCACCTGGAGCGCCTCGTCACCGTAGGCGTCGCCCTTGCCGTAGCCCGAGTTCGACAGCGCGTACGCCTCGTCGACGAAGAGGACGCCGCCGAGGGCCGAGTCGATCAGCTCGTTCGCCTTCACGGCGGTCTGCCCGAGGTACTCGCCGACCAGATCGGCGCGCTGGGCCTCCACGAGATGGTCGCCGCCGAGCAGCCCGAGGGCGTAGAAGACGCGGCCCAGAATGCGGGCGACGGTGGTCTTGCCGGTGCCGGAGGGGCCGGAGAAGACGAAGTGGCGTTTCGGCGGCTGGACCGGCAGCCCCTGGCCGGCCCGCAGCCGGGCCATGTTCAGCTGCGCCGACAACGCCTTGACCTGGCGTTTCACCGGCTCCAGCCCGACCATCCGCTCCAGCTCGGCGAGCGCCTCCTCCAGTAACGCCGGATCGGTGGGCCCGGTGGGCAGGGACGGCGTCGGGCCGGTCCGCTCGCGCACGGACGGGCTCGTGACCGGCGGCAGGGGAGTGGACAGGGGCGGCTCCAGGTCGGGCAGTCTCAGCTCGCGCCCCTCGGTGCCGAAGAGCGGGTCGAAGCCGTCCGGCCCGTCCACGGCGTCCTGCCCGGCGCCGGTGAGCGTGATCGCCGCCAGGCCGGCGGCGTCCTCGTAGCCGTCGCCCTCGGCGATCGCGGCGAGCCGGGCCGAGGTGTCCATGAACGCCGGGTCGACCCGGTGCACGGCCCGGTACAGGGGGAGCGCGGCGGCGCTGCGGCCGGTGCCCTCGTGGGCCCGGGCCAGCCAGTAGCGCAGCTCCTTGCGCTGGGGCTGTTCGCTGCGGCAGCGCATCAGCGCGGCGGACAGCAGCGGTTCGGCCTGCCCGTACATCTCCAGCCGCACCCGGGCCATGCCGCCGAACAGCCCCGCCTCGATGCCGAGCATGGGGTCGTCGAGCAGGGGGTCGGTGTGCCGGACCAACTGCTCCCAGTCCTTGACCAGATAGGCGCGGCAGGCGTGCAGGAAGCGGACCTGGTGGTCGGTGTCCACGGGCGGCAGCCCGGCCAGCGCCCGGTCCAGCTCGGGGACGTGGCGGCCGTCCAGCCAGTGCGAGGCGTGCGCGAGCAGCAGGTCGCGCGGGCTCTCCAGCACGGGCTGCACCCACCAGCCCAGCCAGTACCAGGAGTTGAGCGGGCGGCGGTAGCGGGTGCGCTGTTCCCCGAAGCGGTCACGGTGGCGGAACATCCGCAGCAGCGCGGTCGTCGTGTCGATGCGCAGCGCGTGCAGCCCGAGCCAGCCGTCGGCCATCCCGGGATCCATCCGCACGGCGGCACGGAACTCCTCCTCGGCCTGCGGATAGGCGCCCATGGTGTACGCGTCCACGCCCCGCAGCCAGGCGAGGTCGGCCGGGGCCTGCGGGCCCTGCGTGCCGAAGTCCATCCCGTCCCCCACGAAGCGTGCCCCCGTCGGTCTGCCAACGAGCCGTCCCCCGGCCGGCTGCCCTGCTCGAACCGCTGTGCCGCGGACCGGAGTTGCACCGTGCGCGCAGCAACCGTCCGCGGGTCGCGACGAGGGCATCGTACCCGCGGGGGCGGCGCGGCCGTAGGGTGCCGCACGGGCCGTTCGGCGAGGTCGGAGGGGTTGCGGGACGGTCGCGGCCGTGACCGAGGGTGAGCGTTCGATGCCGCGTGGCGCCCTGAGGGCCGGGAGAAGACAGAACGAAGCCCCCGGTCACGGGGGAACAACCGGGGGCCTCGCGTCCTGGGGCGGCCCTCGACGGCCGCACATTGAGAACGTAAGACCTGTACGGCCCGCCGGTCAAGCCGAGTTGAGGCAGTCCGGGAAGATGTCCCGCACGGCTCTTCACAAGTTCACCACACTGCGGGCGGTCCGTCACCCTGCGTGAGCGGCGGATCCGGCGGCGGGCTTCCCACAGGCCCCGTGAGCACCTCGTATCCCTCTTCGATCTGCCGTACCAGGACATCGGCGAACGGCCGGGAGGGGTCCTCGGCGAAGTGCCGGCGCTCGGCAGGGACCCAGCCGTTCCAGAACTCCCGCTGCTCCTCCCCGTCCCGGCAGCGACCCCGCGCCCAGGCCTCCTCGCGCGGCAGGTCCAGCCACAGCAGCAGGGCCAGACGGGGGCGGAGCGCGCGGCGTCCCGCACCGACGCCCTCCAGCAGGAGTACCGGGGCGGGCGGCAGCGGGCGGGGCGGGCCGAAGCGGCGGGCCCGCCAGTCGTAGGGGGAGTAGTGCGCGGTCCGGCCCCGGGCCAGCGGTTCGATCACCTGCTCCAGCAGCCGCCCGGTCCAGTCGAAGAGTGCGTCGTGGCTGGCGATGTCGTCCAGGCGCAGCACCGGGGCGCCGCCCAGCGCCCGCGCCAACTCCCCGCTGAACGTGGTCTTCCCCGAACCGGCGTGCCCGTCGATCCCGACGAGCCGGACGGGACCGCAGGAGGGGGGCAGGCGGCGGATCCGGCAGGCCAGTTCGCCGAGGGCGGGCCCCGGTGCGGGGCGGAAGGGCGCATTCATCTCGCCCAGCACTCTAACGACGGGCTCGCGCGGCCCGCGACGATGGGCTCGCGCGGCCCCGATGACGGTCATGCGCGGCTCCGGCGGGGGGCTCGCGTGGCTCCGACGGCGGGCGTGTGTCGCTCCGGCGATGGGCTTGTGCTGCTGCGGTGCCGCTCCGACGGCGGGCTCGCGCGGCCGCGAGGATGGGCTCGCGTGGCTCCGGCGACGGGCACGCCCCCCTGCGGCGTCGCTCCGGCGACGGGCATGCGCCGCTGCGGCGTCGCTCCGGCGGCGGGCTCGCCCGGCCCCGACAGCGGGCATGCGCCGCTCCGGCCACGGGCACGCGCCGCTCCGGCGGTGGCGCTGCCGGCGGTGCCGCAGGCCGGCGCCGGCGGGTGCCACAGGTCGAGGCCAATATTGGTGGGCGTGGCGCGGGTCGAAGTGCTGGCAGGACCCGGCGGGCTGTGCTCATATGTGGCGCACACACGGACGCGACCGACCGTGTGCCGGACCTGCCCCGCCCCTGCCCGACTCCGACCACCGGGGGTCCCGCCATGAGCAGAGTCGACCAGCCGTCCCGCAGAACCGTTCTGGCCGCCCTGGCCGCCGCCGCCGTCACCACGAGCGCGGGCCCGGCGGCCGCCGAACCCGAGGGCACCATGACGACCGACCTCGCCGCCGCCGACCGGGCGGCCCCGGCCCGGACCGTGGACAACCGGGCCTGGTTCTCCTACGGCGACTGGTGCTCCGGAACCGCCCGGGGCACCCGCGCCGTCGCCGGCGGCCATCCGGGCCTGATCCTCGCCACGCCCGCCGGAACCACCGCCTACACGGACCCGCACACCGGCACCACCGCCTCCTGGGAGTACGGCACCTGGACGTCCGCCGCGCACCGGTTCGCCGTTCCCGCCACGGAGGCGATCGTCTCCTGGAACGCGCACACCCCGCCCGGCACCTGGATCCAGATCGAGGCGCGGGCCACCTACTCGGACGGCACCAGCAGCCCCTGGTACGTGATGGGCCGGTGGGCCGCAGGCGACCAGGACATCCGCCGCACCTCGGTCGACGACCAGAGCGACGGCCGCAGCACCGTCTGGACGGACACCCTGGCGGTCGACGACCCGTCGGCCGGACTGCGCCTGACCGCCTGCCGGCTGCGCCTGACCCTGTACCGCACGCCGGGCAGCGGCGCCACGCCCACCGTGCGGCGGCTGCACGCGATGGGCTCCGACGTCCCCGCCCGCTTCACCGTCCCGGCCTCCCGGCCCAATCTCGCGAGGGAACTGGCCGTCCCGCGCTACTCGCAGGAGATCCACAAGGGCCAGTACCCCGAGTACGACAACGGCGGCGAGGCCTGGTGCAGCCCCACCTCCTCCCAGATGGTCATCGAGTACTGGGGCGGCCGGCTCACTCCCGAGCAGCTGGCCTGGGTGAACCCCGCGTACGCCGACCCGCAGGTCTGCCACGCCGCCCGGTTCACCTACGACCACCAGTACGGCGGCTGCGGCAACTGGCCGTTCAACGCCGCCTACGCGGCCACCTTCGAGGGCCTCGGGGGCGTGGTCACCCGGCTCGGCTCGCTGACCGACCTGGAGACGCTGATCGCGGCCGGCGTCCCGGCCATAACGTCCCAGTCGTTCACCAAGGGGGAGCTGACCGGGGCCGGGTACGGCACGGCGGGGCACCTCATGACCGTCATCGGGTTCACCGCCGACGGCGACGTGATCGCCAACGACCCGTACTCCGAGAGCAACGAGGCCGTGCGGCGCGTCTACCGGCGGCGCGAGTTCGAGAACATCTGGCTGCGGACCAAGCGGTACAACAGCTCCGGCGCCGTCGCCTCCGGCACCGGGGGAGTCTGCTACCTCTACTTCCCGGCGAGCCCGACCACGGCCCAGCGCAGGGCCCTGGCGGCCGTGGGCGTGCGCGTGTGACCAAGCTCTCGGCCGCATAAGCCGCTCCGGGTGGCAAGGTGGGACACAACTCCGGGGGGAAGTCCGTCCGCACCACCGAACGAGCGAGAACCATGACCGCGCACTCCGCCACCGCCACCACCGCCGGCGTCCGCACCGGCGGCCCTCGAGAAGACGGCCCGAAGATCGTCGAGCACGTCATGGGCTGGGCCCTGGTCGTGGTCGTCGCGATGCTCGTGACCCAGCTCGGGCTGCTGTGACCTGACCCACGCCCGGGGTGTGGGGCCTGCCATACTGCGAAGGTCCCGCACCCGCCCGTGAGACCAGGGTCGAAATTGAATATCAGCCCCCAGCCCGCCGCGCGCCCCCGGGCCCGCGGCACCGAGCGCTCGACGGCGCGCCGTGCCGAACTCATCGCCATCGGGCGGAGGTTGTTCGCCGACACGTCCTACGACGCCCTGTCGATGGACGACATCGCCCGGCAGGCGCACGTCGCCAAGGGGCTGATCTACTACTACTTCCAGTCCAAGCGCGGCTACTACCTGGCCATCATCCAGGACTCCGTCACCGAGCTGATCACGCTGGCCGCGAGCGGTCCCGAACTGCCCCCGGTCGACCGGGTCCAGCGCACCGTCGACAGCTATCTGCGGTACGCCGAGCACCATCAGGCCGCGTACCGCACGATCGTCAGTGGCGGCGTGGGCTTCGACGCCGAGGTGCACGCCCTGCGTGACGGGGTGCGCGCGGCCGTCGTCGCCACCATCGCCGAGGGGGCGTACGGCCGCGCGGACGTCGGCCCGCTGGCGCGCATGGCCCTGCTCGCGTGGGTGTGCAGCGTCGAGGGGGCCACGCTGGAGTGGATCGACCGTCCGGACCTGCCCCGCGCGACCATGCGCGAGCTGCTGGTGAAGACGCTCGGCGGCACCCTGCGGGCCATCGAGGAGCTGGACCCGGCCCACCGGGCTCCCGAACCCGCCCGCCGGGGCGGGTGAGCCGGAGCGCACGCGAAAGGGGCGGAGCGTCCGCACGGACCCTCCGCCCCCTCGATCATCCGGGGCCTACCTGATGGCCTTGATGAGCTCACCGCCCGCGGTGTCGCCGCTCAGCTCCCAGAAGAACGTGCCGCCCAGACCCTGCTGGTCCTTGTAGTTCATCTTGGTCGCGATGGTCGCGGGGGTGTCGTAACTCCACCAGTCGCTGCCGCACTTGGCGTACGCCGTGCCGGCCACCGTCCCCGTCGCCGGGCACTTGGTCTTGAGGACCTTGTAGTCCTCGATACCCGGTTCGTACGTGCCGGCCGCCGGGCCGGTCGCGGTGCCGCCGGGCGCCGCCTGGGTGACGCCGGTCCAGCCGCGGCCGTAGAAGCCGATGCCCAGCAGCAGTTTCGAGGCGGGGATGCCGAGGCCCTTGAGCTTCGCGATGGTCGCGGAGCTGTGGTTGTCCGCCTTCGGGATGCCGGCGTACGAGGTCAGCGGGGAGTGCGGGGCCGTCGGTCCGGCGGCGTCCCAGGCGCCGAAGAAGTCGTACGTCATCGGGTTGTACCAGTCGACGTACTGGGCGGCGCCCGCGTAGTCCGCGGCGTCGATCTTGCCGCCCGGGGTGGCGTCGGCGGTGATCGCCGCGGTGACCAGGTTCTGCGAGCCGAACTTGGCGCGCAGCGCCTGCATCAGGTTCTTGAAGGCGGCTTTGCCGCTGGTGTCGCAGGTGGCACCGCAGGCGTTCGGGTACTCCCAGTCGATGTCGATGCCGTCGAAGACGTCGGCCCACTTGGAGTTCTCGACCAGGTCGTAGCAGGACTGGGCGAACGCGGCCGGGTTCTTCGCGGCCTCGCCGAACCCGGCCGACCAGGTCCAGCCGCCGAAGGACCACAGCACCTTGAGGTTCGGGTGCTTCTGCTTCAGCTTGCGCAGCTGGTTGAAGTTGCCGCGCAGCGGCTGGTCCCAGGTGTCGGCCTTGCCGTCGACGGACTCGGCGGCGGTGTACGCCCGGTCGGTGGCGGCGTAGGCGTCGCCCATGGCGCACTTGCCGCCGGTGACGTTGCCGAAGGCGTAGTTGATGTGGGTGAGCTTGGCGCCCGAGCCGGACGTCTCGATGTCCTTGACGTGGTACTTGCGGTCGTAGGTGCCCCATTCGGTGAAGTACCCGAGGACCTTCGAGCCGGCCTTGGCCTGCGGGGCGGCCTGGACGTCTGCGGCGGCCTCCTGAGCCGAGGTCGCCGCGGTGGCGGAGGTGCCGGCGCCGGCCAGCAGCCCGGCGCCGAGGACGGCGCAACAGGCCGCGGACACGATGGCCCGGAAGCGGGAGGGGTGGGGGGTGGGCATCCGGTGTCTCCTCGTGGGGGGAGGGGAACGCCGCGCTCATTGGCATGAACGCGGTGAGTCGGTGGAGCGAAACAGTAGGAGGACTAGACCAGTTGGTCAATGGTGCGGACCAATTTCGCCGCCACGGGCGCCCCCCGCCCTTTCTTGAAGTAAGCGGTCGTTAACTGGTGACGCCATGCGTCCGATCGGGCATACTCACAGCGCACAGCCGCTGGTCAGCAGCTTCCGCGACCCGGGACTGCAAGCATCGGCCAGGCACCAGAACGACCCGGCGGCGCCGCCCCCACCCTTGGGCACGTCCGCCAGCGCCCGACAGGGAGGAGAGCGTCGCCATGCCCGACCGCGCCCCGCAGCCGGTGGACCGGCAACTGCCCACGGAGGAGGCCCGGGACCTGATCTCGCTCGTCCGCGACATCGCGCAGCAGGAGATCGTCCCGAAGGCGGCCGAGGAGGAGGACGCCGGCCGGTTCCCGCGCGAGCTGTTCACCCTGCTCTCCCGCTCCGGCCTGCTCGGCCTGCCCTACGACTCCGAGTACGGCGGCGGCGACCAGCCCTACGAGGTGTACCTGCAGGTCCTGGAGGAACTCGCGGCGGCCCGCCTCACCGTCGGCCTCGGCGTCAGCGTGCACACCCTGGCCTCCTACGCCCTCGCCGCCTACGGCACCAAGGAGCAGCAGGTCGAGCACCTGCCCGCGATGCTCGGCGGCGGCCTCCTCGGCGCCTACTGCCTCTCCGAGCCGCACTCCGGGTCGGACGCCGCCGCCCTGCGCACCCGCGCGGTGCGGGACGGCGACGACTGGGTGATCAACGGCTCCAAGGCCTGGATCACCCACGGCGGCATCGCCGACTTCTACACGGTCATGGCGCGCACCGGCGAGGAGGGCCCGCGCGGGATCACCGCCTTCCTGGTGCCCGGGGACGCGCCGGGGGTGAGCGCCGCGCCGCCCGAGAGGAAGATGGGCATGAAGGGCTCGCCCACCGCCCAGGTCCACTTCGACGAGGTGCGGGTGCCCGACGCGCGGCGCATCGGCGAGGAGGGGCTGGGCTTCGCGATCGCCCTGTCGTCCCTGGACTCCGGGCGGCTCGGCATCGCCGCGTGCGCGATCGGCCTGGCTCAGGCGGCGCTGGACGAGGCGCTGTCGTACGCGGCGCAACGGCGCCAGTTCGGCAAGCCGATCGCCGACTTCCAGGGGCTGCGCTTCATGCTCGCCGACATGGCGACGCAGATCGAGGCGGGGCGTGCGCTCTACCTCGCCGCGGCCCGGCTGCGCGACGCGGGCCGGCCGTTCGCCCGGCAGGCGGCCATGGCCAAGCTGCACTGCACCGACACGGCCATGCGGGTCACGACCGACGCCGTGCAGATCCTCGGCGGCTACGGCTACACCGCCGACTTCCCGGCCGAGCGCTACATGCGCGAGGCCAAGGTGCTGCAGATCGTCGAGGGCACCAACCAGATTCAGCGCATGGTCATCGCCCGCCATCTCGTGGGTCCAGAGGAACGCTGAACTGGTCGAGGCCCCGCCAGGGCGCCGCGAGCCGCATCCACTCCGGGTCGTGCCGGCCCGGCAGGGTGCGCCCGCCCGCGGCCCAGGTGCGCATCAGGTCGCGGTAGATCGGCGGGTCCTGATACCGCGGCGGACCCGGCCGAACCGATTCTGCGGGCGGCGGGACGTACAGGAGGCGCTGACGCCCGGTCGCTGAGGAGATGGGGGTCATACCCGGGCAACGCGGCAGAGGCCGGACAGGTCACCGGGTGGGGGAATCGGGCGTGCGTTCCCCGGGCCCCCGGCCGCGGACGCACCAGGCCCGCACCACGGCCGTCAGGGAGCCGCGGCGCGGGCCGGTCATCGGGGTGGAGCGGGCGGGCGGTGCGGGCCCGCGCTCAGGCCGCGTCGCGGCGCATCACCGGCACCCTCATCGGGCGCGAGCCGGGGCCGCCGACGTGCGAGAAGGGCTGGGTCCGCCAGTCGAGTCCCTGGGGGAGCGTCAACAGCAGGGCGGTGTCCTGCTCCTGCGGAGCCACGGACTCGTCCGCGGGGCGGGCGTCCGCGGCCCGGCGGCCGGTGCCGGCACAGACCGTGAGCCCGAACGGGTTCCACGGCGAGGCGCACAGCGCGTGCTCCGGCAGCACCTCCTCGTCCGCCAGCAGGGCGATGGGCTGCGCGCAGTCCGGGCAGACGACCCGGAACATCTCGAAAGTGTCGTAGGCGTCGAGTTCGTCGTCGAACGGGTCGGGTTCGACGCCCTCCGGCTCGGGCTCGACGACGAGCTGCGGCCGCTTGGGTGCGGTGCGACCAGGGCGCTTGAGACTCTGCATTGGGTACTCCCCCTCGGGCTGGGCCGTATCAGGCACTGCGGCCTCGACCACAGCAAGCACTTCCCGTCCCCCCTGGGTGGTAATCACGAGAACATCACGGAGACTGTTCGAGCCCTGTGGCGTTCGTCACATGCCGCGCGCGGGTGTTCCCCGGGGCGGGTTTGTCCCCCGGACGGCGGACCGTCGGCTTCCGGCCACATCACGAACCGGGTATGACCTGCGCTCCTGAGGTATCCGAGGAGATCAACCGCCCTGTAGGTTCTTGCGCCATGGAGGAGCTGGACCGACAGATCGTGCAGCTGCTCGTCAAGGACGGGCGGATGAGCTACACCGACCTGGGCAAGGCCACGGGGTTGTCCACCTCGGCCGTGCACCAGCGGGTGCGGCGGCTGGAGCAGCGGGGGGTCATCCGGGGCTACGCGGCGGTCGTGGACCCGGAAGCCGTGGGGCTGCCGATGACCGCGTTCATCTCGGTGAAGCCCTTCGACCCGAGCGCGCCGGACGACATCGCGGACCGGCTGGCCGGGGTGCCGGAGATCGAGGCGTGCCACAGCGTGGCCGGCGACGAGAACTACATCCTCAAGGTGCGGGTGGCGACCCCGCACGAGTTGGAGGAACTGCTGGCGCGGGTGCGGTCGCTGGCGGGCGTGTCCACGCGCACGACGGTGGTGCTGTCCACGCCGTACGAGGCGCGGCCGCCCAGGATCTGACCGGCGGCTCCACCCCTCGGCTGCGGTTCGCGAGCGGGGCCTGTGAAACTGTGCTCCATGAGTGAGTCCCCTACGCCGCCCCAGACCGTCCTCCTGCGCCGCGGAGAGGTGCACAGCCCCGCCGATCCGTTCGCCACCGCGATGGTCGTGGAGCGGGGGCAGGTCGCCTGGGTCGGTTCCGAGGGTGCCGCCGACGCCTTCGCGGACGGGGTCGACGAGGTCGTCGACCTCGACGGAGCGCTGGTCACCCCCGCGTTCACGGACGCGCATGTGCACACCACCGCCACCGGCCTCGCCCTCACCGGCCTCGACCTGTCGAACGCGCCCTCCCTCGAAGCCGCCCTCGCCCTCGTCCGGGACTTCGCCGCCGCCCGTCCGCAGGACCGCGTGCTGCTCGGCCACGGCTGGGACGCCGCACGCTGGCCCGGCGGGCGCCCGCCCACCCGGGCCGAGCTCGACGAGGCCACCGGGCACCGGCCGCTCTACCTCAGCCGGATCGACGTCCACTCGGCCGTCGCCACGACGGCTCTGCTCGACCTGGTCCCGGACGCATCCCGCGAGGACGGGCCGCTCACGGCCGACGCCCACCACGCCGTACGGGCGGCCGCGTTCGCCGCCGTGACGCCCGCCCAGCGCACCGAGGCGCAGCGCGCCGCCCTGGCGCACGCCGCCGCGCTCGGCATCGGCACGCTCCACGAGTGCGCCGGCCCCGAGATCTCCTCCGAGGACGACCTCACCGGCCTGCTGCGCCTGGCCGCCGAGGAGCCCGGACCGCGCGTCGTCGGCTACTGGGCCGAGCAGGACGTCGCCAAGGCGCGCGAACTGGGCGCGATCGGCGCCGCCGGGGACCTGTTCGCCGACGGCGCCCTCGGTTCGCACACGGCCTGCCTGCACGAGCCGTACGCCGACGCCGGGCACACCGGCCGGGCGTACCTGGACGCCACCGCGATCGCCGCGCACGTCGTCGCCTGCACCGAGGCCGGGCTCCAGGCCGGCTTCCACGCCATCGGCGACGCGGCCGTGGACGCCGTGGTCGAGGGCGTGCGCGCCGCCGCCGAGAAGCTGGGACTCGCCCGGGTCCGGGCCGCCCGGCACCGCGTGGAGCACGCCGAGATGCTCACCCCGGAGTCGATCGCCGCCTTCGCCGAACTCGGGCTCACCGCCTCCGTCCAGCCCGCCTTCGACGCCCTGTGGGGCGGCGAGGAGGGCATGTACGCCCAGCGGCTCGGAGCGGAACGCGCCCGCGGCCTCAACCCCTTCGCGGCCCTGCTGCGGGCCGGCGTACCGCTCGCCTTCGGCTCCGACAGCCCGGTCACCCCGCTCGACCCCTGGGGCACGGTCCGGGCCGCCGCCTTCCACCGCACGCCGGAGCACCGCGTCTCCGTGCGCGCCGCGTTCACGGCGCACACGCGCGGCGGCTGGCGGGCCGTCGGACGCGACGACGCGGGGGTCCTGGTGCCGGGCGCCCCGGCCGACTACGCCGTCTGGCGCACCGGCGAACTCGTCGTGCAGGCTCCGGACGACCGCGTCGCCCGCTGGTCCACCGACCCCCGCTCCGGCACCCCGGGGCTGCCCGACCTGACCCCGGGCCGTGACCTGCCCGTCTGCCTGCGGACCGTCGTCGGCGGGCGCACGGTCTTCGTACGGCCGGGCGAGTGATCTACGGGGGTGGCGCGCACGCGATCGTGCGCCGCGCCCCCCGCGCGCGACCTGCGCATCCACCGCACTGACCAGGGCTTTGCCGCACAAGGCGCAGGTCAGAGGGCTGTTGACAGGCAGCCGCAGGGGGCCGGTAGGTTCGGCCGAGTCCACCACCGGACGCCCGACCGGGGAGCGTTCGCACACTCGCCGCAGCGCCGCCGGGTCAGGGACGGTGTGCCGCACCGGGGCACCGCCACTGGGAGCCAGGCTCAGGCCGGCGCAGCGCCGAGGGAGCGTTCCGGCCGGTCGGGGAGGTGTGACCCGGGTGGGGCCCGGCCGCTCAGTAGACAACGGCTTTCGGTCGATCCGCAGCCGGCGGATCCCAGGCCGGCCCGAAGGGCGCCGGGCCCCCATCCGCCGTCCGCGCGCGCCGCGAGGGCGCATTCCTCCCCGCGTTCCGCGGATTCGACGCCACCATTCGAACGTCCTGTCACGTCGGCGCAGGCGGGGGCCACTATGGTGGACCCCTGCGTACGGACATGAAGGGGCAGCAGTGAACGACGGCGACGGCACCCTCGCGGCAGGAGCCCAGGGGAGGAAGTTCGGCCCGCTCGGCACGGCCTTGGTGATCATCCCGACCTACAACGAGGCGGAGAACATCAAGAGCATCGTCGGCCGGGTGCGCGAGGCCGTCCCGGAGGCCCACGTGCTCGTGGCCGACGACAACAGCCCGGACGGCACCGGCAAGCTCGCCGACGAACTGGCGGTCTCGGACGACCACGTCCACGTGCTGCACCGCAAGGGCAAGGAGGGCCTCGGCGCCGCCTACCTGGCGGGCTTCCGCTGGGGCCTGGAGCGCGACTACGGCGTGCTGGTCGAGATGGACGCCGACGGCTCCCACCAGCCCGAGGAGCTGCCCCGGCTGCTCACCGCGCTCAAGAGCGCCGACCTGGTGCTGGGCTCGCGCTGGGTGCCGGGCGGCCGGGTGGTGAACTGGCCGAAGTCGCGCGAGGTGATCTCCCGGGGCGGCAGCCTGTACTCGCGGCTGGCGCTCGACCTGCCGCTGCGGGACATCACCGGCGGCTACCGCGCCTTCCGCCGCGAGACCCTGGAGGGCCTCGGCCTCGACGAGGTCGCCTCGCAGGGCTACTGCTTCCAGGTGGACCTGGCCCGCCGCGCGGTCAAGGCCGGCTACCAGGTCGTGGAGGTGCCCATCACCTTCGTCGAGCGCGAACTCGGCGACTCCAAGATGAGCCGCGACATCCTCGTCGAGGCGCTGTGGCGGGTCACGGCGTGGGGCGTGGGAGAGCGGGTCGGGAAGGTCACGGGGCGCGGCGCCAAGCAGTCCAAGCCATCCGTGCCGTAGCACCCGAGGGCCCGCCCGGCGTACCGGAACGCCTGCTCGGGGCCTTATCCCGCGCTGAGCAGGGGCCAGGCACACTGGAGTCATGACGACTGGCGCTCAGACCCCCAGCCACCCCGCCCGGCCCCGGCGCTCCCGCCTGCTCAGGTTCCTGCCGCTGGGGATCGCCGCATGGCTCGTGCTGGAGGTCTGGCTGCTCACGCTGGTCGCCGGGGCGTCGAGCGGGCTCGTGGTCCTGCTGATCCTGCTGGCGGGCCTGGTCCTGGGCTCCGTCGTCATCAAGCGGGCCGGCCGGCGCGCCTTCCGCAAGCTCTCCGAGACGCTGCAACAGCAGCAGGGCGGGGCGATGCCCGCGTCGGCCCGGCCGAACAGCGAGGGCAACGGCCTGATGATGCTGGGCGGTCTGCTGCTGATCATCCCCGGCCTGCTCTCGGACGCGGTGGGTCTGCTCCTGCTGCTGCCCCCGGTCCAGAAGGCCGTGAGCCGCTCCGCCGAGCGCACCTTCGAGCGCAAGCTCCGCGCGGCCGGCCCGGGCAGCCTGGGCGGCGCCTTCCAGCAGGCGCGCATGTACCGCCCGGACGGCAAGGTCGTCCAGGGCGAGGTCGTCCGGGACGAGCCGGCCGGCGGCGCCGCCGAGCGGCCGCGTCCGCCGCTGACGCACTGACCGGGCCGGGGGGAACGGCCGGGGGGAACGACCGCATGAGACTGATCCGGCCGGGAGAACGACGGCATGAGAAAACCGCGGGCGCCGTACATGACGTACGGCGCCCGCGGTTACCGGTGTGCGCTGATCAATCCGCCAGGCCTTGCAGGGACCTAGGCCGACTTGCGGCTGTCCCGGGGATGAACAGCGATGTTCATCGCACCGGAGCGGAGAACCGCCAGACGCTCCTCGAGGACCTCTTCGAGTTCCTCGCGGGTACGCCGCTCCATCAGCATGTCCCAATGCGTACGCGCGGGCTTGGCCTTCTTCTCTTCCGGGCCGTCGCCGTCCACCAGGAGTGCCTGGGCCCCGCAGACCTTGCACTCCCACTCCGGCGGGATCTCCGCCTCGACCGAGAAGGGCATCTCGAAGCGGTGCCCCTTCTCGCATGCGTACTCCACGGCCTGGCGCGGGGCCAGGTCGATGCCGCGGTCCGTCTCGTAGCTGGTCACCACGAGGCGCGTGCCGCGAAGAGCTCGCTCACTCATGAATCGTGCCTCCCGGGCTTGTCGCCCACAGGACAGGTGTCGCTGTCGTCGTCATCCGGTCAACGTCCGGTCGGCGGTAAAGATTCCCGTTCCGAGTCCCGTTCCGGGTCATGCGTCGCCGTCGTAGCCGCCCTTGTTGTACCCACCAGCGCCCGGTTTGTCACATCTGCTAGCAGATGTAACCCACCGTTTCGGCATCTTTGACGCGCAGTAACGGTACGCCTGGCAGGCCAAACGCGTACACTACAGCCCTTTCGCTTCGAGTGCTAAATCCTGTCAGGAACCGGATTCCCCGCTTCTTCGATCGCACGCCGAACCGGCACCCGGGCGAGCAGGGCGAATCCCAGGACGAAGAAGATCACCAGCGAGATGATCGCGTCCCGGTAGCTCCCGGTGAGCTGGTAGGTGAGCCCGAACAGCAGCGGACCGAGCCAGCTCATGCCCCGGTCGCTCAGCTCGTACGCGGAGAAGTACTCGGCCTCCTTGCCCGGCGGGACCAGGTGGGAGAACAGGGACCGGGACAGTGCCTGGCTGCCGCCGAGGACCAGACCGATCCCGGCGGCCAGGACGAAGAACCACACCGGCGCCCCGGCGGGCAGGAAGAATCCGGCCGCGAGCGTGACCGTCCAGGCGATCAGCGAGCCGAGGATCGTGCGCTTGGCGCCGTAGGCCCGGGCCAGCCGGCCCATCGACAGGGCGCCCGCCACGGCCAGCACCTGCACCAGCAGGACGGCGCCGATCAGGGTGGACTGCCCGAGGCCCAGTTCCTTCGAGCCGTAGACCGAGGCCTGGGAGATCACCGTCTGGATGCCGTCGTTGTAGACGAGGTAGGCGAGCAGGAAGGCGAGGGTCAGCGGGTGGCGGCGCATGTCGCGGACGGTCGCCGCCAGCTGCCGGAAGCCCGGGAGGGCCGCCTCCCGGGCGGGGGACGCGCGGTCGCGCAGCCGGGTCAGCGGGATCAGCGCGAAGGCGCCCCACCACAGGCCCGCCGACGCCAGGCAGATGCGCACGGCCGCGCCCTCCGAGAGGCCGAAGCGGTCGTGACCGGTGTACAGGACCAGGTTGGCGACGAGGACGAGCGAGCCCGCCGCGTACCCGAAGGCCCAGCCCCGTGAGGACACCGCGTCCCGCTGTTCGGGCGGGGCGATCTGCGGCAGGTAGGAGTTGTAGAGCATCATCGCCACGGACTGCGCGGCGTTGGCGACGACCAGCAGGGCGCCGCCGAGCAGGTAGCGGTCGCCGTCCAGGAAGAACATGGCCGTCGTCGCCCCGGCGCCCGTGTACGCGGCGGCCGCCAGGAGCGGCTTCCTGCGGCCGGTGCGGTCCGCTGCGGCGCCCACCAGGGGCATCACCAGCACGGCCACGATCACCGACAGGGACACCGAGTACGCGAAGAAGGATCCGGCGCGCACGGGGATGCCCAGCGGGTGGACGTATCCGTCGCCGTCCGCGGCCGACTCGGCGACCGACGTCAGATAGGGGCCGAGGAACACGGTGAGCACGCTCGTCGAGTAGACGGAGCAGGCCCAGTCGTAGAAGTACCAGCCGCGCTGCTCGCGTCTGAGATCCGCCCCGCCGGCGGGCGGTGTCCGCAGGGTGTCGGTGCCCACCCGTGCCCTCGCTTCCCCGTGAACGCGCGAAGGCGCCGGGCCCGGGCTCTCAGACCCAGACGCCGCGGTCCTCCATGACCTTGCGCAACGTGTCGATGTGATCGGTCATGATGCCATCCACACCGAGGTCGAGAAGCCGGTGCATGCCGCCGGGGTCGTTGACCGTCCAGACGTGCACCTGGAGCCCGCGCGCGTGGGCGGCGCGGACGAAGCGGGGGTCGACGACCTGGATGCCGGACTGGACCTCCGGTACCTGCGCGGCGACCGCCGAGCGGCGCACCGCCGCCGGCAGCCCCCAGGAGCGCAGCCGCAGCCCGAGCACGCCCCGGGTCCCGTACGAGGTGGCCAGCCGCGGGCCGGCCAGGCGCTGGGCGCGCACCACCCGGGCCTCGGAGAACGAGCCGAGGCAGATCCGGTCCCAGGAGCCGGTCCGGCCGACCAGGTCGAGGAAGGGGAGCAGGGCGGCCTCCGCCTTGACGTCCACGTTCCAGCGCACGTCCGGGAAGGTCTCCAGGAGTTCCTCGAAGAGCGGTACGGGTTCCCGTCCCGCGACGCGCGCCCGGCGCACCTCGGACCACGGCAGGTCGGCGATGCGGCCCGTGCCGTCGGTCACCCGGTCCAGGGTCGTGTCGTGGAAGGCGACCAGATGGCCGTCCCGGGTGGTGTGCACATCGGTCTCGATGTACCGGTACCCGGCCTCGACGGCGGCGCGGAACTGCCGCACGGTGTTCTCCAGGCCGTCCGCCGCCCCGCCCCGGTGGGCGAAGGGGATCGGGCCGGGATGATCGAGGTAGGGATGGCGTATCCGCGGGGTCACGGACGCAGTATCGCTCCTTCGGGTTGACCGGCGGCAACGACCGTGCCGCCGGCGGGTGCCGCCGGGACGGCGAACATCCGCAGGAACAGCTGGGCGAGCGGGCCGATGGCCAGCGCGTACAGCAGGGTGCCCACGCCGACGGTGCCGCCCAGGGCGAAGCCGGTCGCCACGACCGTGAGCTCGATCCCCGTCCGCACCAGGCGGATCGACACACCCGTGAGCTGGTGCAGGCCGGTCATCAGGCCGTCGCGCGGGCCCGGGCCGAAGCGCGCGGCGATGTAGAGGCCGGTCGCCGCGCCGTTCAGCACGATCCCGGCCGTCATCTCGCTCACGCGCAGCGCCCAGCCGTGCGCGTCCGGGACCAGGGCGAGGGTCGCGTCCATGGCCATGCCGATGACCAGCACGTTGGAGATGGTGCCGAGGCCCGGCCGCTGGCGCAGCGGGATCCACGCGAGCAGTACGGCGGCGCCCACGATCGTCAGCACCACACCGATCGACAGTCCCGTCCGCTCGGCCAGGCCCTGGTGGAGCACGTTCCACGGCTCCAGCCCCAGCCCGGACCGGACCAGCAGGGCCGAACTGGCGCCGTACAGCGCGAGACCGGCGTACAGCTGGACGAGCCGCCGGGCGAGATGTCCCCGCGTGGCCATGATGTGCCCCCGTGTGGTGGTAGTGGACTGCCGCATGACACCCTGTGGCGTGGATGGAGCGGCCATCCAGGGCCAATCCGGGGAAGGTGGACTGATTCCGATGGCGCAGTGGACCTCGGCCGTGGGGGCGGCACAGCTCGCCCGGCTGCTCAAGTCCCAGCAGGACCGCCCGGCCGGGCCCGGTACGCGCCGCCCGCCGGCCTATCGCGCGCTCGCCGACGGCATCCGCCTGCTGGTGCTGGAGGGGCGCGTCCCGGTGGCCGCCCGGCTGCCCGCCGAGCGGGAACTCGCCCTCTCCCTCTCCGTCAGCCGTACGACGGTCGCCGCCGCCTACGAGGCGCTGCGCAGCGAGGGCTTCCTGGAGTCACGGCGGGGCGCCGGCAGCTGGACCGCCGTCCCCGCCGGGAACCCGCTGCCCGCGCGCGGGCTGGAGCCCCTGCCCCCGGAGGCCCTCGGCTCGATGATCGACCTCGGCTGCGCCGCGCTGCCCGCCCCCGAGCCCTGGCTCACCCGGGCCGTGCAGGGCGCGCTGGAGGAGCTGCCGCCGTACGCGCACACGCACGGCGACTATCCCGCGGGGCTGCCCGCGCTGCGGGCGATGATCGCCGAGCGGTACACCGCGCGCGGCATCCCGACCATGCCCGAGCAGATCATGGTGACGACCGGGGCGATGGGCGCGATCGACGCGATCTGCCATCTCTTCGGCGGGCGGGGCGAGCGCATCGCCGTCGAGTCGCCCTCCTACGCCAACATCCTCCAGCTGATGCGGGAGGCCGGAGCACGCCTGGTGCCCGTCGCGATGGCCGAGGGACTCACCGGGTGGGACATGGACCGCTGGCGGCAGGTCCTGCGCGACGCCGCGCCCCGGATCGCCTACGTCGTCGCCGACTTCCACAACCCCACGGGCGCGCTCGCCGACGAGGACCAGCGGCGGCGGCTGGTGGACGCGGCACGGTCCGCGGGAACCGTGCTGATCGCCGACGAGACGATGAGCGAGCTGTGGCTCGATCCGGAGGTGGACATGCCGCGGCCGGTGTGCGCCTTCGACCCGGCCGGGTCGACCGTGATCACGGTGGGCTCGGCGAGCAAGGCCTTCTGGGCCGGCATGCGCATCGGGTGGGTGCGGGCGGCGCCGGACGTGATCCGCAGCCTGGTCGCCGCGCGGGCCTACGCCGATCTGGGCACGCCCGTGCTGGAGCAGCTGGCCGTGAACTGGCTGTTCGGCACGGGAGGCTGGGAACGGGCCGTGGAGGTGCGCCGGGACCAGGCCCGGTCCAACCGGGACGAGCTGGTGGCCGCCGTCCGCCGCGAGCTGCCCGGGTGGGAGTTCGAGGTGCCGCAGGGCGGGCTGACCCTGTGGGTGCGGACCGGTGGGCTGTCCGGGTCGCGGCTGGCGGAGGCGGGGGAGCGGGTGGGCGTGCGGGTGCCGTCCGGACCGCGGTTCGGGGTCGACGGGGCGTTCGAGGGGTATGTGCGGCTGCCGTTCACCGTGGGCGGGGCGGTGGCCGAGGAGGCGGCGGTGCGGCTGGCCGCGGCGGCGGGACTGGTGGAGTCGGGCGGGGTGGGAGGCACGGAGGCGCCGCGCACCTTCGTGGCCTAGGCCGTGTCCGTAAAGTCCCGTCGTCCGCCCGGAGGGCGGGCCCTGCGGCAACCGTTAACAACGCTCGTGATCAATACACCTAGGGCCCGCCCGGCCGTTCCCGTCGTCGCCCGGGGGGAGCGGACGGGAGTGGCCGGGCAGGCCCTGGCGGGGTCGGCCGTCACGTCCCTGCGCGTGCGGACGGAGGACGGTCAGCGCCGTTCGGCCTCCGTCGGCTTGGTCAGGACCGGGACCGGGTTCGGCAGCGGGTCCTTGGTGAGGACCGGCACCGGTCCGGGCTGCGGCTCCGGCGGCTCCGTGGTCGCCGTCGCGGGAGAGGGCTCCGCGGTCACCGCCGCGGGCACCGGCTCCGCGGTTGCCGTCACAGGTACCGGCTCCGCGGTCGCCGTCGCGGGAGTGGGCTCCGCCGTCGCCGTCGCCGGCACCGGTTCCGCCGGCAGGTGGTCCGGTTGCGGTGTCGGGTCCGTCGGCAGGGGCTCCGGCTCGCCGGGTGACCCGTCCGGCTCCGGGACCGTCTCCCCGTCCGCCGGTGTCGTGCGGGGCGGGAGGAGCGCGAGGACCGCCTCCCGGTGCGCCGCGGGGGTCGCGTCGTCGTAGGGGTTCGGCGTGGCCGGGACCTGGACGCGGTGGACCGGACCCGTGCCCAGGCGGGCGTACCCGCGGCCGGGCGGGATCTCCTCGATGGGCGTGCTGTGCGGGGGCGCGCCCAGCACCGACTGGAGCTGGTCGGTCGTGGCCGGGCCGAGGACCACCCGTGCGCGGGTGTGCCGGCGTACCGGCTCGCCGAGCGCCTCGAAGCAGTCCAGCTGGTCGGCCACCACCACCGTCACGTTCGCCGGGCGGCCGTGCCGCAGGGGCACCTGGAGGAGCGCCTGCGGGTCCTTGCGGTCCTCCGCCGCGGCCAGGTGGGTGAACGCGGTGGGCCGGTCGAGGAGGACCCACAGCGGCCGCTTGGTGTCGTCGGGCGGGGGATGGCCCGCCTGGTGGGCGCGGTTGGCGGCGATGAGGCGGCGCTCCGTCTCGGTCGCCACCCACTCCAGGCTGGCCGTCGCCCCGCTGAGACCGCACTCGACCGCCAGGACGCCGTCCCGGCCGGTCAGGCAGGCGTACTCGCCGGTGCCGCCGCCGTCGACGATCACCACGTCGCCGTGCTGGAGGGCCTGCAGTGCGAGCGAGCGCAGCAGCGTCGACACGCCGCTGCCCGGCTGGCCGAGGACGAGCAGATGCGGCTCGGTGGAGCGCAGCCCCGTGCGCCAGACGACCGGGGGTACGTCCCGCTGCTGCGCGCCCTGGCCGACGGGCAGCGTGCGCCGCACGTGGGTCGGGTCGGTGAAGCCCAGGACCGTCTCGCCGGGAGCGGTGACGAAACGCTGGGCGGTGATGTCGACGGGCAGGGGCAGCAGCACGCCGAGCGTCAACTGGTTGCCCTCCTCGTCCCACGTGAAGTGGTACTCGCGGCCACGGCCGGACTTGGCCGCGAGGAGGTGCTCGATCCGCGCTCTGGCCTCGGCCTCGCCGTCGGTGAAGTACGCCGGGTAGCGCACCACCAGGTGGGAGATCCGGCCGCCGCCGTCGAAGGCGTAGGTGGGGAAGGCCTTGTCCCACGCGCCGCCGTGCGCGTACAGCGGCTCGGGGTCCTCGGCGGTGGAGAAGTACGGCACGAGCGCCTCGAACAGCGACTTCAGGCGCTCGGTCTGCGACTCGTCGGGCCCGTCGGGAGCCGCCGGAGTGCGGTCCCGGCCCTGCCAGGCCGCGGCCGCCATCAGGGTGATGGCGGCCAGCAGCGGCCCGTACGGCACCAGAGCGACCACCAGGATCACGGAGGCCACCAGGAACAGCAGCGCCCCCCGTTTCTCCTTCGGGGTCTCGGTCCATCTGCGCCGGCCGGCCGCTGCCAGCCGGCGCAGACCCCGCATGATCGTGATCAGCGGGTGGAGGACGTCGGTGGCGCTGTCGGCGGCCGTCCGGGCCAGCTCCCGGCTCCGGGCGAGCTGGGCGCTGCCGTTGCTCAGAATGCGGGGGAGGGGGCGCCGGGCCACTGCTGCCTCCAGTCGGTGCGTACGGGCGGGGTGCGTACGGGGAGCGGGATCGTCAGAACTTGATGCCGCCGAGGAGGCTCGCCAGGCTCTCGCCGCCCGCCTTGATGCTCGGGGCGATGGCCGTGCTCGCCAGGTAGAAGCCGAACAGCATCGCCACCACCGCGTGCGAGGCCTTGAGGCCGTCCTTGCGGAAGAAGATGAAGACGACGATGCCGAGCAGGACCACGCCTGAGATGGACAGGATCATTTGAGTTCTCCTGGTTCGCGGGGACAGTCACCATGAGTACTTCCAGGCTCACAGGATGTATCCATACGATAAAAGGTGCAACTGGGTGAAATTCGGACGATTTCCCCCGCGTGGCGGAGTGGTCCGTGATCCGGTCGAGCTCGGCTGTTGCGCCCGGCCACGTCTGTGGTGATCTTTACCTCGGGCACATCGGGTCATGTGCCGCGCGAGCCAGTACCCTGGCGATTCACTCGTACGGCTGCACCCGGCGCAGGCGTACGCCCGGCGTGACGTGAGTGGAGAGGCGGTCCGGCAGATGACCGAAGTCCCCGACCCCGAGGTCGTGGAGCTGGCGACCAAGATCTTCGATCTGGCCCGGCGGGGACAGACCGAGGCGCTCGTCGCGTACGTCGACGCGGGCGTCCCGGCCGACCTCACCAACGACCGCGGCGACTCGCTCGTGATGCTCGCCGCCTACCACGGCCACGCCGACGCGGTACGCGCGCTGCTCGCCCGCGGCGCCGAGGCCGACCGGATCAACGACCGGGGCCAGACCCCCCTCGCGGGGGCCGTCTTCAAGGGCGAGACGGAAGTGATCAAGGCCCTCCTGGAGGGCGGCGCCGACCCGTCCGCCGGCACGCCCTCGGCCCGCGACACGGCCCGGATGTTCGGCCGGACGGAACTGCTCGAACTGTTCGGCGAGCAGTAGGACGACCGCTCCGACCTGGAACGACGCGAGAAACGGGGGAGGCGGAACGGGGCCGCCGAAATTTCGGTCGCGGCAGACGGAAGTGCCGAGTCATCATGACGACGTGGTTCACGGACGTGATGGTTGGGCAGGTGTTGCCGCACCGCGCGGGCCGTGACGCGGTCCGCAAGGGCCACCGACGAGAGGCAGAGGAAGATGGTCTACAGCAAGCAGGAAACGGCGGGCACTCCGACGTGTTGTCGCGCGGCCAGGTAGTACACGTCCCCGGTTGCGTCGACGCTTGATGTGAGGCTGTTTCCCATGTTCGATCCGGTCATAGCGCCCAGCGGTACGCTGCTCGGCCTGCTCCAGCGGGGCCGCGGCGACGGCACACTGCACGCGCTCACCGCCCCGCGCCCCGAGGCGCTCGCGGCGCTGAACCACTGCGTGCTGCGCGATCCCCGCCACGACTGGCAGGTGGAGAACCGCTCCCTCTACTACGCCCGCCTCTACCTCGACCTGAACGGCGAACTCGACGAGATCGAGGCGCACCTCTTCGACGCCGAGGACGTCCTCGACGCCGACGAGTCGCGCACCGGGCTGGCCCTCGCCGTCCTCGGGCACCTCGCCTCCTACGGCAGGCGCGACGCGCTCGAACTGCTGCGCAGATACGCCGCCCACGGCACCAACTGGGCCTGGGCCCTCGACGAGCTGGCCCTGCGGGACGACGACGCGGGCCTGCGCGCCCTCGCCGCCCCCGTCCTCGCGCGCTTCCCGGCCGACCCGGAGGGTGAGGCCGAGCTGGCCGCAGCCGTCCGGGACGCCTTCGAACCCCGGCCGTGGCGGCTGTGGGCGGAGGACCCCCGCGAATCCGTCGCCACACGCGTGCGTGCCGCCCACGAAGCCGGCTGTTTCGACCGCTGGCAGCGGCAGATGCGCCCGTCGGGGCCGCGCCCCGGATGGAGTGTGCAGGCCGTCTTCGAATGGGCCCAGCAGGGCCTCGACCGCGGCGCCGCACTGCACGTCCCGGCCGCCCGCTGTCTCACCGCGGTGGCGGGGCCCGAGGACCGGGCCGAGATCGTCCGCGCCGCGCGGGACGGCGGCGACGGTGCCCGGTGCACCGCCCTGCGCTACCTCGCCGACGGCAACGATCCCGACGCCCTCGACCTGATCGAGGGCGCCGTGACCACCGGCTCGACGGTCGTCGTGGACGCCGCCGTCGACGCCTTCGAACGGATGCGCTCCCTCGCCGCCGTCGACCGGGCGCGCGGCTGGGCACGGCGGCCCGACGCCCTCGGCGCCGCCGCCGGACGCGTCCTGGCCTGCCGCGGCGGCGCCCAGGACCGCGATCTGGTCCTCGCGGCCCTCAGGGAGGCCGTACGGGGCGAGGGCCCCGACGCGCCGACCCTGTGGACCCTCGTCGACGGCACCGGACGGCTCGGCATCGCCTGCGCCGCCCCCGTCCTGCGCCACGTCTACCGCGAAACCGCCTCCTCCCACCTGCGCGGCCGCACCGCCCGCGCCCTCGCCGCCACCGACCCCTCCTTCGCCACCGGCTTCGCCGTCGAATGCCTGTGGGACTGCGAGGAGACCACCCGTGAACTCGCCGCCCGGCACGCCGAGACCGGAGACGCCCGCGTCGTCGAGCGCCTGCGCCGGCTCGCCGCCGACCCCGCCGAGGAGGCCGAGGTCCAGACGGCCGTGCGCAGCCGCATCGGTCCCGGGGAGACCGCTGTGTGATCCCCCTCGCGCGGAAAAACCAAGGCGGAATCAGGCCGCGGAGGTGAACGGGGGGTGACCCGCGGGTCAGGCGGGCATGGACACGGTCCGACCTGGGCGGGACACCTCGGAACGCTCATGGGACGTTCCTCGTCCGGAAAGATCCACGTTGACGCGTCCACGTCCGGCACGGCGACAACACCGCTATGCGTGTCGTCATCGTGACCGAATCCTTTCCCCCCGACGTGAACGGCGTGGCCCACTGCGCGCTCCAGACCGCCCGGCACCTCGTCGAGCGCGGTCACGCCCCCGTCGTCGTCGCCCCGGCCCCCGCGCCGGGCAACAAGCCCGACGCGTCCGCGCCGTGCCCCGTCGTCCACGTCCCCTCCCTCCCGCTCCCCGGCTACCCCCAGGTCCGCGTCGCCCTCCCCAGCCGCCGCCTGGCCGCCACCCTCGCCGAGCACCGTGCCGACGTCGTCCACCTGGCCAGCCCCTTCGTGCTCGGGGTGCGGGGCATGGCCGCCGCCGCGCGCCTCGGCATCCCCGCCGTCGCCGTCTACCAGACCGACCTGGCCGGATACGCCCGCACCTACATGGGCGCCGGAGAGGCCGCCGCCTGGCGGCGCATCCGCTCCGTCCACGGCGCCGCCGACCTCACCCTCGCCCCGTCCAGCGCCGCCCTGAACGACCTCGTGTCCCACGGAGTGCCCCGGGTCGAGCTGTGGCCGCGCGGCGTGGACACCGAACGGTTCCGGCCCGACCGCCGTGACGAGGCCCTGCGCCGCGAACTCGCGCCCGACGGCGAGCTGATCGTCGGCTACGTCGGCCGGCTCGCCCCCGAGAAGCACGTCGAACTCCTCGCCGGCGTCTGCGGCCTGGACGGCGTCCGGGTCGTGGTCGTCGGTGACGGCCCGAGCCGGCCCGGCCTGGAGCAGGTGCTGCCCGGCGCGGTCTTCCTCGGCCGGCGCACCGGTGACGACCTGGCCCGGATCTTCGCCTCGTTCGACGTCTTCGCGCACACGGGCCCCTTCGAGACCTTCTGCCAGACCGTCCAGGAGGCCATGGCCAGCGGCCTGCCCGTCGTGGCGCCCGCCGCGGGCGGGCCGCTCGACCTGGTCGCCCACGGGCACACCGGGCTGCTGGTGCCCCCGCGCGAGCCGGCCGCCGTCCGGGACGCGGTACGGGCTCTCGCCGCCGACCCCGGGCTGCGGGCCGCCTTCGGGGCCGCCGGGCGGGCCACGGTCGAGGGCCGCACCTGGGTGGCCGTCGGAGACCGGCTGATCGGGCACTACACGGACGTGCTCGCCGGGCGCCGGACGGCGGTGGCGGCGTGAACGCGAACACCGCCGACCGCCGGTCGCTGCGGATCGTCCGGCTGGCCAACTTCGTCGCGCCCGCGTCCGGCGGGCTGCGCACCGCGCTGCGCGAACTCGGCAAGGGCTTCCGGGCCGCGGGCCACGAGCCCGTCCTCGTGATCCCCGGCGAACGGACCAGCGACCAGGAGACCGAGCAAGGGCGGGTGATCACCCTCCCCGGGCCGCTGCTGCCCGGCACCGGCGGCTACCGCGTGCTGGCCGACAAGCAGCGGGTGGCCCGGCTGCTGGAGGAGCTCGCGCCCGACCGTCTGGAAGTGTCCGACCGGACGACCCTCAGATGGACCGGCAAGTGGGCACGGCGGGCCCGGATCCCGGCCGTGATGGTCTCCCACGAGACCGCCGACGGCGTCCTGCGCACCTGGGGCCTGCCCGAGGGGGCCGCCCGGCGCGCCGCCGACGCCCTCAACGTCCGTACGGCCCACTCGTACGCGCGCGTGGTGTGCACCACCGAGTTCGCCGAGCGGGAGTTCGTGCGGATCGGGGTCCGCAATGTCGTCCGGGCCCCGCTCGGCGTCGACCTGGTGCAGCGCCACCCGGCCCTGCGCGACCCGGGGCTGCGGGCGCGGCACGCGCGCGAGGACGAGACGTTGCTGGTGATGTGCTCGCGCCTGTCCGTGGAGAAGCGGCCCGGCACGGCGCTGGACGCCCTGGGGGCGCTGCGGCGGCGCGGGCGCCGGGCGGTGCTGGTGGTGGCCGGGGACGGCCCGCTGCGGCCCCGGCTCGAACAGCGGGCGCGCGAGAGCGGCCTGCCGGTCACCTTCCTCGGGCACCTGGCCGACCGTGCCCTGCTCGGCGCGCTCCAGGCGTCCGCCGACGTGGCTCTGGCCCCCGGGCCCGCCGAGACCTTCGGACTCGCCGCGCTGGAGGCCATGGCCTGCGGCACGCCCGTGGTGGCGAGCGTGTCGTCGGCGCTGTCGGAGGTGATCGGTTCCGCCGGAGCCGTCGCCGCGGACCACGGGGAGGCCTTCGCGGACGCCGTGGACCTGCTGCTGGAACGTCCGGAGGCGGACCGCCGCGAGGCCGCACGCGCGCGTGCGGAGTGCTTCGGCTGGGACGCCGCGGTCGACGCGTTCCTCGCCGCCCATGACGCCGCCGTCCCCGTGCGGCCGTCCGCTCCCGTGCGGCCGTCCGCTCCCGTGCGGCCGTCGGTCCCGGTGCGGCCGTCCGTTCCCGAGCGGCCGTCCGTCCCCGGGGGCGTGGCGTGAGACCCGCGCCGGACGGGGAGGCGTCCCTGCTTCGGGAGGGGGAGGTGCGGTTCGTGGCCCTCGGGGACTCGCTGACCGAGGGCGTGGGAGACCCGGCGGGCGACGGGTGGCGCGGCTGGGCCGCCCTGCTCGCCGCCAGGCTGCGGACGGGAGGCGTCCGGTTCACCAACCTCGCGGTGAGCGGGGCGCAGACCGGGGACGTGCTGGAACGGCAGCTGCCCGCCGCGCTGGAGTTGCGGCCCGGCCTCGTGTCCGTCGTCGTCGGCGTCAACGACACCCTGCGCTGCACCTTCGACATCCGGGCCGTGGCGGCCCGGCTCGACCAGGTCTACGCGGCCTGCGCCGGGCAGGGCGCGGTCCTGCTCACGGCGTGCCTGCCCGACCCGGGCACGATGCTCGGGCTGCCGGGGGCGCTGGCGCGTCCGCTGGCCCGGCGGCAACGGGCCGTGAACGCGGTGGTGCACGCCCTGTCCGAGCGGTACGGGGCGCTCCACCTGCACGCCTGCGAGGGCGACTGGGTCACCGACCGGGCCATGTGGAGCGCGGACCGGCTGCATCCGGGGGAGCGGGGGCACCGGCAGCTGGCCCTGCGCTTCCACACGCTCCTCGCGGAGCACGGTCTCGCCGCCGGGCCCGCGCCCTCGCCGGAGCCGGGGTCCCCCGGCCCCACGAGGGCGGTGAGCTGGTGGTGGCTGGCCACGGCCGGCACCGGATGGGTGGCTCGGCGGTGCACCGACCTGCTGCCCCAGCTGCTGACCCTCGCCGCCGACGAACTCCGGCACCGCGCCCGGGGCACGAGTGCCCGGCTCGACCTGCGGGCGTCGGCGGCCGTGTCCGCGGCCCTGGCCGCCCTGTCGGCGGCGGAGCGGACGGAGGTGGCCTGACCGGGCGGCGGATCCGCGTCCCCAGGGGCGCGGGGAACCGCGCGGACACCCCCGCCGTCCCGCGGACGGCACACGACCGCAACCTGCTGCCGGGGTACGCCCGCCGGTCCGGCCGTGTCCGGCATCCTGAGGTGTCTCCCGGGGGGCGCAGCCGGTATGCGCTTGCCGGGCGGGGTGTGTCCGGTGCCCTGGCGCGTATGGCACGTCTGGCGCGTCTGGCGGGGGTGGGGCCGCCGTCTCCGATACCCCCGCGCGTCTGCCGGGGGCGGGGCCGCGCCCGGTAGTGCTCGCCGGTCCGGCCGTGTCCGGTACCCCGCAGCATCCAGGGCCGCCCTGCCGGCGCGGCCGACCTAGGTCGTGTCCGTAAAGTCCCGTCGTCCGCCCGCAGGGCAGGCGGAACTTTACGGACACGGCCTAGCGGCGGCGTACCGCCACGAACCGTACCGGCGTGCCCGGCGGCGCCTGGGCGGCGGCCGGGAGGTCGGCGGAGCGGACGACGGCGATCACCGGGTAGCCGCCGGTCGTCGGATGGTCGGCCAGGAACACCACCGGCCGCCCGTCCGGCGGGACCTGGACGGCGCCCAGCACCATGCCCTCGCTGGGCAGTTCACCCGGCCGACCGCGCTCCAGGGCCGGCCCGTCCATGCGCAGGCCGATGCGGTTGCTCGCGGGGGACACCCGGTAGGTGCGGGACACGAAGGCCTGTACGGCGCGCGGCGTGAACCAGTCGTCGCGCGGGCCGAGTGTCACCCTCAGGACGAGCTCGGCCGGTGGCCCCGGCTGCGGGGCGACGTCCACGCGCGCGTGGACGCCCGTGGGCCGGCCCAGCGGCAGCACCGTGCCGTCGGTGAGGGGGACCGGGCCGAGGCCGGACAGCAGGTCGGTCGAGCGGCTGCCGAGCACCGGCTCGACCGCGATGCCCCCCGAGACGCCCACGTAGGCGCGCACGCCGGCGAGGGCCGGGCCGATGTCCAGCAGCGCACCGCCCGGCACCCGCACCGGCGCGGCCCAGGCGACGGGCCGTCCGTCCACCGTGACCCGGCAGGGCGCGCCCGCCACCGCCACCGTCACGTCGGAACGCGGCCGGACGGCACAGCCGTCGAGGGTCGTCTCCAGCACGGCCGCTCCGGCCGGATTGCCGGTCAGCCGGTTGACGAGCTCCGCCGCCGGCCCGTCCAGCGCCCCGGAGCGGGGCACGCCGAGGTGCGCGTGCCCGGGGCGGCCCCGGTCCTGCACGGTGGTGAGGGCCCCGGCGCGCACCACGGCCAGCGCGCGGTCCGTCATGACCCCGCCTCGGGGACGAACCGCACGCGCGCGCCGGGCGACAGCAGCGCGGCCGGCACGCGCGCGTGGTCCCACAGGACCGCGTCGGTGGTGCCGATCAGCTGCCAGCCGCCCGGCGAGGAGCGCGGGTAGACGCCCGTGTACGGGCCCGCGAGCGCCACCGACCCGGCCGGGACCGCGGTGCGCGGGGTGGCGCGGCGGGGGACGTCGTAGCGGGGCGGCAGGCCGGTGAGGTAGCCGAAGCCGGGTGCGAAGCCGCAGAAGGCGACCCGGAACTCGGTGCCCGCGTGGACACGGGCCACTTCGCGCTCCGACATGCCCCAGTGCGCGGCCACGTCGGCCAGGTCCGGGCCGTCGTAGCGGACGGGGATCTCGACCACGTCGCCGGCCGGCGGGGGAGCGGGCGGGAGGTCGGCCGTGGTCAGTTCGGCGGCGATCCGGGCGGGGGCGTCGAGGCCGTCGAGGAGGACCGTGCGGGCCGCCGGGACGATCTCGCGCGCCGCCAGCGAGCCCTCGGCGCGGCGCCGCAGCAGCTCCGCGTGCAGGGCCTGGGCCTCGTCGCCCGAGGAGACCTCGACGAGCAGGGCGTCGTCACCGACGGACAGCACCTTCATGCGAAGGCCTCCACCCGGACTCCGGAGGACTCCAGCCGCTCCCGGACCCGGCGGGCCAGCTCCACCGCGCCGGGCGTGTCGCCGTGCAGGCACAGGGACCGCGCGCGTACCGGGATGCGGGCCCCGGACTCGGCCACGACCTCACCGGAGGAGGCCAGCCCCAGGGACCGCTCCACCACGGCGTCCGCGTCGGTGATCACCGCGCCCTGCCGGGAGCGGGGCACCAGGGTGCCCGCGTCGGTGTAGGCGCGGTCCGCGAACGCCTCCGTGACGACCGGCAGCCCGGCCTTCCCGGCCAGCTCCAGCAGGCGCGAGCCGGGCAGGCCCAGGACGGGCAGCGCGGGGTCCGCGAGGAGCACACCGTCCACGACCGCGGCGGCCTGCTCCTCGTCGCGCACGACCCGGTTGTAGAGCGCCCCGTGGGGTTTGACGTAGGCCACGCGGGAGCCGGCGGCCCGCGCGAACACCTCCAGGGCGCCGATCTGGTAGGCGACCTCGGCCGCCAGCTCGGCGGGCGGCACGTCCATCGCGCGCCGCCCGAACCCGGCCAGGTCCCGGTAGGACACCTGGGCGCCGATGCGCACCCCGCGCTCGGCCGCCAGCGCGCACACCCGGCGCATGGTGACCGCGTCCCCGGCGTGGAAGCCGCAGGCCACGTTGGCGCTGGTGACGACGGACAGCAGGCGTTCGTCGTCGGTGAGCTGCCAGCGGCCGAAGCCCTCGCCGAGGTCGGCGTTCAGGTCGATGCAGGCCATGATTCCAGTGTCTCCTGTCAGGCCACGCGGTACTGCTCGTCGCGGGCGTCGGTGAGGAACATCTGCCCGGGGGCGTGGGTGAGGGCGAACGGCGGGCGGGAGGCCATGACGGCCGCCTGCGGGGTCACCCCGCACGCCCAGAACACCGGGATGTCGTCCGGCTCGGCGTCCACCGGGTCGCCGAAGTCGGGGCGGCCGAGGTCGTCGATGCCGAGCCCGGCGGGATCGCCGCAGTGCACCGGGCTGCCGTGCACCGCGGGCAGCAGGCTGCTCTCCCGGATCGCCGCCGACAGGTGCCGGGGCGGCACCGGCCGCATCGACACCACCAGGGGTCCGTGCAGCCGCCCCGCCGGACGGCACTGCCGGCTCGTCACGTACATCGGGACGTTGCGGCCCTGCTCGACGTGGCGGATCGGCACGCCCGCCTCGCCCAGCGCCCACTCGAAGGTGAAGCTGCACCCGATGAGGAACGACACCAGGTCCTCGCGCCAGTACCCGCGCACGTCGGTCGGCTCGTCCACCAGCTCGCCGTCCCGCCACACCCGGTAGCGCGGAAGATCGGTGCGCAGGTCGGCGCCCTCGGCGAGCACGGTCGTCCAGGACCCGGCGTCCGTGACGTCCAGGACGGGGCACGGCTTGGGATTGCGCTGGCAGAACAGGAGCATGTCGTAGGCCCAGTCGGCGGGCACCGAGATCAGGTTCACCTGGGTGTGGCCGCCCGCGACCCCGGCCGTCGGGCCGGTGAGGCCGTCGCGGAAGCGGGCCCGGGCCGTTTCCGGGCTCCACGCGCGCGCGTGCTCGTCGACCAGGACCACGGGGCGGTCCCCGGCGCTCGTGCGGTTCACGTGAGCTCCTTCCCGCGCGTCTCGGGCAGTCCGAGCAGCGCCAGCGCCGCGATGCCGTAGCCGATCGCGCCGAAGACCAGCGCGCCGCCCACGCCCCAGCTGTCCGCCAGGAAACCGACCGTCGTCGGGAACACGGCACCCACCGCGCGCCCGGTGTTGTACGTGAAGCCCTGCCCCGTGCCGCGCACCGCCGTCGGGTACAGCTCGCTCAGGTACGAGCCGAAGCCGCTGAAAATCGCCGACATGCAGAACCCGAGCGGGAAACCGAGCACCAGCAGCAGGGTATTGGCGCCGCTCGGGATGTTCGCGTACGCCAGGATGCACAGCGCCGACAGCAGGGCGAAGAGCCAGATGTTGCGCCGCCGGCCCAGCTTGTCCGTGAGGTAGCCGCCGGTGAGGTAGCCGATGAAGGCGCCCGAGATGAGGAACGTGAGATAGCCGCCGGTGCCGACGACCGACAGGTCGCGCTCGGACTTCAAATACGTCGGCACCCAGGTGGCCAGCGTGTAGTAGCCGCCCTGGACGCCGGTCGACAGCAGTCCGGCGAAGAGCGTCACGCGCAGCAGGCCGGGCCGGAAGATGGCCTTGAACGAGCCCTTCTCCGCGCTCTGTTCGCGTGCCGCGGTCGCCCCGGGCGCGTCGTGCACGCTGCGCCGCAGCCAGATGACCAGCAGCGCGGGCAGCGCCCCGGTCCAGAACATGATGCGCCAGGCCAGGTCGTCGCCGGCCAGCGAGAAGATGACGGTGTAGGCGATCACGGCCATGCCCCAGCCCACCGCCCACGAGCTCTGGATCGCGCCGAGCGTACGGCCCCGGTGCCTGGCGCTCGCGTACTCGGCGACCAGGATCGCCCCGACCGCCCACTCGCCGCCGAAGCCCAGGCCCTGCAGGGCGCGGAAGACCAGCAGCGTCTCGTAGTTGGGCGCGAAGCCGCAGGCGACGGTGAAGACCGCGTACGTGATCACGGTGATCATCAGGGCCTTGACCCGGCCGATGCGGTCGGCGAGGACGCCCGCGAGGGCGCCGCCGACCGCGGACACCACCAGGGTGACCGTCGTGAAGAGGCCCGTCTGGCCGCTGTTCAGGCCGAAGTAGGCCGACAGCGCCACCATGCTCAGCGGCAGCGTGAAGTAGTCGTAGGAGTCCAGGGCATAGCCGCCGAAGGCGCCGGCGAAGGCGCGGCGGCCGCGCGGGCCCAGGGCCCGCAACCAGCCGAACGCCCCGTCGTCCGGGGTGCGTTCGGCCGCCGCGGGAGGTGTCCCGTCGGTCAGGGCCTGCGGTGGAGGAGTCGTGCTCATGGGCACCTCGCAGAGGGAGGACGGAGGGTGCTTTCGGGTGAGCGGGCCGTGCGGGAGCGGTCGGGGCCGCGGTGAGGGAGCGGCGCCCTGCCCAGCACCGTAGAGGATTGTTCAACGATCCCTCAATACCCATGTTGGTTCGTTCTTGGGATCTGCGGTTGAATCCCGGCATGGCAGAGCAGCTGAAGGACCTCGCCGACGACCGGGCCCTGCTCGGGCGCACCAGCACCGCGGAACGGGTCGCGGACATCCTCAGGAGCCGCATCGCCGAGGGCTACTTCCCGCCCGGGACCCGGCTGTCGGAGGACAGCATCGGCGGCGCGCTCGGGGTCTCGCGCAACACGCTGCGCGAGGCGTTCCGGCTGCTCACCCACGAACGCCTGCTCGTCCACGAGCTGAACCGGGGCGTCTTCGTCCGGGTGCTGACCGTGGAGGACGTCGAGGACATCTACCGCACCCGGCGCCTGGTCGAGTGCGCCGTCGTCCGGGGCCTGGGAGAGCCGCCGTACCGTCTCGACGGGCCGGCCGCCGCCGTGGAGGAAGGGCGGCGCGCGGCCCGCGACGGCGACTGGAAGGGAGTGGGTACCGCGAACATCCACTTCCACCGGGAACTGGTCGCACTGGCCGGAAGCGAACGCACGGCCGAGCTGATGCGCAGCGTCTTCGCCGAACTGCGCCTGGCCTTCCACGTGGTGGACGAACCACAGCGGCTGCACGAGCCGTACATCGCGCGCAACGTCGCGATTCTCCAGGCCCTTCAGGCCGGGGACCGGGAACAGGCCGAGAAGCTGCTCGCCGGCTACCTCGACGACTCGCTGGAGCGGGTCGTCGAGGTGTACCGCCGCCGCGTCGGAGAGGACGGCTGAGCACCCGGCGGCGCGGGGGCCAACGCGCCGTTTGGGCCGATGTCGGACCCAGGACCTAGTCTGTGCACCGTGACTTCGCCTGCATCGACGGACAGCGTTCCGCCCCAGCTCAGCGCGGGGCCGCGCCCCGCGCCGGGGCCGGCCGCCGACGAGGGCCTGGCGCGGCGCCTGCGCGCGCTCGCCTGCACCGCGCCGCTGCACGACCTCGACGCGCGCAAGGCCAACCTCGCCGGCGAGTACTCGGTGTACGGCATGGCGGAGATCGCCCTCGCGGCCATCGACCTGGTCACCCTGAACATGGACTTCGACACGGGCGCGGACCACGACCAGATCGTCGCCCGCCTCGTCCCCCGCATCGCCGCCCAGGCCCCGCAGCGCCCCGCCGCCGAGCACGAGCGCGTGGCCCGCTGGGTCCTGGAGAACCTGATCAACGTCGGCAGCGTCGACCGCGGCTTCCGCGCCGTCTACGGCACGTTCGGCCCGGACGGCACGTACGTGCGCCGCGACTACGACTTCAAGCTGATCGAGGAGGTCCCCGGCCCCGGCGGCACGGTGTACCTCCGCACGACGGACGAGGCGGTCAACGTCCTCGTCGGCGCCCTCGACACGGACGTCACCAGCGCGCAGATCGCCGCCGAGGTCAAACTGGAGGTCCTGATCAGCCGCGGCCGGCTCGCCGACGCCCAGCTCGCCGCCGAACAGGCCCGCTACCGGACCGTGCAGTACTCGGAAACGCTGCGCAGGGCCCTGGACGCGACCCGGCGCAACGTCCGCGCGGTCGACTGGCTCCGTGCGGTCCCTGACATGATCGCCGAGGCCCTGGAGCACGTCGCCGACCGCTACCGGCACGAGAACGCGATCCTCACCAACATCCGCAAGGCACGCGACGAGTCCGAGGACCCCGAGCACAAGCGCCGCGCCGCCGAGCTGGTCGACATCGTGAAGGACTGCATCCGGCGCCACACGCAGCTGCAGTCCCGGCTGCTGGAGGCCGGGCCGCTGTTCCGCGCCGAACAGGACCGGCAGGCCTTCGCGACGCCGATGACCACGGCGGGCACAGACGTGTACGGGCATCTCCTCGCGCCCGTGCTGCCGCTGCCCCTGGAGCAGGCCGTGCGCGTCACGGACGCCTTCTTCGGGCACGGCACGGGCCTGCGCACCCCCGTCTCCGTCCGGGTCGGCGACCTGGTCGACATACTGCTGACACCGCCCGTGGAGCGGGAGCACCTCGGCGCCGAGATGCCCGAGCCGGACCTCATCGCCACGCCCGACGACAGCCGGTTCAGCGAGGAGCAGCTGGCCGCGGCGCAGGAACTGCTGGACCTGCCGGCGGACGCGCCGCGCCGGTTGTCCGGACTGCTGGCCGAGGCCCGCCGGAAGGACCCCGACCTGCCGTACCTGGTGGCACTGCTGGCGGTGCACGCCGCGAGCCCGCCGGTCGGCACGGCCTACCGGCAGGGGGAGCAGAAGCTGCTGTTCGCCGTGGACGACGGGACGGAGCTGGACGACCCGGAGTTCGGCGGTGCGGACCTGATCGTCGGGACCGCGCTGCTGGACGCGGCGGGGATGGCGGCGGACCGGACGGAGGCCGCGTGATGCTTGCCCCGGTGGCCGGCCGCGGCGCCGTCGTGGCCGGCCGCGCAGTTCCCCGCGCCCCTGAGGGCGTGGCCCGCACTGTCGTCCACAAGATCAAGGAGTTCACGTCGTGAGCGAGCACGTCGAGTGGAGTGAGCCGGAGGGGACGGTCCCCGCGGCCACCGCCGCCGTCACCCCCGCCGACGCCGCCGACGCGGCCCGGCTCGTCTCCTTCGGGCTGCAGCCCAAGCTGCAGCCCGCCCGCGACCAGGAGTACGCGGACCTGCTGCGGCGCTACCGCGAGGACCCGCCGTTCGCGCGGCTCGCCGACGCCGTGGCCACCGGTCTCGGCCTGATCGTGCTGGAGGTGTCCCCGCGCGCGGGCATGGCCGTGACCGCCGCCGAGGACTCGGTGTTCGCCGTCCGCATGGGCGACTACGCGCGTCGTACGTCCGCCGACGGCGGCGACCGCTTCCTGCACGGACTGGCCCATCTCGCCGTCGCCGCCATGGCGTTCCCCCGCCCCGAGGACCTCGCCGACGACGGCTACATCGGCCGCGTCACGGTCAACGGCGTCGACGCCTTCGTGCGCCAGGCCTGCCGCCGCCTGGAGGAGCGCGCCGCCGAGCAGGGCGAGAACACCGACCCGGCCACCGACGCGCCCGGCCTGGAGGCCGCCTGGCGCATCTGGGTGCGGCGCAGCGCCACCGGCGCCACCAAGGACGCCCGGCGGCTCGCCGGTTCCACCACCGGCATCGTCGCCAAGGCCGTCGCCTTCCTCACCGACTCCGGCTTCCTCCAGCGCACCGGCGACGACAACGGCGGCACGTACCGCACCACCGCCCGCTACCAGCTCCAGGTCCGCGACATGGCCGGCAGCGCCGCCCTGGCCGAGCTGCTGGACCTGGGCGTCGTCCCGGTCACCGACGGCACGCCCACGCTCCTGCCCCCCGAGGAGAGCGACGCCCTGGACCTGGTCGCCGACGCCGGTCTGCCGTTCCACTCCGCCTGAACTCCCCCCATCTGACGAAGACTTCGAGAGTCCGCCATGTACGAGCTGTCCCGCGTCCGCCTCTACTCCATCGGGCCCGCCGGTGCGCGCTACGCCGACACCGTGCTCGACCTGCGGGGCGTGGGCGACCTCGTGCCCGACCCCGCGCCCACGCAGGCGGAGTTCTTCGAGGACGAGCCCGTCGGCCCGCCCCGCCGCCCCGCACCCGCGGGCGTGCTGTTCCTGGAGAACGGCGGCGGCAAGTCGGTGCTGCTCAAGCTGATCTTCTCGGTGATGCTGCCGGGCCACCGCAACACCCTCGGCGGCGCCAGCTCCGGCGTGCTGCGCAAGTTCCTCCTCGCCGACGACTGCGGGCACGTCGCGCTGGAGTGGCAGCACGTGCTGACCGGCGAGTGCGTCGTCGTCGGCAAGGTCAGCGAGTGGCGCGGACGGCAGGTCTCCAACGACCCGCGCAAGTTCGCCGAGGCCTGGTACTCCTTCCGCCCGGGGCCCGGGCTGAGCCTGGACAACCTCCCCGTCGCCGAGTCCACCGCCGTACGTCCCCCGGCCGAGGGCCAGTCCGGGGCCCGCGGGCGGCGCCGCACGATGAAGGGCTTCCGCGACGCCCTCACCGAGGCGGGCAGGACGTACCCGCACCTGGAGGTGCACTGGGAGGAGATCCACGACCGCTGGATCGAGCACCTCGGCGACCTCGGCCTCGACCCCGAACTCTTCCGCTACCAGCGCGAGATGAACGCCGACGAAGGCGAGGCCGCCGGTCTCTTCGCGGTCAAGAAGGACGCCGACTTCACCGACCTGCTGCTGCGCGCCGTCACCGACACCCGCGACACCGACGGGCTCGCCGACCTCGTCAGCGGCTTCGGCAACAAACTGGGCCGGCGCGCCGAGCTGATCGCCGAACGCGACTTCACCGCCGGCTCGGTCGACCTGCTCGGACGGATCGTCGAGGCCGCCGAGGCCCGCTCACGCGCGCGGGACATCCACGCGGCGGCCGAGCGCCGCACCCGCACCCTGGCCCGCAGACTCTCCGCGCGCGGTGTGCGGGAGCGGGCCCGCGCCGCCGACCTCGCCCAGCGGGTCACCGCCGCGGCGTACGCCGTCACGCACGCCGAGGCGGCCCGCGAGCGCAGCGCGCTGATCTCCGCCGAACTCGCCTACCGGCACGCCTCCCTGGCGCTCGCGGCCGCGGAGAAGTCCGCCGCCGCGCAGAAGCGCGAACTCGCCGACGCCCGCACCCTGTACGCGGCCTGGCAGGCCGCCGAGGCCGTGCTGCGCCACCGCGCCGCCGCCGACCGCGTCGCGCGCGTGTCCGCCGCGATCCAGGAGGCCGAGCGCGACGCCGCCCCGGCCCTGGCCGCCCGCGCCAAGGCCGCCGTCGACCTCGTCCGGGCCCTGCACGCGGCCGCCGAGAAGGCCGAGCACCACGCCAACGAGGAGGAGGAGCGCTCCGCCGCCCTCCAGGAGGTCAGCGACGCCGCCTACCGGGACTCCACCGCCGCCGCCACCCAGGCGCAGCGGGCCCGCAGCGAGATCGGGCACCTCAAGCAGCGCCTGGCCGAGGTCGAGCAGGAGACCGCCGAGGCCGTCCGGGCCGGCTGGCTCGACGACAGCGCGCCGGACGCCGACCCGGCCCGCGCGGCCCTCGCCGCCAGCGACGCCGAGAAGACCGCCGTCGCGGCCTGGGACTCTGCCCGCGAGGCCTCCCGCCGCGCCACGGAGCACGCGCGCGAGGCCGCCGCCACCGAGACCCGGGCCGAACTGACCGCGGCCCGCGCGGCCGACGCGGCCACGGCCGCGGAGCGGGCCTACGAGGCCGAACGCCGCACGGCCGAGGCCCTGGCGGGCGAGGAGCGCCTGGTGGAGCTGCTCGGCCTGACCCCGGCGACCCGCCCCGGCATCCCCCAGCCCCGCCACGGCACGGACGGCGAGCAGCCCGCCCCGACCGCCCCCGCGGAGCCGGGGCTCACCCCCGAGGAGCTCGACCGCAGCGCCGACGACCTGCGCGCCCTCCTCGACGACGCCGTCTCCTCCGCCGAACGCCAGCTGTTCGACCTGCGGACGGCCGCCGCCGACGACGCCCGCATCCTCGGCGCGCTCGGCGACGGCGGGCTGCTGCCGCCCGGCCCGGACGTGCTGGCCACCGTCGAGTTCCTCGGCGAGCACGGCATCCCCGCCCTGCCCGGCTGGCGCTACCTCGCCCAGGCCGTCGACCCGGCCGACCACGCGCGCGTGCTGGCCGCCCGGCCCGAACTCGTCGACGGCGTGATCATCACCGACCCCGGCTCGCACGCCCGCGCCCGGGAGGCACTGGGCGACGCGGCGCTGCTGCCCCGCTCCGCCGTGGCCGTCGGCACCGCCGCCGCCCTGCTCGCCCCGACACCCGCCCCGGACACCGACGACGGCGAGGTGTTCCTCGTGCCGCCGAACCCGGCCATGCACGACGAACACGCCGCCGACGAGGAACGGCAGGCGCTGCGCGCCCGGGCCACCGAGCGGGACGAGGAGATCCGCACGCTCGCCGCGCGGCTCGGCAAGGACCGCGAGCTGGCCGCCCGGCTCGCCTCCTGGCGCACCGGCTGCCCCGCCGGCCGGCTCACCGAACTGGCCCGGGCGGCGCACGACGCGCGCGCGTTCGCCGAGGAGGCGGAGGCCGAGCTGGCCGAGGCGCGCACCGTCCGCGCCGAGGCCGACGAAGCCGCCGCCGAGGCCGCCCGCGTCCGGGACGAGCGGCAGGAGGCCGCCCAGAAGGCACGCCGCTCCGCCGACGCCCTCGCCGGGCTCGCCTTCCGGCTGCGCGAACGGGCCGGCTGGCAGGTCAAACTGCGCGAACTGGCCGACGAGGCGGCCGAGTCCGAGGCGGGCGCCCAGGCCTGCCTGGACCGCGCCCGGGCCGCCGACGAGGACCGGCGTGCCGCCCAGCGCGCCGCCGACGACGCCCGCCGCACCGCCCGCGCCCTGCGCGCCGAGCGCTCCGAGATCGCCGGCGCGCCCGACGACGTGCCCGAGGACGGCACCGGCACCCCCAAGGCGTCCCTGCCCGCGCTGCGCGAGGCCTACCGGGCCGCGTCGCAGGTGTACGAGAAGGTCGGGGTGGGCGCCGACCTGCGCGCCGAGCAGGCCCGCGCGGAGAGCGACGAGAGCGCGGCCCGCGCGGAGCTGGACCGGCTGAGCAACAAGGTCCGCACGCGCGCGGAACAGCTCCTCGAATCCCCCGACGGCTCCGACGGCCCCAGCCGCCAGGCCGCCGCCGCCCGGGCCGAGGAGCTGGTGCAGCTCCTGGAGACCCGCATGTCGAGCGCGAGCGAGCAGCTCGGCCGGCTGCGCGGCGAGGCCGAACGGCTCGCGCCCGAGGACGGCGAGGCCCACACCGACCTGCCCGAGGAGCTCCGGCCGCGCGACGCCGAGCACGCCCAGACCCTGCTGCGCACCGCCACAGCCGAACTGGCCTCCCACACCGAGGCGCTGAACCAGGCCCGCGAGGCGCACGCCGAACTCCTCGACGCCCACCGCGCCGCCGAGGACGCGGCGAGCGGCTTCGACGAGATCGCCGCGATGCTCCGCGACCTGCTGCGCGAACACGGCACCGAGGAGGAACAGGAGGAGACCGAGCCCTACCCCGGCAGCCCGGAGGAGGCCCGGCAGTCCGCCGCCGAGGCCCGCCGCTCGCTGCGCGGCTGCGCCGCCGACCTGTCGGCCGCCGAGGCCGCGGTCCGCGAGGCCAGTGACATCCTCGTCCGGCACGCCAACTCCACCCGCTACGAGCAGGTCCGCACCCCGGCCCGGCAGCAGATCCGCGAACTGCCCGCCTCCGCGCTGCCCGAGCACGCCCAGAAGTGGGCCGACGCCTTCGCGCCCCGGCTGAGGGTCCTCACCGACGAGCTGGCGCAACTGGAGCGCAACCGCGACTCGATCGTGGACCGGCTGCGCGGCCTCGTCGAATCGGCCCTGGCCACCCTGCGCTCCGCCCAGCGGCTCTCCCGGCTGCCCGAGGGCCTCGGCGAGTGGTCGGGGCAGGAGTTCCTGCGCATCCGCTTCGAGGAGCCCGACCAGGCCACGCTCACCGAGCGGCTCGGCGAGGTCATCGACGAGGCCACCCGCGCCGCCGTGAAGAAGAACTCCGACCTGCGGCGCGACGGCATGTCCCTGCTGCTCCGGGGCGTCGCGGCGGCGCTGCAGCCCAAGGGCGTCGCCGTCGAGATCCTCAAGCCGGACGCGGTGCTGCGCGCCGAGCGCGTGCCGGTCGGGCAGATGGGCGACGTCTTCTCGGGCGGCCAGCTGCTCACCGCCGCCATCGCCCTGTACTGCACGATGGCCGCGCTCCGCTCGAACGACCGGGGCCGCGACAAGCACCGGCACGCGGGCACGCTGTTCCTGGACAACCCCATCGGCCGCGCCAACGCCACCTACCTGCTGGAGCTCCAGCGGGCGGTGTCGGACGCCCTCGGCGTGCAACTGCTCTACACCACGGGGTTGTTCGACACGACGGCGCTGGCGGAGTTCCCCCTGGTCATCCGCATGCGCAACGACGCCGACCTCAGGGCGGGCCTGAAGTACATCAGCGTCGAGGAACACCTGCGCCCGGGACTGCCGCAGCAGCCCCGGGCGGGGGAGGCGGTCCACAGCGAGATCACGGCGACCAGGATGTACAGGCGCCCGGTCTCCTAGGCCGTGCCCGGCCCGGACCCGGGCGTGCTGCCGTCCGATCGGCGCGCGTGCCGTCCCGGCGGCCCTCCTTCAGTCGGCCGCCGGTGCGGCGAGGGGAGCGGAGGCCGGGACCTCCGAGCGGTGCTCCGCGAGCACACCGGTGCGGTGCCGCTGGACGAACCAGTAGTAGGCGAAGCCGCCGCCCGCGATGACCGCGACGAACAGCACCGCCCCCCAGCGCAGGTACCAGTGGTAGGGCTCCGTGGCGTTGTAGACGGCGGCCCGCGGCCAGATCAGGTTCAGTGTCATGGCCCCGCCCCACAGCACGGCCAGGATGTTGACCGGAAGTCCCCAGCGACCCAGCGAGAAGCGGCCCTCGCCCGCGGGCCGCCACGTCCCGCGCAGCCGGGCGACCAGCAGCGGCACGGTGACGCCCAGATAGGCGAGGTAGATCATGACGATGCCGATGCTGGTGACGACGGTGAAGATCTGCGGCTGACGGATGTTGACCACCAGGATCGCCAGCGCCAGGATCCCGATGATCACGGTGGGCAGGACCGGCGTGCGGAACCGGGGATGGCACCGGGCGAGCTTCGCGGACGCCGGCAGGTTGTTGTCACGGGCCATCGCGAACGCCAGCCGGACCGCCGCCGTGTGCACCGCCAGCGCGCACACCGTCACCGCGATCAGCACGCACCACAGCATCGCCTTGCCGGCCGTCGGGCCGAGCACGTCCAGCACGATGTACTGCAGTCCGTCCGTGGACAGCTTCTCGCCGTCAAGAGTGGACACGCTCATCAACGCGAGCAACAGGATCAACCCGCCCAGGACGAAGGACGCGACGATCGCCCGGATGATCGCCCGGGGCGCGTTCCGGGTCGGGTCCAGGGACTCCTCGCCGAGCGAGGCGGCGGTGTCGAAGCCGTACATGACGTACGCCGAGGCCAGCGAGGCCACCAGGAAGGCGCCCAGGTACCCGTTGCCGTACCCCGCGCCGGTCCCGTGCGTCTCCATGACGACCTGCGGCCCGCGCGTGATGTGGACGGCGAACAGGACGATCAGCACGACGGTGGCGATCAGCTCGATGAACACGCCCGCCGTGTTGATCCGGGCCATCAGCTTGACGCCGAAGGCGTTCACCAGGGTCGTGAACAGGATCAGCACCGCGGCCAGGACGACCGCGTTGGTCGCCACGTCGTACGTGCCGGTGCCGTCCCCCACGAACTGGAAGAACGACGAGATCTGCGGCAGCGTCAACTGATAGGCCAGCGCCACGGCCGCTATGGACACGATCGAGGCGATCAGCATCATCCAGCCGGCGAGCCAGCCGAGGTGCGGATTGCCGATCTTCTTGGACCAGTTGTAGACGGAACCGGCCACGGGGTGGCGGGCGGCGAGCTCCGCGAAGCACAGCGCGACCATGAACTGGCCGGCGAAGACCATCGGCCACGACCACCAGTAGGCGGGGCCGCCGCTGCCGTAGCCGAAGTAGAACAGCTGGAACGTTCCGGTGAGGATGGAGATGTAGCTGATGCCGGCGGCGAAGGTGTGGAAGGTGCCGAGGGTGCGTTTCAGCTCGGGTCTGTAGCCGAACTCGGTCAGTTCGGCGTTGTCGTCGGCGGTGTGGGTGCCGGTGGACTGCGGGGCCTGTCTCATGGGCGGTTCCTCGATGGGTGGTCCCCTGGAGCGGTTCGGTCGGTCGCACCAACCCTGGGGGGTGGGGCGGGCGTCGCGCCAGATCCGGATGCCGCTCACCGCCGAGGGACAGGACCGGCGGGGTCGCCTCCCAGCCGGTCGAGGAGCCACGCGTGGAAGATCCCGATGTGGTGCTCGCTGGGGACCAGCACACCGCCCTCGCGGTACGCGCGGGAAGCCATCGACGGCTGCGTCCTTTCACAGGCGGCGAAGTCCTGCGCGTTGACCCGGTGGAAGAGCTCGACGGACTTCGACACGTCCGCCCCCGACGCCACGACCTCCGGCGCGTACAGCCAGTCGCACTCGACGACCGTGCGGTCCTCGGCGAGCGGGAACACGCGGTGCAGGATGACGTGGTCCGGGACGAGGTTGACGAACACGGCCGGCTTGACCGTGATGGCGTAGTAGCGGCGGTCCTGCTCGGCGCCGAGCGCCGGGAGCCTGCCGAAGCCCTCGCTGCCGTCGACCGTGAAGCCCTGGACCGCCTCGGCGAACTCGGCGCCGTGCCCCACGTAGTACTGGGCGGCGTAGCCGTCGGCGAACTCGGGCAGCACAGCGGTCAGTTCGGGGTGGATCGTCGCGCAGTGGTAGCACTCCATGAAGTTCTCGACGATCAGCTTCCAGTTCGCCTTCACGTCGTAGGTGATGCGCTTGCCGAGCGCGAGGCCGTCCGTGCCGTAGTGCTCGATCGCGGCGATGTCGCCGAGCCGCTCGACGGCGGCGTGCACGACCGTGTCCTCGAACGAGGGCGGTTCGTCCGCCAGGCACACCCAGGCGTAGCCCAGCCACTCGCGCAGCTCCACCTTGATCAACCCGTACGCGACCCGGTCGACGTCCGGCATCTTGATCAAGTTGGGTGCGGCGATCAACGTGCCGTCGAGGTCGTACGTCCACGCGTGGTACGGGCACTGGAGGGTGCGGCGGACCTCGCCCGACTCCTCCGTGCACAGCCGGGCCCCGCGGTGGCGGCAGACGTTGAGGAAGGCGCGCAGGTCCCCCTTGCGGGTCCGGGTGATGACGACGCTCTCACGGCCGACCTGGACGGTGCGGAAGGCGCCCGGCCGGTCCAGGTCGGCGCTGCGGACCGCGCAGAACCACAGCGACTCGAAGACGTGCTCCTGCTCCTGCCGGAAGACGTCCGGGTCGGTGTAGTAGTGGCCGGGGAGGGTGGCGATCAGACTCGGGGTGATGGGGGTGGTCGTCACGGACAAACGCCTCCTACCGGCGCATGCGGGTCATCTTCGGGTCGAACAGCGGTTCGTCGGCGACCGTGGCCGGGACCTTCTCGCCGAAGTACTCGACGTGCACGCCCATGCCGGTGGCGAGCCCGGCGGGCAGCCAGGCGTAGGCCACGCACCGGCCGAGCGTGTAGCCGTACGACGCGCTCGTCACGTAACCGGCGGGCCTCCCGCCGACGTGGACGGGCTCCTTGCCGAGGACGACGGCGGCCGGGTCGTCCAGGAGCAAGGGCGTGAGCCGGCGGGTGGGCTCCGGGCGCTCCCGCAGCGCGGCCTGCCCGGCGAAGCCCTCCTTGTCCATGCGCACGGCGAAGCCGACACCCGCCTCGAACGGGTCGTGCTCGTCGGTCATGTCGATGCCCCAGGCCCGGTAACCCTTCTCCAGGCGAAGGGAGTTGAACGCCGAGCGGCCCGCCGCGACCACGCCGAGCTCCCGGCCGGCCTCCCACAGCGTGTCCCACAGCCGCAGCCCCAGGTCGGCCGTGGTGTACAGCTCCCAGCCCAACTCTCCGACGTAGCTCAGCCGCAGCGCGGTCACCGGGACGTGCCCGATGTACGTCTCCTTCGCCCGGAAGTAGCCGAACGCCTCGTGCGAGAAGTCGTCCGGGCTGAGCGGCTGGACGAGGTCCCGGGCGAGCGGGCCCCAGACGCCGACGCAGCACGTGCCGGAGGTGATGTCCCGGACCCGGACACCGGCCGGGGCGTGGCGCAGCAGCCGGTCGAGGTCGGCGGGGGAGTTGGCGCCGATCTGGAAGCGGTCGGGGCCGAGCCGGGCCACGGTGAGGTCGGAGCGGATGCCGCCGGACTCGTCGAGCAGCAGGGTGTAGGTGACCGCGCCGGGCTTCCTGCAGAGGTTGTTGCTGGTCATCCGGTCGAGGAAGGCGAGGGATCCCGGGCCGGTGACCTCCAGGCGGCGCAGGGGCGTCATGTCGTAGAGCGCGACGCCCTCGCGAGTCGCCCTCGCCTCGGCCGCCGCGATCGGGGACCAGTGGCGGGCCGACCAGGCGTCCCGCGCGGGGAGGGGGCCGAGGGCGTCCACGAGCGGCGCGTTCGCCTCGTACCAGTGCGGACGCTCCCAGCCGCCGCCCTCCAGGAAGTACGCGCCGAGCTGCTGCTGGCGCGCGTAGAAGGGGCTGACCCGCAGGGGGCGCGGCCGTTCCATCGGCTGGAGCGGATGGATCACGTCGTACACCTCGACGAACTGCTGCGCCCCGCGCTCCAGGACGTACGACGGGGAACGCTGCGCCTCCTCGAAACGCGTGAGGTCGCACTCGTGCAGGTCGAGCGAGGGCCGCCCGTCCACCATCCACTCGGCGACCGCCCGGGCGACCCCCGCCGAGTGCGTGACCCAGACGGCCTCGGCCAGCCAGAAGCCGCGCAGCTGCCGCGACTCGCCGAGCACCGGCATGCCGTCCGGGGTGAAGGAGAACACACCGTTGAAGCCGGTCTCGATCTCCGCGTCCCGCAGGGCGGGCATCAGGCGCCCGCAGTGGTCCCGGACGGGGGCCCAGTCCTCCGCCGTGAAGGGGTACGAGGACGGCATGTCCATGTTCCGGGCCCGGGCCTCGTCGTACGGCAGGACCGCGAACGGGTCGACGGGCAGGGGCCGGTGCGCGTACGAACCGATGCCGATGCGGTCGGTGTGCTCGCGGAAGTACAGGTCCCGGTCCTGGAAGCGGAGGATCGGCTTCGAGGCCTCCGCCGAGGCACCGCTCAGCGCGGGCAGCGGCCCGGTCCTGGCGTACTGGTGGGCCAGCGGCTGCAGCGGCACGTCGACCCCGGCCATGCGGCCGATCATCGGGCCCCAGAAGCCGGCCGCCGAGACGACGTGGTCGGCCGGGAACGTACCCCGGTCGGTGACGACGGCGGTCACCCGGCCGTCCTGCCGTTCGATGCCGGTGACCGTGTGGCGCTCCAGGAACCGGGCGCCCCGCGCGGTGGCCCGGGCCGTCTGGGCGCGGGCCGCGAGCAGGGCGCGGGCCAGACCGTCGTCCGGGGTGTGGAAGCCGCCGAGGACCACCGACCGGTCGATCAGCGGCCACAGTTCCTTGCAGCGCGCGGCGTCGACGACCTCGCCGCGCACGCCCCAGGAGGCGGCGTACCCGGCCCTGCGGTGCAGCTCGGCGAGGCGCTCGGGGGTGGTGGCCAGCTCCAGCCCGCCGACCTGCTGGAAACAGGAGACACCGTCCACGTCGAGGGAGCCGAACTTCTCGACCGTGTAGCGGGCGAAGGCGGTGAGGGTCCTGGACGGACTGGTCTGGAAGACCAGGCCGGGCGCGTGCGAGGTGGAACCGCCCGGGGCGGGCAGCGGACCCTGTTCCAGGACGGTGACGTCGGTCCAGCCGCGGGCGGTCAGTTCGTCGGCGAGGCAGCAGCCGACGATGCCGGCGCCGACGACGACCACGCGGGGGTGATCGGGTGTGCTGGACATGCCCCTCCTTGCCGGGACGGTGTGAGGGCGGTGGGGGAGCGGGGCGGTCGGGGCGAGCCGGTCAGGACCCCCGGGTGGAGCGGGTTCTGCACGGAGGGCCGGTTCCAGGGCCCCGGCCCCGGATCGGGGACCACGACCGTCCGCACCTCGACGGGCACGCCCTGCCCGGCGGCGACCATGGCACGGATCTCTGCGGCACCAACCTCTGCGGCACGGACCTCCGCGGCACGGACCTCGTGTGGCACGACCAAGCTCCTCTGCTTGTTGCGCAGTGCACGATGGGTTGCGTGGTGGGGAACATCGTGGGAGCGCTGTCCGGAGCCGTCAAGAGGCACGGAGCCGGTTCAGGTCACCGTGGGCCGGGCCGCTCGCGACCCACGAAACCCGCCTGCCACACGTCAGCGCGGGACCAGGCGTTCCACCTGATCCCGCGCTGTGCGTCCTGCGCCGCGGGCCGCCGGCCCGGGTTGCGTCAGAAGCCGTAACCCATACGGCGGGACAGCTCGGCCGCCGCCGCCTCGGTCCGCTTCGCCACCTCCGGCAGACGCTGTGGACTCAGCCGGTAGACCGGCCCCGAGACGCTGAGCGAGGCGATGACCTTGCCGTCGTGCCCCCGGACCGGGGAGGCCGCCGCCGCCAGGCCGATCTCCAACTCCTCGACCGTGATCGCGTAGCCCTGCTGCACCACCGTGTCCAACTCGCCGCGCAGCATGGACGCGGCCGTGACCGTGCGCTCCGTGAAGCGGTGCAGCGGACGGGCCAGCAGCCCTTCGCGCAGGGTGGGCGGGAGGTGGGCGAGCAGGACCTTGCCGCTGGCGGTGGCGTGCAGCGGGGTGCGGCGGCCGAGCCAGTTCTGCGCGGTGACGGCCGCGGTGCCCCGGGCCTGCATGATGTTGACCGCCGCGTCGTCGTCCAGCACCGCGATGTTGACCGTCTCGCCCAGCTCGTCGGCGAGTTCCCGGCAGACCGGGACGCCTTCCTGGGACACGTCCAGGCGCACTGCCGCCGCCCCCGCGAGGCGCAGTACGCCGGCACCCAGGTAGTACTTGCCGCGGTCCTTCGCCTGGGTCACCAGGCCGCGGTTCTCCAGGACGCCGAGCAGCCGGAACGCCGTCGACTTGTGCACGTCCAGCTCGTCGGCGATCTCGGTGACGCCCGCCTCGCCGTGCCGCGCGAGGATCTCCAACACGCTCACGGCGCGGTCCACCGACTGGACGGCACTCGCCGCGCCTCTGCCGCTCTGTTTCGCCCCGCTGTCCGTCGGATGCTCCTCGCGGGCGGACTGCTTCTGCGTGCGGACCATGGCCAACTCTCACCACCTGCCGGCCCTGTTCGGGCCGCATCTGCGGGAACCCCTTGACGCGACGGTCACCCCGCGCGGATTCTGTTGCGCATAGCGCTTGCTCATGCGCCATATGCAACATCATGTTACCGATGGGTCCGTCCCGGAAGGGGGACGAGCGCCCACCCGGGGGCTCACCTCCGACGGGGCCGGACGACGTGCAGCATCACCCTTTCGTGCCCGGAGCCACCCCGGTCCGGCGCTTCACACACCGTCCACAGTCTGGCCGAGCGGTCCGGCCCGCACCCCGGACCGAGAGGGGGGCCCGTGATTCCCGTCTGCCGCCTCGAAGACCTCCCCGAGGGCGAGTCCGTCCGGGTCGAGACGACACCGCCCGTCGCCGTGTTCCACACCGACGAGGGCGAACTCCACGCCATCGACGACACCTGCACCCACCAGGACGCCTCCCTCTCCGAAGGCTGGCTGGAGGGCTGCCTGATCGAATGCCCGCTGCACGCCGCCGCGTTCGACCTGCGCACCGGCATGCCCACCTGCCTCCCGGCCCGCCGCGCCGTCCGCACCCACCGCGTCACCGTCGAGGACGGTGTCATCCACGTCCACCTCACGGCGGAGGAAGGGACGGCCGCGTGAACGGAGGTGAGGGCGACCGGCCCTCTGCCCCGAGGAAGCTCCGCGCGGCATACGGCAACGGCCCGTCCCGCAGGACGAGATGCGGCAACGGCCCGTCCCGCAGCGCGATGAGGCTCCCCGCCACCGTGACTATCGGTGTCGCCTCACTCTCGGGCCTGTACGCCGCTCGGGAGTAGCCAGGGAGCGGCCCTGGCGCCGGTGCGGCCCCTACGAGTGGGACAGCTGCCCGGCCCCGCCCCGTCGGCGTATCCGCTCCTGCGTCCGCGCCGTGACCCGCTCCTGGCGCCGGGCCCGGCGCCGCTCGCGCCGCAGCGCCCGGGCCGTGCTGCTCGGCACGGACACCACGCCGTGGCGCTGATTCCAGACCTGCCGGGTCACCCACACGTCGAGGGCTCCCCACGTGGCCGCGATCGTGCTGACCACGCTGCTGATCACCATGGGGAACGCCAGCCAGGACCCGGCCATGGTGCACAGGAAGGCCACCATCGCCTGAATCAGCGTCACGGCTATGAGGAGCACCGCCCGTACGGCCGCCGTACGGACCGGATCCGGCAACCGTCGCCGCCGCGCCGGCTCCTCGACCCAGAGGGGCCGGTAGTACTGCTGCTCCTGCCGCTTCTCCCCCTCCCGCACCGGGGTCTCCGCCTCGTCCGCCGCATCGCCGCGGAAGGTCGCCTCGGAGATCCGATGCCCCGTCCCCCGCGTCCCGCCGGCCCTCGGCGCTCCGCGCCGTTCCGCCGTGCCCATCACCGTGTCACTCCCCACCGCCAGCAGACCGCTCGCTCGTTTCCGAAGACCCGTGCTCCCCAGTGGCTGCCCGGCTTGCGCTGTTTTACGCCGCCCGGGTGCAGGATGCGGCTCCTGTTGCCGATTCCGCCCCCGTTTCCCGTAGTGAAGTACGAACGACTCGTCACGAAGATTCCCGGGAAGCGAAAAAAATCGGCCAACCGCCTTGGCCCGCCCCGTGGACGACCCGGCGCTGTCACCATCGGTTTCGGGGAGACAACTCCCGCAATGCCCGGACAACTCGGCATGCCTCGTCGCTGGCGCGGAAGTTCGGCCTCGAGCCCGGTCTTCGAGTTCCCTGTGCGTCGGTAGTAGGCTCGCGCCGTTTGTTGACGCACACGTGTACCCCCGGTAGCCCCCGGGGGGCCCGAGCTGGGGGAGGCCATGCGCTTTCGCGGGAAGTCCATCCGCCGGAAGATCGTGGCGCTGCTTCTCGTGCCGCTGGTTTCCCTGACCGCGATCTGGTCCTTCGCCACCGTGCTCACCGGGCGTGAGGCGGCCGACCTGTTCAACGTGTCGACCGTCGTGGAGAAGATCGGCTACCCCATCGAGGACACCGTCCGCGTCCTCCAGGAGGAACGCCGCCAGACCCTCGTCCACCTCGCCGACCCCCGCGCCTCCGACGGTCTCGCCGCGCTCCGGCGCAGCCGCGCCGCCACCGACGAGGCCGTGAGCGGCATCCGCCGCAACGCCCGGGACCCGGATGTGCGCGACGCGATGGGCGAGGCCACCGGCGAGCGGCTGACCGCCGTCCTGGACGCCTTCGAGGGCATCGAGTCGCTGCGCCGCAGCGTCGAGGACGGCACCGTCAACCGCTCCCAGGCCCTCGACCTCTACAACCGCCTCGTCGACCCGTGCTACGTCCTCCTCGCCAACCTGCACGTGGTCGACAACGTCGAACTCGACAAGCAGTACCGCGCGCTGGTCAACCTCGCCCGCGCCCGCGAACTGCTCTCCCGCGAGGACGCCCTGCTCGGCTCCGCCCTGATCGTCGGCCGCATCACCCACTCCGAAGAGCGCGACATCTCCGACCTGGTGGCCCAGCGCACGCTGATGTACGACGTCAACCTGCAGCTGCTGCCCGTCGCCGAGCGCGACCGCTACCAGACCTTCTGGAAGAACGCCTCCTCCGCACCGCTGCGCGTGGCCGAGGAAGCGGCCCTCGACTCGGGGACCGGGACGCCCCGCGGCGTCACCGCCAAGAGCTGGGACAGCGCCGCCGGCAACGTGCTCGACGAACTCGGCACGCTCAACGACCAGGCAAACGACCGCTACCAGGACCGGGTGCACCCCGTGGCCGTGGGCGTCATCACCAAGGCCGTCATCGCCGGCGCCCTGGGCCTGATCGCCCTGCTGCTCTCCCTCGTGCTGTCCGTGCGCGTCGGCCGCACCCTCATCCGTGACCTGCGGCAGCTGCGCCTGGAGGCCCACGAGGCATCCGGGGTGCGGCTGCCCAGCGTGATGCGCCGCCTGTCCGCGGGCGAGCAGGTCGACGTAGAGACCGAGGTGCCGCGCCTGGAGTACGACAAGAACGAGATGGGCGAGGTCGGCCAGGCCCTCAACACCCTGCAGCGCGCCGCCGTCGAAGCCGCCGTCAAACAGGCCGAACTGCGCGCCGGAGTCTCCGAGGTCTTCGTCAACCTCGCGCGCCGCAGCCAGGTCCTGCTGCACAAGCAGCTCACCCTGCTCGACGCCATGGAGCGGCGGACCGAGGACACCGAGGAACTCGCCGACCTGTTCCGGCTCGACCACCTGACCACCCGTATGCGCCGGCACGCCGAGGGCCTCGTGATCCTCTCCGGAGCCGCGCCCTCCCGCCAGTGGCGCAAGCCCGTCCAGCTCATGGACGTCGTCCGCGCCGCCGTCGCCGAGGTCGAGGACTACGAGCGCATCGAGGTCCGCCGCCTGCCGCGGATCGCCGTGACCGGCCCGGCGGTGGCCGACCTCACGCACCTCGTGGCCGAACTGCTGGAGAACGCCACGGTGTTCTCCCCGCCGCACACCGCCGTCCAGGTCCTGGGCGAGCGCGTCGCCAACGGCTTCACCCTGGAGATCCACGACCGCGGTCTCGGCATGGCGGCCGAGGCGCTGCTCGACGCCAACCTCCGGCTCGCCGAGACACCGGAGTTCGAACTGTCCGACACCGACCGGCTCGGCCTGTTCGTGGTCAGCCGTCTGGCGCAGCGGCAGAACGTCCGGGTCTCCCTGCAGCCCTCCCCGTACGGCGGCACGACCGCCGTCGTCTTCATCCCCGACGCCCTGCTGACGGACGACGTGCCCGACACCAACGGCGTCGGCTTCCGGCTCGACCGCCCCCAGCTGACGGCACACGACACCAGGCCGCAGGAGGGCCGCCGCACCTCTTTGTCCAAGGCAGCCGCGCCACGGCCCGGCCTGCCCGCCTCCCTCCTGGACGGACCGGTCGAGCTGGAGGCCCCCGTCGATCTGGACGCCCTCGACGACTTCCCTGGCGTCCTCGACGGCGAGGACGGCGAACACGGCGGACTCTTCCGCCCCCGCCACTCCCTCGTCCGCGCCGAGGACGAGACCGCCGGCCGCCGTGCCGATGCGCAGCAGCAGGCCGCCGACGCGTCCCGCGCGCGGGAACGCGCCGACGCCGAGGACGGGCTGAGCGCCCCGGTCCCGCTGCCCCGCCGCCACACCCCCAAGCTGGTCAGCTCGCACGGCCGCCCGGTCACCGAGCAGCGCCCCCGGCGGAGCAGGGCCGACGAGGAGAACACGGACACCGGCCGGGCCGGAACCGGGCCCGCGGCCGCGCTCCCGTCACGCCGCCGCGGCGAGACCCAGCCGGACGCGCCCCCGCCGCTCCCGGCCCGCCGCCGCGGGACCGACTCCGCCGTCCGCGGCATCGGTGCGGCCGGCCGGGACGCGGTGCGCGGGCAGGCGCCGGGCCCGTCCGGCGGTGCCGTCGGCGAGGGCGCTGCGGCGGAGTCGTCCGCCCTGCCCCGCAGGACCCGCCGCGCGGAGATCGCCTCCGGCGGCCCCGACGGATCCGGCCACGGCACCGCACGGCAGGGCGACAGCACCGCACGGCCGGAAGGCCGCGCCGGACGTCCGGGCGCCGCCGCACGGCCGGACGACGCCACCCCACGTCCGGGCACCACCCCAGGGCCGGAGGACGGCGCCGCACGGCCCGGAGACGGCGCCGCACGTTCGGCCGAGGGCGCCGGCACCGCGCCGCTGCCCCGGCGCGTCCGGCAGGCCAGCCTCGCCCCACAGCTCAAGCGGGGACCCGATCCGCGTACCGAGGCCCGGGCCGAGCCCGCCGAACGGGACGCCGAGGAAGTACGCAGCCGTATGGCTTCGCTCCAGCGCGGCTGGCAGCGCGGCCGTAGGGAGAACGCCGCGGGCGATGCCGCCCACAGCGGCACAGCACCACAAGGAACGACAGAGGGGGACGGTCGATGACCGCACCGAAGGCGACCGGCCACACCGCGGACGGCAAGGGGGAGCTGAACTGGCTCCTCGACGACCTGGTGGACCGCGTCGCGAGCATCCGCAAAGCCCTCGTGCTCTCCGGCGACGGTTTGCCGACAGGCGTGTCCAGGGACCTGACCAGAGAGGACAGCGAGTACCTCGCCGCCGTCGCCTCCGGGTTCCACAGCCTCGCCAAGGGCGTGGGACGCCACTTCGAAGCCGGCAACGTCCGCCAGACGGTCGTCGAACTCGACGACGCCTTCCTGTTCGTGACCGCGGCCGGCGACGGCAGCTGCCTCGCCGTCCTCTCGGACGCCGACTCCGACGTCGGCCAGGTCGCCTACGAGATGACGCTCCTCGTCAAGCGCGTCGGCGTGCATCTGGCCGCCGCTCCGCGCACCGATCTGCCCGCAGGCGGGTAGTGGGATGACATGAGCGCTGACGGTCAGGGAAGAAGCCACTGGTTCGACGACGAGGCCGGGCCGGTCGTCCGTCCGTACGCCATGACGCGCGGCCGCACCAGCAGTCAGGGCCAGCACCGCCTGGACCTGATCGCGGTCGTGGTCGCCGAGCCGCACGCCGACGACCCGGAGGCGGACCACATGCTCTCCCCGGAGCACGTGGACATCGTCGAACTGTGCCGTGAGGACCCGCAGTCGGTCGCCGAACTCGCGGCGGAACTCGATCTGCCGATCGGGGTGGTACGGGTCCTCGTCGGAGATCTCGTGGACGCCGAATTCGTCCATGTGAACCGGCCCGTGCCCCCGGCCGAACTGCCGGACGAGAGTATTCTGCGCGACGTCATCAACGGCCTGCGGGCGCTGTGAGCGTCTCGACCCGGCGGCGGAGGCTGCGGACCGCCGTCGCCCGACCCCATCAAGCAGGAGAAGAGACCGATGATCTTCGGGCGTTCTGAGCGCGGCAAGCCTCCGGTCGAGCCCGTCACGCTCAAGATCCTGGTGGCCGGCGGCTTCGGCGTGGGCAAGACCACGCTCGTCGGCGCGGTCAGCGAGATCCGACCGCTGCGCACCGAGGAACTGCTCACCGAGGCCGGGCGCCCGGTCGACGACCTCAGCGGCGTGGAGAACAAGCACACCACGACCGTGGCCATGGACTTCGGCCGCATCACGCTGCGCGAGGACCTGGTGCTCTACCTCTTCGGCACACCCGGGCAGGAACGGTTCTGGTTCATGTGGGACGAGCTCTCCGAGGGCGCGCTCGGAGCCGTCGTACTGGCCGACACCCGCCGCCTGGAGGACTGCTTCGCCGCCGTCGACTACTTCGAACGGCGCTCGATACCCTTCCTCGTCGGCATCAACTGCTTCGACGGAGCCCCGCGTTACCCCGTCGAGGACGTCCGCCAGGCCCTCGACCTCGACCCCGGCGTACCGCTGCTGATGTGCGACGCCCGTGACCGCGAGTCGGTCAAGGAGACCCTCATCGGCGTCGTCGAGCACGCGATGGCCTACGCGGCCGACCGCCGCCAGACGGTGACCAGCTGACGTCCCCCACCCCCGGGCACGGCCCGTACCCCCGCCGACAGGGGTACGGGCCGCGGTACGGAAAGCCGCTCCACGCGCGCGTGGTCGACGGAAAGCCGCTCCACGCGCGCGTGGTCGACGGAAAGCCGCTCCACGCGCGCGTGGTCGACGGAAAGCCGCTCCACGCGCGCGTGGTCAGCTGTCGCCCTCCTCCCAGCCGAAGCTCTTCTCCACGGCCTTGCGCCAGTTGTGGTACTCGCGGTCCCGCACCGACGCGTCCATGGACGGTGTCCACTCGACGTCCTTCTGCCAGTGGGCCTTGAGTTCGTCCAGGTCGTTCCAGACGCCGGTGGCCAGTCCGGCCGCGTAGGCGGCGCCCAGACAGGTCGTCTCGGAGACCTTCGGCCGCACCACCGGAACGTCGAGCACATCCGCCTGGTGCTGCATGAGCAGGTTGTTCTTCGTCATGCCGCCGTCGACCTTCAGGGTGGTGATCCGCACCCCGGAGTCCTGGTACATGGCGTCCACGACCTCGCGCGTCTGCCAGCTCGTCGCCTCCAGCACCGCGCGCGCGAGATGGGCCTTGGTGACGTACCGGGTGAGACCGGTGACCACACCACGCGCGTCGGAGCGCCAGTACGGCGCGAACAGACCCGAGAACGCCGGCACGATGTAGGCGCCGCCGTTGTCCTCCACGCTCGCGGCCAGGGGCTCGATCTCGTCGGCGGTGCGGATGATGCCGAGCTGGTCGCGGAACCACTGCACCAGCGCGCCGGTGATCGCGATCGATCCCTCCAGGCAGTAGACCGGCGCCTCACCGCCGATCTTGTAGCCCATCGTCGTCAGCAGACCGCTCTTCGACGCCACCGGCCGGTCGCCCGTGTTGAGCAGCAGGAAACTGCCCGTGCCGTAGGTGTTCTTCGCGGTGCCCACGTCGTAGCAGGCCTGGCCGAACACGGCGGCCTGCTGGTCGCCCAGCGCCGACGCCACGGGCACGCCGGAGAGCTGGCCGACGGCGGTGCCGTACACCTCCGCCGAGGACTTGATCTCGGGCAGCATGGCCTCGGGGATGTTCATCGCCGAGCAGATCGACGCGTCCCACTGGAGGGTCTCCAGGTTCATCAGCATGGTGCGCCCGGCGTTGGTCACGTCCGTGACGTGCTGCCCGCCGTCCGTACCGCCGGTGAGGTTCCAGATGAGCCAGGAGTCCATCGTGCCGAAGGCGATCTCGCCGCGTTCGGCCCGGGCGCGCAGATCGGGCACGTTGTCGAGCAGCCAGGCCGCCTTGGGCCCGGAGAAGTACGTGGCCAGTGGCAGCCCCGTCTGCTCGCGGAAACGGTCCTGCCCGTCCGAGCCGCCCAGTTGGTTGCACAGGGCCGCCGTCCGCGTGTCCTGCCAGACGATGGCGTTGTGCACCGGCTTGCCCGTCGCGCGGTCCCACAGCAGCGTCGTCTCGCGCTGGTTGGTGATGCCCATCGCGCTGAGCTGGTCGGCCCGCAGACCGGCCTTGGCGAGCGCGCCGGCCACGACCGCCTGCGTCTTGGACCAGATCTCGGTGGCGTCGTGCTCCACCCAGCCCGGCTTGGGGAAGATCTGGCGGTGCTCGCGCTGGTCGACGGCGACGATCGCGCCGTTCCGGTCGAACACGATGCAGCGGCTCGACGTGGTGCCCTGGTCGATGGCCGCGACGTACTTCTCGGCGTTGTCCGTCATGACTACCCCTCGTCGGGCTCGTTCAGAAGGCTGCGTTGTAGATGACGCCACCCAGCAAACCGCCGATCAACGGCCCGACGACGGGGATCCACGAGTAGCCCCAGTCGGACGTGCCCTTGTTCGGGATCGGCAGGACGGAGTGGATGATGCGCGGTCCGAGGTCACGTGCCGGGTTGATGGCGTAGCCGGTGGGACCACCCAGGGACAGACCGATGCCGACGACCAGGAGGGCGACCAGCAGGATCACGATGCCGGATCCGTAGATGCCCTCCCCCTGACCGGCGATCTGCCCGATGCCGATGCCCTCCACGTGCCGGTTGTTGCCGACCAGGGCCAGCAGGGGCAGCACCAGCGCGATGGTCGCGAGGATCTCGGTGATCAGGTTGGCGACCGGGTTCCGGATCTCGGGGATCGTGGAGAAGATGCCCAGCGTCGGGACGGGTTCGTCGACCGTTCCCTCGGTCGTTCCGCCCTTGCGGGTGTTGGCCTGGAACTGGGCGAAGTACACCAGGTAGGCCAGCACGGCCCCGAGCATGGCACCGGCCATCTGCCCCAGGATGTACACCCAGACCTTGTCCCACACCCCGGTGTCGACGGCGAGGCCCAGCGTCACGGCCGGGTTGAGGTGCCCTCCGGAGAGGGGAGCGGCGGTGTACGCGCCGGCCAGCACGGCGAAGCCCCAGCCGAACGCGATCACGATCCATCCGGAGGCGCGCGCCTTCGAGAACCTGAGGGTGACGGCGGCGCACACTCCGGCGCCGAACAGGATCAGGATCGCCGTGCCGATCAACTCGCCGAAGAATATGTCTCCGTTACTCATGGCGGCTCCTAGGCCGTGGCCCGGGACCATTCGCCCCGGTCCTCACGTGCAGGGTGCGTTTCCCATGGCTACTTCCGCCGAAGGCAGGGAGATCCCGCGCCCCGCCCGGCATCCGTGACGAGCGTGCCGTCGCAGCCGGCCGGCCTGTGGGGGAAGGGGCCTTGGCGCAGGCGCGCCCGCGCGCCGTGGTGCCGGAATACGCCGATTATGTACGGCGATGTCGACTGACACCGGAAGTGTTCACCGGCACCCCAGAGGCGTCAAGGTCGCCGACCGCAACGGTTGACGGCCATGTGACGGTCGCCCGGGCTCCTGCCGGGCCGGGGCCGGTTGCACGGCCGGGGCGGCGCCCGGTGGGTCGTTGTTCGGATCTGGTCGGACCCGCGCGCCTCGGTGAGCCGCACGAGCCCTGGCGGATGGTCTCCGGCCTCCACCGGGTCTCCGGCCCGCACCGACCCTCGCCGTCGGCGATCGCTCAGCCGTTGCCCGACACCCGGCTTGCTCGTGTCCAGGATCCACCTGACCTGGCGGCTTCTCAACCGGACGAGCCGATTCCCCCACCGGACCGCGGTACGGGGGCGCATCCATGGCCTCGGGTGTGACAGCGGGACGGGGCGCGCTCCGCGGGTAACACCCCTACGCGCCTCACGCCCCACCCCGCGCCAGGCCCCCCGCGCCGGGCCCTCCCGCGTCAGGCCCTCCCCGTGGGCCACGCCCTCCCCGTGCGTCACACCGAACGCACCACACGTGTGCACCGAAGGAACCAGACGGGCAGGCAGCAGGCATGACACGACTCACCACCGCGGTACGCGGCCTGCTCACCACGCTCGCCGCGTTGCTGACGGCGACCGTCCCCACCGCGACCGCCCAGGCGACGACCGAACCCACAGCGCCTCAGGACTTCGTGGCCCTGAGAACCATCGACCCGACGATCCTCCAGGAGATGCGCTACTTCACGCCGCACAACTTCGTCGGCGAACGCATCGACGGCTACGTCCAGCCGACCTGCATCCTCACCCGTCCCGCCGCCGACGCTCTTCACCGGGCACAACGCAAGCTCCTCCGCCAGGGCTACACGCTCAAGGTGTACGACTGCTACCGGCCACAGCGCGCCGTGGACCACTTCGTCCGCTGGGCGCAGGACCTCGACGACCAGGCGATGAAGGGCGAGTTCTACCCGGACGTCGACAAGACCCGGCTGTTCACCGACGGCTACATCGCCGAGAAGTCCGGCCACAGCCGCGGCTCCACGCTGGACGTCACCCTCGTCCGGCTCCCGGCGAAACCGACCCGGCCCTATCATCCCGGGGAACCCCTCGTGTCCTGCATCGCACCCCAGGGCGAGCGCTTCCCCGACAACTCGGTCGACATGGGGACCGGCTTCGACTGCTTCGACACCCTCTCGCACACCCTCGACCCGCGCGTCCAGGGCGCACAGCGCGCCAACCGGCTGCTCCTCAAGAACACCCTCGAAGGCCAGGGGTTCGTGAACCTCGCGGAGGAGTGGTGGCACTACACCTTCACATCCGAGCCCTACCCGGACACTTACTTCGACTTCCCGGTGTCCAGGAAGTCGCTCACGCGCGCGCACTGAGCCTGCCCGCGACGCCCTCTCCGTGATCGGTTACAGTCCGCGCGTGTCCGAAACTCAGCACTCCATGACCAACTCCGCGCCGAACTCCCACTGTTCGAGCTGCGGCGCGCCCTACGGAGAGGGCGTCTCCGGCTGGCCCCGCACCTGCCCGGCGTGCGGCGCCGTGGCCTACCGCAACCCCCTCCCGGTCGCGGTGGCCCTCCAGCCCGTGTACGACACCAAGGGCACCGCCCTGGTCGTCATCACCCGAACCGTGGCTCCCGCGCGCGGGGGCATCGCCCTGCCCGGCGGCTACATCGACGACCGTGAGGACTGGCGGCAGGCCGTCGTGCGGGAGCTCAAGGAGGAAACCGGCATCGACGCGGCCGGCCGGGACGTCCGCCTCGTCGACGCCATGAGCTCGCCCGACGGGCACCTGCTGCTCTTCGGTCTCCTCCCGGAACGCCCGGCCGAGGGCCTGCCGTCCTCCACCGCCACGGACGAGACGGAGGGCTGGCACCTCCTGCGTAGGCCCGAGGAACTCGCCTTCCCCTTGCACACCGTGGCCGTACGAGCCTGGTTCGAGGGCCGCTACTAGACCGGGCGCTCCCCGGCGCCGCGGACGCGCACGGGGTGGGGCGGCTCGTTCCCGCCGTCCTCACCCTCGCGTTCGACGACCACCCGCGCGCCCCTCCACCGAGCGGTGTAACGCTCGATCTCCGGCTCGTCCCACCCCTCGCCCCCGTCCGGCACGACCAGCCCGCCCCCGGTCCGCCCCCGGGCGGGCGCCCACACCTCCAGCTCGAGGCCGCCGTCCTCCCCGCGGACGGGAAGAACGGCACCCGCGCGCGCGAACACCGGGATCCGCGACAGCGGCGCCTCGACCACCACCTGCGCCGGCCCTTCGTACGCCCGCTCCGTCAGCGTGTCGAACCAGCGCCCCCGCGGCAGCCGCACCGCACGCCGGGTCGCGCCCGGGTCCAGCACCGGCGCCACCAGCAGACAGTCGCCCAGCAGGAAGGCGTCCCCGCAGTCGCGCAGCGCCCGGTCCTCCGGCGCCGTCCACCACACCGGCCGCACATAGGGCGCCCCGGTACGGCGCGCCAGATGCGCCAGCGTCACGAAGTACGGCAGCAGCCGGCGGCGCTCCATCAGCGCCACGCGTGCGTGCTCCAGCACGTCGGGACCGAACTCCCAGGGCTCGCGCCGCCCCGCCCGGGCACTCGCGCGCGTACGGAACAGCGGCAGCAGGGAGCCCAGCTGGAACCACCGCAGATACAGCTCCGGCGACGGATCCCCGTCGAACCCCCCGATGTCCGGACCCGAGTACGGGACACCGCACAGCCCGAGCCCCAGCACCAGCGCCAGGGACGCCCGCAGACCGGGCCAGCCGGTCGCCACGTCCCCCGACCAGGTCCCGCCGTAGCGCTGCATCCCGGCCCACCCGGAGCGCGAGAACAGAAACGGCCGCTCCTCGGGGGCGAGCCCGCGCACCCCCTCGAACCCCGCCCTGGCCATGCACAGCGCGTACACGTTGTGCGCCTCACGGTGGTCCCCGCCCCGCCCCTCCAGGGCGTGCCGGGCGGACCGCGGCAGCGTCGACTCCCCGAAGGCCGAGAACGACGTGGGCTCGTTCATGTCGTGCCAGAACCCCGCGAACCCCTGCGCGAGCCGCTCTTCGTAGAGACCGCCCCACCAGGCACGCACACGCGCGTGCGTGAAATCGGGGAACACCGCCTCCCCGGGCCACGCGACCCCCTCCACGACCGCCCCGGACGCGTCCCGTACGAACGCGTCCCCAGCCGTCCCGCCGTCGTACACGGCGTTCCCGGGGACGGCCTTGACGGCCGGGCCGACGATCGACACCAGCCGGATCCCGTCCCGCCGGAGCTCCTCCGCCAGGACGCTCAGTTTCGGGAAACGGTCCTGGTCCACCGTGAACACCTGATGCGCGTCCAGGTGATCGATGTCGAGGTGCAGCGCGTCGAGCGGCAGACCGTGCTCCACGTAGTCCGCGACGATCCGGCGCACCTCCTGCTCACCGCCGAACCCCCACCGCGCGTGATGATGGCCCAGCGCCCACACGGGCGGCAGCGTGGGAGCCCCCGTCAGCGACGCCCAGGCGAGCAGCACGCGCGCGGGGGTGCCCACCATCACCCAGCAGCGCAGGGGACCGCCGTCCATCCGCAGCTCGCTCGACCCGGCCCGGTCGTGCCCGGACCCCGCGCCCTCCTCACCCTCGCGCAGGATCACCGTGCCGTCCCACGTGCAGTCGTGGAACACCAGATGCGTACCGCCGTCGGCCACCACCAGCTGCACCGGCATCGTGATGGACAGCGGGTCGTCACCGGGCCCGAAGGCATGACCGGGGTCGGTGTTCCACAGCCGGTACGTGCCGTCCGGCAGCCGCGGACCCGACGCCCGCCCGCCCAGCCCGAAGAACCGCGCGTCGGCGGCCACCTCCGACCGCTGCATCCACCGCGCCGGCCCGCCGTCGACCGGCTCCCACCACCGGGGCGGCAGATCACGCCGCAGCGTCACACCGCCGGGCGTGCGCACCTCGACGGCACCGAGCCGCGAGACCACGACCGTCACCCGCTCCGCCACCACGCGCCAGCCGCCGTCCTTGTCCGGCTCCAGCACCGCCCGGGGATCCGGCTCCGGACAGCGCCCGGCCAGCGCGTACGACGGCTCGGGCTCCGCACCGTCCCAGCCCCAGAAGACCGCACCGTTCACCGCGACGAGAATCCGCAGGTCGGACCGGCTGAACCGGAGGACACCGCCTCCCGGCCCCGGCTCCGCCTCCCGCACCGGACCGGGCACCCGCGCCCGCTCCGCCCCCCGCACCGGCAACCCGGTGGCGTCGGCCCGCCGCCTGCGCCACGCTGCTCGTACGGTACGCACACCCTGCGCCGCCCCCACCGAAGCCACCGCTTTCACCGAACGCACCAGGTCACGACCGTTCATGCTGCTCACCCTGCCACTGACCGCCGCCCGAGAGCGTGTCGTTCAACTGCCGTTCACCCGTGCCAAGACCACATCTTCACGACACGGACTATGTGGGGCGCGCCCTGGTGTGGAAGTCGATCACATGGCATTGTCCGTCCCAGCCGCGTCACGCGCACACCCCAGCTCGTGCGCGGAGGACGCACACGACGCGCACAGTCCGGGAGCCGACCATGCCGACCGAAAGTCCTCAGCCGCTCTGGCAGCCAGACCCCGAGCGCATCGCACGGGCACGGATCACCAGGTTCCAGGCCTGGGCGGCCGAGCACCACGGCGCCCCCGCCGACGGCGGATACGCCGCCCTGCAACGCTGGTCCGTCGACGACCTGGACGCCTTCTGGACGGCCGTCACCGAGTGGTTCGACGTCCGCTTCTCGACCCCCTACGCGCGCGTGCTCGGCGACCGCGCCATGCCGGGCGCCCAGTGGTTCCCCGGTGCGACCCTCAACTACGCCGAACACGCCCTGCGCGCCGCCGCCGACCGCGCCGACGAACCCGCCCTTCTCCACGTCGACGAGACCCACGAACCGCGCCCCGTCACCTGGGCGGAACTGCGCCGCCAGGTGGGCTCCCTGGCCGCCGAACTGCGCGCCCTGGGCGTCCGCCCCGGAGACCGCGTCAGCGGCTACCTCCCCAACATCCCGCAGGCCGTGGTCGCCCTCCTCGCCACGGCCGCCGTCGGCGGTGTCTGGACCTCCTGCGCCCCCGACTTCGGAGCCCGCAGCGTCCTCGACCGCTTCCAGCAGGTCGAACCCGTGGTGCTTTTCACCGTCGACGGCTACCGCTACGGCGGCAAGGAACACGACCGCCGCGAGATCGTCGCCGAACTGCGCAGCGAACTGCCCACCCTGCGCGCCGTGGTGCACATCCCCCTCCTCGGCACCGACGCACCCGAGGGCGCCCTGGACTGGTCGGCCCTCACCTGTGCGGACACCGACCCCGTCTTCGAGCAGGTGCCCTTCGACCACCCCCTGTGGGTGCTCTACTCCTCCGGCACCACCGGCCTGCCCAAGGCCATCGTCCAGTCCCAGGGCGGCATCCTCGTCGAGCACCTCAAACAGCTCGGCCTGCACTGCGACCTGGGCCCCGAGGACCGCTTCTTCTGGTACACCTCGACCGGCTGGATGATGTGGAACTTCCTCGTCTCCGGCCTCCTCACCGGCACCACGATCGTCCTCTACGACGGCAGCCCCGGATACCCGGACACCGGCGCCCAGTGGCGGATCGCCGAACGCACGAAGGCCACCCTCTACGGCACCTCCGCGGCCTACGTCATGGCCTGCCGCAAGGCCGGCGTGCACCCGTCCCGCGACTTCGACCTCTCCTCCGTCCAGTGCGTCGCCACCACCGGCTCGCCCCTGCCGCCCGACGGCTTCCGCTGGCTCCACGACGAGGTCCGCGACGACCTGTGGATCGCCTCCGTCAGCGGCGGCACGGACGTGTGCTCCTGCTTCGCCGGAGCCGTACCGACCCTGCCCGTCCACGTCGGAGAACTGCAGGCCGCCTGCCTCGGCACCGACCTGCAGTCCTGGGACCCGAGCGGCAGCCGGCTCATCGACGAGGTCGGCGAACTGGTGGTCACCAACCCCATGCCGTCGATGCCCATCCACTTCTGGAACGACCCGGACGGCAGTCGCTACCACGACAGCTACTTCGACACCTACCCCGGCGTCTGGCGGCACGGCGACTGGATCACCGTCACCTCACGCGGCTCCGTGATCATCCACGGCCGCTCCGACTCCACGCTCAACCGCCAGGGCGTCCGCATGGGATCCGCCGACATCTACGAAGCCGTCGAGCGCCTCCCCGAGATCAAGGAATCCCTCGTCATCGGCATCGAGCAGCCCGACGGCGGCTACTGGATGCCCCTCTTCGTCCACCTGGCCCCCGGCGCCACCCTCGACGAAGACCTGCTCGACCGCATCAAGCGCACCATCCGCGAGCAACTGTCACCGCGGCACCTCCCCGACGAGATCATCGAGGTCCCCGGCATCCCGCACACCCTCACCGGCAAGCGCATCGAGGTCCCCGTCAAGCGCCTCCTCCAAGGCACCCCCCTGGAGAAGGCGGTCAACCCGGGCTCCATCGACAACCTCGACCTGCTGGGCTTCTACGAGGACCTGGCCCGCAAACGGGCCTGACCCGCACTCCCTGTCACCGGCACTTCAGGCGCAGGTCGCGACGGAACCCGTCGTGACCTGCGCCTTCGCCCCCTTCTCCCGCCCGCGGGATCGCTCGCCTTCCCTGATTGTCAGTGCCGCCGGTTACTGTGAGTGAGCATTGATCGACCGTGCACAGGGGGAAACACATGGCGCACACCGACAGCCGGACCATGCGACGCGTCCTGCGCCGCGAAATCGCCGGCACCATCGGCCTGCTCACCGACGAGCAAGACTTCCGGGCCATGCGGCGCTACCGCACCTTCACCTTCGCCGACCACGACACCTACCTCGAACAGGTCGAGGGCCTCCTCAGGACACGCGCCCTGCAAGGCAGCCACACCACGGTCGCCCTCTTCGACCCCGAGGACTACGCCGACTTCTGCCGACGCGAAACCCTGGACCCCGACCTGCCGTCCAGCCGCACCCGCTTCACGGCACACCTCGCGCTGACCGGCCCGACCCTCCCGTACGAGGGCCAGCCGCTCGCCGACCTCCTCGCGGCCCTGGTCGACGAGGCCGTCCGCCAGGCCACCTGGGAGTACGCGACGACACTCCTCGCCCGCCTGGGCCCCTGCACCTCCTGCGGCGAGGACATCGGACGCGCCGCCTTCACCCGAGCCTCCGACCTCCTGGCCCGCATCCTCGACACGGCCCCTCCCGGAAACCGGCACCTGGTCTGCAGCGTCACCGGACCACCCGAAACCCTCGTCGCCGCCCTCCACACCACCGACACCAGCGGGACCACGGAACTCGACGAGGCCGAAGCCCTCGAATTCACCACCGTCCTGGCCCTCGGCCTGGCCACCGAAAGCCCCGGCGGACTCGTCATCCGCGTCAGCGCCCCCGGCACCCCCGACCGCGTCTACGGCTGGCGGCTCCGCTCCTACGGACTCCACCCCCTCACCGCGGCAGAGGTCTTCGACGCCTACTGCACCGACATCGAATCCGGCGACCTCATCTCCCCGGAATCCAACGTCGACTACTGCCGACCGCCCGACCTCGGGGAGGAGAAACCCGCTGGGGGGCACCACCACTGAAACGCCGAAGGGGCGCTCCACCGTGGTGGAGCGCCCCTCCTGGGCAACCGTCAGCCGGCCCGGCCGGACCTACTCGCCCGACAGCACGGCCTGCGCCGCACTCCGCGCGTCCTCGGCGCTGTCCGTCGCGCGCGCCGCCGCAGCGGCACGCTCGCACTGCGCCAGCGTGTACTTCGCGAGCGTCGCCCGCACGTAAGGAATGGACGCCGCACCCATGGAGAGGGAGGTGACGCCCAGACCCGTCAGCACACACGCGAGCAGCGGGTCGGACGCGGCCTCACCGCAGACACCACAACTCTTGCCCTCGGCCTTCGCCGCCTCGGCGGACAGCGCCACCAGGTCGAGCAGCGCGGGCTGCCACGGATCCTGCAACCGGGAGACCGCACCCACCTGACGGTCGGCGGCGAAGGTGTACTGCGCGAGGTCGTTCGTCCCCAGCGACAGGAACTCCACCTCCTGCAGGATCGACCGGGCCCGCAGCGCGGCCGACGGGATCTCGACCATCGCGCCGAACTTCGCCCGCAGCCCCGCCTCACGGCACGCGTCCGCGAAAGCCCGGGCATCCGTACGGTCCGCCACCATCGGGGCCATGACCTCGAGGTAGACCGGAAGCCCTTCCGCGGCCTTGGCGAGCGCCGTCAGCTGCGTGCGCAGCACCTCCGGGTGATCGAGCAGGGTCCGCAGCCCCCGCACACCGAGCGCGGGGTTCGGCTCGTCGGACGGCGTCAGGAAGTCGAGCGGCTTGTCGGCCCCGGCGTCCAGCACCCGCACCACGACACGCCCCTCGGGGAACGCCTCCAGCACCTGCCGGTACGCGGCGATCTGCTTCTCCTCGGACGGCGCCTGCTTGCTGTCGTCCAGGAACAGGAACTCGGTACGGAACAGGCCCACCCCCTCGGCACCGGCCTCGACGGCGGCCGGCACATCGGCAGGGCCGCCGACGTTCGCCAGCAGTGGCACCTTGTGCCCGTCCGCCGTGGCACCCGGACCCGTCGAAGCGGCGAGCGCCGCCCGCCGCTCAGCCGCCGCGGCCTCCAGCTGGGCCTTCCTCTCGTCGCTCGGCTCCACGAAGATCTCACCCGTGCTGCCGTCGACGGCGATCATCGTGCCCTCGGCGAGCTCACCGGCACCCGGCAGTGCCACCACGGCCGGAACGCCGAGCGCCCGCGCCAGGATCGCACTGTGGCTCGTGGGACCGCCCTCCTCGGTGACGAAACCGAGCACCAGAGTCGGGTCGAGCAGCGCCGTGTCGGCGGGCGCGAGATCACGGGCGACCAGAACGTAGGGCTCGTCACTGTCGGGCACACCCGGCATGGGGACGCCCAGCAGCCGGGCGACGATACGGTTCCGCACGTCATCGAGGTCGGCCACGCGGCCCGCGAGGTACTCACCGGCGTTCGCCAGCAGCTCGCGGTAGGAGGCGAAGGCGTCGTACACGCCACGCTCGGCCGTGCTGCCGACGGCGATCCGGCGCTCCACATCGGCCATCAGCTCCGGGTCCTGAGCCATCATGGCCTGCGCCTCGAGCACCGCCTGGGCTTCGCCCCCGGCGAGATTGCCGCGCGCCATCAGGTCGGCGGCCACGGCTTCCACGGCCTTGCGGGCGCGCCCCTGTTCACGCTCCGCCTCTTCCGCGGGTATCTGCTTCGCGGGCGGCTCGAGCACCGCCGTTCCCATGTGCCGAACCTCGCCGATCGCCACACCGTGGCTGACCCCGACGCCTCGCAGCGTTGTCTCCATCTCACCCGTCTCCGATAGTGCGGCGGGTCCCGCCGCCGCGGTGGTTGTCGTACTCGCCGTCACAGGACGGCATGGACCGTCACTTCCAGAGGAAGAGGCTGTCGCCGGCCTTCACATCGCCGCTGTCGCGAAGCTCGGAGAGGGCCTCCGCCGTGGCCTCCAGCGCCACGACCGGGCAGACCGCGGACTTGCCGGCGGCCTCGACGGCGGCAGGGTTCCAGCGCACGACGCCCTGCCCGCGACGGACGGTGTCGCCCTTGTTCACCAGCAGCTCGAAGCCCTCGCCGTTGAGCTGCACGGTGTCGATGCCGAGGTGGGTGAGCACGCCGTGTCCGCTCTCGTCGACCACGACGAACGCGTGCGGGTGCAGGGAGACGATGACGCCGTCCACGGGAGAGACGGCCTCGGAGGGCTCACGTACGGGGTCGATGGCCGTGCCCGGGCCGACCATGGCCTGGGAGAAGACCGGATCCGGCACGGCTGCCAGTCCGATGGCGCGTCCAGCGAGCGGGGACGTCACGGTGGTCATGGGAAGCCTCCCAGGGATGGAGATCGATAGGGCCGTCCCTGTAGGTACCGGACGGCACACTGTTCAGCAGCGTAAGTCACCTGAAGTGCCGGTTCCGCGCGAGCACTCCGAAGTGGTCTAGACCATACCGCATATCGATTTGCACCCGCTCCGCGGCCGCGTGTACAGTCGTACTCCTGCTCGGGGCTGGCCGACGCGAGTCCGCGTCTCGGCCCGGCAGCATCCAACTTGTCAGATCCTATCTCTGGGTCGCCTTCTGCATGCCTGCAGGACGGTGGTCGGGGGGCCGGAAAAACACTGATAGAGTTTGGAACAGCGAAGGGAAGCGCCCGGAGGAAAGCCCGAGAGGGTGAGTACAAAGGAAGCGACCGTTCCTTGAGAACTCAACAGCGTGCCAAAAGTCAACGCCAG
>NZ_JBITSK010000009.1:0-22144 GCF_044540565.1 Streptomyces sp. NPDC085931
CTGGCGTTGACTTTTGGCACGCTGTTGAGTTCTCAAGGAACGGTCGCTTCCTTTGTACTCACCCTCTCGGGCTTTCCTCCGGGCGCTTCCCTTCGATCTTGCGTTTCCGACTCTATCAGATCCTTTTCGATCCGATTCCCTGTCGGCGGGATTTGCCTTCCGGCCGGGACTTTCGCCCCTCGGCCTTTCGACATTCACTACGTTAGCCGATTCGCTGTCCAACTCATAATCGAGTCGTTCGGCGTCGAATTCAGACGTGCGGGCACGCCGAGTTCGCCCCTGCTGAGGGGAGTCGCTAGGTAGTGGTTTGGCCGCTTCCGGCTGCTGGCGAACGCCATACCCGGGTCAAGCGGCTCGGGCTACATTACGCATCCCGCTCGGGCGCGTCAACTTCGGCGACGCCTGGGGACATGGGCCCGATACGGGCTGACCGTCGGGTCGTTGGCGACCCAGAAGCGCCAGGGGTGCACGGCTCCCTCGCCGCCGACACCGGTGCGGGGACCGTGGAGTACCTGGTCGGAGGGCACGGGAGTGCCGGTCAGTATGCGGAGAGGGGTCTCCCCGGGCGTGCACGCGTCCGTGCCGTCGAGGGAGCGGTCCACGTCCAGGGCCGTGGCCAGACGGGCCGGGCCTTTGGCCAGTTCCTTGTCGTTGCGGGCCGAGAGCCGACGGGTGCGGGCCAGCTCGGCGCCCTCGATGATCTCGCCCGCGCGCAGCAGCACCGCGCTCGCCTTTCCCTCGGGACCGCAGACCAGGTTCATGCAGAACCACATCCCGTAGGTGAAGTACACGTACACGTGTCCGGGCCGGCCGAACATCACTTCGTTGCGGGCGGTGCGGCCGCGGTAGGCGTGGGAGCCGGGGTCGTTCTCACCGTCGTAGGCCTCCACCTCGGTCAGGCGGAGGGCGATCGGACCGTCCGGGGTGGTGCGGACCAGGATGCGGCCGAGGAGGTCCGGGGCGACGTCGAGGACGGGCCGGTCGAAGAACTCCCTGGGCAGGGGCGTACGGTCGGGGGTCGCGATCATGCCGTCCGAGGGTACTGGAGACGCGTGGTGCGGCGGGGTGGCCTCCGGGCATCGGCCTTGCCAGGGTGACGGGGTGGAACCGGCCACGGCCGGATCGCGTTAACAGGGATCAGGGATCCACCCGTAGTGGGCGAGAGGGAGAGACATGGCGTTCAAGAAGCTGCTCGCGAGCCTGGGGGCCGGCGGGGCTTCGGTCGAGACGGTGCTGCACGAGGTCAACGTCGTGCCGGGCGGTGTCGTCCAGGGTGAGGTGCGGATCCAGGGCGGGTCCGTGAACCAGCAGATCGAGGGGCTCTCGGTCGGGCTGCAGGCCAAGGTCGAGGTGGAGAGCGGCGACCAGGAGTACAAGCAGGACATCGAGTTCACGAAGTCGCGGCTGGGCGGGGCGTTCGAGCTGCAGGCCAACGCGGTGCACGCGGTGCAGTTCGGGCTGGAGATCCCCTGGGAGACGCCGATCACGATGATCGACGGTCAGGCGCTGCGCGGCATGAACATCGGGGTGTCCACGGAGCTGGAGATCGCGCGGGCGGTGGACTCCAGTGACCTGGACGCGGTCAACGTGCATCCGCTGCCGGCGCAGAAGGCGATCCTGGACGCGTTCATCCAGCTGGGCTTCCGCTTCAAGAACGCGGACATGGAGCGGGGCGTCATCCGGGGGACGCGGCAGAAGCTGCCGTTCTACCAGGAGATCGAGTTCTTCCCGCCGCAGCAGTACCGGGGGCTGCACCAGGTGGAGCTGAGCTTCGTCGCCGACGAGCACGCCATGGACGTCGTGCTGGAGATGGACAAGAAGCCGGGGCTCTTCAGCGAGGGCAGCGACACCTTCCGGTCGTTCCAGGTGGGGCTCAACGACTACCGGAGCACGGACTGGACGGCGTACCTCAACCAGTGGCTCTCCGAGGTCGGCAGCAAGCGCAACTGGTTCTAGGCGAGGGCCTAGGCTCGGGATCCACAGCACGAACCGATCAGGAGGTACCGAGGTGACCGAGCTCAAGCGGCGGCCGCTCCCCCACGACTTCCATCCGCCCGTGTCCTCGTTCACGGTGACGAGTGAGGACGTCAAGGAAGGGGCGACGCTCAAGGAAGCTCAGGTCTACGCGGCCGGCAACACCTCGCCGCACCTGCGGTGGGAGGGCTTCCCGCCCGAGACCAAGAGCTTCGCCGTGACCTGCTACGACCCCGACGCCCCCACGGGCAGCGGGTTCTGGCACTGGGTGCTGTTCGACATCCCGGCTTCGGTGACGGAGCTGCCGGTGGGGGCGGGCAGCGGCACGTTCGAGGGGCTGCCGGAAGGCGCGATCCACGCTCGCAACGACTACGGCAGCAGGGACTTCGGCGGGGCAGCCCCGCCGGCCGGCGACGGACCGCACCGGTATGTGTTCACGGTGTACGCCGTCGACCAGGAGAAGCTCGGCCCGGACGCGGACGCCTCACCGGCGTTCGTGGGCTTCAACCTGCGGTTCCACACGATCGGGCGGGCCCAGCTGATCGGCGAGTACGAGGTGCCCGCCGAGGGCTGAGCCGGTCGCCCGGGCGATCCCGGAGTTCATGGAACGTTTGCCCGCTCCTGGTCTTGGAATTGATCAGGAGCGGGCATTTTTGTTGCCGGGGGCGCGGGGGCCACCCCCCGCGGGAGCAGCAGATATTGCGTTGTCCATCTCGGCGTGCCCGGCCAGAGTTGATCCCAGCCCGCCAGGGGGTGGGCCGGTGCACACGGGAGGTGGGCTGGTATGCGGGACACGCTGGTACTCAACGCGAGCTTCGAGCCGCTGTCGACGGTGACGCTGAACCGAGCCGTCGTTCTGGTGCTTCAGGACAAGGCCGTCGTCGAGCAGGCCCACCCCGAACTGCGCATGCGGGGAGCCGCGGTCGACATACCGGCGCCCCGTGTGATCAGGCTCTGCCAGTACGTACGGGTGCCGTTCCGAAGACGAGCGCCGTGGTCGCGGCGGGGTGTGCTGGTCCGTGACCGGCACAGGTGCGCGTACTGCGGGAGGCGGGCGACGACCGTGGACCACGTGGTGCCGCGGTCGCAGGGTGGTCAGGACACGTGGCTGAACACGGTGGCCTCGTGCGCGGAGGACAACCACCGCAAGGCGAACCGGACTCCGGAGGAGGCGGGGATGCCGCTGCTGCGGCAGCCGTTCGAGCCGACTCCGGCGGACGCGATGCTGCTGGCGCTGGGGCAGGACGACTTCGACGCGCTGCCGGAGTGGCTGGCACAGCCGGCTGCCTAGCGGCGGTCACCTGGCGAAGGGCCCGCTTCCCCGGGGGAGGCGGGCCCTTCGCGCGAGCCGATGAGCCGGTCAGTCGATGGACGGCTTCTCGCGGCGCTCCTGGGCGGGGACCTGACCGCCGGAGGCGCCGTTGCCGCCGGAACCTCCGCCGATGCCACCGAAGTTGCCCATCGCGCCGGACAGGCCCTTGAGGGCGTCGCCGATCTCGCTGGGGACGATCCAGAGCTTGTTCGCGTCGCCCTCGGCGATCTTCGGCAGCATCTGGAGGTACTGGTAGCTCAGCAGCTTCTGGTCGGGGTCGCCGGCGTGGATGGCCTCGAAGACCGTGCGGACGGCCTGGGCCTCGCCCTCGGCGCGCAGGGCGGCGGCCTTGGCCTCACCTTCGGCGCGCAGGATCTGGGACTGCTTCTCGCCCTCGGCGCGCAGGATCTCCGACTGCCGGACACCTTCGGCCTGGAGGATCGCGGCGCGCTTGTCGCGGTCGGCGCGCATCTGCTTCTCCATCGAGTCCTGGATGGAGGTGGGCGGCTCGATCGCCTTGAGCTCGACGCGGTTGACGCGGATGCCCCACTTGCCGGTGGCCTCGTCGAGGACGCCGCGCAGGGCCGCGTTGATCTCCTCGCGGGAGGTCAGGGTCCGCTCCAGGTCCATGCCGCCGATGATGTTGCGCAGCGTGGTGACGGTGAGCTGCTCGATCGCCTGGATGTAGCTGGCGACTTCGTAGGTGGCGGCGCGCGCGTCGGTGACCTGGTAGTAGATGACGGTGTCGATGTTGACGACCAGGTTGTCCTGGGTGATCACCGGCTGCGGCGGGAAGGGCACGACCTGTTCGCGCAGGTCGATGCGGTTGCGGATGGTGTCGATGAACGGGACGACGATGTTGAGGCCCGCGTTGAGCGTTCGCGTGTAGCGCCCGAAGCGCTCGACGATGGCCGCGCTGGCCTGTGGGATGACTTGGATCGTCTTGATCAGGGCGATGAAGACCAACACCACCAGAATGATCAGGACGATGATGACCGGTTCCATCGTCGTTCCCCGTGTCCCTTCTCCGCTGCGGCGTCTTCGGCAGATCTTGTGGTTTGTCGAAGATCTTGCTGGTCGAGTCTGACAGACCGTCGCGTAGCTGGCGAGGAGTTCGCTCCAGTTACGTCGTGCGAGGTCACATGACGATCGCGGTGGCTCCCTCGATGTCCACGACGTCCACGTGCTGGCCCACTTCGTAGGCGCGGTCGGTGTCGAGGGCGCGGGCCGACCAGACCTCCCCGGCCAGCTTGATGCGGCCGCCCGAGGCGTCGACGCGTTCCAGGACGACGGCTTGTCTGCCCTTCAACGCGTCCACGCCGGAGACGAGTTGGGGTCGCTGGGAGCGATGGCGGTTCGCGATGGGCCGTACGGCGGCGATGCCCGCGGTCGAGATCGCGGCGAAGACGGCGACCTGGGCGACGGCTCCGCCGCCGAAGACGCCGGTGACCACCGCCGCGGCGACGGCTCCCACCGCGAGCATGCCCAGTTCCGGCATCGCGGTGATCACGAGCGCGATGCCGAGCGCGGTCGCGCCGATCAGCCACCACAGCCATGCGTCGATGTCCACGTGGTCATGGTAGGTCCGACGCCCCGGTCGCCGACAGGGCGCCCGGCGGGTGAAATGCCGTTCCCGCCGCGGGATTTGCGCGGTGCGGGCCGGTTCAGGACAGCGGGAGGCCCTGCGCGGTCCAGCGCTCGCCCACCTGTTCGACGACGAGCGGGAGGCCGAAGCACAGGGAGAGGTTGCGCGAGGTCAGTTCCAGCTCCAGCGGGCCGGCGGCGAGGACCTTGCCCTGGCGGATCATGAGGACGTGGGTGAAGCCCGGGGGGATCTCCTCGACGTGGTGGGTGACCATGAGCATCGACGGGGCGATCGGGTCGCGGGCGAGGCGGCCGAGGCGGCGGACGAGGTCCTCGCGGCCGCCGAGGTCCAGGCCGGCGGCGGGCTCGTCGAGCAGGAGCAGTTCGGGGTCGGTCATCAGGGCGCGGGCGATGAGGGTGCGCTTGCGCTCGCCCTCGGAGAGGGTGCCGAACCTGCGGTCCAGGTAGTCGCTCATGCCGAGGCGGTCGAGGAAGGCGCGGGCGCGCTGCTCGTCGATCTCCTCGTAGTCCTCGTGCCAGGTGGCGGTCATGCCGTAGGCGGCGGTGAGGACCGTCTGCAGGACCGTCTGGCGCTTGGGGAGCTTCTCGGTCATGGCGATGCCGGCCATGCCGATGCGCGGGCGCAGTTCGAAGACGTCGGTGCCGGGGCGGCCGAGGGTCTCGCCGAGGATGGTGGTGGTGCCCGAGCTGGGGTAGAGGTAGGTGGAAGCGAGGTTGAGGAGGGTGGTCTTGCCGGCGCCGTTCGGGCCGAGGACGACCCAGCGCTCGCCCTCCTTGACCGACCAGGAGACCTGGTCCACCAGAGCCCGGCCCTCGCGGACCACGGATACGTCCTGAAGCTCCAGAACATCGCTCATGAGCGCGTTGTCTCCCCTTGCAGTGTGGCCGGTCTCGGCTGTCGCGTACGCCTGTGGCTCGGTCCGCCGCGCCGGTGGGCGCAGCCCTCCATGAAATCTACGCCACTGGTCGGCCCGGGCATTCCCTCGGTCCGGTCCTTGCGGGGTCCTAGGGTGGGAGCATGCTCACGGAACCGCGCGCTGGACGTCTCGCAGCTTGGGGAAATGCCCTTTTGGCCGGACTTGTCTCGCCGGATGACGCCGTGCTCGCCGTCGTCGGCGAGGACGCGGTGCACCGGGTGGAGGGGCTGCCGGGTGAGTCGGGCCAGGTCGGGCTGACGCTCGCGCTGGGGCGGCTGCGCGCGCTCGGCGTGACCGGGCTGCGGGTGGCGCTGCCGGCGCCGGGGCATCCGCTGGGGCTGAGCGGCCCGCCGGAGTTCAACGCGCGGGCGCTGGAGGCCGAGGAGGCGGTGGTCTGTCACGGGGCCGCGCTCGGGCTGGTGCCGGACGTGTACGAGGCCGGGCCCGAGCATGTGCGGGACGAGGTGGTGTGGCATGTGCTGCCCGTGCGGGAGGCTCCGCCGGCGGACGTGCCGTCGCTGGGTGAGGCGGAGCGGGAACTCGCGGAGGCGCTGCGGGACGCGACCGAGGTGCTGACGCGGCTGGACGTGGCCGGGTCGGGGCCGGTGGCGGAGGCGGCGGTCGACGCGTACCGGGCGCGGGCCGAGCGGGGACGGGAAGTCCTGGCGCCGGGGTATCCGCAGCGGGCGGTGCGGGTGCTGGAGCTGGCGCAGCGGGTGGGGGCGCTCGTCTCCGTGGCGACCGAGGCCGGGCACGGGGGTGCGGTGAGCGCGTCGGAGATCTCGGCGCGGCGGGAGGCGCTGCGGCCGGTGGAGCGGACGGCTCGGCGGGCGCAGGTCGCGGCGTACAACTCCGTTGTGGAGGAACGGGAGCGGGGAGTGCGGTGACCCTGCCGGGAGCTTGGCGGGGTTGTGCGCGGGGGGGGTGTGCCGGGGCTGGGTGCCGGGGCGGAAGAGGCGGGGCTGCGGACCGAGGGCTGCGAAGCCTGGGGTGAAGGGCTCCGGGCCGGGGGCTGCGGGGTCCGGGGTGCGGGGCTCCGGGCTGAGGTCCGGGCCGGGAGCGTGCTGAAGAGCCGGGCCGGGAGGGTGGGCCGGAGGTCCAGGCCGGGGGGCCGGGCTGAAGCCAGGGAGTTCGGGCTGAGGAACCAGGCCCGGAGGCCGGGCTGAAGCCAGGGAGTTCGGGCTGAGGAACCAGGCCCGGAGGCCGGGCTGAAGCCAGGGAGTTCGGGCTGAGGGGCCAGGCAGGATGCTCGTGCGGTCCGTCGGCCGGGGTGCCGGGCCGGACTCGCCGCCGCCCGGGTTCCGGGCTGAGGCCGGGGCGTTGCGCAGTCCGGCTGCCCCGGGGTGTCTTCCTCAGGCTTTTCGAGCAGGGGGTGCCCCCAGCGCCCCGGTGTGCCGCCCTGAGCGGCGCGTGTGCCCGCGGCTGAGCAGGGCGGTGGGTCGCGGGCATGCGGCCGGCCTCCCAGGGGTGGGCCCGGGAGGCCGGTTTTTACCTCCGGCTCGGAGACGGAGGTGCCGTGTCAGTGGTTGACGGCGAGGTTGCCGAAGGCCGGGTTCAGCACGCCCACGACGTTCACGCTGTTGCCGGAGACGTTGACCGGGACGTGCACCGGGGCCTGGACGACGTTGCCCGAGCCGACGCCCGGGGAGCCCACGGCCTGGCCGTCGGCGTGCGCGCTGGTGGCGGAGGCCATGCCCGCGCCCGCGGCCAGCAGACCGCCGGTCACCATCGTCACGGCCGCTGCCTTCTTCAGGTTCTTCACTTCTGAGCCCTCCTTGCGATCGCCGCGGCAGGCGCCGCAGCACGCACTGGAGAACGGCGGGGATCCACCGAGGATGCGCCATATGGGGGACGTTCCCACGACAGTATGAATCTCGGTTTGGAGCGCAACCATCCGCGTTGCCGTGGGGTGAGCGTGTCAGCCGGTCACCCCATGGCGAACGGCCCACAGGGCGGCCTGGGTCCGGTCGGCCAGGTCGAGCTTCATCAGGATGTTCGACACGTGGGTCTTGACGGTCTTCTCGGAGAGGACGAGCGCGCGGGCGATCTCGCGGTTGGAACGGCCGTCCGCTATCAGCCCGAGCACCTCGCGCTCCCGCTCGGTGAGCGAACCGCCCCTGCCCGGGCCGGAGTTGGCCTCCTCCTGGGAGAGCAGGGCGCCGGCGACCTCCGGCTGGAGCAGGATGTGCCCGGCGTGCACCGAGCGGATGGCTCCGGCGAGGGCGTCGGGGTCGACGTCCTTGTAGACGTACCCGGCGGCGCCCGCGCGCAGGGCCGGGACCACCGTGCGCTGTTCGGTGAAGCTGGTGACGACCAGCACGCGCGCGGGGTTGTCCAGCTCGCGGAGCCGGCGCAGGGCTGCGACGCCGTCCATGCCGGGCATCTTGACGTCCATGAGGATGACGTCGGGCCGCAACTCCTCGGCCCGGTCGACTCCTTCGGCGCCGTCGGCCGCCTCGCCGACGACCTCGATGTCGTCCTGCACTTCCAGGAACGTGCGCAGGCCCCGGCGGACGACCTGGTGGTCGTCGACGAGCAGGACCTTGATCGCGTCAGCCACCGGGGACCTCCATCTCGATCACGGTGCCCTTGCCGGGCGCCGATTCCACGGTCAGCGAGCCGCCGGCGCCGCTCGCCCGGTCCCGCATCGAGACCAGGCCGAGGTGGCGCCCCGCCCGGCGGACCGCCTGCGGGTCGAAGCCGCTGCCGTCGTCCGTGACCCGCAGGACGGCACCGCCGTCGCGGCGCTCCAGCGTCACGTCGACGTGTGCGGCGCCGGAGTGGCGCAGGGCGTTGTGCAGGGCTTCCTGGGCGACGCGCAGGACGGCCTCCTCCTGGGAGGCGGGCAGGGCCTTCACGCCGTGGCCCGTGAAGGTCACCCGGGCGCTGTGGGCGCGGTCGAGGACCTGGACCTGGGTGCGCAGGGTGGCGACCAGGCCGTCCTCGTCGAGTGCGGCCGGGCGCAACTCCACCACGGCCGCGCGCAGTTCGTCGGCGGCTTCGGCGGCCAGCGCGGCGACCTGCTGCAGTTCGCCCTTGGCGCGGGAGGGGTCGCGGTCCACCAGCCGGGCCGCCGCCTGGGCCGTCAGGCGCAGTGAGAACAGCTTCTGGCTGACCGCGTCGTGCAGTTCGTGGGCCAGGCGGGAGCGCTCCTCGGCGATGGTCAGTTCGCGGCTGCGCTCGTACAGGCGGGCGTTGGTGAGGGCGATCGCGGCGTGCTGGGCGAGGATGCCGAGCAGTTCCTCGTCATCCTGGGTGAAGCCGCAGCTGCCCTCGGGCTTCTTGCAGTTCTTGTTCGCCAGGAACAGCGCGCCGATCACCTCCTCGCCGTCCCGGATCGGCAGGCCGAGGAAGTCGACCAGGTCGGGGTGGGCCTTGGGCCAGCCTTCGAAGCGGGGGTCCTTGCGGACGTCGGCGAGGCGCTCGGAGCGGGCCTCGTGCAGCATCGCGGCGAGGATGCCGTGCTGGCGCGGGAGGGGGCCGATGGCCTTCCACTGCTCCTCGCTGACGCCGTCGACGACGAACTGGGCGAAGCCGCCGTGGTCGTCCGGGACGCCGAGCGCGGCGTACTGCGCGTCGAGCAGCTCGCGGGCCGAGGCGACGATCGTCTTGAGGACGTCGCGCACCTCGAGATGCCTGCTCATGGCCAGCAGCGCGGAGCTCACCGCGGCGAGGCCGGACCGGGGACCGTGGCTCATGTCCTCACGGTACCGGCGGGCTGTGACAGCGCGGATCGGACCGGTGGCCGCGGGTGCCGGTCCGCTGGGCCTAGGTCGCGGGGCGGAGGCGCGGGCGGGCCGGCCCAGGACCCGGGGCCGCGGCGCCGGGCCGTCTCCCGGCCTAGGCCCCGGGACGGTGGGCCGGTGGCGTAGGGCGAAGGGACCCGGTGGGTTGCTCCCCGCGGCGGAGGCGGTCCGGGCGGCGCCGTCCCTACGTTGAGTCCACTTCGATCACGAGGAGGGAGCGATCATGCCGGTTGCGATCATCACCGGGGCCTCGAAGGGACTGGGCCGGGCGCTCGCCGAGGCCCTGGCGGAGCGGGGCTGGGACCTGGTGCTCGACGCGAGGGGGGCCGAGGCCCTGGCGGAGGCGGCGGAGGCCCTCTCCGCGCACGGCACGCGGGTGAGGGCCCTGCCGGGGGACGTCACGGACGCCGCCCACCGCTCGGCGCTGGTCGAGGCGGCGTGGCGGCTGGGCGGGCTCGATCTGCTGGTGCACAACGCGAGCGCGCTGGGCATCGAGCCGCTGGTCCGGCTGGAGGAGCTGCCCCTTCCGGGGCTGCGGCGCGCGCTGGAGGTGAACCTGGTGGCCTGCCTGGGCCTGGTGCAGGAGGGACTGGCGCTGTTGCGAGCCTCCGAGGCGGGCACGGTCGTCGTGGTGAGTTCGGACGCGGCGGCGGAGGCGTACGAGACGTGGGGCGGCTACGGGGCGTCGAAGGCGGCCCTGGACCAGCTGGCGGCGGTGCTCGCCGTGGAGGAGCCGGGGCTGCGGGTCTGGGCGGTGGACCCCGGTGACATGGCCACGGACCTGTATGCGGCGGCCGTGCCGGAGGACCGGGAGCCGCGGCCCGCGCCGGAGGCGGTGGTGCCGGGGTTCCTGCGGCTGCTGGACGAGCGTCCGGCGAGCGGGCGGTACGCGGCCGCGGCCCTGGTGGACGGCGTCGTATGACGCTCGCGCTGCGGGTGCCGGAGGAGCTGTCGGCCCGTGTGCCGGCCGAGCAGCGGGGGCCCGGGCTGGACCGGGACGCCGTGCGGCTGCTGGTGTCGCGGGGTACCGAGGTGGCCCATCACACGTTCGCGGAGCTGCCGCGGCTGTTGCGGGCCGGGGACCTGCTCGTGGTCAACACCTCGGCCACGCTGGCGGCGGCCGTCGACGGGTGGGTGGGGCACGCGCGCGTGGTGGTGCACTTCTCCACGCGCGGGGACGACGGCCGCTGGGCGGTGGAGCTGCGGGAGCCCGACGGGCGGGGCACCACGCGCGCGCGTGCGGGCGGGCCCGCGGGGAGTGAGGTGTGCCTGCCGGCGGGTGTGCGGCTGGTGCTGGAGGAGCCGCTCGGCGGGCGGAGCGAGCGGCTGTGGTGGGCGCGGGTGGACGGGCCGGGGATACCGGGGCTGCTGCGCGAGCACGGGCGGCCCATTCGCTACGCGTACACGGAGCGGGACCAGCCGCTGTCCGTCTACCAGACGGTGTTCGCGCTGCCGTCCGCGGACGGGGCGGGCAGTGCGGAGATGCCGAGTGCGGCGCGGCCCTTCACGGCGCGGCTGGTCGCGGAGCTGGTGAGCCGGGGGGTGCAGTTCGCGCCGGTCACGCTGCACACGGGGGTGGCGTCGGCAGAGGCGCACGAGCCGCCGTATCCGGAGCGGTTCGCGGTGCCGGAGGCGTCGGCACGGCTGATCGGCGCCGCGAAGGCGGGCGGGGGCCGGGTGCTGGCGGTGGGGACGACGGCGGTGCGGGCGGTGGAGTCGGCCGTGGACGCCGACGGGGCCGTACGCGCGCGGGCGGGCTGGACGGAGCTGGTCGTCACGCCGGAGCGGGGGGTGCGGGTGGTGGACGGGCTGCTGACCGGGCTGCACGAGCCGGAGGCCTCGCATCTGCTGATGCTGGAGGCGGTGGCGGGCCGGGCGGCGGTCGAGCGGGGCTACCAAGCCGCGCTGCAAGGCCGCTACCTGTGGCACGAGTTCGGGGACCTGCACCTCGTCCTGCCCTGAAACGGGCCTCACGCAGAGCATCGCTCGTGCAACGGGTGGTGAGAAGGCGGGGCGGCCGGTGTGAGCCCGCGCATAGGGCGCACGTCACGTACGAAAGTGCATAGGAGACAAAGTCGCCCCTATTGAGCGGCACGGATAGTCCAATCTGTCCCGATTCACCCCTCCCTGATCCACTATCTCCCTTCGTACGTCACACCTTTGCCTCGCCATTTTGCGGCCGCTAAGAATTGCTCTCGTCGCTCAGCGCCGTGGGTTCTGCCCCCGCGGCGTTCGTGTCGGAAACACACCGAGTCCAACGCCGGACGCCGAGCGACTCCCGCGCTATTCGAAGAGGTCCACTCAGCATGCCCAAGAACATCTTCAGCCGTGTTCAGAGTCGTAGCCTGACCCGTCACCACAAGATCGCCATGGCGGGTGTCGCCACCCTCGGTGCCGCCGCCATCGGCTTCTCCGCGGTGCCGAGCGGTGCGTCGACCACGACCACGACCGAGGCCGCTCAGCCGGCTGCGGTGGCGTTCAGCACGGAGCAGATCAAGGACGTCAGGGCGAGCGTCACCGACCAGTTGGCCGGTACGAGCGTGAAGGCCGAGCAGATAGCGGCCAAGAAGAAGGCCGAGGCCGCTGCCGCCGCCAAGAAGAAGGCCGCCGCCGAGGCCGCGAAGAAGAAGGCCGCGGCCGAGCGCCAGGCCAAGGAGGCCGCGAGCCGCGCCGCCAAGCGCGCCGAGGCGAAGAAGGCCGCCCGGAAGAGCTACCCGAACAACCTCGACGGCTGGATCCGCGAGTCCCTCGACATCATGAAGAAGCACGGGATCCCCGGCTCCTACGAGGGCATCAAGCGCAACATCATCCGCGAGTCCTCGGGCAACCCGCGCGCCATCAACAACTGGGACATCAACGCGATCAACGGCATCCCGTCGAAGGGCCTGCTGCAGGTCATCCCGCCGACCTTCAAGCACTGGCACGTCCCCGGCACCTCCTGGGACATCTACGACCCGGTAGCCAACATCACCGCCGCCTGCAACTACGCGGCCGACAAGTACGGCTCGATGGACAACGTCGACAGCGCGTACTGAGGCCGGCGCGGGACCTCGACACTTCGCTGGACGAACGCCGAAGGGCGGCACCCTGTCGACAGGGTGCCGCCCTTCGGGCGCGGTGGAGCGGTGACTACTTGCGCATGACCTCGGGCTCGTGGCGGCGCAGGAAGCGGGCCACGAAGAAGCCGCAGATCACACCGAGCGCCAGGAGCGCGCCCATGTCCATGGCCCAGGCGCCGGCCGTGTGCTCCCACAGCGGGTCGGTGTCCCCGGCCGTCTCGGGCGGGCTGATCTTGTTGAAGTCGAGTGTGGCGCCGGAGGCGGCGACCGCCCAGCGCGACGGCATCAGGAACGAGAACTGGTTGACGCCGATCGAGCCGTGCAGCGTGAACAGGCAGCCGGTGAACACGACCTGGATGATCGCGAACATCACCAGCAGCGGCATGGTCTTCTCGGCGGTCTTCACCAGCGACGAGATGATCAGGCCGAACATCATCGACGTGAAGCCCAGCGCCATGATCGGCACGGACAGCTCCAGCAGCGTGGCGCTGCCGAAGATCAGGCCCTCCTCGGGGATCTCCCGGCTGGAGAAGCCGATGACGCCGACCAGCAGGCCCTGCAGCACGGTGATCATGCCGAGCACGAACACCTTCGACATCAGGTACGCCGAGCGGGACAGGCCGGTGGCGCGCTCCCGCTCGTAGATGACGCGTTCCTTGATCAGCTCGCGGACCGAGTTCGCCGCGCCGGCGAAGCAGGCGCCGACCGCGAGGATCAGCAGGACCGTCGTCGCCGTGCCGTTCGGGATGATCCGGCCGGTCTGCGGGTTGGCCGGGTTCGGCAGCAGGCCCTTGTCCGCGTCGATGAGCAGGCTCACCGCGCCGAGCACGGCGGGCAGGATCACCATCAGCGCCAGGAAGCCCTTGTCGGACGCGATCACCGAGACGTAACGCCGGACGAGCGTGACGAACTGGGACATCCAGCCCTGCGGCTTCGGCGGCTTCATCGCCTGCATGGGCGGAACCTGTACGGACTGCGGCGCGACGGCGTCCAGGTCCGCGGCGTACATCTGATAGTGCTGCGAGCCCTTCCAGCGGCCCGCCCAGTCGTAGTCGCGGTAGTTCTCGAAGGCGGAGAAGACATCGGCCCAGGTGTCGTAGCCGAAGAAGTTCAGCGCCTCCTCCGGCGGGCCGAAGTAGGCCACGGAGCCGCCGGGCGCCATCACCAGCAGCTTGTCGCACAGGGCCAGCTCGGCCACCGAGTGCGTGACGACGAGCACCGTGCGCCCGTCGTCGGCGAGACCGCGCAGCAGCTGCATGACGTCGCGGTCCATGCCCGGGTCGAGGCCGGAGGTCGGCTCGTCCAGGAAGATCAGCGACGGCTTGGTCAGCAGCTCCAGGGCGACCGAGACGCGCTTGCGCTGGCCGCCGGACAGGGAGGTGACCTTCTTGTCCTTGTGGATGTCGAGCTTGAGCTCGCGCAGCACCTCGTCGATGCGGGCCTCGCGCTCGGCCGCCGTGGTGTCGGCGGGGAAGCGCAGCTTGGCCGCGTACTTGAGGGCCTTCTTGACGGTCAGCTCCTTGTGCAGGATGTCGTCCTGCGGGACCAGACCGATGCGCTGGCGCAGCTCGGCGAACTGCTTGTAGAGGTTGCGGTTGTCGTAGAGCACCTCGCCCTGGTTGGCGGGCCGGTAGCCGGTGAGCGCCTTGAGCAGGGTGGACTTGCCGGAGCCGGACGGGCCGATGACCGCGATCAGCGACTTCTCCGGGACGCCGAAGGAGACGTCCTTGAGGATCTGCTTGCCGCCGTCGACCGTGACGGTGAGGTGGCGGGCGGAGAAGGACACCTCACCGGTGTCGACGAACTCCTCCAGCCGGTCGCCGACGATCCGGAACGTCGAGTGGCCGACGCCGACGACGTCGGTCGGGCCGAGCAGCTGCGAGCCGCCCTTGGGAATGGGCTGGCCGTTGACGTACGTGCCGTTGTGCGAGCCGAGGTCGCGGATCTCCATGCGCCCGTCGGGCGTGGCGTGGAACTCGGCGTGGTGCCGGGAGACCTGCAGGTCGGAGACGACCAGCTCGTTCTCCAGGGCACGGCCGATGCGCATCACGCGGCCGAGCGAGAACTGGTGGAACGTGGTCGGGCTGCGGTCGCCGTAGACCGGCGGTGCCCCCGCGACACCACCGGGGCCCTGCTGCTGCGGGATGTGCGCGGCGGGCTGCTGCGGCTGCTGCCAGCCGGCCTGCGGGGCCTGCTGGTGCGGCTGGTGCGGCGCGGGCTGGGCGGGGCTCTGCTGCGCCCAGCCGGGGTTCGCGCCCTGCGCCGCGTACGGCTGCTGCTGGGGCTGGGCCTGCGGCGTGGCGACGGAGGCCGCGGCGCCGGAGAGGTTCAGGCGCGGGCCGTCGGTCGCGTTGCCCAGGTTGACCGCCGAGCCGGGGCCGAGCTCCATCTGATGGATGCGCTGCCCCTGCACGAACGTGCCGTTGGTGCTGCCGTGGTCCTCGATGACCCAACTGCGGCCGTTGAAGCTGACCGTGGCGTGACGCCAGGAGACCCTGGCGTCGTCGAAGACGACGTCCCCCTGCGGATCGCGTCCGAGGGTGTATGCCCTGGACGGATCGAGCGTCCAGGTACGTCCGTTTGATTCCAGTACGAGTTCCGGCACTCCATGCCCCACTGAGTTGTCCCCCGAGTTATCCCCCGACATGGGGAGTCTAGGGATGTCGAACATCGGGGGGAACTATTTCAGGAGCGGCCCCCTGACCGAAAGTCGGGCCTCGGGAAGGGCGCGCGCGGACGGCTCGGCCGATTCCGTTGACGGGGTTGAAAACGGACCGGAGAGTGGTATTTCGACGCGAGGGGGACAAGCGCGGTGGTCCCGCCGCGCAGCGGATCGGGGGGTCTGCCATGGGTGCTGCGACGGGTGCGGAGTCGGTGCGGGGCGGTGCGCGCGTGCCGTGGGGGGACGTGGTGATGTCCGCCGTCGCCGCCGTGAGCTGGGCGTTGATCGGGATGGCGGGGACGGCGGCGCTGGGGCTGCGGCTGCTGGACGCGGACGCGGCGGGCTCGCTGGGGCCGATGACCGCCGCGGTGGTGGCGCTCGCGGCGGGCGGGTCGGTCACGCCGTCCGGTGACGTGTCGGCGTTCGGCCTGACGGGCGCGGAGGCGGAGACGGCCATCGAGATCACGCCACTGGGGGTGAGCCTGGTCGGGGCGGTGCTCCTGTCGTGGTTCTTCCTGCGGTCCCTGCGGGCGGCCGGAGTTGGGATCCCGGTGGCCGAACTCCTCGCCCGTGCGGGCGCGGTGGTCGCGCTGTTCGTGGCGATGCTGGGCGGGCTCGCGTGGGCGGGACACGATGTGATCACGATCGACGGGGGGTCGCTGGGACTCGACGACGTGCCCGGCGGGGCCGGGGGCGTGGAGGTACCGGGGCTCGGGGACATCGGCGGGCTGCTGCCGGACCGGCTGGGCGAGCTGGTCGACGCGCGGGCGGCGGTCGGCTTCACGGTGGACACCGCGCCCACCCTGCTCGGCGGGCTCGGGTGGTCGGCCGGAATCCTCGCCCTCGCCCTGCTGGCGTCCCGGCGTACGCCGCTGCCGCCGGGCTGGGAGGCCGTGCACCGGGTCGTGCGGCCGGCGGTGTCCGCGGTGGTGACGGTGCTGCTGGTGGCCGTGGCGGCGGGGCTCGCCGCGGCGGCGTACGCGGCGATCGGCGACGATCATCCGCGCCGCGTCGCCGGGGCGGCGCTGCTCGGGGCGCCGAACGGGGTGTGGCTGGGCGTGCCGCTGGGCCTGTTCGTGCCGTGGGACGGACGGGCCACGGGCGAACTGACCCGCTTCCTGCCGGACCCGCTGGACGACCTGCTCGGCTCCGGCACGGACCGGACGGTGACGCTGGGGCGGCTGGCGGAGCTGGACGGCCGGGTGTGGCTGCTCGCGTTGGCGGCGGCGCTGATGATGCTGCTGGCGGGGGTGCTGACGGCGGCCCGGACACCGGGCGGGCCGGGCTCGGCGAGCGGGCCGGGCTTGCCGGGCGGGCCGGGCTTGCCGGGCCCGGGTAGGCGGGATTCCGCGGGCAGGCCGGATTCCCCGGGCACGCCGGGCTCGCAGGGCGGGCTGGACGGGCAGGTCGTTCCGGACAGGCAGGTCGTTCCGGACGCGTCGCGGGCCCCGGGCGCTCTGGCCTTCGCGGGCCGGTGCGCGCTGCGGCTCGGGGCGGTGACCGCGCTCGCCCTGCCGCTGCTGGCCTGGCTCACGGAGGTGTCCGTGAGCGCGTCCCTGTCCGTCCTGGGCTTCGACGCGTTCGGCGCGGGCCTCGACCTGCACGGCCACCTCGCCATGGCCCTGCTGCTGGGCGCGGTGTGGGGCGCGGGGGCCGGGGGCGCGGGCGCGCTGACGGCGTGGGCATGCGGGGCGGCGGGCCGATCGGCCACGGCGTGGGCACGGGGCGGGGGCGGATCGTACGGAGCGGGGGGTGTGCCGGGGGCGGGGGCCGGGCCGGGGACCGGGACGGGTGTGCCGGGGGTGGGTGTCGGGCCGGGGGCGGCGGTGCCCGGAGCAGGCGTCGGGCCAGGGGCCAGGACCGGTGGCTTCACCGGGGCGTACGGCGGGGGTGGCGGAGATGCCGGGCAGACGGGGCGAGGGGGTGGAGCGTCGGGGCCGGGACGCGACGAGAACGCCGGGTGGGCGGGGCCCGGGGCGGGCACCACGCCGCCGGGGTACGGCCAGGGGGCGGGGGCCGGCGAGGAGGGCGCCGGACGGGCCGGCTGGCCGGGAACCCCTGACGAGGACAACGGGCGGGCCGGATGGCCAGGAGCCGCCGAGCAGGACGGCGGGCGGCCCAGGTGGGCAGGAACCGCTGAGGGAGATGCCGGATGGCCCGCGTCGTCGGGAGCCGCTGAGAGGGACACCGGGTGGGGCGGGCCGAGGGGTGTGGGGCCTGGAGCGGGGCCGGCCGGGGCGGGCGCGCCGCCTGGGGGACGTGACGCCGCCGGAGGGGGCGGAGGAGCCGGTGCGTCCCCGAGCGGACAGGACGCGCGCGGTGGGGAAGCCGGGCCCTACGCGCCTGGCGTGCCGTACCGTCCGCCGAACCCGGACACCAACCCCTACCTGCGCGTCCCCGACGAGCTGCCGGAGCCGGAGGACGCCCGGCCGGACGACGACTCCGGCAGGTTGTCGGGAGACGGCGACATCTACGGCGCCCCCACGGTCGTCCGGCCGCTCGCGCCCCCTCCGCGCGGGCCCCGGCAGTCCCCCGGGCCCGGGAACGGCGGCGGTCCGCCCGACCGGCCGGACGAAGGACCACCGCCGCCGCCCCCACCGCCGCGCACCCCGCGAGGCGGCCGGTGAGGCACCCCGGCCTCCGACCGGGCCCCCGACCGGCCCTCGCCCGACCTCCGGCCACCCGCCGGGCCCGGTACGCAAGATCCTCGCCACCCGCCCGACACCCACTGTTCCCTGTCCGCCAGGCGGACCTCGGGGGCGGTACGAGCCGCCTGCCGGATACGGTGGAACCACCATGAGCGCTTCGCAGACCTCGTCTTCCGATGTCCCTGCCGACGTCCCGGCCGACGTCCCCACCCTGCTGGTCAAGATCTTCGGCAAGGACAGGCCCGGCATCACCGCCGGCCTCTTCGACACCCTCGCCGCCTACTCCGTCGACGTCGTCGACATCGAGCAGGTCGTCACCCGTGGCCGGATGGTGCTGTGCGCGCTCGTGACCGAGCCGCCCGCCGGCCTGGAGGGAGACCTGCGGGCGACGGTGCACAGCTGGGCCGAGTCGATGAAGATGCAGGCGGAGATCATCTCCGGCCTCGGCGACAACCGGCCGCGCGGCCTGGGCCGCTCCCTGGTCACCGTCCTCGGGCACCCGCTCACCGCGGAGGCCACGGCGGCGGTCGCCGCGCGGATCACCCAGACCGGCGGCAACATCGACCGTATCTTCCGCCTGGCCAAGTACCCCGTGACCGCGGTCGAGTTCGCCGTCTCCGGTGTGGAGACCGAACCCCTGCGCACCGCCCTGGTCACCGACGCGGCGAAGCTCGGCATCGACGTGGCGGTGGTCGCCGCCGGCCTCTACCGGCGCGCGCAGCGCCTGGTCGTCATGGACGTCGACTCGACGCTCATCCAGGACGAGGTCATCGAGCTGTTCGCGGCGCACGCCGGCTGCGAGAACGAGGTGGCCGAGGTGACGGCGGCCGCGATGCGCGGGGAGCTGGACTTCGAGCAGTCCCTGCACGCGCGCGTGGCGCTGCTGGAGGGTCTGGATGCCTCCGTGGTGGACAAGGTGCGCAGCGAGGTGCGGCTGACGCCGGGCGCCCGCACCCTGATCCGCACGCTCAAGCGGCTGGGCTACCAAGTGGGCGTCGTCTCGGGCGGTTTCACGCAGGTCACGGACGATCTGAAGGAGCGGCTCGGGCTGGACTTCGCCCATGCCAACACGCTGGAGATCGTGGACGGCCGACTGACCGGCAAGGTCACCGGCGAGATCGTCGACCGCGCGGGCAAGGCGCGGCTGCTGCGGCGGTTCGCCGCCGAGGCGGGGGTTCCGCTGTCGCAGACGGTGGCGATCGGTGACGGCGCGAACGATCTGGACATGCTGAACGCGGCCGGGCTGGGGGTGGCCTTCAACGCCAAGCCCGTGGTGCGCGAGGCCGCGCACGCCGCGGTGAACGTCCCGTTCCTGGACACGGTTTTGTATCTGCTGGGCATCACGCGCGAAGAGGTCGAGGCGGCGGACACCGTCGACTCGGTCTGACCCACGCGGGCAGCGGTCCGATCCACGTGGGCAGCCCGGCGCCGGTCAGGCGCCGGGTCCCGTCACTCCAACCGGGGCCGACCCACGCCCGAAGAGCGGCGAAGAACTCACGGCCTACAGCCCACGGCCTACAGCTCACGGCCTACGGCTCACGGCTCACAGCTCGCGGCGAGCGCGGCGAGCGCGTCACTCGGCCGGTGCCCAGTAGTCCCGCAGCGTGGCCACGCCCGGCTCCAGGCTCTTCCACGAGCCCGTGAACGACAGCACGGCGAAGGCGGCGGCCGGGAACCCGCGGCGGGCCATCCGCTCCCGGGCGTCGCTCTCGGCCGAGCCCGCCAGGACGTCGGCGAGGCCCTGGATGCCCGGGTTGTGGCCGATCATGAGGAGGTTCTGCGCGTCGTCGGGGGTCTCGTTGAGCACGGCGATCAGCTCACCCGGCGAGGCCTCGTAGATCCGCTCCTCGTAGACGGTTTTCGGCCGCTGCGGGAACTCCTGGACGGCCAGCTTCCAGGTCTCCCGGGTGCGGACCGCCGTGGAGCACAGGGCCAGGTCGAAGGCGACGCCGGTGTCGGCGAGCCTGCGCCCGGCCTCCGCCGCGTCCATGCGGCCCCGGTCGGCGAGCGGACGCTCGTGATCGGTCACCTGTGGCCAGTCGGCTTTCGCATGGCGGAAGAGGACAATGCTGCGGGGTTCAGCGACGCTCATGAGATCCAGCTTCGCATGAAACACGCCACGGGGCGCAGGGAGTTGACCAGCGCTCCCGGCCGTGCTCAGCGGGTCGTCAGCTGCTGGATCCGCTCGACGAGGTGGGTGATCGCGGGGTCGCCGGCGGCCGCGTGCGCGTCGGCCGGGTGCAGGATCAGCAGGAGCAGGGCCGTGAAGGCGAGCGCGGGCAGGGCGAGGGCCCACCAGGGCAGGCGGCTGTCGGCACCGGCCCGGGTCGCCGGGTGGGGCCGGGTGTGCACAGGAGCCGACATGTCTGCCTCCGCTCTTCGAGTGGTCGGTGACCGGTCCTGCGTGGTCACATCTCGAAGCTACGGAATCCGCGGGCGTCGCCCCATCCGGTGATCCACCCACTTGACCCTGACCCTCACCCCCTAGGGGACAGGGGGGCTAGCCCCACCACGGGGCGGGCGGGCGCGGGGTCAGGGCGCGGCGATGGTCGCGATGACGGCGATGACGATGAAGATCGCGAAGAAGGAGCCGAACACGAGCAGCATCTTCTTCTGACCGTGCTGGGGATTCGGGTCGAGCACTGGCATGGGGCCAGTGTCGCACCCGCCCGGCGCACCGCGCGCCCGGGGGTCGGGCCCCGACGCGCGCGGCGCGCGAAGGGCGGCGTCGCCGGACGGTCAGCGGCCTGCCGCGGCGGCTCGGCGGCTCGCCTCGTCCTCCACCGTGCGGTCCCGGCCCGCCAGGACGCCGACCACCATCTGCGGGATCATCAGCGCGCTCATCAGCGCGATCGGCAGGCCCCAGCCGCCGCTGTGCTGGTAGAGGACGCCGACCAGGAGCGGTCCGGGGATGGAGATCAGGTAGCCGGTGCTCTGGGCGAACGCCGACAGCTGGGCCACGCCCGGCCCCGTCCTCGCCCGCATGCCGACCATGGTCAGGGCGAGCGGGAAGGCGCAGTTCGCGATGCCGAGCAGTACGGCCCAGGCCCAGGCACCGGCGGCGGGCGCGAGGTACAGCCCGGCGTAGCCGGCGAGGCCGCAGACGCCCAGGGCGAGCGCGATCGGGCCCTGGTGCGGCAGGCGCGTGGCCAGGCGGGGTATCACGAAGGCGAGCGGTACGCCCATGACCATGGTGACCGCCAGCAGCAGCCCCGCGGTGCCGGCGGGGACACCCGCGTCCCGGAAGATCTGCGCCATCCAGCCCATGGTGATGTAGGCGGCGGTGGCCTGGAGGCCGAAGAAGACGGCCAGGGCCCAGGCGGTGCGGCTGCGGGTGATCCGCAACGGCGGGGCCGCCTCCCGCGCGGGCTCCGCCGCGGCCGCGGCCTGCGCGTCACCGCCGTCGCCCCGGTCGGCCTCGCGTCCCGGCCCGAGGCCGTCCCGCACGGACGCGGCGCCGTCCGGTGCCGACCCGCCGCCCGTCGCCGCCCCGGCACCACCCGGTGCCGACCCCGCGTCGACCGCCCCCGGGGCCGTCGCGCGGCCGCGGACGAAGGGGAGCCACGGCAGGACCGCCGCCACGGCCAGCGCCGCCCACACGGTCAGACCCGACTGCCAGTTCCCGCCGAGCGCGTCGGTCAGGGGCACCGTGACCGCCGCCGCGAGGGCCGTGCCCAGGGCGAGGGCCATCGAGTACAGGCCGGTCATGGAACCGACCCGGTCGGGGAACCAGTGCTTGACGATGACCGGCATCAGCACGTTGCTGACCGCGATGCCCATGAGCGCGAGGGCGCTGCCGGCCAGGAAGCCGGCCGTGCTGCCGGTGTACGGCCGCAGCAGCAGGCCGGTGGCGATGGCGGCCATGCCGGCGCACACCACCGCGCCCGCGCCGAAGCGGCGGGCGAGCCGGGGGGCCATGACGCCGAAGACGGCGAAGCACAGCGGCGGCACGGAGGTGAGCAGCCCGGCCACGCTGCCGCTCATGCCGAGCCCGTTGCGGACCTCCTCCAGGAGGGCGCCGAGGCTGGTGATGGCCGGACGGAGGTTGAGCGCGGACAGCACGATGCCCACGACGAGCAGCCGCATCGTCCACGCGCGCGGGGACGCGCCGCCCGCGCCGCCCGGTTGCCCGGCGCCGGGGGGGGGGGGGGGGGGGGGCCGGGGGGGGGGGGGGGGGGGGGGGGGGGGGGGGGGGGGGGGGGGGGGGTGGGGGGTGGGGGT
>NZ_JBITSK010000009.1:22152-338053 GCF_044540565.1 Streptomyces sp. NPDC085931
CGGGGTCGCCCGCGCCCCCCCCGGCCCCCCCGCCCCCCCCCCGCCCCCCCCCCGCCGGGGGGCCCCCCCCCCCCCCCCCCCCGGGGGGCCCGGCCCGGGGGGGGGCCGCCCCCCCCACGGCGGGGTGTGCCGTCGTCCGGGGTGTCGTCCGCGTTGTCGTCCGGGTTTCCTCTTGAGCCATGGGGCCCATCATAGAATCATGGGATGATTGACTGTCCACTCCTGTCCGGCCCCCGGACGCCCTCCGGGCCGCCGTTCGTGCGAAGGTGAGCCATGCCCCTGAGCCATCCCCGACGTTCGGCCCTGTCCGAGCAGGTCATCGCCGCGCTGCGGGCCCAGATCACCGCGGGCGAGTGGCCGGTCGGCTCCCGCATCCCGACGGAGCCGGAGCTGGTCGAGCAGCTCGGCGTCGCCCGCAACACCGTCCGTGAGGCCGTCCGCGCCCTGGCGCACAACGGCCTGCTGGACATCCGCCAGGGTTCCGGCACCTACGTCGCGGCGACGAGCGAGCTGGCGGGCGTGATGCAGCGGCGGTTCGCCGACGCCGATCCCCGGCACATCGCCGAGCTGCGCTCCACGCTGGAGTCCTCGGCCGCCCGGCTGGCCGCGCAGCGGCGCACGGAGAGGGACCTCAAGCAGCTCGACGCGCTGCTGCTGCGGCGCGAGGAGGCCTGGGAGTCGGGCGACAAGGAGGCGTTCGTGACTGCGGACGCCACGTTCCACCTGGCCGTGGTGTCCGCCTCGCACAACGACGTGATGACGGCCATGTACGCGGACCTGGGCGAGGTGCTGCGGGACTGGCTGCGCGAGGACGTCGGCGAGGAGCTGACGCCGGAGACGCACATGGACCACGGCCGGCTGCTCGACGCGATCCGCGCGGGTGACGCGGAGCAGGCGGCGGCGGAGGCCGCCCGCTATCCGTTCCTGTGCCGCCTGGGCGGGATCAGTTCCCCTTCCGGTGGCTGATCCACGCCGCGTCGACCTCCTTCCAGCAGCGCCCGGTCAGCCGCACGGTCTGTGCGGGCGCGGTCGCCACCGGCGCGCTGTCGGTGTCGAGGTCCCACCAGCGGGCGCACTCGACGTGCAGGCTCACGCGGTCGGTCTCCGGATACGGGTTGTGGCAGTGCGCGGTCACGAGGGAGCCGGCGACCCGGATGCGGCAGGCGGCGCCGAACGGGTCCGCCGGCTCCTGCTCGCCGGCGGGCACGCGCGCGTGGGGCACCGCCTCGTACGCCGGCGTCAGCACGAGAGCGACGGCGAGGGACACTGAGGCCGTTCGGCGGGACAAGCGCACAAGGAGACCTCCTCGGCCGTGCTGGGGAGGGGCTCGCGTGGTCGACGCGACTCCCAGACTGACCGGCTGCCGCCCGCCGCGCCCGGCCGGCTGCGCCGAACGGGTGACGCCCCGCTCCCCCGCGCGAGCGGGAAACGGGGCGTCCGGGCCGTACGAGGGACGTACGGGGTGGGTCAGGCGCCGATGGCGTGCAGACCGCCGTCCACGTGGATGATCTCGCCGGTGGTCTTCGGGAACCAGTCGCTCAGCAGCGCCACGACGCCGCGGCCGGCCGGCTCCGGGTCCTTCAGGTCCCACTCCAGCGGGGAGCGGGAGTCCCACACCGACGCCAGCTCGCTGAAGCCCGGGATGGACTTGGCGGCCATGGAACCGAGCGGACCGGCCGAGACCAGGTTGCAGCGGATGTTCTGCTTGCCCAGGTCACGGGCCATGTAGCGGCTGGTGGCCTCCAGGGCGGCCTTGGCCGGGCCCATCCAGTCGTACTGCGGCCAGGCGAACTGCGCGTCGAAGGTGAGGCCGACGACCGAGCCGCCGTTCTGCATCAGCGGCAGGCAGGCCATGGTCAGCGACTTCAGGGAGTACGCCGAGACGTGCATGGCGGTGGCGACCGACTCGAACGGCGTGTTCAGGAAGTTGCCGCCGAGGGCGTCCTGCGGGGCGAAGCCGATGGAGTGCACGACACCGTCGAGGCCGCCGAGCTCCTCGCCGACGATGTCGGCCAGGCGCCCCAGGTGCTCGTCGTTGGTCACGTCGAGCTCGATGACCTTGACGGGCTTGGGCAGCTTCTTGGCGATGCGCTCGGTCAGCGTGGGCCGCGGGAACGCGGTGAGGATGACCTCGGCGCCCTGCTCCTGGGCCAGCCTGGCGGTGTGGAAGGCGATGGAGGCCTCCGTCAGCACACCGGTGATCAGGACGCGCTTGCCCTCGAGAATTCCGCTCATGGTGATCAGTGACCCATTCCCAGTCCGCCGTCAACGGGGATGACGGCTCCAGTGATGTACGAGGCGTCGTCCGAGGCGAGGAACCGCACGGCCGCGGCGATCTCCTCCGGCTGGGCGTACCGGCCGAGGGGGACCTGCGACACGATGCCGGAGCGCTGCTCGTCGGTGAGCACCTTGGTCATGTCGGTGTCGACGAAGCCGGGTGCGACGACGTTGAAGGTGATGTTGCGCGAGCCCAGCTCCCGGGCGAGGGACCGCGCGAAGCCGACCAGGGCGGCCTTGGAGGCGGCGTAGTTCGCCTGCCCCGCGGAGCCGAGCAGCCCGACGACCGAGGAGATGAGGACGACACGGCCCTTCTTGGCGCGGAGCATGGCGCGGTTGGCGCGCTTGACGACGCGGAAGGTGCCGGTGAGGTTCGTGTCGATGACCGAGGTGAAGTCCTCCTCGGACATGCGCATCAGGAGCTGGTCCTTGGTGATGCCGGCGTTGGCGACGAGGACCTCGACGGGGCCGTGGGCCTCCTCGATCTCCTTGTAGGCCTGCTCCACCTGCTCGGCGTCGGTGATGTCGCACTTGACAGCCAGGAAGCCGGCCGGCGGCTCACCCGAGCGGTACGTGATGGCGACCTTGTCGCCGGCATCGGCGAAAGCGCGGGCGATGGCGAGGCCGATGCCCCGGTTGCCTCCGGTGACGAGAACCGAGCGGCTCAACGGATCACCCTTTCGGTAGCGGTCTGATACCCCGCCCCGGCGCCTGGACGACAGGCGGCGATGACAGGCGGCTTCCTCGAAAACCTATCGGTCCCGGCACGCCCGCGGACAATCGGGCACCGACAGTGGCGCCGGGGCCTCGCTGTCGGGTCCCTACAGAAGGGCCGCGCTCGTCCAGCCGGAAAGTCGTGGCCCGCGCGCGGGATGGGCGACATGATCGGAGCAGTCACCACGACACCGAGCACGGCAACCACGGTCACCTCGACAGAAAGAGACGGCGGTGCCTCATACCATCGACGAGGCCTTCACGGCCCTCCCCCTACGCGCCCTCGCCGACGCGGCCCTCGCACGCGCGCGTGCGCTGGGCGCCGAGCACGCGGACTTCCGGTTCGAGCGGGTGCGCAGCGCCTCCTGGCGGTTCCGGGACGCCAGGCCCGCCGGGTCGTCGGACACCACCGACCTCGGCTACGCGGTGCGGGTGGTGCACGGCGGCACCTGGGGCTTCGCCTCCGGCGTCGACCTCACCATGGACGCCGCCGCCCGGGTCGCCGGACAGGCGGTGGCCATGGCGAAGCTGTCCGCGCAGGTGATCAGGGCGGCCGGGTCGGACGAGCGCGTCGAGCTGGCCGACGAGCCGGTGCACGCCGACAAGACCTGGATCTCGTCGTACGAGATCGACCCCTTCGGCGTGCCGGACGAGGAGAAGGCCGGGCTGATCGCCGAGTGGAGCGCGCGGCTGCTGGCGGCGCGCGGGGTGGACCACGTCGACGCCTCGCTGCTCACCGTCCACGAGAACAAGTTCTACGCCGACACGGCCGGAACCGTCACCACGCAGCAGCGGGTCCGGCTGCACCCGGTGTTCAACGCCGTCGCGGTCGACGAGTCCAGCGGCGAGTTCGACTCGATGCGCACCCTCGCCCCGCCCGTCGGACGCGGCTGGGAGTACCTGCGGGGCACCGGCTGGGACTGGGAGGGCGAGCTGGAGCGGATCCCGGAGCTGCTGGCCGAGAAGATGCGCGCCCCGAGCGTCGAGCCGGGCCTGTACGACCTGGTCGTCGACCCGTCCAACCTGTGGCTGACCATCCACGAGTCCATCGGCCACGCCACCGAACTCGACCGGGCGCTCGGCTACGAGGCCGCCTACGCCGGCACCTCCTTCGCCACCTTCGACCAGCTGGGCAAGCTGCGCTACGGCTCCGAGCTGATGAACGTCACCGGCGACCGCACCGCCGAGCACGGCCTGGCCACGATCGGCTACGACGACGAGGGCGTCGAGGGCCAGTCCTGGGACCTGGTGCGCGACGGCACGCTCGTCGGCTACCAGCTGGACCGGCGCATCGCGCGGCTGACCGGCTTCGAGCGGTCCAACGGCTGCGCCTACGCCGACTCCCCCGGCCATGTGCCGGTCCAGCGCATGGCCAACGTGTCGCTGCGGCCGGACCCGGCCGGGATGTCGACCGAGGACCTGATCGGCGGCGTGGAGCGCGGCATCTACGTGGTCGGGGACCGGTCCTGGTCGATCGACATGCAGCGCTACAACTTCCAGTTCACCGGGCAGCGCTTCTACCGCATCGAGAACGGGCGGCTGGCCGGGCAGCTGCGGGACGTGGCCTACCAGGCGACCACCACCGACTTCTGGGGCTCGATGGCCGCGGTGGGCGGACCGCAGACCTACGTGCTGGGCGGCGCCTTCAACTGCGGCAAGGCCCAGCCGGGCCAGGTCGCCGCCGTGTCGCACGGCTGCCCCTCGGCGCTGTTCAAGGGCGTCAACATCCTCAACACCACCCAGGAGGCCGGCCGATGAGCGTGCGCACCAGCAAGCCCCACGAGGTCGTCGAGCGCGCCCTCGAACTGTCCCGGGCGGACGGCTGCGTCGTCATCGCCGACGAGCACTCCTCCGCCAACCTGCGCTGGGCGGGCAACGCCCTGACCACCAACGGCGTCACCCGCGGGCGCACCCTCACGGTCGTCGCCACCGTCGACGGCAAGGAGGGCACGGCCTCGGGGGTCGTGTCCCGGTCCGCCGTGACCGCCGACGAGCTGGAGCCCCTGGTGCGGGCCGCCGAGGCCGCCGCGCGCGGCGCCGGTCCCGCCGAGGACGCGCAGCCGCTGGTCTCGGGCGTGGACCGGTCGCCGGAGTTCACCGAGGCGCCCGCCGAGACCTCCTCGGCCGTGTTCGCCGAGTTCGCGCCGGCGCTCGGCGAGGCCTTCGCCCGCGCGCGTGCGGGCGGCCGCGAGCTGTACGGCTTCGCCCACCACCAGCTGGTCTCGTCGTACCTGGGCACCTCCACGGGCCTGCGGCTGCGGCACGACCAGCCGAACGGGACGCTGGAGCTGAACGCGAAGTCGCCCGACCGGACCCGCTCCGCGTGGGCCGGGCGCTCCACGCGGGACTTCAAGGACGTCGACCCGGCCGCCCTGGACGCCGAGCTGGCCGTGCGCCTCGGCTGGGCCGAGCGGCGCGTGGAGCTGCCGGCGGGCCGGTACGAGACGCTGCTGCCGCCGACGGCGGTGGCGGACCTGCTGATCTACCAGCTGTGGTCGGCCTCCGGCCGGGACGCGGTGGAGGGCCGGACGGTGTTCTCCAAGCCGGGCGGGGGCACGCGGGTCGGCGAGAAGCTGACCGACCTGCCGCTGACCCTGCGCAGCGACCCGCACGCGCCCGGCCTGGAGTCGGCGCCGTTCGTGATCGCGCACTCCTCGGGCGGCGACCAGTCGGTGTTCGACAACGGCCTGCCGCTGACGGCCACCGAGTGGATGCGCGAGGGCGAGCTGCGGCACCTGACGACCAGCCGCCACAGCGCGGGCCTGACGGGGCTGCCCGTGGCGCCGGGCATCGACAACCTGATCCTGGACGGGGGCGAGGACCGCTCCCTGGACGAGATGGTGGCGAACACCGAGCGGGGGCTGCTGCTGACCTGCCTGTGGTACATCCGCGAGGTCGATCCGGCGACGCTGCTGCTGACGGGCCTGACCCGGGACGGCGTGTACCTCGTCGAGAACGGCGAGGTGACGGGCGAGGTGAACAACTTCCGGTTCAACGAGTCGCCGGTGGGCCTGCTGGGGCGGGCCACCGAGGCGGGGCGGACGGAGAAGACGCTGCCGAGGGAATGGAGCGACTGGTTCACCAGGGCCGCGATGCCCCCGCTGCGCGTCCCCGATTTCAATATGAGCTCGGTCAGCCAGGGCGTATAACCTCGTACCCACCACGAGCCCAATCAAGGAGATACGAGAACCGTGACGGACATCGTCGACGAGCTGAAGTGGCGCGGGCTGTTCGCCCTGTCCACCGACGAGGACGCTTTGCGCAAGGCGCTCGCGGACGGTCCCGTCACGTTCTATTGCGGTTTCGACCCGACCGCGCCGTCGCTGCACGTGGGGCACCTGGTGCAGGTGCTCACCGTGCGCCGGCTCCAGCAGGCCGGTCACCGTCCGCTGGCGCTGGTCGGCGGCGCCACGGGCCTGATCGGCGACCCCCGCCCCACGGCGGAGCGCACGCTGAACGACCCGGAGACGGTCGGCGGCTGGGTCGACCGGCTGCGCGCCCAGATCGAGCCGTTCCTCGACTTCGAGGGCGACAACGCCGCCGTCATGGTCAACAACCTCGACTGGACGCGGGACCTGTCCGCGATCGAGTTCCTGAGGGACATCGGCAAGCACTTCCGCGTCAACAAGATGCTGACGAAGGACTCCGTGGCCCGCCGCCTGGAGTCCTCCGAGGGCATCAGCTACACGGAGTTCAGCTACCAGCTGCTGCAGGGCATGGACTTCCTGCAGCTCTACCGCCGCTACGGCTGCACGCTGCAGCAGGGCGGCAGCGACCAGTGGGGCAACCTCACGGCGGGCCTGGACCTGATCCACCGCCTGGAGCCGGACGCGACCGTGCACGCCCTGGCGACGCCGCTGATGACGAAGGCGGACGGCACCAAGTTCGGCAAGACCGAGGGCGGCGCCGTCTGGCTGGACCCGGAGATGACCACGCCGTACGCGTTCTACCAGTTCTGGCTGAACGTGGACGACCGGGACATCTCCCGGTACATGCGCATCCTGTCCTTCCGCTCCCGCGAGGAGCTGGAGGAACTGGAGAAGCAGACCGAGGAGCGTCCGCAGGCCCGGGCGGCGCAGCGGGCGCTGGCCGAGGAGCTGACGACGCTGGTGCACGGCGCCGGCCAGACGGCCGCCGTGATCGCCGCGTCCAAGGCCCTCTTCGGCCAGGGCGAGCTGGCGGAGCTGGACGAGCGCACGCTGGCCGCGGCCCTGTCCGAGGTGCCGCACATCCGGGTGGCCGAGCTGGGCCCGGCCGTCGACCTGTTCGCCGAGGTCGGCCTGGTCGCCAGCAAGTCGGCCGCGCGCCGCACGGTGAAGGAGGGCGGCGCGTACGTGAACAACGTGAAGGTCGCCGGCGAGGACGCCGTTCCCGCGAAGGAGGACCTGCTGCACGGCCGCTGGCTGGTGCTGCGCCGGGGCAAGAAGAACCTGGCCGCGGTCGAGGTCACGGGCGGCTGAGCACGCGGCACGGGAAGGGGGCGGTCTCCGGTGCCGGAGGCCGCCCCCTTCGCCCGCGTCCCGTCATGCCCTGCGTCTGCTCCCCCTCGCCGCCGTCCAGGCCCGGTCGCCCAGACCCACGAGGATGAGCGCGGCCACCAGCTGGAAGACGTGCCGCCACCAGTCGATGCCGGCCGTGGCCTCCACACCGGCCGCCCGGGCGATGGCGTTGCCGGCGATACCGCCGATCATGCCCAGGATGACGGTCAGCCACAGGGGAATGTGCTGCTTGCCGGGAATGATCGCCTTCGCGAGCAGACCGAGCACCAGTCCCACAATGATCGCCCACAACCAGCCCATCGCTGCCTCCTCGTCCGGCTCGACCTGAGCTCTACGGCCAGTGTCGGCCGAGCAGCGGTACGCCGCATGCCGACGCCGCCGTACGCGGTACGGCGCAGGCCGCTCGCGCCGCCCGGACCGGCCCCGGTCTCCCAGCGGGCGCAGACGCGGCGTAACGTGGGATCTGTCCTGGTCGGTTCCCCCCACCGGTCCGGGGCTGCGACGGGGCGGGGACGGTCCGATACGGGCGGATGGTGGAATGCGATGCGGAAGCAGCATGGCGGCGGCAACGTCCAGGTTTTCCGGATCACCGGCGCCCGGGCGGGGCTGCAGGAGGACGTACGCGGGCGGCAGCGCAGGTACGTGATCTCGATGACCGTCCGCACGATTTCCGTGATCCTCGCGGCGACCTTGTGGAACGTCGAACGGCACGTGGCCGTCGTGGCGTTGGTGCTCGGGCTGGTGCTCCCGTACGTCGCGGTGGTGATCGCGAACGCCGGGCGCGAGAACGCGCCGTCTCTGCCGTCGACGTTCGTGGCGCCGCCGGTGCGGCCGATGATCGCGCCGCCGGCCGGGCAGGACGGCCGGGCGGAATCCGCCGCGGAAGACGCCGTGTCGGGGACGGTGCCGGGCGCGCGGGGCGAAACCCCCGATCGGTAGGGGCGCCGCGGGCCTTGCGGGCCGCGCTCACAAACGGAAGTGGGCTTCCGGCCAAGCTCAGGAAAAGCTCAGATCAATCATGTTGTTCCGGTGCCGGGCCCGGGGTTACCCGTGACATACTTCGTACGCGCTCCGCATCCCCCGTCGGAGCGACGGACCGACGCCGGGCAGCTCCCCCCGTGGCTGCTCGGCGTCGCCTTTTCTGTGTGCAGTGGTGAGATGAACCTGTGAGTGACGAGACGCCCATCTGTTCCGCGAAGGGCTGCCGTGCCGACGCCGTGTGGGTGCTCGCGTGGAACAACCCGAAGATCCATACGCCGGAGCGGCGCAAGACGTGGCTGGCCTGTGCGGAGCATCGCGAGCACCTGTCGCAGTTCCTCGGGGTGCGGGGCTTCCTGAAGGACGTCGTCGCGTTCGAGGAGTGGCAGGAGCGCGGCTGACCGCTCAGCCGCCGATCGCCGACATCGGGCGGTCCGGCTGCACGAACGAGGGGTCGTCCAGGCCGGCGCCGGCCTTCTTGCCCCACATCGCCAGGCGCCAGAGGCGGGCGATCTCCTCGTCGGGGGCGCCGGAGCGCAGGGCGGCCCGCAGGTCCGTCTCCTCCCGGGCGAACAGGCAGGTGCGGACCTGGCCGTCAGCCGTGAGGCGGGTGCGGTCGCAGGCCGCGCAGAACGGGCGCGTGACGGAGGCGATCACACCGACCACATGCGGGCCGCCGTCGACCAGCCAGCGCTCGGCCGGGGCCGAGCCGCGCTTCTCCTCGCCCTCGGGCGTCAGCTCGAACCGCGTGCGCAGGGAGGCCAGGATGTCGCCTGCCGTGATCATCCCGTCGCGCTTCCAGCCGTGCTGGGCGTCCAGCGGCATCTGCTCGATGAACCGCAGCTCGTACTCGTGCTCCACGGCCCAGGCGAGGAGGTCGGGGGCCTCGTCCTCGTTGAGCCCCGGCATGAGGACCGAGTTGACCTTGACCGGGGTCAGGCCGGCGTCGCGGGCGGCGTCCAGGCCCTCCAGGACGTCCTTGTGGCGGTCGCGGCGGGTGAGTGTCTTGAAGACGTCCGGCCGGAGCGTGTCCAGGGAGACGTTGACCCGGTCCAGGCCCGCCGCTTTGAGGGCCGCCGCCGTGCGCTTGAGGCCGATGCCGTTGGTGGTCAGCGACATCTGGGGGCGGGGCCGAAGGGCCGCGACGCGCTCGACGATGCCGACCAGGCCGGGGCGCAGCAAGGGCTCGCCGCCGGTGAAGCGGACCTCCTCGATCCCGAGGGACGTGACCGCGATGTCGATCAGGCGGACGATCTCGTCGTCGGTGAGCAGATCCGGCTTGGCCAGCCACTGCAGACCCTCCTCGGGCATGCAGTACGTACAGCGCAGATTGCAGCGGTCGGTCAGCGAGACCCTCAGGTCGGTGGCCACTCGGCCGTAGGTGTCGATGAGCACGTGGGCCCCCTCCCTCGACGCGGATCGTGCCCGGAGCACGGGTTCTCCGACACCTGTGAGCCTACGTGACAGCGCTGACAACGCCACAGACCCGATCCCACGACGTGGGACGCGGCCGCGCCGCGGGGACCTGGAGGTTCCTACGACGCGGCCGCAACCGGCCGTTCGTGCTCAGTGGGCGCCGGTGCCGGTCAGGGACCTGACCTCCAACTCGGCGTACTTCTTGGCGTCGGGCTCCTCCTTGGACAGGACCGTGCCGAGCCAGCCCATGAGGAAGCCGAACGGGATGGAGATGATGCCCGGGTTCTTCAGCGGGAACCAGGCGAAGTCGACGTCGGGGAACATCGCCTTGGGGTCGCCGGAGACCACGGGTGAGAACAGCACCAGGCCGACGGCGACGATCAGGCCGCCGTAGATCGACCACAGGGCGCCCTGAGTGGTGAACCGCTTCCAGAACAGGCTGTAGAGGATCGTCGGCAGATTGGCGGAGGCCGCGACCGCGAAGGCGAGGGCGACCAGGCCGGCCACGTTCAGGTCGCGGGCCAGGGCGCCGAGGCCGATGGAGATGACGCCGATGAAGACGGTCGCCCAGCGGGCCGCGCGCACCTCCTCGGCGCCGGAGGCCTGCCCGTTGCGGATGACGTTGGCGTAGATGTCGTGGGCGAAGGAGGACGACGAGGCGAGGGTGAGGCCGGCGACCACGGCGAGGATGGTCGCGAAGGCGACCGCCGAGATCGTGGCGAGCAGGATCGCGCCCCAGGTCGAGTCGACGCCGCCCAGGTGCAGCGCGAGCAGGGGGGCCGCCGTGTTGCCGGACGGGTTGGAGGCGAGGATCTCCTCCTGCGAGATGAGCGCGGCGGCGCCGAAGCCGAGCGCGATCGTCATCAGGTAGAAGCCGCCGATGATGCCGATGGCCCAGTTCACCGACTTACGGGCGGCCTTGGCGTCGGGCACCGTGTAGAAGCGGATGAGGATGTGCGGCAGGCCGGCGGTGCCGAGCACCAGGGCGATGCCCAGGGAGATGAAGTCCAGCTTGGAGGTGCCGGTCGCGCCGTACTGGAGGCCGGGCTCCAGGAAGGCGGCGCCCTTGCCGCTGTTCTCGGCGGCGGTGCCGAGCAGGTCGGAGATGTTGAAGTCGAACTTCAGCAGCACCAGGAAGGTGATCAGGAGGGTGCCGCCGATGAGCAGCACGGCCTTGACCATCTGGACCCAGGTGGTGCCCTTCATGCCGCCGATGGACACGTAGACGATCATCAGGATGCCGACCAGGGCGACGATGAGGATCTTGCCCGCGTCGGAGGTGATGCCGAGCAGCAGCGAGACCAGGACGCCGGCGCCGGCCATCTGGGCCAGCAGGTAGAAGATCGACACGACGATCGTGGAGGTGCCGGCGGCGGTGCGCACCGGGCGCTGGCGCATGCGGTAGGCGAGGACGTCGCCCATGGTGTAGCGGCCGGAGTTCCGCAGCGGCTCGGCCACCAGGAGCAGGGCGACCAGCCAGGCGACCAGGAAGCCGATGGAGTACAGGAAGCCGTCGTAGCCGAAGATGGCGATGGCGCCGGCGATGCCGAGGAAGGACGCGGCCGACATGTAGTCGCCGGAGACGGCGAGGCCGTTCTGGAAGGCGCTGAACTGGCGGCCGCCGGCGTAGAAGTCGGCGGCGTCCTTGGTCTGGCGGCCGGCCCAGATCGTGATGCCGAGGGTGGCCAGGACGAACAGCGCGAACAGGGTGATGATCAGCGGGCGGTGCTCGCTGGCCTCGTTCGCGGCGAGCAGGGTCTGGTGTGCGGTGCTCATGCGCCGCCCTCCATCCGGGACTTGATGGCCTCGGCCTTGGGGTCGAGCTTCGCGGCGGCGTGCTTGGAGTACCACCAGGCGATGAGGAACGTGGTGACGAACTGGGCGACGCCGAGGACGAAGGCGACGTTGATGTTGCCGAACAGCTTGGTGCCCATGAAGCCGCCGGCGTAGTTCGACAGCAGCACGTACAGCAGGTACCAGGCGATGAAGGCGACGGTCAGCGGAAAGGCGAAGGAGCGGTAGGAGCGGCGCAGTTCACCGAACTCCGCGCTCTCCTGCACCTCGGTGAACTCCTCGGGTGAGGGGAGTTTGTGTTGCTCTTTCGAGGGGGGCGGTGCGTCGGCGGCCACGGAGTCTCCTCGCAAATGACGAAAGCGGTGGGTACGGGGACGGAGGCGAGTGTCCTCGCGCTCCTTGTTCAACGTCACGGCGGCACACGGGGAGCGGTTCAACCGCGTCGCGTTCTTTCCGAAGTCGTTCCGGCGAAACGTTGCTGGCCGGCGAGAGGCCGGGATAGCTTCACCCTGCACCACCTCGTCATGTACCTGCCCGAGCACCACCTGTGCCTCGGGCCGGTTTCGTTTCCGGAGGATGTGGAGACCCCATGTCTCACTTGCGTTCCAGACGCCGGCTCGCTCTCGCCGTGCCCGTCGTGCTGTCGCTGACGGCCTCGCTCGGTTTCCTGCCCGCCGCCGCCTCGGCGGCCCCGCAGGCGGAGCGGGCCACCCGGACGGCGGACGCGCCGCGGCTGGCGTACGTCGTCAACACCAAGACCGACCGCCACACGATCGCCTCGGTCAAGAAGGCGATCGGGAAGGCCGGCGGCTCGGTCGTGGCGACGTACGAGCGGATCGGCGTCCTCGTCGTCCACTCCTCGAACCCCGACTTCGCCAAGACCGTTCGCACGGTGCGCGGAGTCCACTCGGCCGGTGCCACGCGCACGGCGCCGCTGGCCGCCGCGGGCACGAAGGAGGAGGGCGCCGCCCGGTACCTGACGGCCGCCGAGGCCGAGCGGGTCGAGGCCGCCTCCGCGCGGACGCCCGAGAGCGAGCCCCTCGAAGCGGACCAGTGGGACCTGCGCGCGATCGGCGCCGACAAGGCCGCGCAGATCGCCCCGGGCAGCCGCAAGGTGACGGTCGCGGTGATCGACACCGGCGTGGACGACACCCACCCCGACATCGCCCCGAACTTCTCCGCCTCCCAGTCCGCCAACTGCGCGGGCGGCAAGGCCGACACCACCGAGGGCGCCTGGCGGCCGTACACGCCCGAGGACTACCACGGCACGCATGTCGCCGGGTCCATAGCCGCCGCCCGGAACGGAGTCGGCGTCGCCGGCGTCGCTCCGGGGGTGAAGGTGTCCAGCATCAACGTGACCGACCGGGCGAGCGGCCTCTTCTACCCGGAGAGCGTCGTCTGCGCGTTCGTGTTCGCCGCCGACCACGGCGTCGAGATCACGAACAACAGCTACTACGTCGACCCGTGGCTGTACAACTGCATGGACGACCCGGACCAGCGCGCCGTCGTCACGGCGGTCAACCGGGCCCAGCTGTACGCCCAGAAGAAGGGCACGCTGCACGTCGCCGCGGCGGGCAACTCCAACCACGACCTGGACGCCGACGCGATCGTCGACGACTCCAGCCCGAACGACACCACCCCGGTCGAGCGCACCATCGACCCGCACGAGTGCTTCGACATCCCGACCCAGCTGCCGGGTGTCGTCACGGTCAGCGCGACCGGTGTGCAGAACGTCAAGTCGTACTACTCGACCTACGGCAAGGGCGTCGTCGACGTCGCCGCGCCGGGCGGTGACCGCCGCTACCAGATCCCGGACACGCCCTCCAAGGACGGCCGGATCCTGTCCACCATGCCGAACGGCGCGTGGGCCTTCCTGCAGGGCACCTCGATGGCCTCGCCGCACGCCTCGGGCGTCGCCGCGCTGCTGAAGTCCAAGTACCCGTGGGCCTCGCCGGCCCAGCTGCAGGCGCTGCTGAAGGCGCAGGCCGACGAGACCGCCTGCCCCACGTCGTACGACCAGGACGGCGACGGCACGCAGGACGCGGTGTGCGAGGGCGGCGAGCGCGTCAACGGCTTCTACGGCCACGGCATCGTCAACGCGCTGCGCGCGGTCAAGTGACCCGCGCCTTCCGGGCCGCCTCCACGACCACCTTCCGCACAGCCGCCTCGTACCGCGAACGAACTGGAGACACCATGACTGCGCCGCACGCGCGCTACCGCCGCGCCGTCGCGATCCCGGCCGGGATGGCCATGGCCACGGCCCTCGCGTTCCTGCCGAACGCCACGGCCACGGCCGCCGAGGACGCCCCCGCCGCGGTCTCGGCCGACGCGACCCCGCTCAGCTACGTCGTCAACGTCAAGCCGGGCCACGGCACGTCGGCGCACGTGAAGAAGGCCGTCGGCAAGGCCGGCGGCACGATCGTGACGTCGTACGACCAGATCGGCGTCCTCGTCGTCCACTCCTCGAACCCCGACTTCGCCAAGACCATCCGCACGGTGCGCGGCGTGCAGTCGGCCGGTGCCACCCGCACCGCGCCGCTGCCCTCGGCGTCGACGGGTGACCTGGGCGCGCCGAAGGTGCTGAGCGCGGCCGAGGTCGCGCGGGCCGAGGCGGCGGCCGGCCAGGACCCGCTGGAGTCCCTGCAGTGGGACCTGCCCGCCATCAAGGCGGACAAGGCGCACGAGAAGTCGCTGGGCAGCGACAAGGTCACGGTCGCCGTGATCGACACCGGCGTGGACGACACCCACCCCGACATCGCGCCCAACTTCGACCGCAAGGCGTCGGTCAACTGCGTCACGGGCAAGCCGGACACCTCCGACGGTGCCTGGCGGCCGAGCGCGGCGGAGAGCCCGCACGGCACCCACGTGGCCGGTGAGATCGCCGCCGCCAAGAACGGCGTCGGCATGACGGGTGTCGCGCCCGGCGTGAAGGTCTCCGGCATCAAGGTGTCCACCACGGCCGGCTTCTTCTACACGGAGGCCGTGGTGTGCGGCTTCGTGTGGGCGGCCGAGCACGGGGTCGACGTGACGAACAACAGCTATTACACCGACCCGTGGTACTTCAACTGCAAGAACGACCCGGACCAGAAGGCGCTCGTGGAGGCCGTCACGCGCGCCTCGCGGTACGCCGAGAAGAAGGGCGCGGTCAACGTCGCGGCGGCGGGCAACGAGAACTACGACCTCGCCTCCGACTCGATCACCGACCCCTCCTCCCCGAACGACACCACGCCCGGCGAGCGGGTCGTCGACCCCTCGGAGTGCCTCGACATACCCACCCAGCTCCCGGGTGTCGTCACGGTCGCGGCGACGGGCGCGAAGGGCATCAAGTCGTCCTTCTCCAACTACGGTCTGGGCGTGGCCGACATCGCCGCGCCGGGCGGCGACTCCACGGCCTACCAGACGCCGGCGCCGCCGGCCACCAGCGGGCTGATCCTGGGCACGCTGCCGGGCGGCAAGTGGGGCTACATGGCCGGTACGTCGATGGCGTCCCCGCACGTCGCGGGCGTCGCCGCGCTCATCAAGTCGACGCACCCGTACGCCTCCCCGGCCCTGGTGAAGGCCCTGCTGTACGCGCAGGCCGACGCCAAGGCGTGCACGGACCCGTACGACATCGACGCCGACGGCAAGATCGACGCGGTGTGCGAGGGTTCGAAGAACCGCAACGGCTTCTACGGCTGGGGCATCACCGACGCGCTGGACGCGGTGACCAAGTAGCGTCCGTGTGACGACGGAACGGGCCGGGCGGGGACATCCGCCCGGCCCGTCCCGTTCCCGCGGGACGGCGGGCCGACCCCGCTCCCGGCTTGCCCGGACCTGTGGAGGTTGGTGAAGATCCTGGGGTGACCTTGACAAGATCTGCACCTGTGACGGGCCGGGCGCGGCAGCGGGGCGGCGCCGGGCGGGCCGTCGCCGTCCTGGTGCTCGTGACCCTGGGCGCGCTCGTTCCGCTGCTCGGCCCGTCCGCCGCGCTGCACGGCACCGGGGAGGCCGAGGCGCCCGGCGCCGGGGGCATAGCCCTGCTGCGCACGGTGCTGTTCGCGGCGCTGTGCATACCGGTCGGCGAGCTGTTCGTGAACCGGCTGGCGCGGTCGGTGCCGGGGGCTGCGCCGGGCCTGCCGCCCAGCTGGTCGTCCTGGGCGGCCGCCGCCGGCTTCCTGGCCGCGCTGGGACTCGCCTCGGTCGTGGCCACCGGCAATCTGGTGCCGGGCGCCCTCGCGGACATCGACGTCGGCGGCCTGTACGCCTCCCGGGACGGCAAGCTGGCCCTGCTGGAGGTCAACGCCTTCCTCGTGGCGGGCCTGTGCGCGGTGTCCCGGCGCCCGGCCGCGCAGGTGCTGCCGCTGGCCGCCGTCATCGTCGCCGAGGCGCTGCGCGCCCATCCCACGACCGAGCACACCCCGCTGACCGGCTCCGCCCTGACGCTCGTCCATCTGACCTGTGCCGCCCTGTGGGTGGGCGGTCTGCTGCACGCCCTGCGCGTGCTGCGGCGGTGGCGCGACCCGGCGGGCGCGGCCCTGCTGGGCCTCTACGCGCGCGTGGCGGCGGTACTGCTGGCCGCCATCACCGCCACGGGCGTGTGCAGTTCACTGCGGCGGATGCCGCCGGAGACGATCCTGGAGCAGCTGACGGCGACGGCGTACGGACGCGTCCTGCTCGCCAAGGTGCTGCTCGTGGCCGCCGTCGCCGCGCTCGCCCTGTGGGCCCGGCGGCGGCTGCGCCGGGCGGCCGATCCGCTGACCGCCTGCGCACCGGCCCGGGCGGAGGTGGTCGCGCTCGGCCTGGTGGTCGCGGTGTCCGGAGCGCTGACCGCGCTGCCGGTGCCCATCCGCTGGTAGACGCGGCCCTCCGGCCCCCGGCCGGCCTCAGGCCACCCGCATCTCGCCGTACGTCGCGGCCGGAGCGCGGCGGGCGTCGAGCGCCCCGAGTGCGCCGCCGGCCAGCAGGGTCTGCGCGGCGAGGTAGGTGAGCATGATCCAGAAGTCGGGGCGGGGCGGCTGCGGCCAGTCGGCGACGCCGGTCGCGATGAGGGTGTCGGAGAGCAGGAAGAGCGCCCCGCCCAGGCCGGTGAAGAGGCCGAGCCGGGTACCGGCCGCGTATGCCATGGCCGTGAGCAGGAGGCTGTACCCGGCGACGGGGACGCGCAGGTGCGCGGGCAGGTCCGGCCACAGCAGCGCGACGGTCGTCAGGAGGGCGCCGGCGTAGGCGAGGGCCGCAAGGCCCGCCCGCGCGCGGGGGACGGCGTAGCGGCTGCCGTGCGTGCGGAACAGCAGGAGGTAGCAGACGTGTCCCGCCGCGAAGGAGGCCATCCCGGCGAGGAAGGCCGGCTCGGCGTCGGACAGCAGCAGGACGTCCCCGCCCCAGCCGAACAGCAGGGCGGCCAGGAGCGGCCGGGGCGCCCGGCGCAGGGCGGCCCACAGCGCCAGCAGCGGCATCAGCAGCGGCTTGGCGACGGTGTGCCCGGCGTCGAAGCCGGCCGCGAGACAGGCGAGGTCGACGACCGCGGTGAGGCCGAAGACGACCAGGACGAGACGCGGGCGGTTCACGCCGGCGGGCTCTTCCGGGCGGGCGCGGTTTCGACGACGGGCTCCCGCCCCGCCGGAGTCCCGGGCGGGAGGGGAGCCGCCGCGGCGGCGCCGGCCGGCGCCGCCGCCCGCGCCGGGCCCCATCCCGGGCCCCGGAACACCCGTCCCGCGCGTTCGCTCCAACTGCGGGCCGCGCGCAGGTCCTTGGCGATCGCCACGTACTCGTGGGTGGCCACCTTCAGCAGGTTGTAGGTGTCGATGTTCTTGGTCAGCCCGTAGCGGGGCCGCTCGGTCTCCGCGACGAACGAGCCGAACAGCCGGTCCCAGACGATGAGGATGCCGCCGAAGTTGCGGTCCAGGTAGCCGCCCTGGGAGGCGTGGTGGACGCGGTGGTGCGAGGGCGTGTTGAAGACGAACTCGAACCACCGGGGCATCTTGTCGATCCGCTCGGTGTGGATCCAGAACTGGTAGACGAGGTTGGCCGAGGAGCAGAACGCGAGCGCGGCCGGGTGCACGCCGGCGAGGATGAGCGGCACGTAGAACGGCCACACCGTCAGGGACGTCCAGGGCTGGCGCAGCGCGGTGGTGAGGTTGAACTTGCGGCTGGAGTGGTGGACGACGTGACAGGCCCACAGGATGCGGATGACGTGGTGGCCCCGGTGGGACCAGTAGTAGAAGAAGTCCTGCCCGAGCAGCATCAGCGGGATCGTCCACCACAGCACGGGCACGCGCAGGGGCGTGAGTTCGTACAGAGCGGTGTAGACGGCCAGGATCGGGATCTTCCACAGGAAGTCGAAGGCGAGGCTGCCGAGCCCCATGCCGACGCTCGTGGCGGCGTCCTTCGCCTCGTAGCCCGCGGCGTCCTCGTCGGGGTGGAGACGGTAGCTCACCATCTCGACCACGGTGAGCAGCACGAAGGCGGGGATCGACCACAGCACGACATCGGGCAGGTTCGGCATGCAAGCACCGTAGGACCGCCGTCCCGGGCCCACCAGACGTTGTTACCGACAAGTATGGACGACGGTACGCGCTTGCTTCTTGGCGATCTCCGCCAAAGCGGCCCCCGTCGAGCAGACGTACGCCCCACGAACAGACAGACCGGACAAGCCGCCTGAGGGGGCATCGGGAAGGCGCGCGGTCGCGCACCTGGCGCACGGCGGTGTCAGTCCCGGCCCGTATCCTCGTGAACCATGCTCGAAGACCTGACGACCGCAGCGCTCTCCGCCACGGCGTGGCCGGCCGCATATCCCCGGGGATACGCGGTCGTTGACGTGGAGACCACGGGCCTGGCCCGGGACGACCGCATCATCTCCGCGGCCGTCTACCGGCTGGACGCGCGCGGCGAGGTCGAGGACCACTGGTACACGACGGTCAACCCGGAGCGCGACCCGGGCCCGGTGTGGATCCACGGGCTGACGAGCGAGGCGCTGGAGGGCGCTCCCCTCTTCCAGGACATCGCCGAGGAGTTCGCGGCCCGGCTGACGGACCGGGTCCTCGTCGCGCACAACGCCGTCTTCGACTGGCAGATGATCGCCCGGGAGTACGCGCGCGCCCGGCGCGAGGCTCCGGTGCGCCAGCGGCTGTGCACCATCGCGCTCTCCAAGGAGCTGGGGCTGCCGCTGCCCAACCACAAGCTGGAGTCCCTCGCGGCGCACTTCGGCGTGGTGCAGCAGCGGGCGCACCACGCGCTGGACGACGCGCGCGTGCTGGCGGAGGCGTTCCGCCCCAGCCTGCGGGCCGCGGCGGCGAGCAACCTGCGGCTGCCGCTGCACGAGTGCCGGCCGCTGACGGAGTGGTCGGACCGCCCCGCCACGCCCCGCATCGGGCAGCAGGCCGGCTACGGCGGCTACCGGCCGACCAGTTGGCGCCCCTCGCGCAAGCGCCCCGCCTGCCCCTACCCCAACCCGGGGCGCTACGAGCCGGGCGGGCGGCTCAAGCAGGGGATGCGGGTCGCCTTCTCGGGTGACACCTCGACCGAGCGGGAGCTGCTGGAGGACCGCGCGACCGAGGCCGGGCTGCACGTGGCCACCAGCCTGTCCCGGCTGACGAGCCTGCTCGTCACGAACGACCCGGACTCGGGCACCTCCAAGGTGGTCAAGGCCCGCCAGTTCGGCACGCCGGTCGTGGACGAGGCGGCCTTCGGGCAGCTCCTCGCGGACGTGGAACCGGCGTCCGAGGGGTGAGTCCGGCCGCGGCGCGGGGCGACCGCACGGACGGGTGATGGGCGGGTGACCGCACGGACGGGTGATGTCCGGGTGACCGTACGGACGGGTGATTGCCGGGCGACTCGCCCGGCGGCCGCTCGCCCGGGCCGGGGCCACGGCCCACCCTGTGGCCCATGGCGACCTGTGAGGTTTGTGGCAATCAGTACGGAATGACCTTCGAGGTGCACGCGCAGGGCGCGGTGCACGTCTTCGACTGCTTCGCCTGCGCGATCCACCGCATGGCCCCCATCTGCGAGCACTGCCGCGTGCAGATCATCGGGCAGGGCGTGGAGGTCGAGGGCCACTGGTACTGCGGCGCCCACTGCGCCCGCGCGGAGGGAAAGGCGGGCATCGTCGACAAGGTCTGAACCCGTACCCACCTGAATGCACCCCGCGACCGAGTTGTACGGTCGTGGGGTGTACCGCTTCCTGATGTCCCGGCAGTGGGTGATCGTCACGCTGATCGCCCTGCTCCTCATCCCCACGATGATCAGGCTGGGCATCTGGCAGATGCACCGCTACCAGGAGCGCACCGCCCGGAACGAGCTGGTCGCCGACGCGCTGGCCGCCGATCCGGTCCCCGTGGAGCAGCTGACCGCGCCCGGGCACACCGTGACCAGCGACGAGCGGTACCGGACCGTGACCGCCACGGGCCGCTTCGACGCCGAGGACGAGGTCGTCGTCCGCCGCCGCACCAACTCCGACGACGAGGTCGGCTACCACGTCCTGACCCCGTTCGTCCTGGACGACGGCAAGGTGCTGCTGGTCAACCGGGGCTGGGTGCCCTCCGGGCCGACCCAGACCGCGTTCCCGGAGGTCCCCGCACCGCCCGCCGGCGAGGTCACGGTCCGGGGCCGGCTGATGCCCAGCGAGACGACCGCGGCCAGCGGCATCAAGAACCTCAGCGACCTGCCGGACCGGCAGATCATGCTGATCAACAGCGAGCAGCAGGCGCGCCGGCTGGGCGCCGAGGTGCTCGGCGGGTACATCGCCCTGACGGCGCCCGAGCCCAAGGGCGACACGCCCGAGCCGCTGGGCAACCCCGGCAAGGAGGACGCGGCGCTGAACTACGCGTACGCCGTCCAGTGGTGGCTGTTCTCCGCCGCCGTCCCGGTCGGCTGGGTGATCCTGGCCCGCCGCGAGGCCCGGGACCGGGCGCAGACGGCGGCCGCGCAGCAGGACGCCGACGAGGCGGAACCGGCGGCGGTCTGACCGCGCCCGGCCGCGACACCCGCGGCGGTCCGTCGTCGTCCAGGGGCTTCGGCGCAGGGGCCGACCGGCCCGGACGCGGCCCCGTGGACGCGACCGAAAGTCACTCCCGCGGCCCCTGCCCTGATTGCCACGCCGAGTTGCCGGGAACCCGCACTCCGTGCACCCCAGCATCGAGGACTACGCGATCATCGGAGACGAACAGACCGCGGCCCTGGTCGGCACGGACGGATCGGTGGACTGGCTGTGCCTGCCCCGCTTCGACTCGGCCGCCTGTTTCGCGAAACTGCTCGGTGACGAGGACAACGGCCACTGGCGCATCGCCCCCGTGGGGGCGGACCGGTGCACCCGGCGCGCCTACCGGCGCGACACCCTCGTCCTCGACACCGAGTGGGAGACCGCGCAGGGGGCGGTCCGGGTCACGGACCTGATGCCCCAGCGCGACGAGGCCCCCGATCTCGTGCGGATCGTCGAGGGCCTGGACGGCGAGGTGACGCTGCACAGCGTGCTGAAGCTGCGCTTCGACTACGGCTCGATCGTCCCGTGGATGCGCCGCTCGGACGGCCACCGGGTCGCCGTCGCCGGCCCGGACTCCACCTGGCTGCGCAGCGAGCCGGAAGTGAACAGCTGGGGCGAGGACTTCGGCACGCACGCGGAGTTCACGGTGAAGAAGGGGGAAAAGGTCGCTTTCGTCCTGACCTGGCACCCCTCCCACGAACCGCGCCCGCCGCTCGTCGACCCCTACGAGTCGCTGCGCCACAGCGTGGAGGACTGGCAGGCCTGGGCCTCGCGCTGCCGCTACGACGGGCCGTACCGGGACGAAGTCGTCCGCTCCCTGATCACCCTCAAGGCCCTGACCTACGCCCCGACCGGCGGCATCGTCGCCGCCGCCACGACCTCGCTGCCCGAGGAGCCGGGCGGCGTGCGCAACTGGGACTACCGCTTCTGCTGGCTGCGCGACTCCACCCTCACCCTGGGCGCGCTGCTGGCGGCGGGCTACCAGGAGGAGGCCGAGGCCTGGCGGAACTGGCTGCTGCGCGCGGTCGCGGGCGACCCGGCCGACCTGCAGATCATGTACGGGCTGGCGGGCGAGCGGCGGCTGCCCGAGTTCGAGCTGCCCTGGCTGTCCGGCTTCGACGAGTCCACGCCGGTCCGCATCGGCAACGACGCCGTGAACCAGCTCCAGCTGGACGTCTACGGCGAGGTCATGGACTCCCTGTCGCTGGCCCGCGAGTCGGGCCTGTCGCCCCAGCCGGACGTATGGGCCCTGCAGACGGCCCTGATGGACTTCCTGCGGGAGAACTGGCAGCAGCCGGACGAGGGGCTGTGGGAGGTGCGCGGCGGACGCCGGCAGTTCGTGCACTCCAAGGTGATGGTGTGGGTGGCCGCCGACCGCGCCGTGCGCACCCTGGAGAGCCATCCGGAGCTGCACGGCGACCTGGACGCGTGGCGCACGCTGCGCGACGAGGTGCACCGCGAGGTGTGCGAGAAGGGCTACGACCCCGAGCGCAACACCTTCACGCAGTCCTACGGCTCGCGGGAGCTGGACGCCGCGCTGCTGCTCATCCCGCGCGTGGGCTTCCTGCCGCCGGACGATCCCCGGGTGATCGGCACGATCGACGCGGTGCGCGAGGAGCTGGACCACGGCGGCCTGCTGCGGCGCTACAGCACCACCGAGGCGGACTTCACGGACGTCGACGGGCTGCCCGGCAGCGAGGGCACCTTCCTGGTGTGCTCGTTCTGGCTCGCGGACGCCCTGCACATGACGGGCCGCACGAAGGAGGCCCGCGAGCTGTTCGAACGGCTGGTGGGGCTGGCCAACGACGTCGGCCTGCTGTCCGAGGAGTACGACCCGGTGGCCGGCCGGCAGCTGGGCAACTTCCCGCAGGCGTTCAGCCACATCGGCCTGGTGAACACCGCCCTCGCCCTGTTCGGGGAGGACGGGGCAGGATAGGTCCATGGATCTTGGACTGAAGGACCGGGTGTACGTCGTGACCGGGGCCACGCGCGGCCTCGGCAACGCCTCCGCGCGTGAGCTGGTCGCGGACGGGGCGAAGGTGGTCGTCTCGGGGCGGGACGACACGAGCGCGGCCGAGGCGGCCGCCGCGCTGGGCCCGAACGCGGTGGGGGTGGCCGTCGACAACGCCGACCCCGACGCGGCGGCCGTGCTGATCACGGCCGCGCGCGAGCACTTCGGGCGCTTCGACGGCCTCCTCGTCAGCGTGGGCGGGCCGCCCGCCGGGTTCGTCGCCGACAACACCGACGAGCAGTGGCAGACGGCGTTCGAGTCGGTGTTCCTCGGCGCGGTGCGACTGGCGCGCGCCGCGGCGGCCGAGCTGGAGGCCGGGGGCGTCATCGGGTTCGTGCTGTCCGGGTCGGTGTACGAGCCGATCCCGGGCCTGACCATCTCCAACGGGCTGCGGCCGGGCCTGGCCGGGTTCGCCAAGTCGCTCTCCGACGAACTCGGGCCGCGCGGCATCCGGGTGGTCGGTGTGCTGCCCGGGCGGATCGACACCGACCGGGTGCGCGAGCTGGACTCGCTGTCGGCCGACCCCGGGGCGACCCGGGCGGCCTCGGAGTCGCGGATCCCGTTGCGGCGGTACGGGGCGCCCGAGGAGTTCGGGCGGGTCGCCGCGTTCCTGCTGTCGCCTGCCGCGTCCTATCTGACCGGGGTCATGGTGCCGGTGGACGGCGGGGCGCGGCACGGCTTCTGAGCGGTCCGGCTCAACTGACCCGTTCGGCGCCGTGCCGGACCGCGCGCAGTCTCACCTCCGCCGGCAGCGACACGAGGCCCGCCGACGTCCTGGCGTGGTGCAGGGCGCCGGTCGTGAAGTCGGTCAGGGCGGTTCCCGGGTCCACGTGCGGCTCCAGGGCGAGGCGTACGTGGGCCTCGGGGGCGGTACGCCGGCCCGTCAGCCGGGCCCGGGACCGGTCGACGCCGTCGATCCGCTCCGCCTCCTGGGTGAGGACCTGCTCCAGGGCCCGGCCCCGCAGCAGGGCGCCCTCGCCGTCACCCGTGTCGACCAGGACCTCGGCGAGGCGGCGTCTGCGCAAACCCGCGACCAGCCACCACAGGGCGAGCAGCAGCAGGGCCGCCAGCACGGCGATGACGACCGGCCACCACCAGCCCTCCGCCCGCCAGCGGGTGCGCTCGGCGTCGCTGAGCAGCACGTCGTGCTCGCTGTCGTGGATCCACCAGGAGGGCACCGGCGCGCCGAGGCCGACGGCCAGGACCGAGCCGCCGAGCACCAGCAGCACCAGTCCCACCAGCCCGAGGAAGATCCGGTTGACGCCTCTGAGCATCGTCGTCACCCCTTCCGGCCCGGGCGCCGTACCCGCACCGACAGCGAGGGCGGCCGGGACAGTCCCAGGCCGCGCACGGCGTCGCCGAGCACGGCGTCCAGGTCGGTCCGTACCTCGTCCAGTTCCCGGAAGTGCGCCAGGGCACGGACGTCCGCCCGGCGCCGGCGCACCCTGACCCGTGCCGACTGCACGCCGGCCACCTCCACGGCCCGGTCGCGCAGGGCGCTCGCGGCGGCGTCCCGGTCCAGGCCCGCCCGTACCCCGGCGTGTGTGCGGCGCATCGGCAGCACGTGCCGCAGACCGGGGGTGGCGGCCAGCACGAGCAGCCAGAGGCCGAGGGCGGCGGCGACCCCGGCCCCGACGAGCACCCAGGTGTCGTCCAGGGGCCGTTCGGCGAGCTGCCGGGTCAGGTCCCGGCGCCAGCTCATGCCGGGCCGGCCGGCGCGCACCGAGACGATGTCGTAGAGGAACAGTCCCGCGAGGCCCAGGAGCAGCAGCGCGACGATGCCCGCGGGGATGCGGCGGGCCGACCAGAAGCGGCCCGCGCGGCCGCCCTCGCCCCCGGCTTCCGTCCGCGGGGCGGGCCGGTCGGGTCCGGTGCCGTCGTCCGCCTCGGGCTTCTCCAGCACGGGCAGGCGCTGCGTCGCGCCCTCGGGCTCGGTGCCCTGAGGTCCGGTGCCCCGGGGTTCGCTCATCGGGTCCTCCGCTGTCCGGCTCCGGGTGCCCCGGCCAGGTGCAGCCCTTCCACCTGGACGACGACCTCCGGCACGTGCATGCCCACCAGAGTGCTCACCCGCTCGACCACCTGGCGCCGCACGCTCCGGCAGCGTTCGCCGATGTCGCAGGGGTAGCCGAGTTCCACGTGCACCCGGACGTGGACGACGTCGTGGTGGACGGTGACGCCGGCCGACGGCCGTTCGGCGCCGGGCGGCAGCGTCCCGACGGCCTCGCGGGCCGCCTGCGAGGCGATCTTCGCGACGACCCGGTCGGCGATCCTGGTCGCCCCGCGTTCGCCCGGCGGGACGACGGTCAGTGGCCTGTCGAGCTCACCGGCCCCCGTGCTCACGGGCGTCACCGCCGCCGTTCTGCACGACTGCGGAAGAAGTCGCCGAAGTCCATGTCCCCCTCCAGGAACCGGCCGACGACGAAGCCGACGGCGCCCAGCGCCGCGACCAGCAGAAACGCCCCGAACCCGCCGAAGTATCCGGCGAAGGCCAGCGCCATGCCGGCGATCATCCCGGCCACGCCCATGCTCATGCGCTCCTCAGCTCCTCATCCGCTGTGCCGTGTCCTGGCCCGTGCCTCACTGGATCCGGCGCTCCGGTTCCTCTTCCTCCTCGTCCGGCAGCTTCACGTCGCTCACCGCGATGTTGACCTCGACGACCTCCAGGCCGGTCATCCGCTCGACGGCCGTGATGACGTTCTCCCGCACGTCCCGGGCCACGTCGGCGATCGACACGCCGTACTCGACGACGATCTCCAGGTCGAGGGCGGCCTGCACCTCGCCGACCTCGGCCTTCACACCGCGGGTCACGCCCGACTTCTGGCCGCCGGGCACCCGGTCGCGCACGGCGCCGAAGGTGCGGGACAGTCCGCTGCCCATGGCGTGCACGCCGTCCACGTCGCGTGCGGCCAGCCCGGCGATCTTCTCCACGACGCCGTCCGCGATGGTCGTCCGGCCCCGGGAGCCCGGGTCTCCCCCGCCGCGCTTGGCGAGCGGGCTCCTGCGCGCCGTCGTCTCGCTCTCCCCGCCCCGGTTCTCGGTCATGTCAGTCATCGCCGTACGTCCTTTTCGGTCGTCGTCCTGCGACCACGGTAAGCACGGTTACGCGGAAGCGCGCCTCTGATGCGGCAGGCTGGAGGAATGACGGCCGACCGATGGACGCGAGCAGTGAGACAGCAGCTGGGTCTGGGCAGGCTTCTGCCGCTGGGTGAGGCGCGCGACGGCGCCTGGATCTCCGAACGGGCGGTCGAGGCGGTACTGGGGCGCGCGACACGCGACACCCCGGGCGTACGCCTCGACACGCTCCGGATCGCGCTCGCGGACTCCGCGGAGCTCCACGAGCCGGCCGTGCCGGCGCCGCCGAGTGCGCTGCCGCCGGGGCCGCTGCGGGTGACCGCCCAGTTCGCGGCCACGGCCGCGCGCCCGCTGCCCGAGACGGCGTCGCTGCTGCGGGCGGCCCTGGCGAGCGCGGCGGCGCGGCGGCTCGGCCTGGCGGTGGCCGAGGTGGACCTGACGGTGACGGGCCTGCTGGAAGAGGAGGACCCGGACGGGGAGCCCGGGGCCTCGCCACCCGAACCGCCGCCAGCCGAACGGGTGGAGGGCGGCGACGAGGGCCGGGTGGCCGCCGCCGCGCTGGAGGTGCCGGGCGTGCTCCGGCTGACCGGCACGCTGGGTCACCCGGTGCACATCGAGGAGCGGCCGGCCGACGCCGCGCTGCCGCGCCGGCACGTCCGGCTGGAGGTGGCGGTGGCCGCGGAGCGGCGGGCCGGTGACGTGGCCCGCGCGGTCCGCACGGCGGTCGGGGAGGTCCTGCCGGACCGTCCGACGGTGGCGGTCGTGGTGAGCGCGCTGGGCTGACCGCGCTCCGGCCGCGGCGGTGGTCTCAGTCGCCGACGCCCGCGAGGTCCCGCAGCCGGCGGGCCTGGGACTGGCGCTCGGCGCGGCGCTGCTCCTCGTAGGTGCGGTCCTGGGCACCGCGCAGCAGGGCCTTGGTCTCGATGACGGCGTCGCGGGGCGCGGCGAGCACGGCCGCGGTGAGGTCGCGGACCGTGTCGTCGAGCTGCGCGGCGGGCACGGCCACGTTGGCCAGTCCCGTGCTGACGGCCTCCTCGGCCGTGACGAAGCGCCCGGTCACGCAGATCTCCAGCGCGCGGGCGTAGCCGACGAGCCCCACCAGTGGATGGGTGCCCGTCAGGTCGGGCACGAGTCCGAGGCCGGTCTCGCGCATGGCGAACTGCACGTCGTCGGCGACGACGCGCAGGTCACAGGCGAGGGCGAGCTGGAAGCCCGCCCCGATGGCGTGTCCCTGGACCGCGGCGACGGAGACGATGTCGCTGCGCCGCCACCAGGTGAACGCCTCCTGGTACTCGGCGATGGTCGCGTCCAACTCGGCGTCGCCGCCGCGCGCGAGGTCGATGAACGACGGTTCCCCGTCGAAGCCCTCGGGCGTGAACGCCTGCCGGTCGAGCCCGGCCGAGAAGGACTTGCCCTCGGCCCGCAGGACCACGACGCGGACGGAGCCCGGCAGCTGCCGCCCGGCCTCGGTCAGCGCCCGCCACAGAGCGGGGCTCTGCGCGTTGCGCTTGGCCGGGTTGGTCAGCGTCACCGTGGCGATCGCGTCGTCGACGGTGAGCCGTACGCCGTCCTTGTCGAGTACGGGAACGAGGTCCTGGTCGGGCGAAGCCATGGGACGCCTCCGATGGGTGCGGTCGTCTTCCGTGCCGTACGCCGGCTGGTGCACCGGAACACGACACAGCTAAGTGACTGCACAGTAACCACCCGGTCGGTTAGCTGAACGACCGGGTGGCCACCATCGAAGCCGTGGGGCCACCCGGGGTCAGGCCGTGGCCTTCTTGCCCCGGGTCGCCCCGCCACGCCCTCGCAGCGTGACGCCCGACTCACTGAGCATGCGGTGCACAAAGCCATACGAGCGGCCGGTCTCCTCGGCCAACGCCCGGATGCTCGCACCGGCGTCGTACTTCTTCTTCAGGTCTGCCGCGAGCTTGTCGCGCGCGGCGCCGGTCACCCGGCTGCCCTTCTTCAGAGTCTCGGCCACCCGTGCCTCCTCATGGGAAGTGCGCTCTGGTCTCCTCATGATCACCCCTCCGGGCCCTGATGGCCACCCATTCGGCAAGGTCCGTGAGACAAGGTTGTGACGACGGGAGCACATCCCCACAAGCGGAATTGCCAATTCCGAAGTGTGCCGTCGCCGGGGCCGCATTTAGCGTTCCGGGAAAGGCCAGGTCAGAGAGACGGAGCGGCCGAGTCCCGAAGGATCAGGGGCTCGGCCGCGAAATCGATGTAGGACACACCTCGGTACGAGGAGATCTCACACCAATGATGGATCACCGATGGGCCGAATGATCCATACGCCGTTGATCACGCATTCGATCAAGCGGCACTGACGCCCGGCGTGCCTCAGGCGAGGGCGACGAGGTCCGCGTAGTCGGAGCCCCACAGGTCCTCGACACCGTCCGGCAGCAGGATGATGCGCTCCGGCTGGAGCGCCTCGACCGCGCCCTCGTCGTGCGTGACGAGGACGACCGCGCCCTTGTAGGTGCGCAGCGCGCCGAGGATCTCCTCGCGGCTGGCCGGATCGAGGTTGTTGGTCGGCTCGTCGAGCAGCAGCACGTTCGCCGAGGACACCACCAGGGTGGCGAGGGCGAGGCGGGTCTTCTCACCGCCGGAAAGGACCCCGGCCGGCTTGTCGACGTCGTCGCCGGAGAACAGGAACGAGCCGAGCACCTTGCGGACCTCGACCAGGTCCATGTCGGGGGCGGCGGAGCGCATGTTCTCCAGCACCGTGCGGTCCGGGTCGAGGGTCTCGTGCTCCTGGGCGTAGTAGCCGAGCTTGAGGCCGTGGCCGGGGACGACCATGCCGGTGTCGGGCTGCTCCACGCCGCCCAGCAGCCGCAGCAGGGTGGTCTTGCCGGCGCCGTTGAGGCCGAGGATGACCACGCGGCTGCCCTTGTCGATGGCCAGGTCGACGTCGGTGAAGATCTCCAGCGAGCCGTACGACTTCGACAGGCCCTCGGCCATGAGCGGGGTCTTGCCGCAGGGAGCGGGCTCGGGGAAGCGGAGCTTGGCGACCTTGTCCGACTGGCGGACCGCCTCCAGGCCGGACAGCAGCTTGTCCGCGCGGCGGGCCATGTTCTGCGCGGCGACGGTCTTGGTGGCCTTGGCGCGCATCTTGTCGGCCTGCGAGTGCAGCGCGGCGGCCTTCTTCTCGGCGTTGGCGCGCTCGCGCTTGCGGCGCTTCTCGTCGGCCTCGCGCTGCTGCTGGTAGAGCTTCCAGCCCATGTTGTAGATGTCGATCTGGGCGCGGTTGGCGTCCAGGTAGAACACCTTGTTCACGACCGTCTCGACCAGGTCGACGTCGTGGGAGATCACGATGAAGCCGCCGCGGTAGGTCTTGAGGTAGTCGCGCAGCCAGATGATCGAGTCGGCGTCGAGGTGGTTGGTCGGCTCGTCGAGCAGCAGCGTGTCCGCGTCGGAGAAGAGGATCCGGGCCAGCTCGATGCGGCGCCGCTGGCCGCCCGAGAGGGTGTGCAGGGGCTGGCCGAGCACGCGGTCGGGCAGGTTGAGCGCGGCGGCGATGGTGGCGGCCTCGGCCTCGGCGGCGTACCCGCCCTTGGTCAGGAACTCCGTCTCCTGGCGCTCGTACTGCTTGAGGGCCTTCTCGCGGGTGGCGCCCTGGCCGTTGGCGATGCGCTGTTCGTTCTCGCGCATCTTGCGGATCAGGACGTCCAGGCCGCGGGCGGACAGGATGCGGTCGCGGGCGAGGACGTCGAGGTCGCCCGTGCGCGGGTCCTGCGGGAGGTAGCCGACCTCGCCGGAGCGCGTGATGGTGCCGCCGGCGGGCTGTGCCTCGCCCGCCAGGCACTTGGTGAGGGTGGTCTTCCCCGCCCCGTTGCGGCCGACGAGGCCGATGCGGTCGCCCTTGGCGACCCGGAAGGAGGCGTTTTCGATGAGGACGCGGGCACCGGCGCGCAGCTCGATACCGGAGGCGGAGATCACGGACAGACTCCAGGGCGGATACGGGGGCGGGATGGGCGGCTGAGGACGTTCCCGCCGTCTAATGCGCGAGGAGAAAGGCCATGGGGACAGTCTAACGGGGCCGTGCAACCACTTTTTCTGCGTGCGGGCGTCCGGTCGGTCTCGCGGGCGTCGCCCGAGCGCCGCTGCCAGACTGGACAGCGGGTCCGGACAGCGGGTCCGGATCACCCAGGACCACAGCGACCGGGCACGAGGGAGTGATCGGTATGGCAGGCACCTCCGGCGGGCGCCCGAGCATCTTCCCGACGCTGCTGTACGGGGACGCGAAGGCGGCGATCCGCCAGCTCACGGAGGCCCTCGGCTTCACGGAGCTGTCCGTGTACGAGGGCGAGGACGGCTCGGTGCTGCACGCCGAGCTGGCCCAGGGCAACGGAGCGGTGATGATCGGCACCCGCGGCACCGGCAGCGTCTTCGACAGGGCCATGAAGGGCGCCGGCACCACGGGGGTGTACGTCGTGGTGGACGACGTCGACGCGCACCACCGCCGCGCCGTGGAGCACGGCGTGGAGATCCTGATGCCCCCGACGGACCAGGACTACGGCTCGCGGGACTACATGGCCCGGGACGTCGAGGGCAATGTCTGGAGCTTCGGCACCTACGCGCCCGACACGGGCGCCTAGGGTCGGTCGCCCTGGCGCCTGGGGCCGGTCGCCCTAGCTGCCGCCCGTGTGCACCTGGAAGGCGGCCCGGCGGACGGCCTTGGCGAGGGCCGGGTCGGGGTGGGCGGCGGCCAGCGCGACCAGGACCTGCACGGTCCGCGGGTGTCCCACGGCGCGCACCTCGTCCAGCAGCATCGGGACGGTCGGCTGCACGGCGGACTCCAGGTGCCTGACGAGCAGCGGGGCCTCCCCGTGGTCGGCGACGGCGGCGGCGGTGTCCACCCACAGCCAGGTCGCCTCCTGCCGGGTGAGGACCTCGTGGGCGTCCTCGGGGTCGGCGCCGTCGTGCTCGGCGAGCCACAGCAGCGCGTACGGCCGCAGCGTGGGCTCGTCCAGCACGGCGCGGACGTCCGGCTCGGCGGGGGCGCCGACCACGCGCAGCGCCTCGAAGGCCAGGCCGCGCAGCAGGGCGTCCTCGCCGCGGGCGGCGTCGAGCAGCTCGGTGACGGCGCTGCCGACGGTGCGGGCGGCGAGCCAGGCGCGGTACTCGGCGCGGGCCGCGTTCGGGCGCAGCCGGGCGCAGCCGCGGAGCATGTCCTCGGCGCCCTGCTCGATGTTCCCGGCGGGGCTCTGCGCGGCGACGCAGATCTGCTCCAGCTTGACCCAGACGGCCCAGCTGCCGAGCGGGGTGAGCGTGGCCTGGCCGTCGCCGTAGGTGAGGGCGCCGACGGAGGCGAGGGCGCGCAGGGCCCAGTCGAGCAGGGGCGCGAGGGGGGCGTCGGTGGGCTCCGGTTCGGCGACCGGCTCGGGCTGCGGGCCGTAGGGGATCTCGCAGCGGGCGGTGCGCAGCTCGGTGACGCGCTGTTCCAGGAGGTCCAGGAGCTGCTCGACGGGGACGGGGCCGGCCGACAGCTGGAGGAAGGAGAGCACCTGGGGCATGGCCGAGACGACCTCGGCGACGGCGGCGGGCTCGTGCTCCTCGGGCTCCGGACAGGCGAGCGACCAGGCGTCGAAGAGGGCGACCCAGCCGCGCAGGACGGCGCTGTCGTCGCGGTTCCAGGCGCGCAGCCGCCAGCCGGGGCGGGCGCTGTCGCCGTGCACCTCGACGAGACCGGCGAGCCGGGCGGTGTCCCAGTCGGCCCTGACCTGAGCGGGGGTCAGGCCGAGGTCGCGGGCCGCCCGTTCGGCGGTCGCCTCGGAGAGGGTGGCCTTGCCGTCGGCGGTGGCGCTGTCCCCGCCGGGGCCGAGCGCGGCGTCGGCCCAGCGGGCGACACGGGCCGCGCCGGCCAGACCTGAGCGTGCCATTCTGGCCAGCTCCGCCGGGGCCGGGGTGCCCTCCGGGGGGCGCGGGGCGGGGCGGCGCGAGCGCCGCTGGTTGATCGCTGCGGGGGCGGCGGCCAGGGGTCGCGGGCGGACGAGTCGGAGCCTGGAGTCGCGCGGGATACGGGACGTCACGGGGGCAGTCTTCCGGTTGACGGTCCGAAAACCCAAACGGAATGTCACGGCGGGCGACGGGGATGGCCAACGCACCGGCCGCCGGAAATGGTCCGGGGCCGGGAACAGGCCAGTCGTACGACGCTAAACGGAATCCTCACGACCGGTCGGTGGGGGTCGGCCCGGGACGTGGTTGCGCGGGGGCGAAGGGGGCGTGAACGGGGGGTGTGTCCGGCCGGGGCGCCGCGGCGGATCGCGGGCGGGTCACATGAGCGGGGTCAGGAAGCGGCGGAGGGCTTCCTCGTAGGCCTGGGGGTCGGCGTTCCACATGGCTCCGTGCGGGGCGTCGCGCACGGTGTGGAGGGCGACCAGGTCGGGGCGGGCGTCGGCGAGCCGGCGGGAGAGGCGCCAGGGGGCGACCGTGTCGCCCGGGCCGTGGAAGAGCAGGGCCGGGACGCGGAGGGCGTCGTAGGAGGCGGTGACGCGGTGGCCGGACAGGCCGGTGCGGCCCTGGGCGGCCCGCACGGCGAGGGGCAGCAGCGCGCCCGGAGTGCGCCGGGCGGCGGCGAGGGCGCGCAGGGTGGTCTCCCAGCTGAGCACCGGCGAGTCCAGGACGAGCCCGGAGACGCGCTCGCGCAGCCCCGAGCGCTCGGCGGCGCGCAGGGCCATGGTGGCGCCGGTGGACCAGCCGTGCAGGACGACCTGGCGGGCGCCGTGGCGCACGGCGTAGCGGATCGCGGCGTCGAGGTCGCGCCACTCGGTCTCGCCGAGGTGGTTCAGGCCGTCGGCGGGGCGGGGGGCGCCGAGGTCGCCGCGGTAGGCGAGGGCGAGCACCGGGAAGTGGCTGCGGTGCCAGAACCCCAGGACGTTGAGGGCGAGTTCGCGGGTGGTGCCCAGGCCGTGCACGGCGATCACCCAGGTGTTCCGGGCGCCGGGCACGAACCACGCGGGCAGGGCGCCGAGTTCGCCGGGGACGTCGACGTCGGCGTGTTCGACGCCGAGGGCGGAGCCCGGGTCGCCGACGTGCACGTTGGGGGTGAGCCAGACCTTGTCGCCGGGTCTCAGGGTGCCGTGCGTCACGCCCTCCAGGCGGCGCACGACGGTGTCGGCGGAGAGCGGGGCGCCGGCCAGGACGGGTCCGACGATCGCGTGGGAGCCGTCGCCGGACAGGCCGTAGCGGCCGGGCCGCAGGGCGGCCAGGTCGCGGGTGAGGGTGATCTGCCCGGCGGCGGTGCCGTGGACGGTGAGCCGGGGCTCGGTGGGCAGCGGCCGGCCCGCGGGCGCCTTGAGCGCGGCGTCGCTGGCGAGCCGGCCGGCCGCCACCGCGGCGGCACCGGCCCCTAGCACGGCGGTGACGGCAGCGGCCGTCGCTCTGGCGGGGTGCACGGCTCAAGTGTCCCGGTCCGGTCCGCGGGCGACCAGTGGGAGGGGGCGGCGGGGTGACCCCGTCCGGCCCCGGTTCAGCGGCGCTGGCCGTAACCGCGCAGCCGTTCCTGCACCTCCGCGAGCTGCTGCCCGGACAGCAGGGTCGGGGTGCGGCCCGGCACCGAGGTGGCGGTGAGCCACAGACGGCACATCCACTCCAGCTGGGCCGTGCGGTCGTAGGCCTGGTCGAGGGTGGTGCCGTAGGTGATCGTGCCGTGGTTCTGCAGGAGGCAGCCGGAGCGGCCGGCGAGGGCGCGCAGCATGTTCTCGGCCAGTTCGCCGGTGCCGTACGTGGCGTAGGGGGCGACCCGGACGGGGCCGCCGAGCGCGGCCGCCATGTAGTGGATCAGCGGCAACTCGGTCACGAGCGTGGACACGGCCGTGGCGTGCACGGCGTGGGTGTGCACGACGGCACGGGCGTCGGTCGTGCGGTGGACGGCCAGGTGCATGGGCAGTTCGCTGGTGGGGACGAGGGTGCCGAGGACCTGCCGGCCGTCGAGGTCGACGCCGGTGACGTCGCCGGGCGTGAGGCGGTCGTAGGGGACGCCGGACGGCGTGACCAGGACGGTGTCGCCGACGCGCACCGAGACGTTGCCGGACGTGCCGACGACGAGTCCCTCCGCCACCGTGCGGCGGGCCGTCGCGACGAGGTCCTCCCAGGCGCGGGCCTCCTCGGGGCGGACGCTCCGGCGCTTCCCCGCGCCCTCTCGCCCGCCCCGGACCTCCCGCGGGTTCCGCTCGTCGTCTCGCTGTTCAGCCATGCGGCGATCCTGCCAGGCGGCCGCCCGGCGCACCGGCGAACGGGTCGTATGCGATGCCGCCGCGGCCCGGCCGGGCGGCCGGGGTGACGGAGCGTGCTCATCCGGTCACTCGATCGGCTGAAGAGGGGGGTGCGGGGAGCCTAGGTCGCGAGGGCGTGGGGAGCCTCACAGCAAGGCGGAACGTCAAACCCCTGTTGTGGACACCCATGCGCCCCTCCCAGTTCATCTTCCGTTCACTCGGGTTACTTACGTTCGTCCAGCCAATGACCTCGAACGATTGCCTGGGTAAATGGAAAGCTTCTCGCTGATCCTCGCGATTGTGGTGGTAACCGCACTCGCGTTCGATTTCACGAACGGTTTCCACGACACCGCGAACGCGATGGCCACGACCATTTCCACGGGCGCCATGCGACCGAAGGTCGCGGTCGCCATGTCCGCGGTCCTGAACCTGGTCGGCGCCTTCCTGTCCGTCGAAGTCGCCAACACGATCTCCAAGGGCCTCGTCGACGAGGCCGGCATCCGTCCCGAAGTCATCTTCGCCGCCCTGGTCGGCGCGATCCTGTGGAACCTGCTGACGTGGCTGGTCGGCCTGCCGTCCAGCTCCTCGCACGCCCTCATGGGCGGTCTGATCGGCGCCACGATCGCCTCGGCGGGCGTCGGCGCGGTGCACGGCGACGTGCTGGTGACCAAGGTGCTCATCCCGGCGATCGCCGCCCCGCTGGTCGCGGGCATCGCGGCGATGCTGGCCACGCGGCTGACGTACTCCCTGGGCCGCAAGGCCGACGGCAAGGCGTCCGAGAAGGGCTACCGGGCCGGCCAGATCGCCTCGGCGGGCCTGGTCTCCCTGGCGCACGGCACCAACGACGCGCAGAAGACGATGGGTGTCATCACCCTGGCCCTGGTCGCCGGCGGCGCCGTCGCCCCCGACTCCGACCCGCCCCTGTGGGTCATCCTCTCCGCGGGCGTCGCGATCGCGCTCGGCACCTACCTGGGCGGCTGGCGCATCATCCGGACCATGGGCAAAGGCCTGACCGACCTCCAGCCGCAGCAGGGCTTCGCCGCCCAGACCAGCGCGGCCACGGTCATCCTGGCCTCCTCGCACCTCGGCTTCTCCCTGTCCACCACCCACTCCGTGTCCGGCTCGGTGATGGGCGCGGGCCTCGGCCGCAAGGGCGGTGTCGTCCGCTGGTCGACCGCGACGCGGATGTTCGTCGCCTGGGGCCTGACCCTGCCGGCGGCCGCCCTGGTGGGCGCGCTCGCCGAGTACGTCACCGGCTTCGGCGCCTGGGGCACCGCCGTGGTGGCCGTCTTCCTCGTCGCCTCCTCGGCGGCGATCTGGAAGGTCTCCCGGCGCGAGGTCGTCGACCACACCAACGTCAACGACACCGGCGCCGAAGCCGACGAGGAGCCGGCCGGCGTGGTGACCGCGGCGATGGCCGCGGTGACGCCGCCGCCGGTGGGCCCGAGTTCCGACGTGCCGCCGATCCCGGCGCAGGCGACCGCCGAGCGGACGCCCTCCACGACCACCACGGTCTGACCCCGCCCACCGGCTAGCAAGGAAGAAGCAGAGATGAAGATCGACTGGGCGGCCCTCGGCTCCGTCTTCGGCGTCAGCCTCGTGGTCACCGTGGCCCTCGTGGCCCTGTTCACCCTCGGCATCACCGGTCTGTCGCGCCGCGAACGGGCGGTGGCGCAGGGCGGGTCCGCGGGCCTGGCGGTGACGGGCGCGTACGCGTGCTTCGCCGCGTGCGCCGCGGCCGTGGGGTACGGCATCTACCTGATCGTGGCCTGACGGCCCGACCGCACAGCGTGTCCGCCGGGCGGCACGGGACCTCGCTCCCGTGCCGCCCGGTCGTCGTGTGCGCGAAGGGGGCGGTGTGGGGTTCTCCACACTCTCCCCTCGCAGGTCAAGGGCAAGTTGACGGCGGTTCGCGCCCGTGGTGGACTTCCGGGGCCAGTACGGCGGCAGGAGAGGAAGCCGGTGTGAGTCCGGCGCGGTCCCGCCACTGTCACCGGGGTAGCCATCCCCCGGGAGCCAGGAACTCTCACCGCCGGTCACGTCGAACCAGGGCGCGGACACCCTGAGTGAGGACACGTATCGCCATGCGCGGCTGCCGACCGAGGTTCAGCACCCCACCCCTGCCCGCCCCGTTGGGCGGCTGACCCCATGGGTGCCGGTCGCGTCTTCGCGTACGGTGCCGCCGCCGGCCTGATCGGTGACCTGCTGCTCGGCGATCCCCGCCGAGGGCATCCGGTCGCCGTGTTCGGGCGGGCCGCGGCTGCCGTGGAACGAGTGGTGTGGCGGGACCACCGCGGGTGGGGCGCGCTGCACACCGCGGTGTGCGTGGGAGGAGCCGTCGCCCTCGGGGCCGTCGCCGAGCGTGCCGTACGCCCTTCCGCCGTCGCCTCCGTCGCGCTCACCGGTGCCGCCACCTGGGCCGTCGTCGGGGGGACTTCGCTCGCCCGCGAGGCGCGGGCCGTCGCCGGGGCCCTGGAGGCGGGCGACGTGGAGGCGGCCCGGGCGCGGCTGCCCCATCTGTGCGGGCGCGACCCGCAGGCCCTGGACGCCGACGGCATCGCCCGGGCCGTGGTCGAGTCCGTCGCCGAGAACACCTCCGACGCGGTCGTGGGGGCGCTGGTGTGGGGGGCCCTGGGCGGGGTGCCGGGGCTGCTCGGGTTCCGGGCCGCCAACACCCTGGACGCCATGGTCGGGCACAAGTCGGCCCGTCACCGCCGCTTCGGGTGGGCCTCCGCACGGCTGGACGACGTCATGGGGTGGCCGGGGGCGCGGCTGACGGCTGTCCTGGCGGCGCTGGCCGGGCCGGACCCGCGCGGTGCCGTGCGTGCCTGGCGGGCGGACGCGGCGCGGCATCCGAGCCCCAACGCCGGTCCCGTGGAGGCCTCGTTCGCCGGGGCGCTCGGGGTGCGGCTGGGCGGGACCCTGTCCTACGGCGGGCGGGTGGAGCACCGGCCCGTCCTCAACGCGCCGGGGCGGGGCGTCGGCGTCGGGGACGTCGAACGGGCCGTGCGGCTGTCCCGGCGCGTCGGCTGGCTCGCGCTCGGCGTCTGTGCCGCCGCGCGCCACATCACGAAGGGGCGTACGTCATGAGCGGTGGGCTTCTCGTCGCCGGGACCACCTCCGACGCGGGCAAGAGCGTCGTGACGGCCGGGATCTGCCGGTGGCTGGTGCGCCAGGGCGTCAAGGTCGCGCCCTTCAAGGCGCAGAACATGTCCCTCAACTCCTTCGTGACGCGGGAGGGCGCCGAGATCGGGCGGGCGCAGGCCATGCAGGCGCAGGCCTGCCGCGTCGAGCCGACCGCGCTGATGAACCCCGTGCTGCTCAAGCCCGGAGGCGAGCAGAGCAGTCAGGTCGTGCTGCTGGGCAAGCCGGTCGGGGAGATGAGCGCGCGCGGCTACCACGGCGGGCGGCAGCAGCGGCTGCTCGGGACGGTGCTGGACTGCCTGGAGCAGTTGCGGGGCACGTATGACGCGGTGATCTGTGAGGGGGCCGGTTCTCCCGCCGAGATCAACCTGCGGCGGACCGACATCGTCAACATGGGCATCGCCCGCAACGCCGGGCTGCCCGTGCTCGTCGTCGGCGACATCGACCGGGGCGGTGTCTTCGCCTCGTTCTTCGGCACGGTGGCGCTGCTGTCCCGCGAGGACCAGGAGTGCGTCGCCGGGTTCCTGGTCAACAAGTTCCGCGGGGACGTCTCCCTGCTGGAACCGGGCCTGGACATGCTGCACGGGCTGACCGGGCGGCGCACCTACGGCGTGCTGCCGTTCCGGCACGGGCTGGGGATCGACGAGGAGGACGGGCTGCGCGTGTCGCTGCGCGGGACGGTCCGCGAGTCGAACGTCGCGCCGCCCGTCGGCGAGGACGTGCTGCGCGTCGCCGTGTGCGCCGTGCCGCTGATGTCCAACTTCACCGACGTGGACGCCCTGGCCGCCGAACCGGGCGTCGTGGTGCGGTTCGTGGACCGGCCGGAGGAACTGGCCGACGCCGACCTCGTCGTGGTGCCCGGCACCCGCGGCACGGTACGGGCGCTGGACTGGCTGCGCGAGCGGGGGCTCGCCGACGCCCTGGTCCGCAGGGCCGCCGAGCAGCGTCCGGTGCTCGGCGTCTGCGGCGGCTTCCAGCTCCTCGGCGAGCACATCGAGGACGACGTGGAGAGCCGCCGGGGCCACGTCGACGGGCTCGGGATCCTGCCCGTGCGGGTGCGGTTCGCCCGCGAGAAGACCCTCACCCGGCCGGCGGGCGAGGCCCTCGGCGAACGTGTCGAGGGCTACGAGATCCACCACGGGGTCGCCGACGTCACCGGTGGTGAGGCCTTCCTGGACGGCTGCCGGGTCGGCCAGACCTGGGGCACCCACTGGCACGGCTCACTGGAGTCGGACGGCTTCCGGCGGGCGTTCCTGCGCGAGGTGGCGGCCGCCGCGGGCCGCCGTTTCGTGCCGGCTCCGGACACCTCGTTCGCCGCGCTGCGCGAGGAGCAGCTCGACCGGCTCGGCGACCTGATCGAACAGCACGCGGACACGGACGCGCTGTGGCGGCTCATCGAGTCCGGCGCACCGCAAGGACTGCCCTTCATCCCACCGGGAGCACCCGCATGAGCACTGTGTTGTTGTTGTCGACCGCCGACACGGACCTGCTGGCGGCCCGGGCCGCCACGGGTGCCACGTACCGGATCGGCAATCCGACCCGCGTGGACGTGCGCGAGGAGCTGCCGGCGCTGTTGGACGGCGCGGACCTCGCCGTGGTGCGGCTGCTCGGCGGCAAGCGGTCCTGGGAGGACGGGCTGGCCGCGCTGAAGGCCTCCGGGATCCCCACCGTGCTGCTGGGCGGCGAGGCCGTGCCGGACGCGGAGCTGATGGCCGAGTCGTCCGTGCCCGCCGGGGTCGTCGCCGAGGCGCTGAAGTACCTCGTGGAGGGCGGGCCGGAGAACCTCACCGAGCTGGCCCGCTTCCTGTCCGACACCGTGCTGCTCACCGGTGAGGGCTTCGCCGCGCCGCGCAAGATGCCCGAGTACGGGGTGCACGGCGAGCGGGCGCACCACGCGGGCCGCCCGACCGTCGGGGTGCTCTTCTACCGGGCTCACGAACTGAGCGGCAACACCGCCTTCGTGGACACCCTGTGCGACGCGATCGAGGCCCACGGCGCCAACGCGCTGCCCGTGTACTGCGGTTCGCTGCGCGGCGCCGACGAGGGGCTGTACGAGATCCTGGGCCGGGCGGACGCCCTGGTCGCCACCGTCCTGGCCGCCGGCGGCACGCACGCCTCGCAGGCCTCGGCGGGCGGTGACGAGGAGGCCTGGGACATCGGCGCGCTGGCCGGGATGAACGTCCCGGTGCTGCAGGGGCTGTGCCTGACGTCCTCGCGGCAGGCCTGGGAGGAGTCGGACGCCGCCCTGTCCCCCATGGACGCCGCGATGCAGGTGGCGATCCCGGAGTTCGACGGGCGCCTGACCACCGTGCCGTTCTCCTTCAAGGAGCAGGGCCCGGACGAGGTGCCCGTGTACGTCGCCGACCCGGAGCGGGCCGCCCGGGTCGCCGGCATCGCCGTACGGCACGCCCGGCTGAAGCACAAGGCGAACGCGGAGAAGAAGCTCGCGCTGGTCTTCACCGCGTACCCGACCAAGCACTCGCGGGTCGGCAACGCGGTCGGGCTCGACACGCCGGCCTCGGCGGTGCGGGTGCTGGACGCGCTGCGGGAGGCCGGGTACGCCGTCGAGGGCTACCCGGACAACGGCGACGAGCTGATCCACCGGCTGATCGAGGCCGGCGGGCACGACGTGGAGTGGCTGACGGAGGAGCAGCTCGCCTCGGCGCCCGCGCGGGTGCCGCTGGCGGACTACCGGGCCTGGTTCGAGAAGCTCGACCGGGAGCTGAGGGACGCCATGACCGAGGCGTGGGGCGAACCGCCGGGTTCGTTGTACGTCGACGGGGACGACATCGTGCTGGCGTCCCTGCAGTTCGGGAACGTCGTGGTGATGATCCAGCCGCCGCGCGGCTTCGGCGAGAACCCGATCGCGATCTACCACGACCCGGACATGCCGCCCTCGCACCACTACATGGCGGCCTACCGCTGGCTGGAGCACAGTTTCGGCGCCGACGCGATCGTGCACATGGGCAAGCACGGCACCATGGAGTGGCTGCCCGGCAAGGGCCTCGGGCTCAGCGGCGGCTGCGCCCCGGACGCCGTCCTCGGTGACCTGCCGCTGGTCTACCCGTTCATCGTCAACGACCCGGGCGAGGGCACCCAGGCCAAGCGCCGCGGCCACGCCACGGTCGTCGACCACCTCGTGCCGCCGATGGCCCGCGCCGACACCTACGGCGACCTGGCCAAGCTGGAACAGCTCCTCGACGAGTACGCGCTCGTCTCCGACCTGGACCCGGCCAAGGCCCCGGCCGTGCGCGCGCAGATCTGGACCCTCGTCAAGGCGGCCGAGCTCCACCACGACCTGCACGTCGACGAGCAGCCGGACGACGAGGCGTTCGACGAGTTCGTCATGCACATCGACGGCTACCTGTGCGAGATCAAGGACGTGCAGATCCGCGACGGCCTGCACATCCTGGGCGGCGGCCCGGTCGGCGAGGCGCGCGTCAACCTGGTGCTGGCCGTGCTGCGCGCCTCGCAGGTGTGGGGCGGCCGGGCCAACGCGCTGCCCGGGCTCCGGGCGGCGCTGGCGGAGCACTTCGGGCTGGTGGAGAAGGAGCTGCTGGCCGAGCCGGGCGCCCCGGTGAAGGTGCCCGTCGAGCTGACGGACCTGGTCGACGGCCCCGCCCGCAGCGCCGCCGACGCGATCGACCTGCTGGAGCAGCTGTGCCGGCGGATCGCGGAGGGCATGGAGGAGCGCGGCTGGGCGGTCGCCGAGAGCGCGCCGCTGGTGCGGGAGGTCCTCGGCACCGAACTGCCCGCGGCCGTCGCCGTGCTGGAGTTCGCCTGCGCCGAGGTCGTGCCCCGGCTGGAGAAGACCACCGACGAGATCGGGCACATCCTGCGGGCCCTGGACGGCGGCTACGTCCCGGCCGGTCCGTCCGGCTCGCCCACCCGCGGTCTGGTCAACGTGCTGCCGACGGGCCGGAACTTCTACTCCGTCGACCCCAAGGCCATTCCGTCCCGGCTCAGCTGGGAGGTCGGGCAGTCGCTCGCGGACTCGCTGGTGCAGCGCTATCTCCAGGACACCGGGGAGTATCCGAAGTCCGTCGGCCTGACGGTGTGGGGCACCTCCGCCATGCGCACCCAGGGCGACGACATCGCCGAGATCCTGGCGCTGCTGGGCTGCCGGCCGGTGTGGGACGACGCCTCGCGCCGGGTGACCGGGTTCGAGGTGATCCCGCTGGCGGAGCTGGGCCGGCCGCGCATCGACGTGACGGTCCGCATCTCCGGCTTCTTCCGGGACGCGTTCCCGCACGTGGTGGGGCTGATCGACGACGCCGTGCGCACGGTGGCCGAGCTGGACGAGCCCGCGGACGCCAACTACGTCCGGGCGCACGCCGACGAGGACACCGCCGAGCACGGCGACCGGCGCCGCGCCACCGCCCGTGTCTTCGGCTCCAAGCCGGGGGCCTACGGGGCCGGTCTGCTGCCGCTGATCGACGCCCGCAACTGGCGCTCCGACGCCGACCTCGCCGAGGTGTACGCGGTGTGGGGCGGCTACGCCTACGGGCGCGGGCTCGACGGGCGGGCGGCGCGCGGGGACATGGAGACGGCGTTCCGGCGGATCGCGGTCGCCGCGAAGAACGTCGACACCCGCGAGCACGACCTGGTCGACGCCGACGACTACTTCCAGTACCACGGCGGCATGGTCGCCATGGTGCGGCACCTGACGGGCACGAGCCCCGAGGCGTACGTCGGCGACTCGGCCACCCCGGACCAGGTGAAGACCCGCACGCTCGGCGAGGAGACCCACCGCGTCTTCCGCGCCCGGGTGGTCAACCCGCGCTGGATGGCGGCCATGCGGCGGCACGGCTACAAGGGCGCCTTCGAGATGGCGGCGACCGTGGACTACCTGTTCGGGTACGACGCCACGGCCGGGGTCGTGGACGACTGGATGTACGAGAAGCTCAGCGCCGAGTACGTCTTCGACCCGGAGAACCGGGACTTCATGAAGAAGTCCAACCCGTGGGCGCTGCGCGGGATCACCGAGCGGCTGCTGGAGGCCGCGGAGCGCGGGCTGTGGGCCGAGCCGGACGCCGAGACGCTGGAACGGCTGCGCGCCACCTACCTGGAACTCGAAGGCGACCTGGAGGGCGACGAGAAGTGACCACCCCCTTTCCGTTCACGGCCGTCGTCGGCCAGGACGACCTGCGGCTCGCGCTGCTGCTGAACGCCGTCTCCCCGGCGGTCGGCGGTGTGCTGGTGCGCGGCGAGAAGGGCACGGCCAAGTCGACGGCGGTGCGGGCGCTGTCGGCGCTGCTGCCCGCGGTGGCCGTCGTGCCCGGGTGCCGCTTCTCCTGCGACCCGGCCGCCCCCGACCCGGGCTGCCCGGACGGCCCGCACGAGCCGGGCGCCGGGGCCGAACGGCCCGCCCGCATGGTGGAGTTGCCGGTCGGCGCCTCCGAGGACCGGCTGGTCGGCGCGCTGGACATCGAGCGGGCGCTGGCGGAGGGCGTGAAGGCCTTCGAGCCCGGCCTGCTCGCGGACGCGCACCGCGGCATCCTCTACGTCGACGAGGTCAACCTCCTCCACGACCACTTGGTCGACCTGCTGCTGGACGCGGCCGCGATGGGCGCCTCGTACGTCGAGCGCGAGGGCGTCTCCGTGCGGCACGCCGCGCGGTTCCTGCTCGTCGGCACGATGAACCCCGAGGAGGGCGAGCTGCGGCCGCAGTTGCTCGACCGGTTCGGGCTGACCGTGGAGGTCGCCGCCTCGCGGGAGCCGGACCAGCGGGTCGAGGTGGTGCGCAGGCGGCTGGCCTACGACGACGACCCGGCCGGCTTCGCGGCCCGCTGGGCCGAGGAGGAGGCCGCCGTACGGGCGCGGATCGTGGCGGCGCGTGCGCTGCTGCCGTCGGTGCGCCTCGGCGACGGGGCGCTGCGGCAGATCGCGGCGACCTGCGCGGCCTTCGAGGTGGACGGCATGCGCGCCGACATCGTGATGGCCCGGACCGCGACCGCGCTGGCGGCCTGGGCGGGGCGGACGGACGTGCTCGCGGAGGACGTCCGGCAGGCGGCGCTGCTCGCGCTGCCGCACCGCAGGCGCCGCAATCCCTTCGACGCGCCGGGGCTGGACGAGGACAAGCTGGACGAGACGCTGGAGGAGTTCGGCGGCTCGCAGGACGACGACCCCGGGCCGGACGGGCCCGGCGGGGGCGGTGGGCAGCCGGACCCCGGGGAGGGTCCCGAGGGCGGTGACACCGGCGCCCGGCCCGAGGCCGGGGAGGGCGGGCAGCCGCAGCCGTCGGGCGGCGGCGAGCAGTCGGCCGTGCGGTCCGCCGAGCCGTTCCGCACGAAGGTGCTGAGCGTGCCCGGGATCGGCGAGGGCGTGGCCGGACGGCGTTCGCGGGCGCGGACCGAGCACGGGCGCACCACCGGGGCCAGGCGGCCCCGGGGCGCGCTCACCAAGCTGCACCTGGCGGCGACCGTGCAGGCCGCGGCGCCGCACCAGCGGGCGCGCGGGCGGTCCGGGCCGGGCCTGGTGGTGCGCCGGGACGATCTGCGGCAGGCCACCCGGGAAGGGCGCGAGGGCAACCTCGTGCTGTTCGTGGTGGACGCCTCCGGGTCGATGGCGGCGCGGCAGCGGATGAGCGCCGTGAAGGGTGCGGTGCTGTCGCTGCTGCTCGACGCCTACCAGCGGCGGGACAAGGTGGGCCTGGTGACCTTCCGGGGCACGGGCGCGGACGTGGCGCTGCCGCCGACCTCGTCGGTGGACGCGGCGGCGGCCCGGCTGGAGTCCCTGCCGACCGGCGGGCGGACCCCGCTCGCCGCGGGGCTGCTGCGCGCGCACGACGTGCTGCGCGTGGAGCGGCTGCGCGACCCGGCGCGGCGGCCGCTGGTCGTGGTGGTGACGGACGGGCGGGCCACCGGTGGTCCGGAGCCGGTCGCCCTGGCCGGGCGCGCGGCACGGCTGTTCGCGGCCGACGGGGTCGCCTCGGTGGTCGTGGACTGCGAGTCGGGGCCGGTGCGTCTCGGTCTCGCCGGGCAGCTCGCGGGTGAGCTGGGCGGTACGGCCGTGACGCTGGACGAGTTGCGGGCGGACAGCATCGCAGGGCTGGTGAAGGACGTGCAGAGGAGGGCCGCGTAATGCCGCAGGGACAGCCGAGTGTGGTGCCCGACGACGGGCTGACGACCCGGCAGCGCCGGAACCGGCCGCTGGTCGTGGTGCACACGGGCGTCGGCAAGGGCAAGTCCACCGCCGCGTTCGGGCTCGCGCTGCGGGCCTGGAACCAGGGGTGGCCCATCGGGGTGTTCCAGTTCGTCAAGTCGGCGAAGTGGAAGGTCGGCGAGGAGAACGCGCTGCGGGTGCTCGGCGCCTCCGGCGAGGGCGGGTCCGTCGACTGGCACAAGATGGGCGAGGGCTGGTCCTGGGTGCAGCGGGATGCCCAGATGGACAACGAGGAGAAGGCCCGGGAGGGCTGGGAGCAGGTCAAGCGGGACCTGGCGGCCGAGACGTACAAGCTGTACGTGCTCGACGAGTTCGCGTACCCGATGCACTGGGGGTGGGTCGACACCGACGAGGTGATCGACGTGCTGCGGAACCGGCCCGGGACGCAGCATGTGGTGATCACCGGGCGGAACGCGCCCGAGAAGCTCGTCGACTTCGCCGACCTCGTGACCGACATGTCCAAGGTCAAACACCCCATGGACGTCGGGCAGAAGGGGCAGAGGGGCATCGAGTGGTGAGTGCTTCCGTCCCCCGGCTGGTCGTCGCCGCGCCGTCGTCCGGCAGCGGCAAGACCACCGTCGCCACGGGGCTGATGGCCGCATTCGCCGCGCGGGGGCTCGCCGTGTCCCCGCACAAGGTCGGGCCGGACTACATCGACCCCGGGTACCACGCGCTCGCGACCGGGCGGGTGGGGCGCAACCTGGACGCGTACCTGTGCGGGCCCGAGCTGGTCGGGCCGTTGTTCCTGCACGGGGCGCGGGGGTGCGACCTCGCCGTCGTCGAGGGCGTGATGGGGCTGTACGACGGGGCGGCCGGGGAAGGGGAGCTGGCCTCCACCGCGCAGGTCGCGAAGCTGCTGCGGGCGCCGGTGGTGCTGGTCGTGGACGCGTCGTCGCAGTCGCGGTCGGTGGCTGCCCTGGTGCACGGGTTCGCGTCCTGGGACCCTGAGGTGCGGATCGGGGGCGTGATCCTGAACAAGGTCGCCTCCGACCGGCACGAGGAGCTGCTCCGGGAGGCGCTGGATGCGGCCGGGGTGCCCGTGCTGGGGGTGTTGCGGCGGGCGGAGCAGGTGGAGACGCCGTCGCGGCATCTGGGTCTCGTGCCGGTCGCCGAGCGGCGGGCCGCGGCGGTGGAGGCCGTGGCGGCGATGGGGGCGCAGGTCGCCGCCGGGTGTGATCTGGAGGCGTTGGCCGCGCTGGCGCGGAGTGCGGGCGCGTTGCCGTGCGCGGCCTGGGACGCCGCCGAGGCCGTCGCCTCGCCCGCCCACCGCCCGGCGCCGTCGGACCGTGGGCGGGCGCCCGTCGTCGCCGTCGCCGGTGGCCCCGCCTTCACCTTCTCCTACGCCGAACACACCGAACTGCTCACCGCCGCCGGGGCGGAGGTCGTCACGTTCGACCCGCTGCGGGACGAGGAACTGCCCGCGGGGACCGCCGGGTTGGTGATCGGGGGCGGGTTCCCCGAGGTGTACGCCGCCGAGCTGTCCGCCAACGAGCCGTTGCGCAAGGCCGTCGCCGAGCCGGCGAACAGCGGCGCTCCCGTGGCCGCCGAGTGCGCCGGGCTGCTGTACCTGTGCCGGGAGCTGGACGGGCTGCCGATGTGCGGGGTGCTGGACGCCGCAGCGCGGATGAGCGAGCGGCTCACGCTGGGCTACCGGGACGCCGTGGCCGTCGGCGACAGCGTGCTCGCGGCGGCCGGGACGCGGATGCGCGGGCACGAGTTCCACCGGACCGTCGTGGAGCCCGGGGCGGGGACGGAGCCCGCCTGGGGCGTGCGCACGCCCCGGCCCCGGGTCGAAGGTTTCGTACAGCGCGGTGTGCACGCGAGCTATCTGCACACGCACTGGGCGTCCGAGCCCGGTGTGGCCCGTCGGTTCGTGGAGAGGTGCCGGACGTCATGAGCAGCAGGCTGGTCGGAGTCGGGGTCGGCCCCGGGGATCCGGAGCTGGTGACCGTCAAGGGCGTCAACGCCCTGCGCGCCGCGGACGTGGTCGTCGTGCCCGTGATGGACACCGGCGAGCGCGGGCGGGCCGAGGCGACCGTGGTGCACTACGTGCCCGCGGAGAAGGTCGTCCGGGTCGTGTTCGCGCTGAACGAGCGCAGTGACCGGGCGCGGCGCGAGGCCGCCTGGGACGCGGCGGGCGCGCGGGTCGCCGAACTGCTGCGCGCCCACGCCACCGTGGCCTTCGCGACCATCGGCGACCCCAACGTCTACTCGACCTTCACCTATCTCGCGCAGACCATCGCCGGGCTGGTGCCGGGGACCGTCGTCGAGACCGTGCCCGGGATCACCGCCATGCAGGACCTCGCCGCCCGCTCGGGTGCCGTGCTGACCGAGGGGACCGAGCCGCTCACCCTGGTGCCCGTCACCGCGGGGGCGACCGTGCTCAAGGAGGCCCTCGCCGGGCCCGGGACCGTCGTCGCCTACAAGTTCGGCCGGCAGGCGCACGAGGTCGCCGAGGCGCTGCGCGAGACCGGGCGGATCGAGGACGCGGTGTGGGGTTCGGCGCTGGGGCTGGCGGAGGAGTCGATCCGCCCGGCCGCCGACCTCGACGGCGCTCCCCTGCCCTATCTGTCGACGCTCATCGCGCCCGCCCGGCGCGAGGGCGGCCGGGGCGGAAAGCTCTGACCCGGCCGCCCGCCCATCACCGTCCAACCCCTGTACGAGAGGACCCACCCATGGCCGACGCCCCCGCCGGCAAAGTGACCTTCGTCGGTGCCGGCCCCGGCGCCGCCGACCTGCTGACGTTCCGCGCCGCGCGCGCCATCGCCGAGGCCGACGTCGTGATCTGGGCGGCCAGCCTGGTCCAGGCCGAGGTCCTCGACCACGCGCGCGAGGGCGCGGAGATCCTCGACTCGGCGGCCATGTCCCTGGAGGACGTCGTCGCCGTGTACGAACGGGCCCGCCGGGAGGGCTTGAGGGTGGCCCGCATCCACTCCGGCGACCCCGCCCTGTGGGGCGGCACGCAGGAGCAGCTGGACCGGTGCGCCGAGATCGGCATCGCGACCGAGATCGTGCCCGGTGTCTCCTCCTTCTCGGCCGTGGCGGCGCTGGCGCAGCGCGAGCTGACCATCCCGGAGGTCGCGCAGTCCGTGGTGCTGACCCGGCTCGGCGGTGGCAAGACGCCCATGCCGCCCGGCGAGGAGGTCCGCGAGTTCGCCAAGCACGGCACCACCATGGCGGTCTTCCTGTCCGCCGCCCGCAGCGGGCAGCTGGTACGGGAGCTGCTGGAGGGCGGGTATCCGACGACGACCCCGGTCGTGGTGGCCTACCAGGCGACCTGGCCGGAGGAGCTGGTCGTGAAGTGCACGATCGGCACGCTGGAGGAGACGGTCAAGGAGCACAAGCTCTGGAAGCACACGCTGTTCCTGGTCGGCCCGGCGCTCGACGCGCACGGCACCCGTTCGCACCTGTACCACCCGGGGCACTTCCACGGGTACCGCAAGGCCGACCCCGAGGCTCGCCGGGCGCTGCGCGAGCGGGGGGCGAGCACGTGATCACGGTGATCGGCACGGGGACCGGGGCGGCGCCTGCCGGCGACGTCCTCGCCGGTGCCTCACTGGTCGTGGGCGGGCGGCGGCACCTGGACGCCGCCCGGCTGCCGGACGGCGCCGAGCGGGTCGTGCTCGGACCGCTCGCCCCGGCCCTCGACACCGTCGCGGAGTACCTCGCGAAGGACCGGCCGGTGGTGGTGCTGGCCTCCGGGGATCCCGGGTTCTTCGGGATCGTCCGGGTGCTGGCCGAGCGGTTCGGGCCGGAGCGGCTGGACGTGCGGCCCGGGGTGTCGTCGGTCGCCGCCGCGTTCGCGCGGACCGGGCTGCCGTGGGACGACGCCGTGGTGGTGAGCGCCCACGGGCGTGGGCTGCGTACGGCCGTCAACGTGTGCCGGGCGCGGGCCAAGACGGCCGTGCTGACCGGGCCGGGTGCCGGTCCGGCCGAGCTGGGCGCGGCCCTGGCGGGCTGGGACCGGGTGCTGGTCGTCGCCTCCGGGCTCGGCTCGGCGGACGAGCGCGTGGAGCGGGTGACGCCCGCCGAGGCCGCCGCCCGGGACTGGGGCACGGCGGTGAACGTGGTGCTGTGCCTGGAGCCGGCGCGGGCGCTCGGGCCCGTGCGCACGGTCGCGGGACCCGGGGAGCAGCCGGCCGGCTGGGCCCTGGACGAGGCGGAGTTCGCCCACCGCGACTCGATGATCACCAAGTTCGAGGTGCGGGCGCTGGCCCTGGCCCGGCTGGGTCCCCGGCTGGGTGACCTGGTGTGGGACGTGGGCGCGGGCTCCGGCTCGGTGGCCGTGGAGTGCGCCCGGCTCGGAGCGGCGGCCGTGGCCGTGGAGAAGGCGCCCGACGGGGTGGAGCGCGTCCGCGCCAACGCCGCCGCGCACGGGGTGGACGTACGCGTGGTGCACGGCGCGGCGCCGGAGGCCCTGGAGGAGCTGGCCGACGACCCGGACGCCGTGTTCGTCGGGGGCGGCGGGCGGGAACTGCCCGCGATCGTCGCCGCGTGCGCCCGGCGGGCCCGGCGCACGGTGGTCGTCGCGATGGCCGCGCTCGACCGGGTGCCGGCCGCGCGCGAGGCCCTGACGGGCGCCGGGTTCTCCTGCGACGGGGTGCTGTCGCAGTCGTCCCGGCTCGCGCCGCTGCCGGGCGATGTGACCCGGCTGGCGGCGACGAATCCGGTTTTCCTGTTGTGGGGTGTGCGTGAGCCCCTGGATCGTGAGGGAGTTGCCCAGTGATCGGCCTCATTTCCGCCACCGCGGCGGGGGCGGCGGCACGCGACCGGCTGGCCGCGGCGTGGCCGGACCGCACCCGCGTGTACGACGGGCCCGTGGGGGACGCCGTCCGGCGGGCGTTCGCCGAGTGCGAGCAGCTCGTGTGCTTCCTGGCGACCGGCGCGGTCGTGCGGATCGTCGGCCCGCTGCTGGCCGACAAGGCGAGCGACCCGGGCGTGGTCTGTGTGGACGAGGCCGGGCGGTTCGCCGTGTCGCTGGCCGGCGGGCACGGCGGCGGCGCGAACGAACTGGCCCGCGCGGTGGGTGAGGTGCTGGGCGCGGAGCCCGTGGTGACCACCGCGACGGACGCCGTCGGCCTGCCCGGCCTGGACACGCTCGGCCTGCCCGTGGAGGGCGATGTCGCCGGTGTCTCGCGGGCCCTGCTCGACGGTGAGCCGGTGGCGCTGCGGGCCGAGGTGCCCTGGCCGCTGCCGCCGCTGCCGGTGGCGGCGCAGGGGGCGTACACGATCCGGCTGACGGACCGGCTCGTCGAAGCGGCCGAGCGGGAAGTGCTGCTGCGGCCCCCGTCCCTCGTGGTCGGCGTGGGCGCCTCCTCGGGCGTGCCCGCCGAGGAGGTGCTGGAGCTGGTCGAGTCGGCGCTGCGGGAGGCGGGGCTGTCCGCCCGCAGCCTCGCCGAGATCGCCACCGTCGACGCCAAGGCCGAGGAGCCGGGGATCGTCGAGGCCGCGCGGCGGCTCGGGGTGCCGCTGGTGACGCACCCGGCCGGGGAGCTGTCCGGCGTCGAGGTGCCCAACCCGTCCGACGCGCCCCTCGCGGCCGTCGGCACGCCCTCCGTCGCGGAGGCGGCGGCGCTGCTGCGCGGTGGCGAACTGCTCGTGCCGAAGCGGAAGTCGCGGCGCGCCGACGGCACCCCGGCGATGGCGACGTGTGCCGTCGTACGGCGGCCCGGGCGCGGGCGGCTCGCGGTGGTCGGGCTCGGGCCGGGCGCCCGGGACCTGCTGACGCCGCGTGCGAAGGCCGAACTGCGGCGCGCCGCCGTGCTCGTCGGGCTCGACCAGTACGTCGACCAGATCCGGGACCTGCTGCGGCCCGGCACGCGGGTGCTGGAGTCGGGTCTGGGCGCCGAGGAGGAGCGGGCTCGCACCGCCGTCGAGGAGGCCCGCAAGGGGCAGGCCGTCGCGCTGATCGGCAGCGGCGACGCGGGCGTGTACGCCATGGCCTCGCCCGCCCTCGCCGAGGCCAGCGACGACATCGACGTGGTCGGCGTGCCCGGGGTGACGGCGGCCCTGGCGGCGGCCGCGATCCTGGGGGCGCCGCTCGGCCACGACCACGTGTCGATCAGCCTGTCCGACCTGCACACGCCCTGGGAGGTCATCGAGCGCCGGGTGCGGGCGGCGGCCGAGGCGGACCTCGTCGTCACCTTCTACAACCCGCGTTCGCGCGGCCGCGACTGGCAGCTGCCGAAGGCCCTGGCGATCCTCGCCGAGCACCGGGCACCGGCCACGCCGGTCGGTGTGGTCCGCAACGCCTCGCGGCCGGACGAGTCCAGCCGGCTCACCACGCTGGGCGCGCTCGACCCGGCGACGGTCGACATGATGACGGTCGTGACCGTGGGCAACACGGCGACCCGGGACGTCGCGGGGCGCATGGTGACGCCGCGCGGCTACCGCTGGCAGAGCGGGCGGGAGGGCGCCGAGTGAACCGCGTCGTGCATCCCATCGAGGTGGAGTCCTACCGCCGGCTGCGCGCCCGGCTGGACACCTCGCACTTCCCGCCGCTGACCCGGGCGGTCGTGGAGCGGGTCATCCACTCCGCCGCCGACCTCGACTACGCCACCGACCTCGTGATGGCCGAGGCCGACCTGGAGAAGGCGCACGCCGCGCTGCACGCCGGGGCGCCCGTCGTCGTGGACGTGGAGATGGTCGGGGCCGGCATCACCCGCCGCGAGACCGTCTGCCGGCTGCGGGACGCCGAGGCCGGACCCGGGCTGACCCGGTCCGCGCACGCGATCCGGCTCGCCTACGAGCAGGTCGGCCCGGGCGCCCTGTGGGTGATCGGCAACGCCCCCACCGCGCTGGAGGAACTGCTGACCCTGGACGCCGACCCGGCGCTCGTCATCGGCCTGCCCGTCGGGTTCGTCGGCGCCGTCGAATCGAAGGCCGCGCTGCGCGAGAGCGGCCTGCCCGCCGTGAGCAACGTGTCCGAGAAGGGCGGCTCGGCGGTCGCCGCCGCCGCGCTCAACGCCCTGCTGTACCACCCCACTTCCGTCGAGGAGACACTGTGACCACCCCGCCCGCCCTACTCATCGCCGGCCACGGCACCCGGGACGACGCCGGAGCCGAGGCGTTCCGCGACTTCGTACGGGAGCTGGGGGCCCGCCACCCCGAGCTGCCCGTCGCGGGCGGCTTCATCGAACTGTCCCCGCCGCCGCTCGGCGAGGCCGTGACCGCACTCGTCGAGCAGGGCGTGCGGCGCTTCGCCGCGGTGCCGCTGATGCTGGTGTCGGCCGGTCACGCCAAGGGCGACATCCCGGCCGCGCTGGCCCGCGAGAAGGAGCGCCACCCCGGCATCTCGTACACGTACGGGCGTCCCCTCGGCCCGCACCCGGCGCTGCTGAGCGTGCTGGAGCGGCGGCTGGAGGAGGCCCTGGGGGGCGGTGCCGGGCGCACGCCCGGGGACCGGTCCGACGTGACGGTGCTGCTGGTGGGGCGCGGCTCGACGGACCCGGACGCCAACGCCGAGGTCCACAAGGCGGCGCGGCTGCTGTGGGAGGGGCGCGGTTACGCGGGCGTGGAGACGGCGTTCGTGTCGCTGGCGGCGCCGGACGTGCCGAGCGGGCTCGACCGGTGCGTGCGGCTGGGCGCGCGGCGGATCGTGGTCCTGCCCTACTTCCTGTTCACGGGCATCCTGCCGGACCGGGTGCGGCAGCAGACGGAGGGCTGGGCGGCCGCCCACCCGGAGGTGGAGGTGCGCTCGGCCGACGTCATCGGTCCCGAGCCGGAGCTGCTGGACCTGGTGTGGGAGCGGTACGAGGAGGCCGTCAAGGGCGACCTGCGGATGAACTGCGACTCGTGCGTCTACCGCATCGCGCTGCCGGGCTTCGAGGACAAGGTGGGGATGCCGCAGCAGCCGCACTTCCACCCGGACGACGACGACCACCACCACGGTCATGGCCACGGGCACGGCCATCACCACGGCACGCACTCGCATGCGCACTGACAGCGGGCACGATCTGCGCCACCACGGGGACGCTGAGATCCGGGACGGCGGCGGCTCGCTGGTCGACCTGGCGGTGAACGTCCGCGCGGACACACCGCCGGGGTGGCTGCGGGAGCACATCGCCGGGTCGCTGGACGGGCTCGCGGCCTACCCGGACGGCCGGGCGGCGCGCGCGGCGGTGGCGGCGCGGCACGGTGTGCCGGTGGAGCGGGTGCTGCTGACGGCGGGCGCGGCGGAGGCGTTCGTGCTGCTGGCCCGGGCGCTGAAGGTGCGGCGGCCGGTCGTGGTGCATCCGCAGTTCACGGAGCCGGAGGCGGCGCTGCGGGACGCGGGGCACACGGTCGGGCGGGTGCTGCTGCGGGAGGCGGCCGGTTTCCGGCTCGACCCGGCGGCCGTCCCCGAGGACGCGGACCTGGTGGTGATCGGCAACCCCACGAACCCGACGTCGGTGCTGCACCCGGCGGACGCCGTCGCCTCGCTCGCCCGGCCCGGGCGGGTGCTGGTGGTGGACGAGGCGTTCATGGACGCCGTGCCCGGTGAGCCGGAGTCCCTGGCCGGGCGGGTGGACGTGCCCGGTCTCGTGGTGCTGCGCAGCCTGACCAAGACCTGGGGACTGGCCGGGCTGCGCATCGGGTACGTGCTGGCGGCGCCGGAGACCGTGGCGGACCTGGCGCGGGCCCAGCCGTTGTGGCCGGTGTCGGCACCGGCGCTGGCGGCGGCCGAGGCGTGTGTGGGGCCGCGGGCGGTGGCCGAGGCCGCGCACGCGGCCCACCGCGTCGCGGCGGACCGCGCGTACCTGCTGGCGGGCCTGGCCCGGTTCGCCGCGGACGGGCTGCGGGTGGTCGAGCCCGCGCAGGGCCCGTTCCTGCTGATCCGCCTGCCCCGGGCGGCGGCCGTACGCGCCCGCTTGCGCGACCTCGGCTACGCCGTGCGCCGCGGGGACACGTTCCCGGGCCTGAACGAGGAGTGGCTGCGCCTGGCGGTCCGCGACCGCCCCACCGTCGACGGTTTCCTGACGGCACTGGAACGGGCGCTGCGGCGGTGACGCCCCGGGCCGGGGCGTCAGCCGCGGCGCCTGGCCAGGAACACCGCTCCCCCGCCCCCGGCCAGCAGGGCCACCGCGCCGCCCACGAGGTAGGGCGTCGCCGGACTGCCGCCCGTCTCGGCCAGGTTCGCCTCCGCGGGGGCGCCCTGGGGTTCGATACCGGCGGGTGGGGCGGAGGGGGCCGGCGCGGGGCTGGGGGTCTTGCAGGTCGCCTCGGCCAGGGTGAGCGTGCCGTCGACCTCGGCGACGTTCAGCTTCAGCGGGTCGACGGAGACCTTGAGTTCGAGGGCGGTGGCGGCGGCCGAGCGGGCCGTCGTCCGGGTGTTCGACAGTTCCAGCCGCACGTCTCCGACGCCCGGCACCGTGACGTCGGTCGGGCCGCCGGCGGTCAGGTTCACGCGCTTGCCGAGCACGGTGACCGAGCCGGGCAGGTCCGTTGCGGCGACCGGCTTCTCGCCCACCTCGCAGGTGGCCGTGGAGGTGACCTGCTCGATCTCGATCAGCGACAGCAGCGGCAGGCCGGGGACGTGCAGCCGGGCGTGGGCCAGGGTGGTCTTCCCCTCGGCCTTCGTGGCGGTCGTGGTGGCGCTCGCCCGGGCCACCTCCGCGCGCAGCACGCTGAAGGGCCGGCCGCCGTCCACCGCGTCCAGGTGGGCCGTCAGCGTGGTCTTCGCGGCGCTGTCCGGGGCCTCGACCTCGTTGAGGGAGACGGCCAGCGGGACCTGGACCGACTTGTTCAGCAGGGAGACGTCGAGGCCGGTGCGCAGGACGGCGGCGCTCGCGCGCCCGTGGTCGCCGGTGGCGTGCGCCGGGCTCGCGCCGGCCAATGCCGCGGGCCCCGCGGCGAGGGACGTCGCCGTGGCGAGGGCCGCCAGCCGGCGTGCGGGCATACGGAAGGAAGTGCTGTTCACGGTGGGGACTCCCAGAAGAGACAGGCTCGGGACCCGGACAGAATCACCCCGCCGCACGCCCCCCGTCAGCGATCCGACCCGGCTTCACCCCAACGTGGTGAGATCGCCGCTCTATTCGAATCCCCCGGCACAGGCGTTCCCCGGCGTCACCCTCACGCCCCGCCCACCACACGCCCGTTGAGCACCACGCGGCGCGGCGCCGCCAGTACGCGCACGTCCGCGCGCGGGTCCTCGTCGTAGACGACGAGGTCGGCCGGGGCGCCCTCGTCCAGGCCGGGCCGGCCGAGCCAGGCGCGTGCCTTCCAGGTGCCGGCCGCCAGGGCCTCGACGGGCGGGATGCCCGCGGTGACCAGTTCGCCGACCTCGGCCGCTGCCAGGCCGTGGGCGAGTCCGCCGCCGGCGTCGGTGCCGACGAAGACGGGGATCCCGGCGTCGTAGGCGTTGCGGACCGTGTCGTAGCGGCGGGCGTGGAGCCGGCGCATATGGGCGGACCAGCGCGGGAACTTGGCCTCGCCGCCGTCGGCGAGCTGCGGGAAGGTCGCGATGTTGACGAGGGTGGGCACGATGGCGACGCCCCGCTCGGCGAACAGCGGGACGAGGTCCTCGGTCAGGCCCGTCGCGTGTTCGACGCAGTCGATGCCCGCCTCGACGAGGTCGCGCAGGGAACTCTCCGCGAAGCAGTGCGCGGTGACGCGGGCGCCGAGGCGGTGCGCCTCGGCGATCGCGGCCTCCACCGCGCCGCGGGGCCAGCAGGCGGACAGGTCGCCGAGGTCGCGGTCGATCCAGTCGCCGACCAGCTTGACCCAGCCGTCGCCGCGCCGGGCCTCCTGGGCGACGTAGGCGACCAGGTCGTCCGGTTCGATCTCCCAGGCGTAGTTGCGGATGTAGCGGCGGGTGCGGGCGATGTGCCGTCCCGCGCGGATGATCTTCGGCAGGTCCTCGCGGTCGTCGACCCAGCGGGTGTCGGAGGGCGAGCCGGCGTCGCGGATGAGCAGGGTGCCCGCGTCCCGGTCGGTCAGCGCCTGCTGCTCGGCGACGTCCCGCGGGACCGCGCCGTGCCGGTCGAGCCCGACGTGGCAGTGGGCGTCGACGAGGCCGGGCAGGGCCCAGCCCTCGACCGTGCGGACGTCGCGGGCGCCGGCCGGACGGTCGTAGGAGACACGGCCGCCGACGACCCACAGTTCGTCCCGGACGTCCTCGGGCCCGACGAGCACCCGTCCCTTCACGTGCAGCACCGCGTGATCGCTCATGCACCGCACCTTAGTGAGCCGCGTGCGGCACCTCGAGGGGGGGCGCGGCACCCGCCGGTTACCCTCGTTGCCGTCGAACCTGTGAGTGAAGAGAGCATTGCTGTGACGCATCCGTTTCTGGACCTGGCCCCGCTCGGCGCGGACCGCTTCGCCGCGATCGAGGACCGTGTGGCGCGGCTGCTGAGCACCGAGCAGGACGTCGTGATCATGCAGGGCGAGGCGCTGCTGCCGCTGGAGGGCGCGATCCGCGCCACGGCCGGTCCGGGGACGACGGCGCTGAACGTCATCACGGGCCCCTACGGGCAGACCTTCGGCGACTGGCTGCGGGACTGCGGCGCGACGGTGATCGACCTGGCGGTGCCCTTCCACACGGCGGTGACGGCCGAGCAGATCCGGGAGTCCTTCGCCGCGCACCCGGAGATCGACTTCGTGTCCCTGGTGCACGCGGAGGCCGCCACCGGCAACACCAACCCGGTGGCGGAGATCGGTGAGGTGGTGCGGGCGCACGGGGCGCTGTTCTACCTGGACGCGGTGGCGTCGATCGGGGCCGAGCCGGTGCTGCCGGACGCGTGGGGCGTGGACCTGTGCGTGATCGGCGCGCAGAAGGCGATGGGCGGTCCGGCCGGGGTGTCGGCGGTGTCGGTGAGCGAGCGGGCCTGGGCCCGGATGGCGGCCAACCCGCGGGCGCCGCGGCGGTCGTACCTGTCGCTGCTGGACTGGAAGGAGCGATGGATCGACGGCGGCCGCAAGGCGCTGCTGCACGCTCCGGCGCAGCTGGAGATGCTGGCGCTGGAGGCGTGCGTGGAGCGGATCGAGGCGGTGGGCCTGGACGCGGTGATGGCGCGGCACGCGTCGGCCGCGGCGGCCACCCGCGCCGGGGCGCTCGCGCTCGGTGGCGGTCTGCGGCCGTACGTGCACGAGGCCCGGGACGCGGCCCCGGTGGCCACGACCCTGCGCGTCCCGGCCGGCGTGGTGGCCTCGGAGCTGGTGGGGCGGGCGCTGGCGGCGGACCCGGCGCTGCCGATCGCCGCCGGCGGGGGTGCGCTGGCCAGGGAGATGATCCGGGTCAACCACTACGGTGCCGACGCGACGCCCGGGGCGGTCCGGGCCGGTCTGACGGCGCTCGGGGCGGCGCTGGCCGAGCAGGGCGCGACGGTGGACCTGGCGGGGGCGCTGCGGGCCGTCGAGGACGCGTGGCGGTCCCCGGCCCGCCGGTGAACGGCGACTGAATTCCAGGTGCTTTTCGAGTTTCCCTGTATGTAAGCCGGAACACAATCGAGATTTCTTCCGCGAATAGCTACCGGTACTCTTCTGCCCGCTTTCCCAAAGCCTAAACGCGCAGATTTCGAGGACCTTTCGCGAGGCAATTCTGACGGAACCGCTGGGGGTGACACGGCTGTGACACGTTACACATCGCGCCCTCTTTGTCCGGTAATACCCGGGCGTTCTCGGGCGTATCACCCCCAGCCGCTTCCTGGTCTCGCGCTCGCGCGATAACACAAGGCGGGTTCGTTCGTAACCCCGACCGGCGATGCATTTCTGAAAATCGCTGGGTAAGTTCGATTTGCATGACCGCCGTTCAAGCAGCTGTGCAAATCGACCGACCCACCGTGGCCGACGGGGCCGCACTGTGGCGGATGGCCAAGGACTCGAAGGTTCTCGACCTGAACTCGTCCTACAGCTATCTGCTGTGGTGCCGCGACTTCGCCGCCACGTCGGCCGTCGCGCGTGACGAGCGCGGCGAGCCGATGGGCTTCGTCACCGGGTACGTGCGACCGGACAGCCCGCACACCCTGCTGGTGTGGCAGGTGGCCGTGGACGAGGCGCACCGGGGGCGCGGTCTGGCCGCGGCACTGCTCGACGGCCTGGTCGCGCGGACCGTCGCCGAGCGCGCGGTGACGACGGTGGAGACGACCATCACTCCGGGCAACACCGCCTCGGAGCGCCTGTTCACGTCCTTCGCCGAGCGGCACGGCGCGCCGCTGGAGCGCGAGGTGCTGTTCGATGCGGGCCTCTTCCCCGACGGGCCGCACGACCCGGAGGTCCTGTACCGCATCGGACCGCTGTCCCGCTGAGACGTCCCCTCCCCAGACTTCCGCAGACTTCGCAGACTTCCCCCACGCACCGAGGAGCGATTCGTCGTGACCATCACCCAGCCCGACCTGAGCGTCTTCGAGACCCTGGAGTCCGAGGTGCGCAGCTACTGCCGCGGCTGGCCCACCGTCTTCGACCGTGCGGTGGGCAGCCGCATGTACGACGAGGACGGCCACGAGTACCTCGACTTCTTCGCCGGAGCCGGGTCGCTGAACTACGGGCACAACAACCCGGTCCTCAAACGCGCGCTGATCGACTACCTGGAGCGGGACGGCGTCACGCACGGGCTCGACATGTCGACCACGGCCAAGCGCCGCTTCCTGGAGACCTTCCAGAACCTGCTGCTGCGCCCGCGCGACCTGCCCTACAAGGTCATGTTCCCGGGCCCGACCGGCACCAACGCCGTGGAGTCCGCGCTGAAGCTGGCGCGGAAGGTGAAGGGGCGCGAGGCGATCGTGTCGTTCACCAACGCCTTCCACGGCATGTCGCTGGGCTCGCTGGCCGTCACCGGCAACGCCTTCAAGCGCGCCGGCGCGGGCATCCCGCTGGTGCACGGCACGCCCATGCCGTTCGACAACTACTTCGACGGCCAGGTCCCGGACTTCCTGTGGTTCGAGCGGCTCCTGGAGGACCAGGGCTCGGGCCTGAACAAGCCGGCCGCCGTGATCGTGGAGACCGTGCAGGGCGAGGGCGGCATCAACGTGGCCCGGCCCGAGTGGCTGCGCGCGCTGGCCGACCTGTGCGAGCGGCAGGACATGCTGCTCATCGTCGACGACATCCAGATGGGCTGCGGCCGCACCGGCGCGTTCTTCTCCTTCGAGGAGGCGGGCATCACGCCGGACATCGTCACCGTCTCCAAGTCCATCAGCGGCTACGGCCTGCCCATGTCGCTGTGCCTGTTCAAGCCGGAGCTGGACGTCTGGGAGCCCGGCGAGCACAACGGCACCTTCCGCGGCAACAACCCCGCCTTCGTCACGGCGACGGCGGCCCTGGAGACGTACTGGGCCGACGGCTCCGCGATGGAGAAGCAGACCCGCACGCGCGGCGAGCAGGTCGAGCAGGCGCTGATCTCCATCACCGAGGAGAACCTGGCCGACGTGAAGGAGTACCGGGGCCGCGGCCTGGTGTGGGGCATGGAGTTCCACGACAAGGCCCGGGCCGGCAAGGTCGCCAAGCGCGCCTTCGAACTCGGCCTGCTCATCGAGACGTCCGGCCCGGAGAGCGAGGTCGTGAAGCTGCTTCCCGCCCTCACCATCACGCCCGAGGAACTGGACGAGGGCCTCAGCACACTGGCCCGTGCCGTCCGTGAGACCGCCTGACACCGCACCGAGCGCACCACCCATCGAGGAGGCATCGCAGCACCGTGATTGTCCGTTCGTTCAAGGAGATCGAAGGCACCGACCGGCACGTGAAGGCGGCGTCCGGCACGTGGGAGAGCAAACGCATCGTCCTCGCCAAGGAGAAGGTCGGCTTCTCCCTGCACGAGACGATCCTGTACGCGGGTACGGAGACGTCGATGTGGTACGCGAACCACATCGAGGCCGTCGTCTGCGTGGAGGGCGAGGCCGAGCTGACCGACCACGAGACCGGGCGGAAGCACACCATCACCCCCGGCACGATGTACCTCCTGGACGGTCACGAGAGGCACACGCTGAAGGTCAAGGAGGACTTCCGCTGCCTGTGCGTGTTCAACCCGCCCGTGACCGGACGGGAGGACCACGACGAGAACGGCGTCTACCCGCTGCTCACCGAGGAGGTGTGACGTTTCCATGACCGCCACCACCGTTACGACCACCACCACCGGTGTCCCCGACCTCTACCCCACGCGCGGTACCGCCGAGGTCCTCACCCCGCGCCAGGACCCGGTCGTCTGGGGCGCGCCCGACGCGCCCGGGCCGATCGTGCCCGCCGACCTGCTGTCCTTCGAACGCGACGGCTTCCTCGCCATCGACCAGCTCATCACGGACGACGAGGTCGCCGTCTACCGCGACGAGCTGAACCGGCTGGTGAACGACCCGGACATCCGTGCCGACGAGCGGTCGATCGTCGAGCCCAGGTCCCAGGAGATCCGCTCGGTCTTCGAGGTGCACCGGATCAGCGAGGTGTTCGCCCGGCTGGTCAGCGACGAGCGGGTCGTCGGCCGGGCGCGGCAGATCCTCGGCTCGGACGTCTACGTCCACCAGTCGCGGATCAACGTCAAGCCGGGGTTCGGCGCCAGCGGCTTCTACTGGCACTCGGACTTCGAGACGTGGCACGCCGAGGACGGGCTGCCGCGGATGCGCACGGTGTCGGTCTCGATCGCGCTGACCGAGAACCACGACACCAACGGCGGCCTGATGATCATGCCGGGGTCGCACAAGACGTTCCTGGGCTGTGCCGGGGAGACGCCGAAGGACAACTACAAGAAGTCGCTGCAGATGCAGGACGCGGGCACGCCCTCGAACGAGGCGCTGACCCGGTTCGCCACCGAGCACGGCATCAAGCTGTTCACGGGCAGGGCCGGTTCGGCCACGTGGTTCGACTGCAACTGCATGCACGGCTCCGGCGACAACATCACGCCGTTCCCGCGCAGCAACGTGTTCATCGTGTTCAACAGCGTGGAGAACACGGCGGTGGAACCGTTCGCGGCACCGGTGCGGCGGCCCGAGTTCATCGGCGCGCGGGACTTCACGCCGGTGCGGTGACCGCGGGTCCGGTGCGGTGACCGCGGACCCGGTGCGGTGACCGCGGGACGGTGCACCGGCCGGGCGACCGAGCTGCCGGGTGGGGCCTCCTCGTGTGGGACGGGAGGCCCCACCCGGTTTTCATGCCCTCATGCCCTGAGGGCGTCCAGGAGCCGGTCCACGTCCGCCGCCGTGTTGTAGAGGTGGAACGCGGCCCGCAGGTTCCCCGCCCGGTCGGACACCTGGATGCCCGCGCGGCTCAGCTCCTCCTGCCGGTGGCCGAGCCCGGGCACGGACACGATCGCCGATCCCGGCGCGGGCACCGGTTCGTGGCCCAGCTCGGCGAGCCCGGCCCGGAAGCGGTCCGCGAGCGCGACGTCGTGGGCGTGCACCGCGTCGACGCCGATCTCCTCCAGCAGTTCCAGGGAGGCGCGCAGCCCTGCGTGGCTGAACAGGGACGGGCTGATGTCGAACCGCCGCGCGGAGTGGGCGTGTTCCTCCACCGGGCCGTAGCAGCTCTCCCAGGGGACCTCGCCGGCGACCCAGCCGGCCAGCAGCGGCTCGAGCCCGCCGAAGTCCCGCGGGGCGACGAAGAACGCGGCGCCGTGCGGCCCCAGGAGCCACTTGAAACCGACCGCGGCGACGAAGTCGTCGGCGTCGCCGTCCATGGGCAGCCAGCCGGCGGACTGGGAGGCGTCGACGTAGGTGCGCGCCCCGTGCGTCCGGGCCGCGTCGCGCACCGCCGGCAGGTCCGCGAGCCGGCCGTCGGCGGACTGGGCGCTGCTGACCGCGACCAGCGCGGTGCCGGGCCGGACGGACTCGGCGAGCCGCTCCAGGGGCACGGCCCGCACCTTGAGGTCGCCGCGCTCGTGGAAGGGGTTCACCAGGGACGCGAAGTCGGCCTCGGCGGTGAGGACTTCGGCCCCGGCGGGCAGCGAGGCGGCGATCAGCGCGCCGTACTCGGCGACCGAGGCCCCGGTCGCGACCCGCTCGACGGGCACGCCGGCGAGCCGGGCGAAGCAGGCGCGGGCGGCCTCCACGTCCTCGTACAGGGGCCCCAGGGGCGCGCCCTCGGCCCGCATCCGCACCGCCCGCTGCACGGCTGTGACGGTGCGGGCGGGCAGGAGCCCGTTGCTCGCGGTGTTGAGGTAGGTGTGCTTCGGGGCGAACTCGGCGCGGACGAGGTTCTCGAAGGTCTCCATGGGACCACTGTGCGGCCCCTCGATCTCCCCGTCCATTGCCGGTTTCTGCGTGATATCGCCAAGAAGCGCTTATGGATAAGCCCTGAGCTGGGCGTTTCAGCGCTGGGGCACCGCGCAGCCGTCGGGGCCGCAGGCCTCGGCACCGGCCGTGCCGCCGTCGTCGACGATCCGCAGGGGCGCGCGCTCGCCGTAGGCCTGGGTCAGCGCCCGGGTGAACACCTCCACCGGCTGGGCGCCGGAGACGCCGTACTTGCGGTCGAGCACGAAGAACGGCACCCCGGTGGCGCCGAGCTGCGCGGCCTCCCGCTCGTCGGCACGGACCTCGTCGGCGTAGGCGCGCGGGTCGGCGAGCACCGCCCGTACGGTGTCCTCCGCCAGCCCGGCGGCGACGGCGAGCTCCACCAGCCGCTCGTCGTCGTCGAAGACGGAGCGCTCCTCGGCGAAGTTGGCCCGGTACAGCAGGTCGAGCAACCGCTCCTGGCGGCCGTGCTCCTTGGCGAGGTGGAGCAGGCGGTGCATGTCGAAGGTGCTGCCGTGGTCGCGGCCGCGGGTGCGGTAGTCGAGCCCCTCGGCGGCGGCCTGGGCGCCGAGGTTGTCCTCGCCGGCCTCGGCCTGCGCGGGGCTCATCCCGTACTTCCTGGTGAGCATGTCGATCACGGGCTGGACGTCGTCCTTGGCGCGCCCCGGGTCCAGCTCGAAGGAGCGGTGCACCACCTCGACCTCGGCGCGGTGCGGGAAGTCCCGCAGCGCCTTGTCGAAGCGGGCCTTGCCCACGTAGCACCAGGGGCAGGCGATGTCGCTCCAGATCTCGACGCGCATGACTTCGGCTCTCTCCAGCTCTCGGGGTGCGGAGGCTCCCTCCGCCGCTTGTGTGAACGTTCAAGCAGGCGGTTTCATTCCGCGGACAGGGCGAGCCGCATCCGCAGGTGGTGGTCCCCCGGCCGCGCCGGTTCGGGGTCCCAGCCCTGGCGCCGGTAGAAGTCCTGGGCCCGCCGGTTGTCCGCGTGCACCTCGAGCACGGCCGTCCGCCTGCCGTCGGCCCGCCACTCCTCGACGCACGCGGCGTGCAGGGCACCACCGACGCCGCGGCGCCACCGGCCGGGGTCGACGTGGAACTGGTACAGCTTCACCACGTCCCGCGGGGCGTCCTCGGGGGTGCGGAAGGACGCCAGGCCGACGATCCGCCCCGCCTCCACCACGCACAGCACCCGGCCGTCGGGCCGGGTGAGGGCGTTTCGCCAGGCGGCGAGCCAGTCGGTGCCGTCCTGCGGCACCCCGTCCGGGTAGTACGTGGCGCGGGCCCGGGCGTGCAGCGCGACGACCTGCTCCACCTCGGCGGGCAGCACGCTGCGGATCACCCGGCCGGGGGTCGTCCTGTCTCCGATCATGGAACGGAGGACGTGGCCGCCACGGGGAACGGTTCCCGGTCCGCCCTCAGCTGCCGTCGCGCAGGTCGTCCGGCCACCGGTGACGGAACGCGATGTGGTCGAAGGTCACCACGCAGCCCGCCCCCATCGGGGACTGCGTCATGAAGCCGACCAGGGCCGCGCCCGTCTCCTTCTCGTCGCCGAGCGTGAAGAGGCGGACGAAGGTCCAGCGCTCGCCGTCGCGGGAGGCGTGGAAGGCGAAGGCACGGCCGGTGCGGCTCACCCGGAGCCAGACGGAACTGCCGTCCACCGTGAAGGCGTTGGCGTCGTCCGAGTGGCCGCGGGTGACGACCGTGCAGACGGTGGGCACGTCCGGGGAGTACTCCAGGCAGAGCTTGGCCCAGGCCCGCTCGCCCACGTGGACGTAGAGCACCCCCGCGTCGAAGGCCGCCGCGAACCCGACCGTGACCCTGGCGATCAGCTGGAAGTCCCCTTCGGGCGCCCCCAGCAGCCGGGGCGCGTCGGACGCGGGGTCCAGCGCTTCCCCGGTGGGCGGCACGAACCGGTCCTGCCGCGCCCCGGCCCAGCCGGTGAGCACACCGTCCTCATGGCTCCAGTGGGCCTCGGGCCCGTAGGAGCGCAGCGGGAACGGCAGTTCGGGAAGTTCGAGATCCATTCGGCCCACTCTTCCAGACGCGCCCCGCGGGGGCACGGGGAACCGCGCGAACGGCCACGGCGCACCGTCAGCCCGCGATCCCCCGCTCACCTGCGGCGCTCAGCGCTCCAGACGCCCGTTGAACCGCCGCGGCAGCCCCAGCGGGTTCTCGTCCCGCAGCTCCTGCGGCAGCAGCGCCTCCGGGGCGTTCTGGTACACGACCGGCCGCAGCCACCGCTCGATCGCCGTCCCGCCCACCGACGTGGACGTCGATGTCGTCGCCGGGTACGGCCCGCCGTGGTGCTGCGCCGGGGCGACGGCCACCCCCGTCGGCCAGCCGTTGACCAGCACGCGCCCGGCCAGCGGCGTCAGTTCCTGCAGCAGCTCGGCGCCGCGGCCCTGGCCGGCGGCCTCCTCCTCGGACAGCTGCACCGTGGCGGTCAGGTTGCCCGGCAGCCGCGACAGCACGGCCTTGACCTCGTCCTCGTCCTCGTAGCGGGCCACCACGGTGACCGGCCCGAAGCACTCCTCCAGGAGCAGGTCGTGCTCGCCCTCCCGGGCCAGCCGGCTCGCGGGGACGGTGAGGAAGCCGGCGCTGACGGTGTGCTCGCCGCCCGCGCCGGGCGTGACCGGCGACTCGACGTCGGGCAGCCCGGCGCGCTCGGCGACACCGGCGACGAAGTTGTCCCGCATGCGGTGGTCGAGCAGGACCCCGGCGTCGGTGTCGCTGACGGCGTCGGTCAGCGACTTGAGCAGGGCGTCACCGGCGGCGCCGGACGGCGCGAGGACCAGGCCCGGCTTCACACAGAACTGGCCGACGCCCAGGGTCATCGAACCGGCCAGGCCCGAGCCGATGGCCTCGGCGCGCTCGGCGGCGGCGGCCTCGGTGACGACGACCGGGTTCAGCGAGCCCAGCTCGCCGTGGAAGGGGATCGGCACGGGGCGGGCGGCCGCCGCGTCGAACAGGGCCCGGCCGCCGCGCACGGACCCGGTGAAGCCGGCCGCCGCGACCAGCGGGTGCTTGATCAGCTCGACGCCGGCCTCGAAGCCGTGGACCAGGCCCACGACTCCCGCGGGGATGTCGTGCCGGGCGGCGGCGCGGCGCAGCACCTTGGCGACGTACTCGGACAGGCCCGGGTGGTCCGGGTGGGCCTTGACCACGACGGGGCAGCCGGCCGCCAGGGCGCTCGCGGTGTCGCCGCCGGCGACGGAGAAGGCGAAGGGGAAGTTCGAGGCCGAGTACACGGCGACGACGCCGAGGGGCACCTTGTAGCGGCGCAGGTCCGGGATCGGCGGGGTGGCGGTGTCGTCGGGGTGGTTGATGACGACGTCGAGGAAGGCGCCCTCGTCGACGATGTCGGCGAAGGCCCGCAGCTGGTAGCAGGTGCGGGCGAGTTCGCCGGTCAGCCGGACCGGGCCGAGCGCGGTCTCGGCGTCGGCGGTCTCGACGAGGCCGTCCTTGGCCGCCTCCAGTTCCTCGGCGGCGCTGCGCAGGAAGGCCGCGCGGACGGTACGGTCCGCGAGCGAGCCGCGCGCCTCGTGGGCGGCTCGGACGGCGGCGTCCACCTCCTGGGCTGTGGCCTCCACCGCAACCTGCTCGCGCTGCTTCCCGGTTCGGGGGTCGACACTCCAGACTGGTGCTGCTGCCACCGCGGGTCCCTCCACACATGTAATGCCGCAGTACTGGGTCATCCACCAGGGGCGTTCGATATACTGAACGCTGTCTCTGATGATGAATACGCTTCGGAGACTATTTCCCGTCGAACGAAGGGGTCAAGGGCGATGTCGGCTGGCGAGACGGGCGGCGGGGCGCAGGTCAAGTCCGCGGTACGCACGGTGGAACTGCTCGAATACTTCGCGGGGCGTCCCGGCATGCACTCGCTCGCGGCGGTCCAGGAGGCCGTCGGGTACCCCAAGTCCAGCCTCTACATGCTGCTGCGCACCCTCGTCGAACTGGGCTGGGTGGAGACGGACGCCACGGGCACCCGCTACGGCATCGGCGTGCGGGCCCTGCTGGTGGGCACGTCGTACATCGACGGCGACGAGGTCGTCGCCGCGGCCCGGCCGACCCTGGACCGGCTGTCGGACGACACCACCGAGACCATCCACCTCGCCCGCCTGGACGGCACCAACGTCGTCTACCTCGCCACCCGCCAGTCGCAGCACTACCTGCGCCCCTTCACCCGGGTCGGCCGCCGGCTGCCCGCGCACTCCACCTCCCTCGGCAAGGCGCTGCTGAGCACGTACTCCGACGAGCAGGTCCGCAAGATGCTCCCGGAGACACTGCCCGCGCTGACCGAGCACACGATCACCGACCGGGAGAAGCTCATCGAGGAGCTGCACCAGGTGCGCGAGCAGGGCTTCGCCGTGGACCGCGAGGAGAACACGCTGGGGCTGCGCTGCTTCGGCGTGGCGATCCCCTACCGCACCCCGGCGCGGGACGCGATCAGCTGCTCGGTCCCGGTGGCCCGGCTGACGCCGGCGCACGAGCAGCTGGTGAAGGACGCCCTGTTCGACGCCCGGGACCGGCTGACCCTGGCCACCCGTAGGCTCTGAGGCATGGATGTCGAGCTGCGCGCGGTGCACGACAGCGATCTGCCGGTCTTCTTCCGGCAGCTGAACGACCCCGAGGCGCTCCACATGGCGGCCTTCACCCCGGCGGACCCCTCCGACCGGGACGCCTTCGACGCCCACTGGGCGCGGATCCGTTCCTCCGCGGACGTGGTGCGCACGGTGCTGGCCGACGGTGACGTGGTCGGCAGCGCGGCGGTGTACGGGGTGCCGGGCGAGCGCGAGGTGACGTACTGGATCGACCGCGCGTACTGGGGCAAGGGCGTGGCCACGGCGGCCCTGCGGGCGCTGCTGACGGAGGTGCCCGAGCGTCCGCTGTACGCCCGGGCGGCCTCGGACAACGCGGGGTCGCTGCGGGTGCTGGAGAAGTGCGGGTTCCGCGCGGTGGCCTCGGCCGGCGGCTTCGCGCAGGCGCGGGGCGCCGAGATCGAGGAGACGGTGCTGATCCTGGAGGGCTGAGAACGCCGGCCCCGGAGGGCTGCGGCCCACGGGAGCGGCCGGGCCGAGGGCCTCCTCCCCCGTGCGGCGGAGACGGATCGTCGGCGCGCAGGAGGTGGCCCGGGGCTCCGCCCCGGGAGGCTGGGCGCATGACGCAGCCGATCGCTCCCCGCGCCGTTGTCGCTCCGAGCCGCCCCCGGCGGGTGCTCCGTGCCGTCGCCGTCCTCTCCTGTCTGCCGTACCTCGGCCTCAAGGCCGCCTGGATCGCCGGGAGCCGGCTGGGCATCCCCGCGGGCAGCGCGCTGCTGGACGACCGCCTCGGCATGGCCGTGATCAACGCCCTCTCCGTGCTGCTGGACAGCGCGGTGATCGTGCTGGCCCTGGTGCTGACCCGGCCCTGGGGGCTCAGGGTGCCCGCCTGGCTGCTCGCGTTCCCGGTCTGGGTCGCCACCGGGCTGCTCGCGCCGATCATGGCGGGCTTCCCGGCCCAACTGGCCGTGCGGGCGGTCGGCGGCGCCGGAGCGGGTCCGGCGCAGCGGGAACCCTTCCTGGAGGAGTGGGTGTTCACCGTCGTGTACGCGGGGTTCATCCTCCAGGGCCTCGCCCTGGGCGGGCTGTTCGCGCTCCACGCACGGGACCGCTGGGGCCGGCTGTGGCGCGGGCGGGTGGGGCGACTGCCTGTCGGCGGTCCCGGCCCGGCCCCTCGCGCGCTCGCCGTGGCCGCCGCCGTCGCCGCGCTGCCGCCCCTCGCCCTGCACCTGCTGTGGGCCTGCGGCGGCACCACCGGACTCGGCGCCGGGCGGGCCGCCGAGCGCACCGCTGACTTCCGTGTCCTGGAGGCCGTCTTCGTGTGCTTCCTGCTGGCGGCGGTCGCCGGCGCGCTGTCGCTGGCCTTCCGGCGCGGCCGGACGCTGCCCGTGGCCGTGCCGCTGGGCCTCGCCTGGGTCGGTTCCGCGGCCGTGGCCTGCTGGGGCGGTTGGCTCTCGCTCGCCTCTCTCGCAGGTGCGCAGGACATCGCGGACCGGCCCACGCCGCTGATGAGCCTCGCCTACGCTGGGCAGATGCTCTCCGGCTTCCTCGTCGCGGCCCTGGGCGCCTCCTTCCTCGCGGAGCGCGCGGCCGGTTCCGCGCGGCGGGCCGCGTGAAGGGTGCCGCCCGGTTCCTGTTCGGCCGGCGGGCGCGGCTGCGCTGGGTGCATCTGATCCTCGGCGGCGCGCTCGCGATGCCGTACGTCCTGCTCGGCGAGGCGGTCATCGGCCCGGTCACCGGCTCGCGGAACGTCTTCGGGTCCTTCCCGCTCCAGCTCGCCTCGTTCGGCGTGGGACTGCCGATCGCCGCGGTCACGTCCCTGTTCCCGCTGACCCGGCCGCTGGAGGCCGCCGCCGTGCGCTGGCTGTGCGGGGTCGACGCGGAGCGGCTCGCCTTCCGGCCGGCCCGTACGCGCGGTGAGAAGGCACGCACGGCGGCCTGGTTCACGCTGCACCTCGGCGTCGGCGGGATCGTCGCGGGAATGTCGCTGGCCCTGCCGCCGTTCGCGGCCGTGCTGATCGCGCTGCCGGTCTTCGCGGGACTGCGCGGTACCCGGCTCGGGCTGCCCGAAGTCCTCGACCACACCTGGGCTTTGGCCCTCGCCCCGCTGGTGGGCCTGGTCTCGCTCGTGGCCCTGGCGGGCTGTGCGGCCGGCTGCGGGGCCCTGCTGGCCCACTGGGCGCCGAGGCTGCTCGGGCCCACGCCGCAGGACCGGCTGGCCGCCGCCGAGGCACGCGCCGCCGACCTCGCCGTGCGCAACCGGCTGGCGCGGGAGTTGCACGACTCCGTCGGGCACGCGCTGAGCGCGGTCACGCTGCAGGCGGGCGCGGCCCGCCGGGTCCTCGACTCCGACCCGGAGTTCGTGCGCGAGGCCCTCGCCGCGATCGAGGACACGACCCGGCGCACGGTGGGCGAACTCGACGCCGTGCTGGGCGTGTTGCGTGAGGGCGACGGTCCGGGCACGGCCCCGGCGCCCACCCTCGCCGCCGACCTGGAGGGCCTGCTGGCCCGGACCCGGGCGGGCGGGCAGCGCGTGTCCGCCACGGTCGCCGCCGATCCGGGGGCGCTGCCCCCGCTGGTGTCCCGTGAGGCCTACCGCATCGTGCAGGAGGGGCTGAGCAACGCGCTCCGGCACGCCGGTGCGGGGGTCGCCGTGGACGTGCGCATCGAGGTGGCGGACGGCGAGCTGGCGATCAGCGTGGAGAACCCGGTGACCGGGCCGGTGTCGTCCCGTCCCGGCGGCGGCCACGGCCTGCGGGGCATCGCGGACCGGGCCAGACTGCTGGGCGGCACGATGACGGCGGGAACCACCGGTGCCGCGGCACCCGCCGGAACCGCTGGAACCACGGGATCCGCCGGGGAGAGCTTCCGTCTGCACGTACGCCTGCCGCTGAAGGGACCCGCATGACCCGCCCGAGCCCGATCCGCGTCGTCCTGGCCGACGACGAGCGCATGGTCCGCACCGCGCTGCGCGCCATCCTCTCCGCCGAGCCCGACCTGGAGGTGGCGGGCGAGGCGGCCACCGGCGCCGAGGCCGTCTCGGTCGTCCGGGACCTGCGCCCGGACGTCGTCCTCATGGACGTCCGGATGCCCGGGATCGACGGCATCCGCGCCACCGAGCAGATCCTGGCCACCCTGACCGAGCCGCCCAGAGTCGTCGTCGTCACCACGTTCGAGAACGACTCCTACGTCTACGACGCGCTGCGCGCCGGGGCCGCCGGGTTCCTGCTGAAGCGAGCCGACGCCGACGCGCTCGTGCAGGCGGTCCGGCTGGTCGCGCGCAGCGACAGCCTGCTGTTCCCGGCGGCCGTGCGCACCCTGGCCACCGCGCACGCCCGCGCGCACCCGGCCCCGCCCGCGTGGGTGGCGAAGCTCACGGCGCGCGAGGGGGAGGTGCTGCGGCACATGGCGCGGGGCCTGACCAACGCGGAGATCGCGCGCCGGCTGGAGGTGGGCCCGGCCACGGTGAAGTCGCACGTCGCGGCGGTGCTGGCCAAGACGGGCACCCGGGACCGTACGCAGGCGGTCATCGCGGCGTACGAGGCGGGCTTTCTGAACGGCGGATGAGAAAACGGGGCGGTCCGCCGATAATCTGGACGGACGGGAACGATCCGCCGCGCGTGGTTCGTCTTCCTGTACGGCATGAACAAGACGATCAGGCGCGCCTCGCTCTTCACGCTGCTGCTGGTGCTGGCCCTGCTGGTCAGGGCGACCTGGGTGCAGTTCTACGAGGGCCGGGCGCTCGCAGACGACAAGGACAACCGGCGCAACGCCATCGAGACGTACTCGGCGCCGCTCGGGAACATCATCGTGGGCGGCCGGTCGGTCACCGGCTCGGCGCCGACCAGGACGGGCGACCTCCGCTACAAGCGCACGTACACGGACGGCCCGCTGTACGCGGCGGTGACGGGCTACGCCTCGCAGGCCTACGCGCCGACCCAGCTGGAGGGCATCTACACCGACCTGCTCAACGGCACGGACAGCCGGCTGAAGTCGGTGCTGGACACGCTCACCAACCAGCGGGCCGACCCGGGCAACGTGGTGACGACGATCGACCCGGACGTGCAGAAGGCGGCGTACGAGGCGCTCGGCGACAAGAAGGGCGGGGCCGTCGCCATCGACCCGGGGACCGGCAGGATTCTGGCGGTCGTGTCGACGCCGTCCTACGACCCCTCGTCGCTGACCGACGCCAACACGGCGGGTGCGGCCTGGAAGAAGCTCACCGCGGATCCGGACAAGCCGCTGACCAACCGCGCGCTGCGGCAGCCGCTGCCGCCCGGCTCGACGTTCAAGCTGGTGGTGGCCGCCGCGGCGCTGGAGGACGGGCTGTACGCGTCGGTCGACGAGCGCACCGACAGCCCCGACCCGTACACGCTGCCGGGCACCACCCGGCAGCTGACCAACGAGAACCCGGACGCGCCCTGCACGAACGCCTCGATCCGCACGGCGCTGGAGTACTCGTGCAACAACGTCTTCGCGAAGACGGCCGTGAAGCTCGGCGAGGACAAGGTCAGGGCGATGGCCGAGAAGTTCGGCTTCAACGACGACGAGCAGGACGTGCCGGTCCGGGCCTACACGAGCGTGTACCCCTCCGACATGTACCCGTCGGAGACGGCGCTGACCGGCATCGGCCAGTTCGACGTCACCGCCACGCCCCTGCAGATGGCCATGGTGTCGGCGGCCATCGCCAACGGCGGCAAGCTGGTCTCGCCGCATATGGTCGCGCAGATCACCGACAGCGGAGGTGACGTGCTGCAGGACTACGACGACACGGCCGGTTCCAAGGAGATCGTGTCCTCCTCGACCGCCGAGCAGCTGCAGTCGGCGATGCGGACGGTCGTGGAAAAGGGCACGGGCACCAACGCGCAGATCCCGGGCGCGACGGTGGGCGGCAAGACGGGCACGGCGCAGCACGGCGAGAACAACAGCCAGGTGCCGTACGCCTGGTTCACCTCGTACGGCAAGTCCGACGCCTCGGGCGAGGAGGTCGCCGTGGCGGTGGTCGTGGAGCAGTCGGACGCGGCCCGCTCGGAGGTCAGCGGCAACGGGCTCGCGGCGCCGGTCGCGAAGGCGATGATGCAAGCGGCGCTGAAGGACTGAACCCCGGCGGCGCGAGAGGCGTCTGTACAGGCGACGGGCCGCCCCCTTCCCCCCGGGGGCGGCCCGTCGCCGTCACGTCGCCGTCACGTCGCCTACTTCGCTCCCAGGAGCTGCTCGATCGGGTCGATCGCGAAGTACACGAGGAACAGCGCCGAGGCCGCCCACAGCAGCCAGTGCACCTCCCTTGCCTTGCCGAGGACGGTCTTGATGACGACGTAGGCGAGGAAGCCGGCGCCGATGCCGTTGGTGATGGAGTAGGTGAACGGCATCACGGCGATGGTGAGGAACGCGGGAACGGCGATGTCGTAGCGGTCCCAGTCGATGTGCTTGACCTGGGTCATCATCAGGAAGCCGACGGCGACCAGGGCGGGCGCGGCGGCCTGCAGCGGGACGATGGTCAGCAGCGGGGTGAGGAACAGGGCGAGGCCGAACAGGGCGCCGGTGACCAGGTTGGAGAAGCCGGTGCGCGCGCCCTCGCCGACGCCGGCCGCGGACTCGATGTAGGAGGTCGCGGAGGAGGCGGAGGCGGCTCCGCCCGCGACGGCGGCGGCGCCGTCGATGAGCAGCACCCGGCCGAGGTTCGGGACCTTGCCCTCCTCGTCGAGCAGACCGGCCTCGGCGCTGATGCCGACGACCGTGCCCATGGTGTCGAAGAAGTCGGACAGGATCAGCGTGAAGACCAGCAGGACGACGGTGACGACACCGACGCCCGGTGCGCTGAAGGCGCCGAACAGGTCGAAGTCGCCGAGGAGCCCGAAGTCCGGCGCGGCGACGATCCGGTCGGGCCAGGAGGGGGTGGTCAGGCCCCAGGACCTGATGTCGGCCGTGGAGTTGATCACTATCGCCACGGCCGTCATCGTGACGATGCTGATCAGGATGGCTCCCTTGACCTTGCGGGCGAGCAGGGCGACCGTCAGCAGCACGCCGAGGCAGAAGACGAGGAGGGGCCAGCCGGTGAGGGTGCCGGTGCCGCCCAGTTGCACGGGCACGGTGGTGTGGGCGGCGTCCGGGATGCGGCTGACGAACCCGGCGTCGACGAAGCCGATGAAGGCGATGAACAGGCCGATGCCGACGCTGATCGCCTGCTTCAGCGGCTGGGGGATGGCGTGCATGACGGCCTCGCGCAGCCCGGTCACCACCAGGACGCAGATCAGCAGGCCTTCGAGGATGATCAGGCCCATCGCGTCGTCCCAGCTCATCAGCGGGGCGATCTGGAAGGCGACCACGGCGTTCAGGCCGAGTCCGGCGGCCAGCGCGAGGGGGAGGTTGCCGGCGACGCCCATGATGACGGTCATGACGGCGGCCACCAGGGCGGTGGCGGTGGTGAGTTGGACGGCGTCCAGCTGGTGGCCGTACCTGTCCTTCGCGCTGCCGAGGATGATCGGGTTCAGGACGAGGATGTAGGCCATCGTGAAGAAGGTGGCGAAGCCGCCGCGTATCTCCCGGCCGAGGGTGGAGCCCCGCTCGGAGATCCGGAAGAACCGGTCGACGCCGTGGGCCGGGGGCGGGCCGGCGGCGGGCCGTGCGGTGACCTGCTGCGGTTCGGACATCGTGCGTGCTCCTCGGTGCCGGGGTGATCGGTGTGCGGATGCTGGCCGGATTGTGCCCGTGCCGAACCCGGTTCGGGTTTTCTCCGTGTTACGGAATCGGAGTCCGGCCCGCCATACGCTGTTCGAAGCTCCGTACGAACCGTTCCGAGATCGCTGCTACGCTTCCGGATCTCGTCCGGACCGCCTCCGGACGCTCACATGTCATCTACATGACACTCACAGGGCGCCCCGTCCAGGAGTGCCCGCGCCGCTGCGAGGAGAGGTCGCCCGTGGGCACAGTCGTCGACGACGCCGCCTCCGTGGAGTTCCACGCCTTCTTCGAGCGCCACTACGCCGAACTGTCCCGGCTGGCCTTCCTGCTGACGGGCGAGGCGGACACCGCCGACGACCTGGCGGCGGACGCGCTGCTGGCGCTGTGGCACCGCTGGGACCGGGTGCGCGCGGCCGACCACCCGGCGGCGTACGCGCGCGGGGTGGTGGCCAACCTGGCCCGGACCCGCATCCGCAGCGCGGTGCGCGAGCGGCGGCGCATCGCCCTGTTCTGGTCGCAGCGGGAGGAACGCACCGAGAACCCCGACGTCGCGGGCGTCGTCGACGTCCGGGAGGCCCTGCGCAGGCTGCCGTTCCGCAAACGGGCGTGTGTGGTGCTGCGCCACGCCTTCGACCTCTCGGAGAAGGACACCGCGCTCGCCCTCGGCGTCTCGGTGGGTACGGTGAAGAGCCAGACCTCGAAGGGGATGGCCGAACTGCAGCGGCTGCTGGGTACACGGGGGGTGCCGCAGCGGATGCACGCGGCGCTGGGCGCTCCCCGCTGTTCACCCGCCGTGGAGGGCTTGCGCACCGGCGAGGGCGGAGGAAGGGACCGATGACGATGCGGCGGGACGTGCACGAGGAGCTGCGCGCCCGGCTGCACGAGGCGGCCGGGGGGCACGAACCGGACCGGGAGCGGATCCTGGCCCGGGTCGAGCGCGGAATGACCGGTGCGGCCGCTTCCGGCCATCGGGCGACCCGTCCGCCGGTGGCCGGCTGGCTGCGGGTGGCGGGCGCGACGGCCGCGGTGGCGGGCGTGCTGGCGGTGGGCGGGTACGCGGTCGCGTCCGCGGTGAAGGAGGAGGCGGCCCCGCGGCAGCGGGAGGTGGCGACGTCCCCGACGCCCACGCCGTCGCCCGTGGCGACGAGCCGGGCGCCCGCACCGCCGGTGGACCCGGCGCCGAGCGGCACGTCCGAGGAGCGCCGGCCGAGCAGCCCGCCGCCCTCGCGCACGCCGAGCGCCTCCGCCCCGCAGCGGACACCGGCCGCGACCGAGGACGGACCGCTGTGGTCGGACGGCTCGGTCGACCCGCACAGCAACGACTTCTGGGCGCAGAGCAACATCACCCTCAAGAACCGCGAGCCGCTGACCGCGCTGACCGTGCGGTTGCGGATCGCGCAGACCGGCGGCGTCTCCGACGCGGGCGCCTGGCGCTCCCTGCCCGAGGGCGACTTCACGCTCACGGTCGCCGAGCGGGACGGCTTCCTCGTCTACACCTGGACGCTCAAGGAGGGCCGTACGGTCCCGGCGGGCGAGTGGGTGTTCGCCGGACAGTACGACCACGAGCGCGGGGGCCGGGACGCGGGCGCGGACCGCTACGCGGTGACGGCCGCGAGCGGCTCCGCGCGGCTGGACGTGGGCGGTGGGTTCGCCGCGGTGGACGGCGGCGACGGCGAGTCGTGAAAAAGTCCGGAAGACGCGGCAACCCTTTCCGCACCGGCGGCGACCCCCTCGCGCAAGAGTCACCACCCATCTGAGGAATCGGTACATGACTGCACCAGCAGAACAGCGCGTCCGCCACCGCCGCCGGGTCACCAAGCGGCGGGCGGTGATCGCCGGGGTCTCGGCCCTCGGCATCACGGGAGCGGCGGTCATCACGACGTCGATGCTGTCGACGGCGGGCGCCGCGTCCTCCTGGCCCACCGACCAGGGCCGCACGCCCGTGTCGAAGACCATCGCGGTCTCCGGTGTCCGCGACGGCGGGATGAAGATGTTCTACGGCACCGGCGCGCTCGGCGGTGACAGCCAGGACGAGGGCCAGGACCCCCTCTTCGAGCTCGCCGACGGGGCGGTGCTGAAGAACGTCGTCATCGGCACCCCGGCCGCCGACGGCGTGCACTGCAAGGGCAGTTGCACCCTGCAGAACGTGTGGTGGACGGACGTCGGCGAGGACGCGGCCAGCTTCAAGGGCAAGTCCTCCTCGGCGGTGTACAAGGTGATCGGCGGCGGCGCGAGGAACGCCGACGACAAGGTGCTGCAGTTCAACGGCGCCGGCACGCTGCACGTCTCGGGCTTCCAGGTGCAGGACGCCGGCAAGCTGGTCCGCTCCTGCGGCAACTGCAAGACCCAGTACAAGCGCACGATCGTGCTGGACGACATCGACGTGACGGCGCCGATGAACTCGATCGTCGGGGTGAACGCCAACTACGGTGACACGGCCACGCTGTCGAGGATCCGCATCCACGGCGACGCCAAGAAGAAGATCAAGACGTGTGTGCGCTTCGAGGGCAACAGCACGGGCAAGGAGCCCAAGGAGCTGAAGCCGGCCGGCCCGGACGGCACGACGTGCAAGTTCAAGGCTTCTGACGTCAGTTACCAGTAGGCGCTGCCCCCGATGACTCCGGCCGGCCCCGGTCCCCCCTTGGGCCCGGCCGGACGCCGGGTGTCCGGCCCCCCAGCCGGGCGTCCGGCACCACGACCCTCCGGAGCCCCCCTCCGGACGGTCGGACGGCACCGGCCGAGCCCCCCTCGGCCGGTGCTCGCAGGACGCCCCCGCCGGTTCGCACCCGGCGGGGGCGTCGCCGTCCGCGGCACGCCCTGCCACGCGGCAATCCTCCAGAAGCGGCCCGAGTACGGCATCCTCGGCACCGGTCACCACTCGGTGGTGAACGCCCCCGGCACCGACGACTGGTACATCGTCTACCACCGCTTCGCCCTCGCCGGCCCCGGCAGGCCGGGCGGTGACGGCATGCACCGCGAGACGACCGTCGACCGCATGGAGTTCACGGCCGACGGCCGCATCGAGCCGGTGACCCCGACGCTGGAGGGGATCGAGCCGGTCCGGCGGTGACCCTCACAGGACGTCGTCGAGCCAGCTGAAGACCTCGTCCTGCATCGCGGCCGTGAAGACGTGGCCCAGCCGCGGCCACGTCTTCACCCGTAGCCGGTCCTCGGCGTTCCGCGCTCGCCAGACGGCCCGAAGCCTGTCGTACGCGACCCGCACGCCCTCGGCCGGGAACAGGGTGTCCAGTCCGCCGTGGAAGAACAGCGCCGGCTTGGGCGCGGCGATGCTCGCCACGTCCGGGAGGTCGAGGTGCCGGGCGAGCCCGGGGTGGAGCATGCAGTACGCCGACTGCCCGCGCAGCGTGTTGCTGCCGGGCACCGTCAACTCCTTGAGCCCCGTCATCCAGCAGACGCTCGCGGCGGCCGCCACGTGGTCGCTGAGGGCGGCGGCCTGCCAGGCCCGGTAGGCGCCCATGGAGAAGCCGGCGGCCGCCACCCGCCGGGCGTCGACCCGGTCGAGTCCCGCCAGGAAGGCGGCGGCCCGTTCGTCCTCCCGGGCCATGAGCCCGGCGAGCGAGGAGCCCAGGTGGAAGAAGTTCGACGCCAGGGCCTGCTGCTGCGCGTAGGCCAGCGGCCCGCGCTCGCCCCAGCCGAGCGCGTCCAGGCACAGCACGGCATACCCCCGCCGGGCCAGCGCGTCACCGACGAACCGCCCGTCGAAGCACCGCTTCGCCCAGGCGGTGGCGGAGGCGAGGCGGGTGTCGTCGTACCAGGGGCGGACGAGCTTCTCCTTGCCGATGTCGAAGCGGGAGCCGTGGTCGTGCAGGAGCAGCACGGCCGGGAAGGGGCCGCGGCCGTGCGGCGTGAGCAGGGCGCCGCGCACACGCGCGTAGCGGGTGAGGGAGACGGTCACCAGCTCCCGGTCGTACCCCTCGCCCGGGAAGCGGCCGGTGAACTCCGGCGCGAACGGCACCTCGTCCTGCCGCTCGACGAGCAGATGCCGCTCGACGGCCGCCCGGGCGGCCCGCCGCCAGGCCCGCGCGTCGCGGATCGGGGACCGGCCCCAGGCGAGCGGGAAGGTCAGCTCGTCCTTCAGCGCCGGGTGGAAGCCGGGCAGCGGGCCGTCCACGACCGCCGCCTCCGCCGCGCTCAGCAGTCCTCCCGCCACGGCTTCCAGTCGCCGAGGTGGGCGGCGCGGGTCGCGGACCGGGCCTGTCCGGGCGTCAGCCGCGGCCGGTTCGCGGGGACGGTGACCTCGGCGCCCGGGCCGGTGTTGCGGTACTCGGCGAACCGCATGCTCTGCCAGGGGTGACTCTCGCGCATGTCGGCGTACGGGGCCACCGCGTCGATGCCCGGGCCGAGCCAGGTGTCGCGGACGGTGAGCATGGGCCGGGCGGTGGGGTCGGAGCTGGGCACCCAGGGCCGGGCCAGCTTGTAGAAGCCGTCCGGGGCCTCGCTGCTGACACGGCTGCGGGTGACGAGGTGGCCGAACGGGTTGGCCCCGGCGGTCGACGGCGCGAAGACGAACCCGTACGGGGCGCCGGACAGGTCGGTGCGCGTCAGCGTCCGGAAGTGGCACCGCTCGAACACGGCCGTCGCGCGTCCGAAGACGAAGTCGACGTCTCCCTCGGCGTAGCAGTGCGCGAAGTACTGGCGGGCGAAGGTGCCGACGGCCGGGGAGTCGGCGTACAGGGTGTCCTGGTGGCCGAGGAACCGGCAGTGGTGGAAGGCCGACCGGTCGCCCTGCACCTTGAGGGCGACGGCCTGCGTGCCGCTGACGCCGGGGTGGTCGGCGCGCAGCCAGTCGTTGGCGAAGGTGATCCAGCGGGCGGTGAACCCGTCTGCCTGGACGGTGGCGGTGGCGGAACCGCTGGTGCCGTAGGTGCCGCCGCCGGGCTTGGGCGTCCCGGCCGCGTTGTCGTACACGATCACCACGTCCCGCGGGTCCTCGCTCGCGCCGATCCAGGTCATGCCGGTGCGGGCCGGGTCGACGGAGACCGTCTGCCGGTAGACGCCCGGGGCGATGACCAGGGTGTGTCCGGGGCCGTTCGCGGCGGCCACGGCGTCCTGGACGGTGGTGACGTCACCGGCGCCGCCGGGGTGGACGTACAGGGTCCGGGGGTCGCGGCGGGCGGCCGGTGAGCCGTACCGGCCGAACGGGCGCGGACGCGGGGCGGCCCGCGCGGGCACGGGCGGGAGGCCGAGGGCGGCGCCGGCCGCGGCGCCCGCGGCGAGGAACCCCCGGCGGGAGACGGATCGGTGGGGCTGCGCGGGCATGCGGCTGCTCCTCGGTGTGCGGCGGTGGTGCGGGAGGGCGGGAGGGGCGGGAGGGGCCGGGGCGTCAGGCCCGGATCAGCACACGCGTCCGGCGCCCGCCCGGGCGCCGACGATGCCGGGCACGGCCTTCGCGGGGTCGACCCGGGTCCGCAGCGTCGGCGTCCAGCCGGCGCCCGGCTGGAGGGTCTCGCCGGGGATCTCCGCGTTGTGCACGGCGATCAGGTCGACGGGCCTGCCGTTGACGACGTTGGCGTTCGCGGTGACCGGCGCCTCGCTCCACTTCTTGAGGATCTTCGCCGGGCTGAGGCCCTCGGCCAGCGTGAAGGCGTTGTGTTCGGCGACGAGCCGGGACTCCTTGCCGATGCCGTAGACGTAGCCCCACTTCTGGTCCTCGGTGACCACGAAGTGGTTGTTGTACGAGTCGACCTGTCCGAAGCGCACGCGCGGCGCCCGTTCGACGATGCCCTCGAAGCGGTTGTGGTGCAGGGTGACCTTGAGCTTGCCCGTGTCGTCGGCGGTGGCGCCGTCGCTGTTGCCGATCAGCATGGTCTTGTCGTGGTCGCGGAACGAGTTCCAGGACACCGTCACGTGGTTCGAGCCGCGCACGACGTCGAGCAGCCCGTCGTGCTGCTGGTAGGTCTTGCCGAAGTACGTCGGCAGGGAGCTGTCCGGGTGGCGGCCGTCGGTGAGGGTGTTGTGGTCGATCCACACATGGGTGGAGCCGTACACCACGACACCGTCGTACTCGGAGTTCCAGGCGCCGGTGTTGTTGTCGTCGGTCGGGTCCCACTGCGGGAAGCAGTCGACGGGCGCCTCGAAGGTGAGGTTGCGGACGATGACGTTGTCGACGCCCTTGATCTGCAGGCTGCCGCCGAGGATGCCCGCGCCCTTGCCGACGCCGATGATCGTGGTGTTGGCCGGTACGTTCGCCTTGATGGCCTGGTCCTGGTGGGCGGCGGACGCGGCCCGCAGTTCCTCCTGCTCCCCGCTGACCGGCCGGTCGTGGCCCCAGACGGCGGGGTCGTAGGCGGCGAGGTACTTCGCCAGGTCGTACCCCTCGGCCGCGAACGCGTCGCAGCCCTCGGAGACGGCGTCGATCATCCCCTTCACCTTGATGATCCGGGGCGCCGTCCCGCCGGCCGCCAGGGCGGCCCGGAACTGCTCCCAGGTGGTGACGGTGTGGACGTGCGCGGGGTCGGCGGCGGCCCCGCCGGTGGTGCCCGCGCCGTAGGAGCCCCAGCCGTCCGAGGCGGCCAGGGTCTGGCGGGCCGCGTCCCGGGGCCCGGCCTGGGCGCCGGTGCCGGTCAGGGTGAGGACGAGCGCGGTGCAGCCCACGAGCACCGCCGCTCTGATGGCATGATCATGACACTTGAGCATCTTCATGGTGCGGCTCTCTTCCTTCGCTGTCGGGGTGTCACGCGGTGGCCTCGGGCCAGCCGATCCACGACTCGGGGACCGGCTCGTCCAGCCGCCGCACGTCCCGCGGGCCGAGCACCCGGCGGCGCAGCGACTCCCGTGCCACGAGCCGCGCCACGGCGATGGCCCCCGGCGGGTTGAAGTGCGTGTTGTCCTGCTCGGTGGCGGTCCAGTTGAAGTACTTCTTCGTCTCCTCGGGCCCCAGTTCCTGCCACACGGCCAGCGACAGCGCCTGGAGGTCGAGCAGCGCGACCCCCTCCTCGGCGGCGAGCGCCCGCAGGGCCGCCGGGTACTCCCCGTGCGTCGGCAGGGCCGTGCCGTCCGCGTCGAAGCGGCGCCGCTCCACGGACGTGGCGAGCACCGGCCGTGCTCCACGGGCCCGGGCCCCGTCGACGTACCGCCGCAGGTACGCCTGGTACGTCGACCAGGGTTCGGTATAGCGGGCGGGGTCCTCGGCCTTCGCGTCGTTGTGCCCGAACTGGACGAACAGCAGATCCCCGGGCCGCGTCACGGCGAGCACGGCGTCGAGCCGCCCCTCGTCGCAGAAGCTCTTGGAACTCCGCCCGTTAACCGCGTGGTTGGCGACCACCAGGTCCGTGCGGAGGAAGAACGGCAGCGCCATGCCCCACCCGGTCTCCGGCGCGGCGTCCGCGTACTTCTGCGCGGCGGTGGAGTCACCGGCGATGTGGAGGGTACGGCGACCACGCGCATGCGCACCACCGCCGAACGCCAGCGCGAGCGGGACGGCGCTCAGTCCGGCGGCAGCCACTCGTCTACGGCTCAAAGACACGCAGGGTTCCTTTCGAAGAGGTGGGATCCACGCCTTGGAGGGCGCGGGACTGCTTCGGTCTGCGGCTGCGCCGCGCGGGCGCGCCGCGCCGGGGACGGCCCGCACCCGCACCGCACAGGCCGTCCCACGGCGAAGCCCGGAAGCCGCTCACCCGTGCTGCTGGTTCCACTCCTGCTGCGCGGTGTTCAGCTGCTCGGCCATCGTGTCCAGGAACTCCTTCGCGCTCATCTTCCCGAGCAGCACCTTCTGGAAGTTCGGCTCGTTGTCGGCCTTGGAGATGGTGTTCCAGTCCGGCAGGTAGTACGGCAGCTGCACGATCGTCGTCGAGCCGTCCGACAGCGCGTCCGCGGCCAGCTTCGTCGGCTCCGCCTTCGAGATCCACGCGTCCCGCGCCGCGTCCGTGTTCGACGGAACCTGCCCCGCCGCCTCGTTGAACTTGGAGTTCTCCGCCCTGGACGTGGCGAACTCGATGAACTTCCAGGCGGCTTCCTTGTTCTTGCCGCTCTTGAACAGCCCCAGCCCGTCCACCGGGTTGGACACCTGCACCCGCTTCCCGCCGGGCCCGGTCGGCTGCGGGATGCCGCGGAACTTGTCGACGCCGAGCGCCTTCACATGGTCCTGGTACGACCCGAGGTTGTGGTTCAGCATCCCGATCGTGCCGGAGTCCCACTGCGCGACCATCTTGGTGAAGTCGTTGTTCAGGTCGGCGGCCGGGGTGACCTTCTTGTACAGGGCCGCGTACTTCTCCAGCGCCTCGACGTTCTTCGGGTCGTTGACGGTGGTCCGGTCACCGCTGGAGTCCCAGAACGAGGTGATGCCGGACTGCCCGTACATCGCGTCCAGCGCCTGGGCGATGGAGCCGGCGCCACCGCGGATGGTGTAGCCGAACTCGTTCTTCCCCTTGTTCGTCAGCTTCTCCGCGGCCTCGTAGAACCGCTCCCAGGTCGTCGGCTCCTGCAGGCCCGCCTTCTCGAACAGGTCGGTGCGGTAGTACAGCACGCCGTTGTTCGCGGAGGTCGGGATGGAGTACAGCTTGTCGTCGCCGCCGCCGGCCGCCTTCAGCGACTCGACCATGTCCTTGTTGAGCTTGCCGTTCAGGGACGATCCGGCGAGCCGCTCGTCGAGCGGCTCCAGCGCGCCCTGCGCGGCGAACCCGGCGAGCATCGCCGCGCCCACGCCGCCGACGTCCGGCAGGCCGCCGCCCTGGAGGGCGGTGTCGACCTTCGACTGGTACTCGGTCGAGGCGATCCCGACGTACTCGACGTCGATGTCGGGGTGGGCCTTCTCGAAGTCGGCGATGATCTCCTTCCAGATCTCGGTGCGGACACCGCCGTTGTTGTCCCAGAAGACGATCTTGCCCTTGCCGCTTCCCTCGGCGCCCTTGTCGCCGCCCGCCCCGCTGCCGTCGTCGCCACAGGCGGTCGCGGTCAGCGCGAGGACGGCCCCCAGGGCGACGGCCGTGGCGGCGCGCCTGCTTCTGCGATTGCTGATCTTCATTGGTCGGCTCTCTTCTTCTTCCGGATCCAGCGGAACTTGCGGGTGTGGGGGGTCAGTGCCGGGCGCGGGGCCCCCGGCCGTCCGCCCGCCCGGGGCAGGCGGCGGCGGTGTGGGACCGCGCCCGGTGCGGGGTGAGCCGCGGGCCGTCGGCGGTGACCGTGACGACCTCGCCGTCCGCCCCGCCGCAGGTGCCGCCGACGAGGGAGACGGAGCCGTGCGGCCGGCCGGTCCAGCGGTCCGCCGCGGGCGCGGCCCGGGCGCTCGGAGCCGCCCGGGCGTCCCCGATCGCCCGGGGGCGAAGCGCGGCGACGAGACCGGGCACGGCGGCCACGCCCGTGCCGGACCCTTCCGCTCCGGACGAGCGCTTGCCGGGGAAGTGCGTCATTGCGGCTCCCAACAGGCGGACGGTGGCACTCACGAGGGCGTGACGGTGAACCGGGTGAAGGTCGCGGCACCGGCGTGCCCGGGCCCGGCGGGTGCGAGGGCGACGAGGCCGAGCAGGGCGCCGACCCAGCGCCACGGGGTGGCGGCGAAGACGGGGCCGGAGGGCCGGAAGCCGTCGCCGGTGTCGGCGGAGAAGGCGCAGCGGGCGCCGGCGCCGATCTCGATGCGCAGCCGGGCCCGGCCTTCCGGGGCGAGCCGCGGATGGGCGGCGTCGCGCTCGGCCTGCGCGGTGCCCTCGGCGAACCGGTGCACCAGGTGGGTGGTGCCGTCCTGCCCCCGCTGCAGGCCGATCCAGGAGAACGCGTCGCCGAGCACCGCGAGTCCGGCCCGCGCCCCGGGTTCGGCACTGTCGAGCCGCAGCTCCACCTCGGTCACGCAGGGCTTGCCGGGCAGCCGCTGGGTGAGCACGTTCGGCAGCTTGCGCAGGTCGTGGGCGTCGGCCGAGCGGACGCAGGTCAGCCGCAGCCCGTCCCCGGAGTGCTGGGTGGCCCAGCCGTCATGGGGGTCCATCCGCTCGAGCGGAGCCGGGAGTGGGGGAGGGTTGGCCGTCCACTGCCACTGAAGGCCGAACCGTCCGCCGGGGAAGTCGTCGTCGGTGGCCGGGGCGGCGGGCGGCTGGGGCGGCAGGGCGGGGCGGCGGTGCACGGTGACGGGGGCGCCGTCGTCCCCGAGCACCGGCCAGCCGTCCTGTCCCCAGCGCATCGGCTGGAGGTGGACGACCCGGCCGTAGGGGCCGCGCTGCTGGAAGTGCAGGAACCAGTCCTCCCCGGACGGGGTGCGTACCCAGCCGCCCTGGTGGGGCCCGTTGACGCCGGTGTCCTTCTGCTCCAGCACGATCCGCTCCTCGTAGGGGCCGAAGAAGTCGCGCGAGCGGAAGGCGCCCTGCCAGCCGGTCTCCACTCCCCCGGCGGGGGCGAGGATCCAGAACCAGCCGTCGTGCCGGTACAGCTTGGGCCCTTCGAGGGTGAACCAGCCGGGGATGCGGTCGCCGTCGACGATCACCTTGCCCTCGTCGAGGAGTCCGGTGCCGTCGGGGCGCATCCGGTGGCCGGTGAGGCGGTTCTTGACGCCGGAGCGGGACTTGGCCCAGGCGTGCACCAGATAGGCCTCGCCGGTCTCCTCGTCCCACAGCGGACAGGCGTCGATCAGGCCCTTGCCCGCCTTCAGCAGGTGGGGGCGGGTCCACGGGCCCCTGACCGAGGGGGCGTTGATCTGGAAGACGCCCTGGTCGGGGTCGCCCCAGAAGATCCAGAAGCGGTCGTCGTGGTGGCGCAGCGACGGGGCCCACACGCCGCAGTCGTGCCGGGGCGCGGCGAACGCCGCCGCCGGTTCCAGGCGTTCCAGGGCGTGGCCGATCAGGGTCCAGTTGACCAGGTCGCGGGAGTGCAGCAGGGGCAGGCCGGGGGCGCGGCCGAAGCTGGAGGCGGTCAGGTAGAAGTCGTCGCCGACCCGGACGACGTCGGGGTCGGACCAGTCGGCGTCCAGGACGGGGTTGGTGTAGGTCTCCTCGGTCGTCCCGGTGGTCACAGGCTCACCGCCTTGCGGACGAGGGCCGCGGCGGCGTCCCGGTCCAGGCGGCCGTCGGCGACGACGGTGACGATCCGGCGGACGACGGTCTCCCCCGGCGGGATCGGCAGCCGCTCGTCGTGGGCCAGGCAGGAGCCCACCCCGGGGTACTCCTCGGTCCGCACGAACCAGGGGTCGCGCCGGGTCCGTTCGGTGGCCCCGGCGAAGACCAGCGTCCAGCCGGACCCGGCCAGGGCGAGCCAGTCGGCCCGCCTGCCGTGCACCGCCGTCTCGCCCTCGGCTTCGGCCGTGAACACCTCCGGCGCGGCGGCCTCCTTGCGGGCCCGCCAGAAGAAGCCGCCGTAGGCCGCGCCCGGGCGTCCGTTGGTGGCGGGGCTGCCGATCGACAGCGGGCTCCTCGTGACGTTGGTGAGCGAGAACGTGAGGTCCAGCGCCCATGCCCGTTCGGTGAGTTCGGTGGCCGCGACCGTGCGCCGCTCGCGCAGCAGCTCACCGCCGGCGGCGACCCAGCGCAGCTCCTCGACGAAGCCGTCGGGGTCGCGCAGCTGGAAGGTGACGTGCCGCTGGGAGCCGTGGTTGTCCAGCTCGGTGGGGCCCTGGTCGCGGACGTAGGTGCGCCCGCCCCAGAAGTTGAACCCCTCGACGTCGGGAACGGCGACACCGACGCCGAGGTGGTGTGCGTGGTCGGCGGGGCCGTGCTCGGTGACCGCCGTGCCGGCCAGGGTGGTGACGGGGTGCAGATGGGGCCGCGGGGAGAGCCGGGCGGGCAGCTCGGGCCGGGTGACGTACCGGGCGACCGGCCGTCCGGCCGCCCGCAGCACCGCGGTGTCGTTGCCGCTGGTCATCTGGTGCTCACCTCTTTCGGCGGGTGCTTCGCGGCCGGTGCCCAGGGGGCGCCCAGCTCGGAGTAGAGGGAGAGGGTGTCGGCGGCCGCCGCGACGAGCCCGTCGATGCCGGGCACCACCCGGCGGTTCTCGCCGGGGATCCGGCGCCAGGCGCCGTCGGGCAGCGGCGCCGGGTCGGCGGCGGTGCGGATGGCCTCGACGACCTTCATGAAGGCGCCGGTGCCGTCCGGCGGGACCAGCAGGCCGGCCCCGGTGGTGAGGTGGTCGACGAGGTTCTCCAGCAGGTCGGTGCGGCCGTACTCGAACTCCTCCGGGCCGTGCCCCGCGCGCTGCAGCAGCACGCGGTCCTGCTTGTACCAGAAGGTGATGCGGCCCTTGCTGCCGTGCACCAGCACGTACGGCTCGTCCGCCCGCTCGGCGCACAGGGTCGCGGCGACGGTGACCGGGTGGCCCTGGGCGGTGGTGACGCGGACGCAGGAGGTGTCGTCGGACTCGATGGCGTTGGCGCGCAGCAGCTCGGTCTCGATGGCGAGGACGTCCTCGGCGCGGGTGCTGCCGCTCAGGGCGAGCGCGGTGGCGACGGCGTGGGCGAGGGGGTTGGTCAGCGCCCCGTCGACCACGTCGACGCCGTTCATCCGCCGTTTGCCCGCCCAGGGGGCACGGCGGAAGTAGTCCTCGTCGCGCACCCAGGCACCGGCCCCTCCGAACCCGGCCGGCGTGCCGATGGCGCCCTCGGCGATCAGCGCGCGGACGGCGGGCAGGGCGTGCGAGCCCAGCGACTGGAAGCCGATCTGGCAGGCGACCCCGGCGGCGGCGACGCCGTCGGCCATCCGGCGGAACTCGGCGAAGGAGGGAGCGGGGGGCTTCTCCAGGAGGAGATGCACGCCCCGCCCGGCCGCCGTGAGGGCCAGGTCGGTGTGGGTGGGGATCGGGGTGCAGATCACGGCGATCCGGGCGCCGGTGGAGTCAAGCAGGGCACCGAGGTCGGCGGACTGCTCGGGGGTGCCCAGGCCGCCGAGTTCCTCCGGGGTCAGCGGTGTCAGCTCGCAGACGCCCGCCAGCCGCACGATGCCCTGCTGCTGCAGGCGGCGGATGTTCGCCAGGTGCCAGCGGCCGTGACCGCGGGCACCGGCGAGGACGACGGGCACGGGGGTGCTCGGGGATGCGCTCATGGAGCCGATCATGCGGCCGGTCACAGGGTCCTCCCCCCTCTCGCGGCGGCGGGTCGTCCGACGCTCATCCCTTCACCGCCCCCGCGCTGAAGCCGGTGATCAGCCACTTCTGGATGAAGGCGAAGACCACCACGACCGGCACGGCCGCGATGATGCCGCCCGCCGCCAGGGCGCCCAGGTCGACGCTGTCCGCGCTCATCAGGGTGTTCAGGCCGACCGGGATCGTCTGCTTGTCCTGGTTGTTGAGGAACATCAGGGCGAACAGGAAGTGGTTCCAGGAGTGGACGAAGGCGAAGGAGCCGACGGCGATCAGGCCGGGCCGCAGCAGCGGCAGCACCACGATCCGGAAGGCCGTCATGCGGTTGCAGCCGTCCACCCAGGCCGCCTCCTCCAGCGAGTACGGCACGTTCTTGATGAAGTTGCTGATGAGGATCATCGACAGCGGCAGCTGGAAGACCGTCTCGGCGAGGATGACGCTGCCCAGCGAGTTGATCATCTGCAGTTCGGCGAAGATCTCGAACAGCGGCACCAGCAGCAGCGCGCCGGGCACGAACTGGGAGCAGAGCAGGGCGAGCATGAACGCCCGCTTGATCTTGAAGTCGAACCGGGCGAGGGCGTAGCCGCCGGCCAGGGCGACGAGGGTCGTCATGACCAGGGTGGCGACGCCGACGAGGACGCTGTTGCCGAAGTAGGTGCCGAAGCTGCGCTCCGTCCAGACCTTCTCGAAGTGGTCGAAGGTCATGGGCCAGGGCACCAGGGAGGTCGAGCCGGCCGGGCGCAGGGCGAAGAGCAGGATCCAGTAGAAGGGGATGAGGGTGAAGAGCAGGTAGATGCCCAGCGGCAGGTAGATCTGCCAGCGGGGTGCCTCGTCCCAGGCCCGGTTGCGCGGGGCCGGCCGGGGCGGTGCGGGGGTGGCGCGCACGGGGGCGGGCGCCGTCTTGGTCGCTTCCTTGACGCTCACTTGCTCTCCCCTCCGAACTTGCTCAGCCGCAGGTAGACCATCGAGCAGAAGAGCAGGATCACGAACGCCACCGTGGTCAGGGCCGACGCGTAGCCGAAGTTGTGGGCGTCGACGGATGTGTTGGCGATGTACAGCGGCAGCGTGGTCGTCTCGCCCGCGGGTCCGCCGCCGGTCAGGGTGTAGAGCAGGTCGACGTTGTTGAACTCCCACACCGCCCGCAGCAGCGTGGACAGGATGATGGCGTCCTTCAGGTGCGGCAGCGTGATGTGCCAGAACTGCTTGAGGCGGCCGGCGCCGTCGACCTCGGCGGCCTCGTAGAGGTCCTTGGAGACGGACTGGAGGTCGGCGAGGATGAGGATCGCGAAGAACGGCACCCCGCGCCACAGGTCGGCCACGACCGCCGCCGGGAAGACGGTGGAGGTGTCCGAGAGCCAGCTGGTGCCGTAGGAGCCGATGCCGATGTCCGCGAGGTAACGGGTGATGCCCGTCTGGGAGTTGTAGAGCAGCACCCAGATCGCGGAGGTGAGCACGCCGGAGACCGCCCACGGGGAGAAGACCAGGGCGCGCCCCAGACCCCGGCCCACGAAGGTCTGGTTGACGATGAGGGCCAGCGCGAGACCGAACAGCAGCTGGAGGCCGACCTCGACGAAGACCCACTTGGCGCTGAAGACCAGGGTGTCCCAGAAGACGGGGTCCTCGGTGAAGGCGTGGACGAAGTTGTCGAAGCCCGCGAATCCGTTCCGCCAGGGCTTGGTGGGGTTGTAGTTCTGCAGGCTGTAGTAGAAGACGCTGATGACCGGGTAGGCGATGAAGCCCAGCATGAGCAGGGCGGCCGGTGCGATCAGCAGGTACGGGAGCCTGCGCGGGGTGGCGGAGGCACGGCGCCGCCTCGGTGGCGCGGGCGGTTTCGCCACGGCTGCGGCTTGGGCCATGACTGTTCTCCGTTCTCAGTACGTCGTGGTGCGTGGCGCCCGGAAGGGCGTAGCAAGCGCTTTCTGCCGGGGCAGTGTGGTGCCGGGTCGTGCTGAGGTGCGCGGGTGGTGCGGCCGTTCAGCTCGCGTACGGGTCGGCGACCCGGCCCGGACGGGCGAGGAACTCGAAGTCGCAGCCGGTGTCGGCCTGGGTGATCTGCTCGGTGTAGAGCGCGCCGTAGCCGCGCTCGTAGCGGGTGGGCGGCGGCGTCCACCGCGCCCGCCGGCGCTCCAGTTCCTCGTCGTCGACGTTGAGCTGGAGCAGCCGGGCCTCGACGTCGAGGGTGATCGAGTCGCCGGTGCGGACCAGGGCGAGCGGCCCGCCGACGTACGACTCGGGCGCGATGTGCAGCGCGCAGGCGCCGTAGCTCGTGCCGCTCATGCGGGCGTCGGAGATGCGGACCATGTCCCGCACACCCTGCTTCAGCAGGCGGTCGGGGATGGGCAGCATGCCGTACTCGGGCATGCCGGGGCCGCCCTTGGGACCGGCGTTGCGCAGCACCAGCACGCTGTCGGCGGTGATGTCCAGGCCGGGGTCGTCGATCGTGCGCTGCATGGTCCGGTAGTCGTCGAAGACGACCGCGGGGCCGGTGTGCTTGAGCAGGCGCGGCTCGGCCGCGATGTGCTTGATGACCGCGCCGTCCGGGCAGAGGTTGCCGCGCAGCACGGCCACCCCGCCCTCGGCGGCCACCGGGTTCTCCCGGGTGCGGATCACGTCGTCGTCGTGGACGACTGCGCCCGCGAGCTGCTCCCGCAGCGTGCCGTTGACGGTCGGCCGGTCCAGGTGCAGCAGGTCGGTGATGCGGGAGAGGAACGCGGGCAGGCCGCCGGCGAAGTGGAAGTCCTCCATGAGGTACTTCCGCCCGCCGGGCCGGACGTTGGCGAGCACCGGCACGGTGCGGGCGATGCGGTCGAAGTCGTCCAGGGTGAGGGCGACGCCGCAGCGTCCCGCCATCGCGATCAGGTGGATGACGGCGTTGGTGGAGCCGCCGAGCCCGAGCACGGTGGTGACGGCGTCCTCGAAGGCCTCGCGGGTGAGGATCCGGGACGGCTTGAGCGCGGTCCAGGCCAGCTCCACGGCGCGGCGCCCGGAGGCGGCGGCCATCCGCTCGTGCCCGGAGTCCACGGCCGGGATCGAGGAGGCGCCCGGCAGTGTCATGCCGAGGGCCTCCGCCGCCGCGGTCATGGTCGACGCGGTCCCCATGGTCATGCAGTGACCGGGCGAGCGGGCCAGCCCGCCCTGCAGCTCCCGCAGTTCGCAGTCGGTCAGATGGCCCGCGCGGTGCTCGTCCCAGTACTTCCACATGTCGGTGCCCGACCCGAGGGTCTCGCCGCGCCAGTGACCCGGCAGCATCGGCCCCGCGGGCACGAACAGGGCCGGCACGTCGGCCGAGGCCGCGCCCATGAGCAGCGCGGGCGTCGACTTGTCGCAGCCGCCGAGCAGCACCGCCGCGTCCACCGGGTACGACCGCAGCAGCTCCTCCGTCTCCATGGCCAGGAGGTTGCGGTAGAGCATCGGGGTCGGCTTCTGGTACGTCTCGGAGAGCGTGGCCACCGGGAACTCCAGCGGGAAGCCGCCGGCCTGCCACACCCCCCGCTTGACCGCCTGGGCCCGCTCGCGCAGGTGGACGTGGCAGGGGTTGATGTCGGACCAGGTGTTCAGCACGGCGATCACCGGGCGGCCCTGGTACTCCTCCGCCTCGTAACCGAGCTGGCGCATCCGGGCGTTGTGCGACCAGGTGCGCAACTGGCCCTCGGCGCCGTACCACTGGTGGCTCCTGAGCTGCTCGGGGTTCAGCCGACCGGTCATATCGACCACCCCGCGGCGATCGCGGCGACCTCGGCGCGCCCGTCCTCGGGCAGCGGCTTGCTCGGCGGCCGGACCTCGCGGCGGCACAGGCCGAGGGAGGCGAGGGCCTCCTTGACGACGGTGACGTTGTCGGCGGAGCCGTTGGCGGCGCGCAGTTCCTCGAAGCGGCGGATCTGCTCCCAGACCTTCATGGCGGCCGGGTAGTCGCCCGAGCGCAGCGCCTCGATCATGTTCCGGGAGACGGCCGGGGCGACGTTCACCAGCCCGGAGGTGAATCCGGTGGCGCCCGCCGAGAAGTAGGAGGGGGCGTACGGCTCGGCGAGTCCCGCGACCCACACGAACCGCTCCAGTCCGGCGTCCCGGGCGAAGGCGGCGAACCTGGCCGCGTCCGGGACGGCGTACTTCACGCCGATGACGTTCGGGCAGGCGTCGGCGAGTTCGGCGAGGCGGGCGCCGGTGAGCTGCGCGTTGCGCACGTACGGGACGACGCCCAGCTCGGGCACGGCCTCGGCGACGGCCCGGTGGTAGTCGACCCAGCCGGCCTGGGAGACGTAGGGGTGGACGGGCTGGTGGACCATCACCATCTGCGCGCCGAGCTCGCGGGCGTGCCGGGCGGAGGCGACGGCGGTGGGGATGTCGTGCCCGACGCCGACCAGGACGACGGCCCGCTCCCCCGCCTCGTCCATGGTCAGCTCCGTGACCAGGCGCCGCTCGTCGGGGGTGAGGGCGTAGAACTCGCCCGTGTTGCCGTTCGGGGTGAGGGTCGTGATGCCGCCGTCGAGCAGGCGGCGCAGCAGGGCCCGGTAGGTGTCCGGCGCGACGGAGCCGTCCTCGGCGAACGGGGTCACCGGGATCGCCACGACGTCGGCCAGGGCCGCCCGCTGGGTCTCGAACGCCACGCTGGTCATTCCTGGCCTTCCTGTTCCAGGGCGGCCTCGGGGAAGGCGCGCTGCACGAAGGACGCGATGTGGGAGTGGAGGGCGCGGGCCGCGCCGTCGGCGTCGCCGTCGAGGGCGAGCCGCAGGATCTCCCGGTGCTCGCCGGCCTCCCGCTCCCAGGACGGCGAGGCGGCCCAGGCGACGGCGGAGACCAGGGCGGCCTGGTCGCGGACCTCGTCGAGCATCCGGCCGAGCAGCGGATTGCCGCAGGGCAGGTACAGGGCGCGGTGGAACTCCCGGTTGGCCAGGGAGCGTTCGGCCGTGTCGGTGGCGTCGTCGGCCCGGGTCAGCGCGGAGCGGGCGGCGTCCAGGGAGGCGCCGCGCTGCACGGAACGCCGCAGCGCCTCGGGCTCCAGCAGCAGCCGGACGTCGTAGACCTCGCGCGCCATGTCCGCGTCCACCATGCGCACCGTGACGCCCTTGTACTGGCTCATCACGACCAGCCCGGTCCCGGCGAGGGTCTTGAGCGCCTCCCGCACCGGTGTCTTGGACACCCCGAACTGCGCGGCGAGCTCGGTCTCGACCAGGGCCTGCCCCGGCGTCAGCTGCCCGGTCAGGATGCGGTGTTTGATCCCCTCCAGCACGTACTGCGTGCGGGAGGGGATCGGCGTGGGCACAGAGGTCATGCGCGCCTCTCGGATCTCGCGGTCTCGATGGATCGCGTATCGGATCTCGCGTATCGCGTCTCATATATGACGTACGAAGTACGACGCGATGACCGTAGGAGGGCGCGTTTGTTTCGTCAATGCTTCTGACAGAAGAAACAGCAATCGCTTTCTACGACCTGGGGTTCCAGCCCGGATCCCGTCCGCTCAGCCCCACCGCCCGGTCCAGCAGGGACGCCCCCGGCCCGGTCGGGACGACGGGGCCGAAGATCTCGCCGCGGCCCGGGTCGTCGACGCTCGCGGCGAGGAAGTCGTGGCAGACCCGCAGCGCCGCCGGGTCGGGGGCGTACGCCCGGCCGGTCGCGCGGGCCAGGTCCCAGCCGTGGATCACCAGTTCGTCGACGGCGACGAGCCCGGCGACCTCGCCCGGCAGGTCCACGCCTCCGGCCCGGGTCATGCCGGTCCACGCGGCCGCATCGCGCCAGGCGTCGGCCAGTTCGGCGAGGACCCGGGGCAGTTCCGCGCGCCAGCCGGGGCCGATGTCCGGGAGCGCGGCGCCCGGGCTGGTGTCGGTCGTGACGCCCAGGTCCTTGCGGCCGGCGTCGCGGAAGGCCGCGGCCAGCCCGGTCAGGTGCCCCAGCAGGTGGCGCACCGCGTAGTCCGGGCAGGGGGTGGGGTCCCGCAGCTGTTCGTCGGTGACGCCTTCGGCCAGGCGCGCCAGGGCCGCCGTCTGCGGTCCGAGGTCGAGGGTGGGGCTGGTGCCGGTCATCCGCGGTTCCTCCTGGTTCGGTCTCCTGGGAGGCAGACCGACGGCGCCCGCGGAACTCATCGCCCCGCGGGCCGGCTTCTAGGGCATCTTCCCCATCCCGCCACCCGGGCCTTAGCGCCACGATGACCTGGCATGACGACCAGAACGACCTGGCCCGTGGCGCGTGTCCTGCGCGACCGCGACGCCGGGCTCTACCTCTGCGGCGTGGTGGTCTCCGGCTTCGGCACCTCCGCCCTGTGGCTGGCCTCCGGCGTGTGGGTCAAGGACCTCACCGGCTCGGACGGCCTGGCCGCGCTGTGCCTGCTCGCGATGTGGCTGCCGACGCTGGCCGGACCGCTGCTGGGCACCCTGGCCGACCGGGGCCGCCGCAAGCCGCTGCTGATCGGCGTGAACGTGCTCCTGGGCGGTCTGCTGCTCACCCTCGTCGGCATCGACTCACCGGGCGAGTTGTGGCTGCTGTACGCGGTGCTGTTCGTGTACGGCGCGGCGGGCGTGGTGCACGACGCGGCCGAGTCGGCGCTCGTCGCCTCCGCCGTCGACCACTCCCTGCTGGGCGACTTCAACGGCCTGCGCATGACGGCCACCGAGGGCATGAAGCTGCTGGCCCCGCTGGCCGGCGCGGGGCTGTACACGGCGTACGGCGGCGCGGGCGTCGCCCTGCTGGACGCGGCGACGTTCGCGCTGGCCACGGGCGTGTACGCCCTGCTGCGTGTCCGGGAGGACAAGCCCGCGCCGCCCCGCGACGGCACCCGGCGGCGCACCGCCGAGGGGATCCGCCACCTGCGGGCGCACCCCGTGCTGCGTCCCCTGGTCCTGGCGGGCGGCGCCACCATGCTGCTCGCCGGCCTGAACGGGGCACTGGTCTACGCCGTCGTCGACCACCTCGGGCACTCCCCCGCGTACGCCGGTGTGCTGTACGCCGTGCAGGGCGCCGGGTCGGTCGCGGTCGGGCTGCTGTCCGGCCCGGCGCTGCGCCGCCTGGGGGCGCGGCGCTTCGCGGCGTACGGCATCGCCCTGCTGGCCCTCGCGGTGGCGCTGCGGGCGGTGCCGTCCGACCCGGTGGCGCTCGGGTGCAGCGCGGCGATCGGGGCCGGGCTGCCCGCCGTGCTGATCGCCGCGCTGACGTCCGTCCAGCGCGAGACGCCGGGTCCGCTGCTGGGCCGGGTCACGGCGACGGCCCACACCCTGGTGTACGCGCCGAACGTGGCCGGGCTCGCCGCCGGGGCCGCCCTGGTCGAGCTGATGGACCACCGACCGGTGCTGGTGGCGCTGGGCGTGGCCCTGCTGGCGACGGCGGCACCGCTGTTCGCTCACCCGGCCGCGGCCGAAGCCGAGTCCCACCGGTGACGCATCGCAGGACGGGGCAGCGGCAGCGGCCACCCGCCCGCAGGGCCCGCCAGGACGGCGGCGGCGTCCGCCTCACAGGCTCGTGAGAGCGGAACGCACCGCCTCCAGGTCGCTGTCGGAGGCCAGCCCCGCGTGGTACAGCCGCAGTTCCGTGGCGCCCAGCCGACGGGCCTCGGACGCGTCGGCGGCGAGGGTGCCGGGGCTGCCGCCCATGCCGGAGACGACGGTGAAGTTGGCGGCGACGACGGCGCCCGCCCTCTCCTGCCGCGCGAAGGGGGTCAGCGTGCCGGTGCCGCCCGCGCAGGGCACGACCACCCCGTCGGCGACGGACAGGATGTGCGCCGGGTCGACGCCGGCGTTGGCGCCGACGTGGTACGACACCGGGTCCGCGTGCAGCAGCACCTGGAAGCCCTCGGGCGCGGCCGCCCGGACCGCGGCGACGGCCTGTTCCTGGAGCGTGCGGGCGGTGTCGTCGCGGTACGCGCGCGTGGCCCGGGCGAGCGTCTCGCCGAGGAGCTTCTCGATGCCCGGCCAGCCCCCGTCCGAAGGCGCCCCCCGCCACACCGGCTCCAGCGCGGCGCGCACGGCGGCCGCCAGCTCGTCGGCGTCCAGGCCGTGGCGGCCGTAGCCCTCCCGGCAGGACGGGCAGAAGCAGAGCCCCATCAGGTACTGCCCGGCGTCCCCGAGGGCGACGCCGCCGGTCTTGTCGTGGGCGTGCAGGTGCTGCAGCCCGTACCAGCCGAGGGACTCCAGCTCGGTGCCGCGGGCCCCGGGCCGGGCGGCCGCCTCCGCCGCCAGGTCGGTCAGGTACGCGCGCGTGGCGGGCTGCGCGATGCAGGGCGCCCAGGGGTAGCGGTCGCCGTAGGCGTTGACGAGGGAGGTGTCCGGGTGCTCGGCGCCCAGGCGGGAGTTGTGGGCGAGCACGACCCAGGTGTGCACCTCCAGGCCGGCCCCGGCGAGCGCGTCCGCGGCCTGACCGAAGGCGTCGCCGGGGGCCCAGTCGCCGGCCGCGTAGGGGCGCAGCTCCCGCCCCTCCCAGCGGCCGTCCACCGGGTACAGCACGGCGGCGTGCCCGGCGGTGACGACGCGGTGGCGCGGGTGGCGGGGCGTCAGGGCGCGGGTGGAGTGGTAGGCGGCGGCCAAGGTCACCTGGGCCACGCCCAGCGCGGCGATCCGGGCGGGTGCCTCCGGGTCGCCGTTGACGTCCCAGGGGTAGACGAACGCCGAGGCCTTCACTTGGTCTCCTCCAGCAGCGCGTGGCCGCGTTCGATCAGTTCGGCGAGCTGCTTCACGTGCTCCTCGGCGGGTTCGTGCAGCGGGGGCCGCACCTCCCCCACGTCGAGTCCGCGCAGCCGCACCCCGGCCTTGACGAGGGAGACGGCGTAGCCGCGGCCCGCGGCGCGCAGCTCGACGAACGGGCGGTAGAAGCCGTCCAGCAGCCGCTCGACCAGGTCGTCGTCGCCGGTGCGCAGCGCCCGGTGGAAGGCCAGGGCCACCTCGGGCGCGAAGCAGAACACGGCGGAGGAGTAGAGCGTCACGCCCAGGGCGCGGTAGGCGAGCTGGGTCTGCTCGGCGGTCGGCAGGCCGTTGAAGTAGAGGAAGTCGCCCGGGGCCTCGGTGCGGACGGCGCTGACGATCCGCTGCATGAGGTCGAGGTCGCCGAGCCCGTCCTTCAGGCCGATGATGCCGTCCGTGCGGGCCAGTTCGGCGACGGTCCGCGGGGTGAAGACGGCGTTGTCCCGCTGGTAGACGATGACCGGCAGGGTGGTCGCGGCGGCCAGCTCGCGGTAGTGGCGCAGCAGCCCCTCCTGCGCGGCGACGACGAGGTACGGCGGCATCGCGAGCAGCCCGTCGGCCCCGGCCGCCCGGGCGAGCCGGGCGTAGCGCACGGCCAGCGCGGTGCCGTACCCGGCGCCCGCGACGACCGGTACGCGTCCCTCGGCCGCCTCGACGGCGACCCGGACGCACTGCTCGAACTCCTCGGGGGTGAGCGCGTGGAACTCGCCGGTGCCGCAGCAGGCGAACACGGCGGCGGCTCCGGCGGCCACGCCGTCGCGCACGTGCGTGCGGTAGGCGTCGAGGTCCACGGAGCCGTCGGGGCCGTAGGCGGTGACCGGGAAGAACAGCGGCCCGCTGGGGATGTCGAGTCGAGCGGCGAGAGGGGCTGACGTCACAAGCTCTCCCGGTTCCATATTCATGATTAGCGTCTATATTTCTGAACGACTCCACGCTAAGGCGCCGCCTCCGCGCCGGTCAAGCGCGCGCCCTCGCGTCGCACCAGCGGATTCGCCCCTTCCGCGGCACACTTGACGGGCTCCGCCAAGGCTCCCTAGCGTGTCCACGCATATGAATGCCGTGCGCGCATGTGCACGATCGGCGATTCAAGGAGAACCGAGGATGCCCGCTCCCCGCACCGTCCTGCTCACCGGCGCCGCCGGCGGCCTCGGCACTCTCATGCGGGACCTGCTCCCCGACTACGGCTACGACCTGCGCCTGCTCGACCTGCGCCCGATCGAGGGCGCCCCCGACGCGATCACCGCCGACCTGGCCGACCGGGACGCCGTGCGCGAAGCGGTCCGGGGCGTCGACGCGATCATCCACCTCGCGGGCATCTCCCTGGAAGCCCCCTTCGAGAAGATCCTCAAGGCGAACATCGAGGGCACCTACCACCTCTACGAGGCGGCCCGCGAGGAGGGCGTCGGCCGGATCGTCTTCGCCTCCTCCAACCACGCCGTCGGCTACACCCCGCGTCCCCGGGGCGACGACCCGCTGATCCCGGTCGACACCCCGCGCCGCCCGGACACCTTCTACGGCCTGTCCAAGTGCTTCGGCGAGGACCTGGCGCAGCTGTACTGGGACAAGCACGGCCTGGAGACGGTGTCGGTGCGTATCGGGTCCTGCTTCCCCGAGCCGACCAGCGTGCGGATGCTGTCGGTGTGGATGAGCCCCGCCGACGGCGCCCGCCTCTTCCACGCCGCCCTGACCGCCGAGCACGTCGGCCACACCGTCGTCCACGGCTCCTCCGCCAACACGCGCCTGTGGTGGGACCTCGGCTCCGCCCGGGCGCTCGGCTACGAGCCGCAGGACGACTCCGAGCCCTGGGCCGAGAAGCTCATCGCCGAGCAGGGCGAGCTGGACCCGGAGAACGAGGCGCACGCCTACCTCGGCGGCCACTTCGTGACGGACCCGCCGATCTGGCCGTACTGACCGGAAAGAGGCGGCGCACACGGGCGGGCGGGCACAGAACGGGCCTGCCCGCTCGGGCATTCGGGCACGGGCCGGACCCGCCCGGACAGCACTCCCAGGCGGTGAAAGCCCCGCCCCACCAGCCATGACGTGCCCGGTTCCGGCCGTGTACCGGCGCGGGCGCCCGAGTCCGAACGGGCACATGCGGGCAGGATCCCGCCCGCAACAGACCTGGCCATCCGCGGAACACCCGCTGTAGAACTTCCCCCAAGGCCCGAGCGAGGGCCCGAACGGGCAGCACGGCAGGAAGGCGGGTGACGGCCGTGAACAGGACCGCGGAGGAACGCCAGCGCGAGATCGTGCTGGCCGCACGGCGAGACGGCTCGGTCGACGTCACCGTGCTCGCCGCCGCGCTGGGCGTGGCCAAGGAGACGGTGCGGCGGGATTTGCGGGTCCTGGAGGACCACGGCCTGCTCCGCCGCACCCACGGCGGCGCCTACCCCGTGGAGAGCGCCGGGTTCGAGACGACGCTCGCCTTCCGTGCCACCAGCCACGTCCCCGAGAAGCGCCGGATCGCGGCCGCCGCGGCCGAGCTGGTCGGGGACGCCGAGACCGTCTTCGTCGACGAGGGCTACACCCCGCAGCTCATCGCCGAGGCGCTCCCCCGGGACCGGCCGCTGACCGTGGTCACCGCGTCCCTGCCGGTCGCGGGCGCCCTCGCCGGGTCCGACAGCGTGTCCGTGCTGCTGCTCGGCGGACGGGTCCGCTCCGGCACCCTCGCCACGGTCGACCACTGGACGACGAAGATGCTGGCCGGCTTCGTCCTCGACCTGGCGTACATCGGCGCCAACGGCATCTCCCGCGAGCACGGCCTCACCACCCCCGACCCGGCCGTCAGCGAGGTCAAGGCCCAGGCGATCCGGGCCGCCCGGCGCACCGTGTTCGCCGGGGTGCACACCAAGTTCGGAGCGGTCAGCTTCTGCCGTTTCGCCGAGGTCGGCACCCTGGAGACGATCGTGACGAGCACCCTGCTGCCGACGGCCGAGGCCCACCGCTACTCGCTGCTCGGGCCCCAGGTCATCCGGGTCTGATCCGCCCCCCTTCACTCCCCACCGGGCGCAGCCACGCCCCGTGCTGCCCCTTATCTCCCCATTCATTCCAGGAGCGATCCATGCGAACCCAGAGCCGACGACGGCCTCCGCGAGCCACGCTCGCCCTGGCCGCCGCAGGGACGCTGCTCGCCCCGCTGCTCTCCGGCTGCTGGGTCGGGGCGGGCGGGGCCGGATCCGGCGGCGACGCCATCAACGTCCTGATGGTCAACAACCCGCAGATGGTCGAGCTGCAGAAGCTGACCCGCGCCCACTTCACCAAGGAGACGGGCATCAAGGTCAACTTCACGGTCCTGCCGGAGAACGACGTCCGCGACAAGATCAGCCAGGACTTCGCCAACCAGGCCGGCCAGTACGACGTCGCCACGCTGTCCAACTACGAGATACCGATCTATGCCCGCAACGGCTGGCTGCACGAGATGAACGGCTATGTGGCGAAGGACCCGGGCTACGACGAGCAGGACGTGCTCAAGCCGATGCGCCAGTCCCTCACCGGGGAGGACGGCAAGCTCTACGGCCAGCCCTTCTACGGCGAGTCGTCGTTCCTGATGTACCGCAAGGACGTGTTCGAGAAGAAGGGCCTGACGATGCCCGCCCGCCCCACCTGGCAGCAGGTGGCGGACCTCGCGGCGCGGGCGGACGGGGCCGAGCCCGGCATGAAGGGCATCTGCCTGCGCGGCCTGCCCGGCTGGGGCGAGGTGATGGCCCCCCTGACCACCGTCGTGAACACCTTCGGCGGCACCTGGTTCGACAAGGACTGGAAGGCGCGGCTCGACTCCCCCGAGTTCGAGAAGGCGACGAAGTTCTATGTCGACCTGGTCCGCGAGCACGGCGAGTCCGGCGCCGCCCAGTCCGGCTTCGCCGAGTGCCTGAACAACATGACCCAGGGCAAGGTCGCCATGTGGTACGACGCCACCTCCGCCGCCGGATCCCTGGAGGCGGACGGCTCCCCGGTCAAGGGCAAGGTCGGCTACGCCCCCGCCCCGGTCGAGAAGACCGAGTCCTCCGGCTGGCTCTACACCTGGGCCTGGGGCATCCAGAAGGCCTCCCGCAACCCGGACAACGCCTGGAAGTTCGTCTCCTGGGCGTCCGGCAAGGAGTACGAGCAGCTGGTCGGCGACGAGGTCGGCTGGTCCAACGTCCCGGCCGGCAAGCGGGCGTCGACCTACGCCAACCCCGCCTACCGCAAGGAGGCCGCCGCCTTCCAGGAGATGACCCGGGAGGCCATCGAGCAGGCCCGGCCCAACGATCCCGGCGTGCAGCCGCGCCCCGCGCCCGGCATCCAGTTCGTCGGCATCCCCGAGTTCACCGACCTCGGCACCAAGGTCTCCCAGGAGATCAGCGCGGCCATCGCCGGACGCCAGTCCGTCGAGTCGGCCCTGAGGAAGTCGCAGGCGCTCGCCGAGAAGATCTCCGAGGAGTACGAGGGACGATGACCGCCACGACCACGGCCCCCGTGGCCGCTCCCGAGACAGGCACCCCGGTCCGCCGGCCCTCCGCCCGGCTGCGCGCCTGGGCGACCCGCGCCCCGCTGCTGCCCGCCCTGATCTTCATGATCGCCGTCACCCAGCTGCCCTTCGTGGCCACGCTGGTGATCTCCTTCTTCGACTGGAACAGCCTCTACCCCGACGCCCGGCGGTTCGCGGGCCTGGACAACTACCAGGAGGTCCTCACCGACGCGGACCTGCGCCACTCGGTGTGGACGACCGTGCTGCTGACCGTCGCGGTCGTGCTGGCCAGCCTGGTGCTGGGACTGTTCCTGGCGCTGCTGCTGGACCGCAGGTTCCGCGGCCGGGGCATCGTGCGCACGCTGCTGATCGCGCCCTTCCTGGTGGTGCCGGTCGCGGCGGCCCTGCTCTGGAAGCATGTGCTCTACAACCCTGAATACGGCCTGTTCAACGGGTTGTTGCACTATGTGGGCGGGCCACAGCCCGACTGGATCTCGAACACCCCGCTGCTGGCCGTCGAGGCCTCGCTCATCTGGCAGTGGACCCCGTTCATGATGCTGATCCTGCTCGCCGGCCTGCAGAGCCGCGACCACGAGCAGATCGAGGCGGCCCGGGTCGACGGCGCGAGCGACTGGCAGATCTTCGTCCATCTGACGCTGCCGCACCTGCGCCGCTATCTCGAACTCGGCGCCCTGCTGGGCTCGATCTACATCGTGCAGAACTTCGACGCGGTCTTCACGATCACGTCCGGCGGCCTCGGCACCGCCAACCTGCCCTACACCGTCTACCAGAGCTTCTACCAGGCCCACGAGAACGGCCTCGCCTCGGCCGCGGGCGTCCTGGTCGTCATCGGCTCGATCGTCATCGCGACCTTCGCCCTGCGCGTGGTGTCGTCCCTGTTCCGCGAGGAGGTGTCCCGCGCATGAGCACGACCGCCCCGCGTGCCCGCCGTGCCCGTGGCAAGGGAGCGGGCCTCGGCCTGCTGGCCTGGCTGCTCGGCATCGCGTTCTTCCTGCCCATCGCGTGGATGGCACTGACGTCCTTCCACTCGGAGGCGGACGCCGCGACCAACCCGCCGTCCTTCGCGGCCGCCCTGACCCTGGACGGCTACCGCGAGTTCTTCGGCGCGGGCGGCGGCGCGAGCCCCTGGCCGGCGCTGATCAACTCCACGGTCGCGTCCGTCGCGTCGACGCTGCTGGTCCTGCTGCTCGCCTTCCCGGCGGCCTACGCGCTGTCCATCAACCGCGTCCGCAAGTGGACGGACGTGCTGTTCTTCTTCCTCTCCACGAAGATGCTGCCGGCCGTGGCGGGCCTGCTGCCGATCTACCTGTTCGCCAAGAACGCCGGGATGCTCGACAACATCTGGCTGCTGGTCATCCTCTACACCTCCATGAACCTGCCGATCGCGGTGTGGATGATGCAGTCCTTCCTCGCCGAGATCCCGGTCGCCGTCATCGAGGCGGCCCGGGTGGACGGGGCCCGGCTGCCGACGGTGCTGGCGCGGGTGGTGGCCCCGATCGCCCTGCCGGGCATCGCCGCCACGGCGCTGATCTGCTTCATCTTCAGCTGGAACGAACTGCTCTTCGCCCGGGTGCTGACGGGCGTGGTCGCCGAGACCGCCCCCGTCTTCCTGACCGGCTTCATCACCAGCCAGGGCCTGTTCCTGGCGAAGGTGTGCGCCGCGTCGCTCGTCATCTCCCTGCCGGTGCTCGCCGCGGGGTTCGCCGCCCAGGACAAGCTGGTCCAGGGCCTGTCGTTGGGAGCCGTGAAATGAAGGCCGCCGTCATCGAGTCCGTGGGCAAGGCCGTCGTCGCCGAGGTCCCGGACCCGACGCCAGGGCCGCGCGAAGTCGTCGTCGAGGTCGCGGCCTGCGGGCTGTGCGGCACGGACCTGCACATCCTCCAGGGCGAGTTCGCCCCGAAGCTGCCGATCGTGCCCGGGCACGAGTTCGCGGGCGAGGTCGTCGGCGTCGGCACCCAGGTCACGGAGGTGGCGGTCGGGGACCGGGTCGCCGTCGACCCGTCCCTGTACTGCCACGAGTGCCGCTACTGCCGCACCGGCCACAACAACCTCTGCGAGCGCTGGGCGGCGATCGGCGTGACGACGGCCGGCGGCGCGGCGAAGTACGCCCTCGCCCCGGTGGCCAACTGCGTGAAGCTCCCGGACCACGTCCGCACGCAGGACGCGGCCCTCGTGGAGCCGCTGTCCTGCGCGGTGCGCGGCTACGACGTCCTGCAGTCCCGCCTCGGCGCGCACGTGCTGATCTACGGCTCCGGCACGATGGGCCTGATGATGCTGGAGCTGGCCAAGCGCACGGGCGCGGCCAGCGTGGACGTCGTCGACGTGAACCCGGCCCGCCTGGAGACGGCCCGCCGCCTGGGCGTCTCGGGCTCGGCGGCGAACCCGGACGAGCTGGACCGCCCGCAGGGCTGGGACCTGGTCATCGACGCCACCGGCAACGCGGCGGCGATCCAGGACGGCCTGGACCGGGTGGCGAAGGCCGGCACGTTCCTGCAGTTCGGCGTCGCCGACTACGCGACCCGCGTGTCCATCGACCCGTACCGCATCTACAACCAGGAGATCACCATCACGGGCTCCATGGCGGTGCTGCACAGCTTCGAACGAGCCGCGGAGCTCTTCGCGGGCGGCGTCCTCGACCCCGACGTCTTCATCAGCGACCGCGTCCCGCTGGAGCGCTACCCCGAGGCGCTGGAGCAGTTCGCGGCGGGCGTCGGCCGCAAGATCGTGGTCGTGCCGTAGGGCGACGGACCGCACGGGCGGGGGCGGGCGAAATCCGGTGGGGCGCCCGCTCCCGCCCCCGTACGCTCGCGGCATGCCACGACCTCACGGATTCACCTACGAACAGCACACCGGCGGCACCGTCCGCATCGCCCACCACGGCCGCCCCGCCACCACCCTGAACGGCGACCGAGCCGCGCGGTTCCTGGCCGAGGTCGAGGCCTTCGATCCGCAGCTGGTCATGGCCCGCTGGACCGGCGACTACAAGCGGGGCAACGAGCGCACCGCCCGCGACCACCCGCGCAATCGCCGCTGACCCGATTGGCCCCAAGGTAAGGGAACGGCAAAACCGCCTCGCTCGTTCACCCGGCATGACAGCTATGACCCCCGGCTCGAACATCCCCCTGTCCGCCGCCCGCGTGACGGTGGACGTCGCCGCCCCGGTGCGGCTCGACGTATCGGGCCTGCTGCTCACCGCCGACGGCAAGGTGCGCTCCGACGACGACTTCATCTTCTACAACCAGCCTTCGGGCCCGGGCGTGACCTACCGCTCGGGCGGCGGCACCGCACCCGACGCGATCGTGGTCGACACCTCGGCCCTCCCACCGGGCATCGAGAAGATCGTCGTGACGGCCAGCCCGGACGCCGCCGGCCAGACCTTCCAGGGCATCGAACCCACGGCCACGATCCGCAACGCGGACGACGGCTCCGTCCTGGCCACGTTCACGCCCCCGCAGCTCGGCAGCGAGACGGCCCTGGTGGTCGTGGAGATCTACCAGCGCAACGGCCAGTGGAAGGCCCGCGCGGTCGGCCAGGGCTACGCCAACGGCCTGGCGGGCATCGCCACGGACTTCGGCGTGACCGTGGTGGAGGAACCGGCCGCCGCGGCCCAGCCCGTGACCCCGCCGCCGCCCGCCCCCGTGCAGCCGCCGGCCCCGCCCGTCGCCGCGCCCGCCGCACCCCCGGCCGCCCCGGCCACGCCCCCGCCGCCCGCGCCCGGCTCGGGGAAGATCAACCTGGACAAGGGCCGCGTCAGCCTCCAGAAGAACCAGACGGTGTCCCTCATCAAGGGCGGCCGCCCGCTGCTGTCCCAGGTCAAGATGGGCCTCGGCTGGGAGCCCGCGTACCGCGGCAAGGACATCGACCTGGACGCCTCGGTCATCGCCTACGGGCCGCAGCGCAACCACATCGACAGCTGCTACTTCGGCAAGCTGCAGATCATCGGCGGTGCGATCCGGCACTCCGGCGACAACCTCACGGGCGAGGGCGGCGGTGACGACGAGGTCATCACGGTCGACCTGGGCCGCCTGCCCCAGGAGGTCACCGGCCTGGTCTTCACGGTCAACTCCTTCTCCGGCCAGAAGTTCACGGAGGTCGCCAAGGCGTACTGCCGCCTGCTGGACGGCACGACCGGCGAGGAGCTGGTCCGCTTCGACCTCACCAGCGCCGAGCCGCAGACCGGTGTGATGATGGCCAAGCTGATCCGCCAGTTCTCCGGCGAGTGGGACATGACGGCGATGGGCGACTTCGTGAAGTCCCGCACGGTGCGGGGCATGGTGAAGCCTGCGGCCCAGTCCCTGTGACACCACGGGCCCCGGACGACACCCCGGACTCCCCTTGCCGGGCCCGGGAGGGGGCGCCCGGGGTGTCGTCCGGGGCCCCTCTCCCGGCCCTTGGCTCCGAGGCTGTCTCCCCGGCGAGGGTGACGACGCCCCCGTTCTCCGGGCACCCCGGCTCCGGTGCCCCCGGTCAGCGCCCCCGCGGCCGCAACCCCTCCGTCAGCAGCGTGAGGTACCGGCGGATGTGCCGTCCCTCCCCGTCGGCCAGTTCGGACGCCGTCGCGACCCCGTGCGCCAGCCGCAGCACGTCCATCGGCTCCACGTCCGCCCGCAGGGTGCCCTCCTCCCGAGCCGCCCGGACCAGCCGCCCCGCCGCGCTCCGCACCGAGTCGCCGCAGGCCGTGGCCCCCGCCGCGTCGCCCTCGGTGACGGCCGGGCCGAGGAGCGCCTTCAGGCCCCGCATGCGGATCATGCCGATGCCGAGTTCGTGCAGCCACTCCCACAGCGCCTCGCCCGGCGGCAGTTCGGCGGCGAGCACGTCGGCGCGGGCGGCGAGCGCCTCGACGCGGTCCAGGTACGCGGCCTCCAGCAGGGCGTGCCGGGTCGGGAAGTGCCGGTACAGCGTCCCGGAGCCGACCCCGGCCCGCTTGGCGATGTCGTCGAGCGACGCCCCTTCTCCGTGCTCGGCGAACGCCTCCGCGGCCACCCGCAGCAACCGCTCGTAGTTACGCCGGGCATCCGCCCGCATGGGCCTGACCTGCGCCACGCAACCGCTCCTCACCAGCCGGGGACCTACGCGCACCCTACCGAGACCCGGCGGCGGCACGGCCCGGCCCGCTCCGCGTGACGGCGGCTCAGGCCGACGCGCGCACCAGCAGCTCGGGCGTCACCCAGGCGTCCGCTCCGCGCAGGGGTTCCTCGCCCGCGCGCAGCCGGGCCACCTGCTCCACGGCCAGCCGGCCCAGCTGCCGCTTGTCGATGTGCAGTGTGGTCAGGGCGGGTTCGACCAGCTCGCCCAGGGAGAGGCCGTCGAAGCCGAGCACGGCCAGGTCGTCGGGGACCCGGCGACCGTGGCGGCGGGCGGTGCGCATCGCGCCGACGGCGATCAGGTCGTTGAAGCCGAGGACGGCCGTCATCCCGGGCCGGGCCCGCAGCAGTCGTTCCATGCCGGTCTCGCCGCCCCTCACGCTGTGCTCGGAGCAGAGGACGACCCAGTCCTGGTCGACGGGCAGGCCGAGCCGCCGGGCCTGCTCCAGGAAGGCCTGCCGGCGGGGGCCCGGCCCGTGCACGCCGTCCAGCATGCCGATCCTGCGGTGGCCCTGGCGGCAGAGGTACTCCATGCCCTGCCGGACCCCGGCGGCGGCGTCGATGCCGACGGCCGCGAACCGGGTCTGCTGCGGGCCGCGCTCCAGCAGCACCAGGGGGACGCCCCCGAGGTGCCGGACCAGCACGTCGTCGGGGTCCTTGAAGTAGCCCACGACGGCGTCCGCCTGGTGGGAGAGGACGTCGAGCGCCTGCCGTTCCCGGGCCCCGTCGATCCGCGAGTCCCAGACCACGACCTGCCAGCCGCGCTGCTCGGCGGCCTCCAGCACCCCGGCGGCGACCTCCGGGAAGAAGGGGTTGCGCAGGTCCGGGATGACCAGGCCCGCCGTCACCGCGCCCTTGCGGACGAGTCCGCGCGCGAACCGGCTCGGCCGGTAGTCGAGGAGGCGCACCGCCTCCAGGACCCGCTCCTTGGTGGCCGGGTCGATCTCACCCTTGTCGTTGACCGCCCGGGAGACCGTCTGGCGGGACACCCCGGCCAGGCGTGCGACGTCGTGGATCGTGGCCCGGCGCCGCGTACCCTCGGGCCGCTCGGCCTCCGGCTCCGCACGCTGCTCGTCCGTCCACACGCCCAGCACCTTATCCGGCGGCGGGCGCGGCCCGGCAGGGGCGGCCGGAGGGCCGGCGCCCCCGCCGGCGCGGGCCGGCCGGTGCCGGGCGGGCGGTGCCGGGCGGGCGGGCGGTGCCGGGCGGGGCGGGCGCGGGCGCCTCAGTCGCCGAGCTCGGTGAACAGCGTCAGCTGCAGGGCGGCCGGCGCTTCCAGCCGGGCGTTCAGGGAGTTCCAGGGGGTGCGGGTGGGCTCGGCGATCACCTCGGCGCCGGCCGCGGCGAGCCTGGCGGTGGTGGCCGCGGAGTCGTCCACCTGGAAGGCGACCCGGACGTGCCCGGCCACCCGCCGCCCCACCTCGACCTCGTCGATGAACGCGGCGTGGTTCGGGTCGGTCAGCTCCAGGGTGGCCCGTCCGGCCTCCAGGATCGTCACCCGCCCGTCCTCGGACGCGAAGGCACCGCGCTCGGGCAGACCGAGCACGTCCCGGTAGAAGTGCAGCGCGGCGTCGTAGTCGTCGGCGGTGACGACCAGGCGGAGTTCCCGGACGGCTGGTGCGGCGATCGGTTCGGTGGCTGGTTCGTCGGTCATGGCGGCTCCTCGGTGACGTCGGTCACGGATGGACAACCGGCCGCCCGGGCGGTTGATTCCCGGCCGCACCTGGTCGCGGGAGGCCAAGGATGCCGGGGGACGCCGAGGATGCCGGGGACGCCGGGGGGCGCCGAAAATCCGGCGACAGTCCGGAGCGGGCCGCGCTACGGTCCGCGCCCATGACCCCTTCACTCGAACGTCCCCCCTTCCAGGCCGACGAACGCACCGCGCTCCTGGGATGGCTGGAGCTGCAACGCCGGATCCTGCGCTGGAAGTGCGAGGGGCTCAGCGAGGCGGACGCGCGCCGCCCCGTCGTCCCGACCTCGCCGATGATGACGATGGCCGGACTGGTCAGCCATATGCGCTGGGTCGAGCACACCTGGCTGGAGGTGCTGTTCCTCGGCGGCGACGAGACGCGGAACCCGTCCTTCGACGAGACGGTCGAGGACGCCGACTGGCGCACCGACGGCGTCCCGTTGCGGCAGGTGCTCGCGGAGTACGAGGCCCAGTGCGCCCGGAGCGACGAGATCGTGGCCGCGGCGTCCCTGGACGACGTCGGCCGCCACCCCGGGTACGCCTCGGCCAAGGCCGATCTCCGCTGGATGCTCATCCACCTCATCGAGGAGACGGGACGGCACGCCGGGCACGCGGACATCGTCCGGGAACTGCTGGACGGGACGAAGGGGTACTACTAGGCGGCCGGCCGGCCGCCGTGCGGACCGGCTAGAACAGCGCGCTGTAGGCGTTCAGCGCGGGCTGTCCGCCCAGGTGGGCGTAGAGCACGGTGGAGTCCCGGCCGATCTCGCCCCGGGAGACCAGGTCGATCATCCCGGCCATCGACTTGCCCTCGTACACCGGGTCGGTGACCATCCCCTCCGTGCGGGCCGCGAGCCGCATGGCCGCCAGGGTCGTCTCGTCGGGTACGCCGTAGGTGCCCGCGTGGTAGCGCTCGTCGAGCTCGACGTCCGCCTCGGTCAGCTCCCGTTCGACGCCGATGAGCCCGCCGGTGCGGTGGGCGATGCGGGCGATCTGGGCCCGGGTGGCGGCCGGTTTCGCCGAGGCGTCGACGCCGAGCACGCGCCGGGGCCGCCCGCCCGCCTCCTCCAGCGCGGCGAACCCGGCGACCATGCCGGCCTGGGTCGACCCGGTCACCGAGCACACCACGACGGTGTCGAAGAAGACGCCCAGCTCCCGCTCCTGCCGCGCCACTTCGTGCGCCCAGGCGGCGAAGCCGAGCCCGCCGAGCGGATGGTCGGAGGCCCCGGCCGGGATGGCGTACGGCTTGCCGCCCGACTCCTCGACCTCCCTGAGGGCCTGCTCCCAGCTCTCCTTGAACCCGATCCCGAACCCGGCCCGCACCAGCCGGACGTCGGCCCCGGCGAGACGGCTGATCAGGATGTTGCCCACCTTGTCGTAGACGGCGTCCGGCCAGTCCACCCAGCTCTCCTGCACCAGTACGCACTTCAGCCCGGCCCGGGCGGCGACGGCGGCGACCTGACGGGTGTGGTTGGACTGCACGCCGCCGATCGACACGAGGGTGTCGCAGCCCTGGGCGAGGGCGTCGGCGACCAGGTACTCCAGCTTGCGGGTCTTGTTCCCGCCGTAGGCGATGCCGGAGTTGCAGTCCTCCCGCTTCGCCCAGAGGGAGGCGCCGCCGAGATGCGCCGTGAGCCGCTCCAGGGGGTGGACGGGCGAGGGCCCGAAGAGCAGCGGGTAACGCGCGTACGAGGACAGGGGCATGGGGTCCCTCCGGGTGGGTGTCGGTCCGCCTCAGTCGGCGAGCTCTTCGAGGCTCCGCCAGATGTCCGCCGTGACGCGCACGGCCCCGGCCGCGTCACCGGCGGCGCAGGCGTCGATCAGCCGTTCGTGCAGCCCGGCCGAGCGGCAGCTGCCGCCCTCGCCGAAGCGCCGGCGTTCCAGACGGCGGATGAGCGGGGTGTAGCGGGCGATCGTGGCGGCGGCGGCGCGGTTGCCGCTCGCCCGGACGAGGACCTCGTGCAGATCGTCGTCGGCGCGCAGCGCCGCGTCCACGTCCCCGGCGCGCACGGCCGCGGCGAACCGCTCGTTGGCGGCGCGCATCACGGCGAGGTCCGCGCCGGCCAGCCGGGGCACCCCCACCCGGGTCACCAGCTCGTGCATGGCGCCGACCACCGCGGCGGCGTCCCGGACGTCGGCGGCCACCAGCGGGGTCACGCGCGTGTAGCTCTGCGGCTTGCTCTCCAGCAGCCCCTCGTCGACGAGCCGGGAGAACGCCTCCCTGACCGGCGCCCGGGACAGCCCGAGCCGCTCGGCGAGTTCGGCGTCGCGCACCACCGCGCCGGGTTCGATCTCCCCGGCCACGATGGCGTCCCGGATCGCCGTGTAGGCCCGGTCCCTGAGCAGGGTGCGGGGCACGGGCCGGATGGCTTCCATGAACTGAAATGTTAGATGTCAGTCCAGGCTTCAACAAGGGGCAGGGCCGTGTCCGTGGCCCGCGCTCCCCACGCGGCGCGGGCCGCGGCGGTCAGGCCGCCCAGGGCCAGTCGGCGTCCCGGGAGGCCTCGATCAGCGGCACCATGCGGAACGCCGCGTCCGACAGGCCTGCGAAGGTGTGCCGGTTGCCGGTGCCCGACGGGCCGTGGCCCGCCCGGTACCCGGCGAGGTTCCAGGTGTAGACCGGCACGTCGGCCGGGACCTGCCCGGCCGGGTCGCCCAGGTGGTGGTGCGTGTACTGCTCGTCGGTGACGATCAGCACCCGGTCGTGCCGGTCGTAGTGCCGGCGCACCGCCTCGGTGGTGTCGGTGCCGCCGAGGCTGCGGAAGCGGTCGAGGATCCTGAGCACGGACTCGCCCCGGCGGAGGCGCACGTGGTCGCTGGTCGTGCCGAACTCGACCAGGTCCGCGTGCTCGGCCCGCAGCGCGAGCGCCGTGCCGAAGATCGCCGCCGCGTCGGCCCGGTTGAGCTCGGAGCGGTCGGACGGCCGCGACCAGAACATCGAGCCCGAGCGGTCCACGAGCACCAGCGTCCGGCCGGGCAGCACGGGCACGTTGGCCAGCGAGTGGCCGAGCGCCCGCTCCAGGGCGTACGACCAGCGCGGCGAGGGGGCGTGCTGGTACGCGGCGAGGTACCGGAAGGGGAACTGCCGTGAGCGCGCGACCTCCGCCGGGTCGGCGATGCGTGCCGCGACCCGTTCGGCGACCTCGTCGGACACCCCGGCCTCGTCGAAGTTCCGCAGGTTGCGCACGAGCGCCATGGTGCCCATCGACGGGATGACCGCCTCCCAGGCCGCCTTGTCCATCGGGCCCTGCAGCCAGCCCGCCAGCGCCTCCCAGGTCATCCCGGCCTCCGCGAGCCGCTCGGCGCCGCCCTCGGCGGTCACGGCCGCGCGCCGCTCCGCGACGGGCAGCGCCATCAGCGCGCGGTGCGCGGCGAGGGTGCGGCTGGAGGCGGGCGGCACGGCGGTGTCCGGGTGGTGGCGCCGGTCGAGGGCGTACCGGAACAGCTCGCCCTGCCACGGCTTGTCCGGGTCGGGCGCCGCGTGCGTGAGGTTGAGGACGTCGCCGAATCGGTAGCCCTTGGCGGCGGTGTCGTACTTCAGCAGCGCCTTGTCGTGGTAGAGGCGGCGCACGGCGTCGGCGATGCCGCGCTTGACCGGCTTGGGCACGTTGCGGCCGTGGGTCGCGGTCCAGTAGGCGAGCAGTTCCCCGGGCTCGTCGGGGCGCCGGAGCACGGAGTCCACGACCCGCCGGTTCGACGGGCCGGCGGTCGCGCCGGCGTCCAGCCGGGCCTTGACGTACTCGGCGGCGCCGACGACCGAGGCGGTGCGCAGGTTGCCCGCGCTGCGCAGCCAGCCGAGCAGGCCGGCCGTCCACTCCGGGTCGCCGACGGCCAGGTCGCGCACGAGCCGGCGGAACCGGTCGTCGCGGTCGGCGCCGCTCTCGTAGAAGGTCTGCTGGGAGACGAAGTTGCTCACGGCGAGCAGGAAGAGCTCGGAGCGGGCGTCCCGCTCCCGGCCCCGGCCGCCCTCGTACGTCCGCAGCACTCGCCCCGTGGACGTCACCCGCGATACGGGACGGGCCCGTGCCGCCTTGCCGTTGAATCGCGCCATGTGAATTCCCCCGAATTCTTTTCGTGTTCGAGGGAAACGCGGCCGGGGAAAGGCGGGTGCCCGAGGACAGAACGCGGCGACGGACTTGTTCAGATGCTCTGCCCATTGAGCTACGGCGACCCGAAGTCGCCGACGGGACTTGAACCCGCAACCGTCCGATCCCAGGAAGTAACCGTTGCCTTCGCACCGGGCACCCACCCCGTGCCGCGCCTCCCGAGATCAAGTCGGCGGCGGCGTCGGATTCTTTGGAAGAGAAGTAGCCGCCGCCATCGCACCGGGAAGTGCGTGACGTTGTGATCTCACTGTAGGAGGCGCGACTCGCGCACGGCGAGCGAATTACCTACCGCTTCTGCCGCTTCCAGGGCCCGGTGATGGCGAGCAGGATTCCGGGTGTCTGGATGCTCGCGAAGAGGGTTCGCCCGTCGGGCGAGAAGGTGACACCGGCGAACTCGCTGTACTCCGGCTCCTCGGCGGTGCCGATGTTCAGCTCGTTGCGGGCGATCGGGTACGTGCGTCCGCTGTCGGTCGCCCCGAACAGGTGCTGCACGCCCTCGCCGTCCTCGGCGATGACGAGCCCGCCGTACGGGGAGACGGTGATGTTGTCGGGGCCGTCGAAGGCGCCGTCCTTCGCGGGGTCGGGGTTCACGCCGAGCAGCACCTTCAGCGTCAGGGTGCGGCGCTTGGGGTCGTAGAACCAGACCTGTCCGTCGTGCCGGACCGGGCTCTCCTCGCGGGCGTAGGAGGAGACGAGGTAGGCGCCGCCGTCGGCCCACCACATGCCCTCCAGCTTGCGGGCGCGGGTGACCTCGCCGGCGCCGAACTGCTTGCGCACGGGGGTGGTGCGGGCGTCCCGGTCGGGTACGTCCACCCAGTCGACGCCGTAGACGGTGCCGATGCGTGTGGCGCGGGACAGGTCGTCGACGAACCGGCCGCCGGAGTCGTAGCACTTGGGCGCCTGGAGGACACCGGCGTCGTCGGCGAGCCCGCGGAACTTCCCCGGGCCGTGGGCGAAGCCCTTCGGCGGGGTCCAGCGGAAGAAGAGGCCGTTGGGGCCGGCGGCGTCCTCGGTGAGGTAGGCGTGACCGCGCCTGGGGTCGATGACGACGGCCTCGTGGTCGTAACGGCCGAAGAACTTCAGCGGCTTGGGGTCGCGGTTGGCGCGCCGGTCGACGGGGTCGACCTCGAAGACGTAGCCGTGGTCCTTGGTCATGCCGTTGGTGCCGGCCCGGTCGGAGTTCTCCTCGCAGGTGAGCCAGGTGCCCCACGGGGTGCGGCCGCCCGCGCAGTTGGTGGAGGTGCCGGCGATGCCGACCCATTCGGCGACCCGTCCGTCGGGGCGGATCTCGACGACCGTGCAGCCCCCGGCGGCGGGGTCGTAGACCAGGCCCTCGGTGAGCGGGACCGGGTGCGCCCAGTTGGCGCGGGGGCCCTTCAGCTCGTGGTTGTTGACGAGCAAGGTGGTGCCGCGCGGGCCGTCGAAGGTGGCGGTGCCGTCGTGGTTGGACGGCGTGAACTCACCCGACTCCAGCTTCGTCCTGCCGCTGTAGGTGATGATCCGGTACGAGAACCCGGCGGGCAGGGCGAGGATGCCCCGGGGGTCGGGCACGAGCGGCCCGTAACCGGCCCCGTGCCGGGCGTCCGCCGTGCCCTCCGCGCTGTCGGTGTCGGTGTCGTAGGACGCGAGGGCGTTCGGCGCGGTGGCGAGGGCGCCGACGCTGCCGGCCAGCGCGACACCGGCACCGGTGATCGCGGAGGTTCTGGCGAAGTCCCTGCGGGTGAGCGACATGGTGTCTCCTGTGACGGGATGCCGTGGAGGGTGGCGAACCTCGTTCGCCGACACCGTCCCGCCCACAGGTGAACGAGGACTGAACAACACCCCGGGCCCACGGAGAACGCCCCGCCAAGCGACGAGGGCGCCCCGGTCGCACCCCCGCACCGGGAGAGCCACACGCGGGCCGGCGCCGTGCCCTCGGCCGCGGTCGGGCTCGCCCCGGCAGGTCAGCCCCCCTGCTGTGACCGCGCCTTGAACGCCGCCTTCCGCGCTTCCTTCGCCACCTTCTTGTCGGGATGCAGCCGCCCCATCGCCTCCAGCACGTCGGCAGTGGCGGGGTGATCGACCCGCCACACCGCCGCGAAGAACCCGCTGTGCTGCTGCGCCAGCCCCTCGACCAGCGCCCGCAGCTCCTCGGAGTTGCCCTCCGCCGCCAGCTGCGCGGCCACCGTGTCGATGGTCAGCCAGTACACCATCGCCTCGGACGGCGCGGGCACGTCCGTCGCGCCCTGCTCGGTCAGCCACACCCGGGCGAGCCCGCCCAGTTCGGCGTCGTCGAGCACCTCGCGCAGCGCCGGCTCGGCCACCGGACCCACCAGCGACAGGGCCTGCTGGCACCGCAGCCGCCGCAGCGGCGCCCCCGTGTCGGAGCCGCGGGCCGCCGCCAGCAGCTCCCGGGCCGCCGTGAGGGCCTCGCGCCGCTGCAGCCACTGCTCGGTCTCGGCCTGCGCCGCGGCCGGCGGGAACATCGCCGTGCCGTCGAGCAGCGCGTCGGCCCCCTTGTCCGCGAGGTCCCCGACGGCCGGCGCCTGGAACCCGGCCTCCAGCAGCCGCGCCCGCATCCCGTACAGGCCGAGCGGGGTGAGCCGGACCATGCCGTACCGGGAGACGTCGGTGTCGTCCACGGGCGCTGCGGGTTCCTCGTCGGCGTCGACCATGAGCGCCTCGTCGACGGGCTGGTACTCCACCAGGCCCACCGGCTCCAGCATGCGGAACTGGTCGTCCAGGCGCATCATCGCGTCGGAGACCTGCTCCAGGACGTCGTTGCTGGGCTCGCCCATGTCGCCGGGCACGAGCACCGAGGCGGCCAGCGCCGGCAGCGGCACCGGGGCCCCGCCGGGCGTGTCGTCGCCGGCGGTCAGCAGGTAGAGGTTGCCGAGCACGCCGTCGAGGAACTCGGCCTCGGCCTCCGGGTCCCAGTCGAGGGCGGAGAGGTCGACCTCGCCGGCCTCGTCCAGCAGTCCGTCGAGGTCGGGCACGCTCGCGTCGGCGAGCACGGTCTCCAGGGCGGCGAGCCACACGGCCAGGACGTCCTGCGGCGAGCCGCCGGTGAGCAGCGCGAGGTCCTCGCCCGCGCGGACGGTTCCCCGCTCCTCGTCGACGACCTCGACGAGCCCGGCGTCCAGGGCCACCCGCCACGCCTCACTGGCGTCGGCTGCGGCGTCGTCCCCGCTCAGCCCGAGCGCCTCGGCGGCGGCGGGCAGCTGTGCGTCGACGAGCCCTCCCCCGGCGTCCACGCGGGTGTCCGGCCCGGCCCAGCGGGCGAGCCGTACGGCCCGGGACAGCAACGGTGTGGACAGCGCGTCGCGCGCCAGCTCCGCTTCGGGGTGCAGCCGCACCGGCGGCAGGGGGGAGCTGTCTGACATCGGCTTGTTTCTCCTAGCGCGCCTCAGGTGACTCAGCCGCTCAGCCTAGACGGATTTCCACCCATGCCGCCCACTTCATCTCCCCGTCGACTGCCGTACATGGCCGAAACCTTGACAAGTGACATGGACAGGCTGGAGATTGACGCGCGTAGAAGTCGGCGGACACTTGTTCACCGGACCTGCCCCACCAGGCACCCGGCCCGCCGTCGTCCACGCGCGTCATGCCGCCCGTCCCCCAGGTGGCGGCCCAGTCCGAGCACCACCCTCGTCCCGGCGCCCTGTCACGTCCCCGGAGGGAATCCCGTTGCCCAGCAAGTCCTCCGCGCGCCTCGCCGCGCTCACCGTCGCCGCCGCGTGCTCCGCGGCCTCCACGATCGTCCTCACCACCCCCGCGCACGCGGAATCGGTCCGCGTCCACGACATCCAGGGCAACACCCGGACCTCCCCGTACGCCGGGCGGCAGGTCACGGACGTGACCGGAATCGTGACCGGTGTCCGCACCTACGGCTCCTCCCGCGGCTTCTGGATCCAGGACCCGAGCCCGGACGCCGACCCGGCGACCAGTGAGGGCGTCTTCGTCTTCACCAGCTCCACCCCCAAGGGCGTCGCCGTCGGCGACTCCGTCGAGGTCAGCGGCACGGTCTCGGAGTTCGTGCCCGGCGGCACCGCCTCCGGCAACCAGGCCCTGACGGAGATCACCAAGCCGACCACCACGGTCCTGTCCAGCGGCAACGAACTGCCCGCCGCCACCCCCGTCACGGCCCGGTCGGTCCCCGCCGCCTACACCCCCACGGGTGACACCGCGGCGAACGGCTCGATCAACGCCCTCCCCCTCCAGCCCGCGAAGTACGCCCTGGACTACTACGAGTCCCTGGAGGGCATGACCGTCGCGGTCGCCGACACCCGCGTGGTCGGCGCCACCGACCCGTACACCGAGCTGTGGGTGACGGTGAAGCCGCACGAGAACCGCACCCGCCACGGCGGCACGGTCTACGGCTCCTACGACGACCAGAACACGGGCCGTCTGCAGATCCAGTCCCTCGGCCCGACGGCCGACTTCCCGAAGGCGAACGTCGGCGACACCCTGACGGGCACCACCGAAGGCCCCCTGGACTACAACCAGTTCGGCGGCTACACCCTGGTCGCGAGCGAACTCGGCACCCTCAGGAGCGCCGGTCTGCAGCGCGAGACCACCCGCAAGCAGCGCTCCTCGGAACTGGCCGTCGCCACCTACAACGTCGAGAACCTCGACCCGGCCGACGACACGTTCGCCGCGCACGCCTCCGCGATCGTGAACAACCTGCAGTCGCCGGACATCGTGTCCCTGGAGGAGATCCAGGACAACAACGGCGCGAAGAACGACGGCACGGTCGCGGCCGACCAGACCCTGACGAAGCTGATCGACGCGATCGTCGCGGCCGGCGGCCCGCGCTACGACTGGCGCTCGATCGACCCGGCCGACGGCACCGACGGCGGTGAGCCCGGCGGCAACATCCGCCAGGCGTTCCTGTTCAACCCGGAGCGCGTCTCCTTCGCGGACCGCCCGGGCGGCGACGCCACGACGGCCACCGGCGTGACGAAGATCCGTGGCAAGGCGCACCTCACGCTCAGCCCCGGCCGCATCGCCCCCGCCGACGAGGCGTGGAAGAACAGCCGCAAGCCCCTGGCCGGCGAGTTCGTCTTCCGCGGCCGCACGGTCTTCGTGATCGCCAACCACTTCAACTCCAAGGGCGGCGACCAGGGTCTGACCGCCCAGTACCAGCCGCCGTCCCGCAGCTCGGAGACGCAGCGCCACCAGCAGGCCACGCTGGTCAACGCCTTCGTCAAGGACATCCTCGACACCCAGAAGAACGCGGACGTCGTCACGCTCGGCGACATCAACGACTTCGAGTTCTCCCGGACCGCGGAGCTCCTGGAGGGCCGCGGCGAGCTCTGGTCGGCGATCAAGTCCCTGCCGCGCGGCGAGCGTTACTCGTACGTCTACCAGGGCAACAGCCAGGTCCTCGACCAGATTCTGATCAGCCCGTCGATCCGCCGCGGCTGCGACTTCGAGTACGACAGCGTGCACGTCAACGCGGAGTTCCACGACCAGATCAGCGACCACGACCCGCAGGTCCTGCGGTTCCGCCCTTAGGGGGACGGGCCGGCCGAACCCGGTGTTCGGCCGGCCCACCCCTCAGGGCACCAGCCCCAGGACGTGGTCGTAGCGCCGCACGGCGCTCTCCCGCAGGCCCGGCCAGTTCTGCACGCGCTTCCACTGCTCGGTCGCCGAACCGACGCCGTCGCCCGGCGCGGCCAGGGCGTCGATGTGCGCCTGGGCGCTTTCCCACTCGGCGTAGTTGAGCACCCGGGTGCCGTCCGTACCGAGGTGGAAGTGGGCGGAGATCCCGCCGGGGTGCTGTTCCGGATCGCTCTGCAGGGCCTCGAACACCGCGTCGACCCAGGCGCGCTGCCGCTCCGCGTCGGGCCCGTCGAAGCGGACGTCGACGATCACGACGCACCCCGGGACGGCCGCGTCCTCCCGCCGGGCGCTGCGGTAGTGCCGGTACCGGCCGAGCCACACCCGCTCGATGCCCGGCACGGCCGTGTCGATCTCGTCGACGCGCTCCTGCCGGTGGGTCTTCACGAACGCCTCGTAGGCCTGCTCGCTGCGCCACTGCGAGTAGTGCAGCAGGGTGTCCCCGTCGTGTCCGGCGTACACGTGGTATCCCAGCAGGTCCCCGGTCGGCCAGGGCCGCCGCTCCCAGGCCCGCGCGATCGCCTCCACGGCCTGCCGCTGCCGCTCGGGGGTTCCCACCCGCCAAGTGCTGAAGAAGGGAGCACCGATGCGGGGGTCGGTGAGATCCGGATGCCGTGAGGTTCGCCGGGCCATGGGAGCACTCCAGTCGTGTCGGCCGATCGTTACGCCCTCACCTTCGGACCTCGACCGAACTTGAGGTCAAGTGGGCTCCTCGGGCCCGGCTTTTCCACCGGCGACGGACGACCGCGCGACGACGCGAAGCCACGACGACACGGCCACGCGGCACACCACGGCGACGCCATGACGCCACGACGCCACGACATCACGACGTCACGACGCCACTGTCACGACTGTCACCGGTGTCCGTGCGCATGCCTCCACCGCGCGACCCCGACCGCCATGACGGCCCCCGCCGCCCCGGCCATCAGCACCGGCTTGGGATGCCGCATCCCGGCCTGCACCACGGTCCGCACCGGCCGAGGCCCCATGTGCGCGGCCCGGTCCTGCACGGAGTGCCCGGCCTGCGCCGCGCTGCTGCGCAGCTGCACCGTCATCGCCCCGGCCTTGTCCCGCAGGTCGGCGGCCCGCGCCAGCGCCCGGCCCTTCACATCGGCCTTCCCGGCCAACTCGTGCACCGTGTTGCCGAGTTCACCGCGCGTCCGCTCGATCTGCCGCCGCAGCTCGTCGGGCCCCTTGGCCCCACCCGTCGGCTCCGTCATCGATGCGCCCTTTCCCTGATCTCCTCGACATCCGCCTTCACGCTGCCGATCGCCCGTTCAGGCGTGGGCGGCGCGGCCCGCCGCAGTTGTCCGCGGCCCATCGCGGCCAGCACCACCGCGATCACGAACAGCACCCCCGTCACGATCAGCGCGGCGGCCCACACGGGCAGCACCAGCGAGAGCGCGGCGGCACCCGTCCCGGCCGGCGCGAGGGGCCTGACCGACGAGTTCGCCCACGGAGTGGTGCTCCTCGCGCACGGCCCGATGGTCCATCGTCCCGGTCACGGTTCCGCCTCCTCTCGAAGCAGGAACCCCCGAGTACCCGTCCGCCCTGCGGCTACCCCTGCGGCTCCCCCTGCTGACCGCCCGGGTCCCCCCGCTGCCCGAGCCGTGCCAGCTGCGTCTGGAACCAGTCGAGCCGCGCCTGCAACAGCGCGGCCTCGGCCACGAGTTCGGGCACGCCCAGCCCGTCCGCCGCCTCGATCCCGCCCGGCACCGCGCCCGTGCCCTCACCGCCGGGCGTGCTACCACCCCCGGCGACGACCCGCACCCCGTGACCGGCCAGCCGGGCGAACCGGCCGAGCGACACCGCGGCCCGCCCTCGCGCACACACCGCGCACACCGGCGCGAGCCCGCGCCATCCGGCCCGTCCCCACCCGGCGTCGGCCAGCACCCGCGCGACCGCCCCGCAGTCGCACGGTCCCACCGTCACGACCCGCACCCGCTGCCGCGCGTACCGGAACCCCCGCTCGAAGCGGATGTAGGCCCCGAGGACGGACACCTCCAGCAGCACGGCGCCGCGGTGCCCGGCGGTGCACAGCAGCGCTTCCGCGGCGGACCGGTCGTGGACGCAGTGGAAGCCGCAGTCGCAGCGGCGGTGCGGCGCCCGGTGCCGCAGCCCGTACACACAGGCCGCCTCGGCCACCACGCCGTACGGCAGCGCACCGCCCAGCGACACACCGGTGAACCCGGCCCGGGTGCCGTCCTGGGACAGCACCGGGTGGGCGATCTTGTATCCGGTCGGCGGCTCCGTCGGACGCTCCGAGGGAAGCCGCAGCCTCATCGGGCGGCCGGAACCTCTTCGGCCACGGCGGCCTCGCGCACCTCGACGCGCTCACCGGGCCCTTCCGCCCGCAGCCGCTCGACGTCCTGTCCGAGGCCCTCGCCCCGCGCCTCCGGCTGCTCCTCCGCGAACCCCGTGGCCAGTGCCTTGCCGAGCTTCATGACGCCTCCCAGGACATCCGTCGCCGACCGTCCCGGCCATGGTGACGCATGGACACCCGGCTGGGAAGAACACCTTCATTGAAGCAACCCTGATGATCAACGTGTAGCAGAATTAAGTAGAGCTACACAGTGATCCCGTCGACACTCCTGTCATGACCCCACCCCACGCACCTCCCTTCGGCCGCGCGCTGTGCGCCATGATCACCCCGTTCACCGACTCCGGCGCCCTGGACCTGGACGGCGCCCGGCGGCTCGCCGCCCATCTGGTCGCGAGCGGCTGCGACGGTCTCGTCCTCTCCGGCACGACGGGCGAGTCCCCGACCACCACGGACGCCGAGAAGTCCGCACTGATCACCGCAGTCCGCGAGGCCGTGGCCGGCAGCGCGACGATCGTCGCGGGCATCGGCACCGCCGACACCCGCCACACCGCCGCACTGGCCCGGGAGGCCGAGAAGGCGGGCGCGGACGGTCTGCTGGTGGTGGCGCCGTACTACAGCCGGCCCCCGCAGGACGCCGTCGAGGCGCACTTCCGCGAGATCGCCGACACCACCGGACTCCCGCTGATGCTCTACGACATCCCGGCCCGCACCGGCGTCCGCGTGGCGGCCGAGACGCTCCTCCGCCTCGCCGGCCATCCCCGGATCGTCGCGGTCAAGGACTGCTCCGGCGACTTCCTGGCCGCGCAGAAGGTCATGGCCCGCACGGACCTGGCGTACTACGCGGGCTGCGACGAACACGACCTCGCGCTGTACGCCGTGGGCGGCGCGGGCTACGTCAGCACGGTCGCCAACGTGATCCCGCGCCACCTGCGAGCCGTGCTGGACGCGTTCGACGCGGGCGACACGGCACGGGCCGCCCGCCTCCAGCAGCGGGCCACCCCTCTCATCGAGGCGATGATGTCGGCGGGCCTGCCGGGGGCCGTGACCGCCAAGTCACTGCTCACCGCCCTGCACCTCCCCGCAGGCCCGGTCCGCGCCCCCCTGCGCCCCGCCGACCGCCCCACGGCCGCCGGACTGCTCTCCCTCCACCAGGACCTGACCGGCGGCTGATCACCGCTCGGCCTCGCCCCCGAAGGTGCCCGTGTCCGCTCCCCGTACCCCCTGTGACGCGTGCCGGGGCGTCGCGCTATGCCACCCCCGCGCGGAAAAGCGGGACGGCCCGCGCCGCAGGTGTCTGCGGCGCGGGCCGTCCGGGCGATGCGAGGCCTGTGCCCCGGTCCGGCTCACTTCCAGACGTAGCCGTCCCCGAGGAGCAGCGTGTGCTCCAGCACGTCCTCCGCCGGGTCGTCGATCTGACCGACGTTGACGTTGATCAGACCGACCCGGTGGCCGTTGTGGGAGTCCTTGTTGGTCTCGTCGGCGTGCGCGGCACCCGCCGGCAGCCAGGACACCGCCAGCACCGCGACGGTCCCCACCAGCGAGCGCACCACGCCCCGCCCCCGCTCGTTCCTCATGCCCCGGTCCTCGTTTCGTCGGTTCGGCCTCTGATCGGACTCTGCGTCCACCCGTTCATCTGCCGAAACGACCACGAGGTCACGCGGGGTACCTCGTACGGGTCGTCAGTTGTGGCTGTGCAGGATCTCGTTCAGGCCGCCCCACACCGCGTTGTTCGGCCGGGCCTCGACGGTGCCGGTGACCGAGTTGCGACGGAAGAGGATGTTGGAGGCGCCGGACAGCTCGCGGGCCTTGACGATCTGGCCGTCGGGCATGGTCACGCGGGTGCCGGCGGTGATGTACAGGCCTGCCTCGACGACGCACTCGTCGCCCAGCGCGATGCCGACGCCCGCCTCGGCGCCGACCAGGCACCGCTCACCGATGGAGATGATCACGTTGCCGCCGCCGGACAGCGTGCCCATGGTCGACGCGCCGCCGCCGATGTCGGAGCCGTCGCCGACCACGACACCCGCCGAGATACGGCCCTCGACCATCGACGTGCCGAGCGTGCCGGCGTTGAAGTTGACGAAGCCCTCGTGCATGACGGTGGTGCCCTCGGCGAGGTGCGCGCCGAGCCGGACCCGGTCGGCGTCGGCGATGCGGACGCCCTTGGGGGCCACGTAGTCGGTCATGCGGGGGAACTTGTCCACGGAGGTCACCTGGAGGTGCAGGCCCTCGGCGCGGGCGTTCAGCCGGACCTTCTCCAGGTCGTCGACGGCGACCGGGCCCAGCGACGTCCAGGCGACGTTGGCGAGGTGGCCGAAGATGCCCTCCAGGTTCTGGCCGTGCGGCTTGACCAGGCGGTGGGAGAGCAGGTGCAGGCGCAGGTAGACATCGTGCGCGTCGATCGGCTTCTCGTCGAGCGAGGCGATGACCGTGCGGACCGCGACCACGTCGACGCCCCGGCGGGCGTCCGGGCCGATCGCCGCGCCGGCGCCGTCGCCGAGCAGCTCGGCGGCCCGCTCGGCGGACAGCCGCTCGGTGCCGGACGGGCCGGGCGCGTCGGCCAGCTCGGGCGCGGGGAACCAGGTGTCGAGAACGGTGCCGTCGGCGGCGATCGTGGCGAGGCCGGCGGCCACGGCGCCGGTGGTACGAGGAGCAGTCGTGTCGGTCATGAGGGCAACCTAACCGGCGGACACGGGTCGATGCGAACCGGTTCCCGCACGTCTCACGAGCCGGTCGGTGCCGCCCGGCCCGAGCCCCCTCTCAGCAGCCGGGACACCCGCCCGGCAGCCCGGGAACCCACCCCGCCGACGGCCCGCCACCGACCAGGAGTGGCCCCACCCTCCCGAACGCCGACACGCCGCCCGGCCCCCGTCAACGCCTCCCAACCCCCGTCATCGCGTCCCGAACCCCGGCCGCCGGACATCACCCCGGACCCCCCGGAACGCCCCTCACCGCCCCCCGGACGCCCCCGCCAGCACCCGCCCCAGCACATCCCGCGCGTACGCCTCGTCGTACGGGGCCCCGGTCAGCAGCACCTGCAGGCAGATCCCGTCGACGACCGCCACCAGGGCCCGCGCGGTGACCGGGTCCATGTGCCGGGACAGTTGCTCGGTGACCCCCTCGGCCCACTCGGCGGCGACGGGCCGCAGGGCGGGCCGGCGCAGCGCGGCCAGGTACAGCTCGTACTCCAGTTCCACCCCCGTGCGGTCGCCGGAGAGCCACTGACCGATCCAGCCGGCGAGCGCGGCGGCCGGATCGGTCCAGGGGTCGTCCAGACCGCCGCACGAGGCGATCACCTTGGCGAAGCCCTCGTTGGTCTGCCGCAGCGCGGCGACCAGCAGTTCGTCGAGGGTCTTGAAGTGGTACGTCGTGGAACCGAGCGGCACGTCGGCCTCGGCCGCCGCGGTGCGGTGGCTCAGCCCGGCGATGCCCTTCGACCCGACGACCCGGATCGCCGCGTCGATGATCCGCTGCCGGCGCTCGGGATCGTGCCGCCGGGGCATCAGTGCGCACCTCCCAGGTTCAGCACGACGACGCCGACGATGATCAGCGCGATCCCGGCGGCCTTGGCGACGGTCATGCCCTCGCCCAGGAAGACGATGCCGATCGTGGCGATGGCGGCGGTGCCGACCCCGGCCCAGATGGCGTAGGCCGTGCCGACGGAGACCGTTTTCAGCGTCTGCGCGAGCAGCGCGAAGGAGAGCACGTAGCCGAGGAGCGTGAACAGGGAGGGCCCGATCTTGCTGAACCCGTCGCTGTACTTCATGGCGGTGGTCGCGGCCACCTCGGCGACGATGGCGCCGGCCAGCAGGAGATAACCCATGTGTACGAGCGTACACAGCATCTGTACGGGCGTACACAACGGTGGTACGGACCTGCGCACAACGGCTTGATATCGCCGGGAAACCGCTCTCATCAATCGAGCCACCGGCGTCTCACCTGTCCACTACGGTGTCACCGATCGCACACCGGGCCGCCACGACTGCGCCGCCGTCAAGGGTGCCCCGCCGGAGGAACCGCGCATGTCAGACGAGAAGTCCCGCCCGCCCCAGGACCGTCCCTGGGAGAGCGGCTGGGGCCCGGACACCACCCGTGCCCCGGGAACACGACGGCTCTGGCTGGCGGGCGCGCTGGCCCTGGCCACGATCGCCGCGTGCGTCACGGCCGTCACCGTGATGGAGAACGCGTCCGAGGAGCCGGCCCACCGGGCGGCGGAACCGGCCGCCCTCGGCAGCTCCGCCCCGGGCGGCCTGATCTCGTTCGCGACGCCCTCCGGGAGCGGCACCGGGACGCCCGGCACGGGCCGCGTCCACCCGTCCCCCACTCCGGCGAGCAGCGCTCCCGGCACCGACCCGGGTCCGGAGCCCTCCCCCACGTCCCCCGAGCCGCCGCCGAAGGCGTCCAGCGCGCCCGCGAAGCGCCCGAAGCCCCCCTCCTCGCCCGGCATATCCGTGCGCGCGGTCAACTTCCCCGACCGCTACTGGCGAGTGCGCGACGGCTCCGTGCGCCTCGACCGGATCGGCTCGGATCCCGGGCAGCGCGAGGACGCCACCTTCCGGCGCGTGCCCGGCCTCTCCGACTCCTCCTGCTACTCGTTCACCACGTCGGACGGCCGCCACCTGCGCCACCGCGGCTTCGTCCTGGTCGCGGACCGGGACGACGGCTCGTCCCTGTTCCGCCAGGACGCCACCTTCTGCCCCCGCGTCCGGCCCCGGTCGGGCACCCTCTCGCTGGAGTCGGTCAACTACCCGGGGCGCTTCCTGCGGCACCGCGACTTCCAGCTGCGGCTCGACCCCTACGAGCACAGTCACCAGTACCACTCGGACGCGTCGTTCCGGATCGTGCCCGGGCTGGGCTGAGCATGCGTGAGGGCGGCACCCGTGAAGGATGCCGCCCTCAGCCACGCCGGACGGGCCTCAGACGTTGAACCCGAGCGCCCGGAGCTGCTCACGGCCGTCGTCCGTGATCTTGTCGGGGCCCCACGGCGGCATCCAGACCCAGTTGATGCGCAACTCGTTGACGAGGCCGTCCGTCGCGGACTTGGCCTGGTCCTCGATGACGTCCGTCAGCGGACAGGCCGCCGACGTGAGGGTCATGTCGACCGTGGCCACGTTCGAGTCGTCGATGTGGATGCCGTAGATCAGGCCCAGGTTGACGACGTCGATGCCCAGCTCGGGGTCGACGACGTCCATCAGGGCCTCGCGGAGTTCCTCCTCCGAGGCCGGCTTCATCTCCACGGTCTCACTCATGCCGTCGTCTCCTTCTCGGCGTCGGCTCCGCCCAGTACCTGGGCCGTAGCGTCCTTCCAGGCCATCCAGCTCAGCAGGGCGCACTTGACCCGGGCCGGGTACTTCGACACCCCGGCGAACGCGACCGCGTCCTCCAGGATGTCCTCCATCGCGTCGTCGGGCTCGAGCTTCCCCTTGGACTGCATCAGCTCCAGGAAGGTCTCCTGGATCTTCCGCGCGTCGGAGAGCTCCTTGCCGACGAGGAGGTCGTTCAGCACGGACGCGCTGGCCTGGCTGATCGAACAGCCCTGGCCCTCGTACGAGACGTCCTCGATCGTCGTGCCGTCGTACTTCACGCGCAGCGTGATCTCGTCGCCGCACGTCGGGTTGACGTGGTGCACCTCGGCGTCGCCGTCCCGCAAGCCCCGCCCGTGCGGGTTCTTGTAGTGGTCCAGGATGACTTCCTGGTACATGGAGTCCAGCTTCACGGTCTCAGCTCACGCCCTTCAGCCGAAGAAGTTCCGAACGTGCTCCAGGCCGTCGACCAGCGCGTCGATCTCGGCCGGCGTGGAGTACAGATAGAACGACGCTCGCGTGGTCGCAGGAATTCCGTACCGCAGGCAGACCGGCCGTGCGCAGTGGTGTCCGACCCGGACCGCGATGCCCTGCTCGTCCAGGACCTGGCCCACGTCGTGCGGGTGGATGTCGCCGAGGGTGAAGGAGATCGCCGCGCCGCGCTCCTCGGCCGTGGTCGGGCCGATGATGCGCAGGTCGGGGACCTCCAGCAGCCGCTTGACCGCGTACTCGGTCAGGGCGTGCTCGTGGGCGAGGATCTTGTCCATGCCGATCGAGTTGAGGTAGTCGATCGCCGCGCCGAGCCCGACCGCCTGGGCGATCGGGGGCGTGCCCGCCTCGAACTTGTGCGGGGCGGGGGCGTACGTCGACGAGTGCATCGACACCGTCTCGATCATCTCACCGCCGCCGAGGAACGGAGGCAGGTCCTCCAGCAGCTCCTGGCGGCCCCACAGGACGCCGATGCCGGTCGGGCCGCACATCTTGTGTCCGGTGAAGGCCACGAAGTCGGCCTGCAGGGCCTGCACGTCCAGCGGCATGTGCGGGGCGGCCTGGGAGGCGTCGACGCAGACCAGCGCGCCGACCTCCTGGGCGCGGCGCACGATCGCCTCGACCGGGTTCTGGGTGCCGAGGATGTTGGAGACCAGCACGAAGGAGACGATCTTCGTCTTCTCGGTGATGACCTCGTCGATGTTCGACAGGTCCAGGCGGCCGTCGTCGGTGAGGCCGAACCACTTCAGCTTCGCGCCCGTGCGCTGCGCGAGCAGCTGCCACGGCACGATGTTGGAGTGGTGCTCCATCTCCGTGATGACGATCTCGGTCTCGGCGTCCACGCGGTAGGGCTCGTCGGCCCAGCCCAGCATGTTCGCCACGAGGTTGAGCGACTCGGAGGCGTTCTTGGTGAAGATCACCTCGTCGCGCGAGGGCGCGTTGACGAACTCCGCGACCTTGTCGCGCGCGCCCTCGTACAGCGCCGTGGCCTCCTCGGCGAGCACATGCACACCGCGGTGGACGTTGGCGTTGTAGCGCTCGTAGTACTCACTGAGTGCGTCCAGCACCTGACGCGGCTTCTGGCTGGTGGCCGCGTTGTCCAGGTACACGAGCTTCCGGCCGTCGTGGACCTGGCGGTCCAGGATGGGGAAGTCCTTGCGGATCGCCTCGGTGTCGAGGAGGCCCGGCAGCTGTGTCACGCGGATGCGCCACCCTTCGTGTAAACCTCGTAGCCCTCGTTCTCCAGCTTGTCGGCGAGCTCGGCGCCGCCGGACTCGACGATCCGGCCGCCGGAGAAGACGTGCACGTGGTCGGGCTTGATGTAGCGGAGGATGCGCGTGTAGTGGGTGATCAGCAGGGTGCCGACCTCGCCCGTCTCGCGCACGCGGTTCACGCCCTCGGACACCACGCGCAGGGCGTCGACGTCCAGGCCGGAGTCGGTCTCGTCGAGGATCGCGACCTTCGGCCGGAGCAGCTCCAGCTGGAGGATCTCGTGGCGCTTCTTCTCACCGCCGGAGAAGCCCTCGTTGACGTTGCGCTCGGCGAAGGCGGGGTCCATGTTGAGGCGCTCCATGGCCTCCCTGACCTCCTTCACCCAGGTGCGCAGCTTGGGGGCCTCGCCGCGGACGGCGGTGGCGGAGGTGCGCAGGAAGTTGGAGACGGAGACGCCGGGGACCTCGACCGGATACTGCATGGCGAGGAACAGGCCGGCGCGGGCGCGCTCGTCGACGGACATCTCCAGGACGTCCTCGCCGTCGAGGGTGACGGTGCCGCCGGTGATCGTGTACTTGGGGTGACCCGCGAGGGAGTAGGCGAGGGTCGACTTGCCCGAGCCGTTGGGGCCCATGATGGCGTGCGTCTCGCCCTGCTTCACGGTGAGGTCGACGCCCTTGAGGATCTCCTTCGTGGCGTTGTCGGCCTCGACGGTGACGTGCAGGTCTCGGATTTCAAGCGTTGCCATGGGTGCCTCAGGACTCCTGGGTGAGGGAGACGAGCACGTCGTCCCCTTCGATCTTTACGGGGTATACGGGGACGGGACGCGTCGCCGGAAGGGCGTCGGGCTTGCCGGAGCGGAGGTCGAAGCGCGAGCCGTGCAGCCAGCACTCGATGTGGCAGTCGTCGACCTCGCCCTCCGACAGGGAGACGTTCGCGTGCGAGCAGATGTCGTGGATCGCGAACACCTCGCCCTCGGTCTGCACGATGGACACGGGCGTGCCGTCGAGTTCCACCCGCTTGGGGGTGTCCTCCTCCAGCTCGCCCAGTCCACAGGCGCGTACGAAGGTCATGCGACGGCCGCCTCCAGCTCCTCCTCGATCTTGGTGATCAGGCGCTCCTCGATGTCGGGGAGGCCGATCTGCTGAACCAGCTCGGCGAAGAAGCCGCGGACCACCAGCCGGCGGGCCTCGTACTCCGGGATGCCGCGAGCCATCAGGTAGAACAGCTGCTCGTCGTCGAAGCGGCCGGTCGCCGAGGCGTGACCGGCGCCGACGATCTCGCCGGTCTCGATCTCCAGGTTGGGTACGGAGTCCACGCGCGCCCCGTCCGTGAGGACCAGGTTGCGGTTCATCTCGTACGTGTCCGTGCCCTCGGCCTTGGCCTCGATGAGCACGTCGCCGATCCACACGGCGTGCGCCTGCTCGCCCTGGAGCGCGCCCTTGTAGACGACGTTGGACTTGCAGTGCGGGACGTTGTGGTCGACCAGGAGGCGGTGCTCCTGGTGCTGGCCCTGGTCGGTGAAGTAGAGGCCGAACAGCTCGGCCTCGCCGCCGGGGCCGGCGTAGCGCACGCGCGGGTGGAGCCGCACGACGTCTCCGCCGAAGGTGACGACGACGGACTTGAAGGAGGCGTCGCGGCCGACGAGCGCGTTGTGCTGCGCGACGTGGACGGCCTTGTCGTCCCAGTCCTGGACGGAGACGACGGTGAGCTTGGCGCCGTCGCCCAGCAGGTAGTCGACGTTGGCGGCGAGCACCGCGTCACCGGTGTGGTCGATGACCACGACGGCCTCGGCGAAGGCGCCCAGCTCGATCACCTGGTGGCCGAAGGCGGTGCCGCCCTCGCCGTGCACCGTGATGCGGATGGGCTCGGTGAGGACGGTCTCCTTGGGGACGGTCACGACCGAGGCCTTCTCGAAGGCCGAGTAGGCCTGGGCGGCGATCCGGTCCACCGGGGTGCCCGCCTTGCCGAGCCGCGCGTCGTCACGGCCGACGGTCTCGACGGTGACGCCCTCGGGAGCCTGGACGTCGACCTTCACGCCGTTGCCGGTGGCGACGGCGGTGCCGTCGTGCAGGCCGCGCAGGCGCTCCAGCGGGGTGAACCGCCACTCCTCCTCACGGCCGTGCGGGACGGGGAAGTCCGCGACGTCGAAGGACGGCGGCGCGCTCATGCGCGTGGCGACGGTCGACTCCGCGGCGACCGCGATCGAGCCGGCGGTGGTCGAACCCACGGGTGGGGGTCCCCCCGCTCGAGCGGAGCCGAGAGTGGGGGAGTTCTGGGCCTCAGCCATGGCTGTCGTAGTGCTCTCTTTCCTGAATGGGACGTCTGCTGTCGCGGGGGCGGGTCAGCCGACCGCGCCCTCCATCTGCAGCTCGATCAGCCGGTTGAGCTCCAGCGCGTACTCCATGGGGAGTTCCTTGGCGATGGGCTCGACGAAGCCGCGCACGATCATCGCCATGGCCTCGTCCTCGCTCAGGCCGCGGCTCATCAGGTAGAAGAGCTGGTCCTCGGAGACCTTGGAGACGGTCGCCTCGTGGCCCATGGACACGTCGTCCTCGCGGACGTCCACGTAGGGGTAGGTGTCCGAGCGGGAGATCGTGTCCACCAGCAGCGCGTCGCAGAGCACGTTGGACTTGGAGCCCGGGGCGCCCTCGCCGATCTCGATCAGACCGCGGTAGGAGGTGCGGCCGCCGCCTCGCGCCACCGACTTGGAGACGATGTTCGAGGAGGTGTTCGGGGCCATGTGGACCATCTTGGCGCCGGCGTCCTGGTGCTGGCCCTCGCCGGCGAAGGCGATGGACAGGGTCTCGCCCTTGGCGTGCTCGCCCATGAGGTAGACGGCCGGGTACTTCATCGTCACCTTGGAGCCGATGTTGCCGTCGATCCACTCCATGGTCGCGCCCTCGTACGCCACGGCGCGCTTGGTGACCAGGTTGTAGACGTTGTTCGACCAGTTCTGGATGGTCGTGTAGCGGCAGCGGGCGTTCTTCTTGACGATGATCTCGACGACCGCGGAGTGCAGCGAGTCCGACTTGTAGATCGGGGCGGTGCAGCCCTCGACGTAGTGCACGTAGGCACCCTCGTCGACGATGATCAGGGTCCGCTCGAACTGGCCCATGTTCTCCGTGTTGATGCGGAAGTAGGCCTGGAGCGGGATCTCCACCTGCACGCCCGGCGGCACGTAGATGAAGGAGCCGCCCGACCACACGGCGGTGTTCAGCGCGGCGAACTTGTTGTCACCGGCGGGGATGACGGTCCCGAAGTACTCCTTGAAGAGCTCCGGGTGCTCCTTCAGCGCGGTGTCGGTGTCGAGGAAGATGACGCCCTGCTCCTCCAGGTCCTCGCGGATCTGGTGGTAGACGACCTCCGACTCGTACTGCGCGGCGACACCGGCGACGAGGCGCTGCTTCTCCGCCTCGGGGATGCCGAGCTTGTCGTACGTGTTCTTGATGTCCTCGGGCAGGTCCTCCCAGGACTCCGCCTGCTTCTCCGTGGAGCGCACGAAGTACTTGATGTTGTCGAAGTCGATGCCGGACAGGTCCGAGCCCCAGTTCGGCATGGGCTTCTTCTCGAACAGGCGCAGCCCCTTGAGACGGAGCTTGGTCATCCACTCCGGCTCGCTCTTCTTGGAGGAGATGTCCCGGACGACGTCCTCGCCCAGGCCGCGACGCGCCGACGCACCGGCCTCGTCCCGGTCGGCCCAGCCGTATTCGTACTTGCCCAGGCCCTCGAGCTCAGGGTGGGCAGTCTCCGTGGGGAGAGTCATGCGGGGTTCCTCCCGGCCGTGCTTGCAGATGCGTTGTGGGAAATCTTGGGGATGAACGTCGTGCAGACGCCGTCGCCGTGGGCGATGGTGGCGAGCCGCTGTACGTGCGTACCGAGCAGCTCCGCGAAAAATTCCGTCTCCGCCTCGCACAGCTGCGGGAACTGCTCGGCGACGTGGGCGACCGGGCAGTGGTGCTGGCAGAGCTGCTCACCCTTCTGCGGGTGGGGCGCGCTGCGCGCGGTAGCAGCGTACCCGTCCGCGCTCAGGGCCTTGGCCAGCGCTTCGGTCCGCTTCTCGGGCGGGGCCGCCTCGACCGCCCGCCGGTAGGCGCCCGCCTGGGCGGCGATCCGCGCGCGGGCGAAGGCCGCGATCGCCTCGCTGCCGCCCTCGCGGTCGGCGATCCAGCGCAGCGCGTCCGCCGCGAGCGTGTCGTAGGACTGGTCGAAGGCGTCCCGGCCGCAGTCCGTCAGGGCGAACACCTTGGCCGGGCGGCCGCGGGTGCGCGTGCCGTAGACCCGCTGTTCGCGGGCCTCCACGACCCGGTCCCCCGCGAGGGCGTCGAGATGCCGGCGTACGGCCGCCTGGGTGAGGCCCAGCCGCTCGGCGAGCTCCGCGACGGTCGAGGGGCCGTGGTCCAGGATGGACCGCGCGACCCGGTTGCGCGTCGAGCGCTCCCCGGTCGCGAGCTCCTCCTGCGGGGCCCCCGTGGGGGTCTCCCGAGCCTCGCCGACGTTTTTCACAACGCCATTGTTGCGTAATTCCTCTGGACCGGGCAAGCCGCGTCCCGCCCGCCCGAAGGTGCCCTGCGTCACTTAGGCATACCTAATCTGACCTGCGGAAATGATCTCTGATCGATCAAACAGGTGGCGCCGGGCAGTTGCTTCGGGAAGACTCCGGCACCATGGCCACACCCCCTCCCACCGGCCCACTTGTCACCCGGGACACCCTGCGCGCCCAACTGCGCGAGCTGGGTGTGCGCCCCGGCGAGACCCTCCTGGTGCACTCCTCGCTCAGCGCCCTCGGCTGGGTCAACGGCGGCGCCGTCACGGTCGTGCGGGGACTGCTCGACGCGCTCGGGCCCACCGGCACGCTGGTGGTCCCCACGCAGACCGGCGAGCTCTCCGACCCGGCGCTGTGGAGCAACCCGCCCGTGCCCCCCGAGTGGTGGGCCGACATCCGCGCCACGATGCCCGCCTACGACCCGCTCGTCACGCCCAGCCGCGGCGTCGGCGTCGTCCCGGAGACCGTGCGCACCTGGCCCGGCGCCCTGCGCAGCGCGCATCCGCAGACCTCGTTCGCGGCGCTCGGGCCGCGCGCCGCCGAGATCGTCGAGGGACACGCGACCGACTGCCGGCTCGGCGAGCGCAGCCCGCTGGCGACGCTGGAGGCCATGGACGCCCGGGTCCTGCTGCTCGGCGCCGGCTACGCCTCCTGCACGAGTTTCCACCTCGCCGAATACCGCATCCCGTCCCCGCGCGTGGCCGTCGGCCGCCCGGGCCCGGACGGCTGGGAGACCGTGACCGAGGTGTCCATCAGCTCGGACCGGTTCGACGAACTGGGCTACGACTTCGAGCGGGACCGCCCGGTTGTGCGCGGCAAGGTCGGGGCGGCCGAGGCGCGGCTGTTCCCGGTGCGGGACGCGGTGGCCTACGCCGAGCGGTGGCTGGCGACGCACCGGCCGCGCGACGAGGAGTAGCCGCACCCCCCGCTCCGGACCCCCGGCCGCGTACCTAGACTCTGGAGTCATGCGAAGCGAGCCCGTGGTCCAGGTCCAGGCCCTGGTGAAGCGGTACGGCACGAAGACCGCGGTGGACGGGCTGGACCTGGTGGCCCACCGGGGCGTGACCGCCGTGCTCGGGCCGAACGGCGCGGGCAAGACCACCACCGTCGAGACCTGCGAGGGGTACCGGAAGCCGGACTCCGGCACGGTGCGCGTCCTGGGCCTCGACCCGGTGGGGCAGTCCGGGGACCTGCGGCCCCGCATCGGCGTGATGCTGCAGTCCGGCGGCGTCTACTCCGGCTCGCGCGCCGAGGAGATGCTCCGCCACGTGGCCCGGCTGCACGCCCACCCGCTGGACGTGGACGCGCTGATCGAACGCCTCGGGCTCGGCTCCTGCGGCCGTACGTCCTACCGGCGGCTGTCGGGCGGGCAGCAGCAGCGGCTCGCCCTCGCCATGGCCGTGGTGGGCCGCCCCGAGCTGGTGTTCCTGGACGAGCCGACCGCCGGCCTCGACCCGCAGGCCCGCCGCGCCACCTGGGACCTGGTCCGGGACCTGCGCTCCGACGGTGTCTCCGTGATCCTCACCACGCACTACATGGACGAGGCCGAGCAGCTCGCCGACGACGTGGCGATCATCGACGCCGGCCGGGTCATCGCCCAGGGCTCCCCGGAGGAGCTGTGCCGGGGCGGCGCCGAGAACACCCTCCGCTTCTCCGGCCGGCCCGGGCTGGACGTGGGGTCGCTGCTGAAGGCCCTGCCCGCCGACTGCTCGGCCGCCGAGCTGACACCGGGCTCCTACCGGGTCACCGGCAAGGTCGACCCGCAACTGCTCGCTACGGTCACCTCCTGGTGCGCCCAGCACGGCGTGATGCCGGAGCGGATCTCGGTCGAGCGCCACACTCTGGAGGACGTCTTCTTGGAGCTCACCGGCAAGGAGCTGCGCGCATGACCGCCACCGGGACGTACACGCCGAAGCCCGGCGCGGCCCCGCTGCCCCGCATGATCGCGGCACAGGCCCTGCTCGAGACCAAGATGCTGCTGCGCAACGGCGAGCAGCTGCTGCTGACCGTCGTCATCCCGACGCTGCTGCTGGTCCTGTTCAGCACCGTGGACATCGTCGACACGGGCTCCGGGGAGGCGGTCGACTTCCTCGCCCCGGGCATCCTGGCGCTCGCGGTGATGTCGACGGCGTTCACCGGCCAGGCGATCGCGACCGGCTTCGAGCGGCGCTACGGCGTGCTGAAGCGGCTGGCCTCCTCGCCCCTGCCCCGCTGGGGGCTGATGACGGCGAAGACGCTGTCCGTCCTGGTCACCGAGGTGCTCCAGGTGATCCTGCTGACGGTGATCGCGTTCTCGCTGGGCTGGTCGCCGCGGGGCAACCCGGTCGCGGTGCTGCTGCTCCTGGTCCTCGGCACGGCGGCCTTCTCGGGCCTGGGGCTGCTGATGGCCGGGACGCTGAAGGCCGAGGCGACGCTGGCCGCGGCGAACCTGGTGTTCCTGCTGCTGCTCGTCGGCGGCGGGGTGGTCGTCCCCCTCGACAAGTTCCCGGAGGGCGCGCAGGACGTGCTCGGCCTGCTGCCCATCGCGGCACTGTCGGACGGGCTGCGGGACGTCCTGCAGCACGGGGCCGGGACGCCCTGGGGCGACCTGGGGATCCTCGCGGTCTGGGCGGTCGCCGCCCTGGCCGCCGCCGGTGCGCTCTTCCGCTGGGAGTGAGGCCGTGCCGGACCCTCGTGAAAGCGTGCACAAGCGGACGCCTACGATGGGACGCGTGCCAAACGTGACCCGCGCCGACGCCCTGGCGGCCCTGCGGAACCCGCTCGCCTTCATCGCCGCACGCTGGACCCCGGAACCCCGGACCGTCCGGCGCGCGACCCTGTCCGCACTCGTGATGTCGGTGCTCATCGTCGTCACCGGCGGTGCCGTCCGGCTGACCGGCTCGGGGCTGGGCTGCCCGACCTGGCCCAAGTGCACCGACGACTCGCTCACCTCCACCGCCGAGATGGGCGTGCACGGCGCCATCGAGTTCGGCAACCGGATGCTGACGTACGTGCTGTGCGCCGCCGTCGGCTGGGCCATCATCGCCGCGCGCTCGCAGAAGCCGTACCGGCGGGGACTGGTCCGGCTGGGCTGGGCGCAGTTCTGGATCGTGATGAGCAACGCGGTGCTCGGCGGCATCGTGGTGCTGGTCGGTCTCAACCCGTACACGGTCGCGGCGCACTTCGTGGCGACGTCGGCGCTGATCGCGGTGGCCGCGGTGATGTGGCAGCGCGCCGGTGAGGGCGACGGGGAGCCGCGCCCGCTGGTCGGCACGGCCGTGCGGCAGCTGGTGTGGTTCCTGGTGGCCGCGTCCGTGCTGCTCATCCTGGTCGGCACGGTCGTCACCGGCGCCGGACCGCACGCCGGCGACTCCAGCGAGGTCGAGCGGATGCCGGTCGACTGGGAGACGGTGAGCAAGCTGCACGCCGTGCTGGCGTGGATCGTGGTGACGCTGACGTTCGCCCTGTGGTTCGTCCTCAAGGCCGTCGACGCGCCCGGGGGCCCGCTGCGCCGCACCCGCGAGCTGTTCCTGATCCTGCTCGCCCAGGGCGCCATCGGTTACGTCCAGTACTTCACCGACCTGCCCGAGGTCCTGGTCGGCCTGCACATGTTCGGCTCGGCCGTGATGTGGATCTGGGTGCTGCGCGTGGTGCTGTCGCTGCGCGAGCGTCCGCAGCTCGTGACCGAGGTACCCGGCCCCGCGACCGAGGCCAGCCTGACCAAGGCCTAGGGTCCTCACCCGCCCTGTCCCAGCCCGTAGACCCGGCGCGCGTTCGCCGACGCCAGCATGCCCGCCACGCGCTGCGCGTCGTGCAGGGACCATGCGCCCTCGGCGACCCACGTGCCCAGGACCCGTCCGAGCGCCTCGCGGAACAGCCGGGCGCCCACCACGTGCAGTTCGGGCAGCCCCTGGGCGCCCGTGGAGAAGAGGATCTTGCCGAAGGGGGCCAGCTCCAGGATCTCCGCCAGGACGGTCGCGGCCCGGGCGCCGGTGCGGACCAGGGCGGCGCCGGAGTCGACGTAGACGTGCGGGAAGACGCCGGCGAGATGGGCCGCGTGCCGGTGGTAGGGGTAGGCGTGCAGCAGCACGAGGTCCGTGCCGAGCCCGGCGGTGGCCCGGACGAAGTCCGTCAGCAGCACGGGGTCCGTGCGGTCGATGCGCAGGCCGGGAGCGCCGAGCCCCGCGTGCAGCTGGAGCGGCAGCCCCGAGGCGACCGCGCTCCACAGCAGGTGCCGCAGCAGCACGGGATCGCTCAGCTCACCGCCGACCCCGCGCCCGGCGAGCCAGCGGCCCACCGCCCCCCGCACCTCCCCCGGCCCGGGCGGCTCCGGGGCCAGCGCGAGACCGTGCCGTACCCCGGCGACGGAGGTGAAGGCGACGGCGTGCGCGGCGGCGGCGTGCACGGACTCGGCGAGGTTGGCGAGGAAGGACTCGACGGTCCCGGAGGTGTCGGCGACCTGCTCGGCGAGCAGTTCCAGCCGGACGATCTCGTGGGCCTCGGCGCCTCCGGCGGAGGCCAGCTCGCCGGGTTCCGTGAGGTCGCCGGGGAGTCCGGTGTCGACCAGGTAGGTGGTGATGCCGCTGCCGCGCAGGAGTCTTCGCCCCGATTCCAGTACGCCGAGCTCGCGGCGGCGGGCCAGGTAGCGGGCCGGTGCGCAGTGGGGTTCCAGGCCGAGCAGGGGCGGGCACCAGCGGCGCACCGCGAAGCCGGTCTGCGTGTCGAAGAGGGTGGTGCCGGGGGCGGGCGGGCCCTCGGTGCGCGAGAGGTGGGCCTCGAAGGTGCCGAGGCCCAGCTCCGTGCGCAGCACTCCGTGGCAGTACTGGTCCACGAGGGACGGCGTTTCGATCATCCGGGCTCCCGGGTGTGGACCCTGTGCTCTCAGGGGTCCTAACGGGTGAACCGGGTTCGAGGTCGCGGTCCGGTGCGGGGCCGGTGCGGTTCGGCGGGTGCGGGTCGCGTGGGTCGCTCGCGCCGTTCCCCGCGTCTCCGGGAAGAAGGTCAGTCGTGCTTCGGGCCGCCCACCTGGATCCCCGCCATGCGCGACCACTCGTAGCGGCCCGTCCTCACCTTGGCGGCGAACTCGCCGTCGAAGGACTCGTGGCGGGTGATGCCCGCCTTCTCCACGGCCTTCTCGGCGATGTCGAAGGACGGGGCGACCAGGTCGCCCCAGTTGCCGTCCTCGCCGACCAGCACGATGCGGGCGCCGCGCTCGCCGAGGTAGGCGATCTGGCCCTCGGCGCCGCCGTGGGCCTTGGAGAAGGAGCTGATCTGCTGGGCGAGCCGGGCGGCCTTGCGCTCGGCCTTCGGGTCAACCTGCTGCGTCTCTGCCATGACCAGGATGCTACTCACGAGTAGATCGACTGGCGAGGGCAGGGCCCTGTGACGTGCGTCGGTCGCGTCAGCGCAGGAAGGGGTCGACCGCGACCGCCACGAACAGCAGCGACACGTAGGTGATCGACCAGTGGAACAGGCGCATCTCCTTCAGCTTCGCGCCCGTCACCTCCGCCTTCGCGCGGTTCTGCAGGCCGTGCGCCTCCCAGAGCCAGAAGCCGCCCGCCAGCAGGGCGACCGCGGTGTAGAACCAGCCGGTGTAGCCGAGCGGGGTCAGCAGCAGCGAGACGGCGACCATGACCCAGCTGTAGATCACGATCTGCTTGGCGACGACCTTGTTGGAGGCGACCACGGGCAGCATCGGCACGCCCACGCGCGCGTAGTCCTCCCTGACCTTCATGGACAGCGGCCAGTAGTGCGGCGGCGTCCAGAAGAACATCACGAGGAACAGGATGACCGGCGCCCAGGACATCGAGTTCGTGACCGAGGACCAGCCGATCAGCACCGGCAGGCAGCCGGCGATGCCGCCCCAGACGATGTTCTGCGAGGTGCGGCGCTTGAGGATCATCGTGTAGACGACCACGTAGAACAGCAGCGCGCCCAGGGAGAGCCAGGCGCTCAGCCAGTTCACGGTGAGGCCGAACAGCAGGGTGGAGGCGATCGCCAGGGTGATACCGAAGGCGAGGCACTCGCGCGGGCTGACCATGCCGGTGACCAGGGGGCGCTGCGAGGTGCGGTCCATCAGCGCGTCGATGTCGCGGTCGATGTACATGTTGAGGGCGTTGGCACCGCCCGCGGACATGTAACCGCCGACGCACGTCAGCAGCACCAGCGTCAGGTCGGGCACGCCCTGCTGCGCCAGGAACATCACCGGCACCGTCGTGATCAGCAGCAGCTCGATGATCCGCGGCTTGGTGAGAGCCACGAACGCCATGACACGGGCCCCGAACGGCCGGTGGGCCGGGCTCTGGTCCGTCCCGAGCAGACCCGCTGGACGGGATTCAACGGCCGTCACGCACACCCCTACAGAGACAGTCCAGCGAGCCCCACCGTGTGAAGTGACGGTAAAGGCTCGCGCGTACCACGCCACTTTAGACGTTGCCCAGAGTCGGACATTCGCGGGGGTCGCCTCGTGTTGGCGGGCGGCTTCCGACGGGCGGCCGGAAGCTCGATTGAGCACCCGGATGAGCGGCTCCGTATTCACCTGTCGAATGCGGTACGGACCGGTCGGGAGGCGGATCGGAATGAGGCCCTGCACTCTGGAGTGACTCGGAAGAACGCACGTCCCACGGGGGTAGGCTCGGCTGCGGCCGGTGGGCGCCCCGAGACACCGGCATCCGACATGTGGAGAGGAGCCCTGACCCAGGGTGAGCATCAAGCCGACCACCACAGACCTCGAGTGGACCGAGCTGGACCAGCGGGCCGTCGACACCGCGCGTGTCCTGGCCGCCGATGCCGTACAGAAGGTCGGTAACGGCCATCCCGGTACGGCGATGAGCCTGGCGCCCGCCGCCTACACCCTCTTCCAGAAGGTGATGCGGCACGACCCGGCGGACGCCGACTGGGTCGGGCGGGACCGCTTCGTGCTGTCCGCCGGCCACTCGTCCCTGACCCTCTACACCCAGCTCTACCTGGCCGGCTTCGGCCTGGAGCTGGACGACCTGAAGTCCTTCCGCACCTGGGGTTCCAAGACCCCGGGCCACCCCGAGTACGGGCACACGACCGGTGTGGAGACCACGACCGGCCCGCTCGGCCAGGGTGTCGCCAACGCGGTGGGCATGGCGATGGCCGCCCGCTACGAGCGCGGCCTGTTCGACCCGGAGGCCCCGGAGGGCGAGTCGCCCTTCGACCACTTCGTCTACTGCATCGCCGGTGACGGCTGCCTCCAGGAGGGCATCTCCGCCGAGGCGTCCTCGCTGGCCGGCCACCAGAAGCTCGGCAACCTGATCCTGCTGTGGGACGACAACCACATCTCGATCGAGGGCGACACCGAGACGGCCGTCTCCGAGGACACCGTCAAGCGGTACGAGGCCTACGGCTGGCACGTGCAGCGCGTCGAGCCCCAGGAGAACGGCGACCTGGACCCGGCCGCGATCTACGAGGCGATCCAGCGGGCCAAGGCCGTCACGGACCGGCCGTCGTTCATCGCTATGCGCTCGATCATCGCCTGGCCGGCCCCGAACGCGCAGAACACCGAGGCCGCGCACGGCTCGGCGCTCGGCGACGACGAGGTCGCTGCCACCAAGCGCGTCCTGGGCTTCGACCCGGAGCGGACCTTCGAGGTCTCCGACGAGGTCATCACGCACACCCGCAAGGCGCTGGAGCGGGGCCAGGCGGCCCGCGCGGTGTGGGAGAAGGCGTACCAGCAGTGGCGGGACAACAACCCCGAGCGCGCCGCCGAGTACGACCGGATCGCCAAGGGTGAGCTGCCCGAGGGCTGGGAGGAGAAGATCCCGGTCTTCGAGGTCGGCAAGGGCGTGGCCACGCGTGCCGCCTCCGGCAAGGTCCTCCAGGCGCTCGGCGCGGTCATCCCCGAGCTGTGGGGCGGCTCGGCCGACCTGGCCGGTTCGAACAACACCACGATCGACAAGACCAGCTCCTTCCTCCCGGCGGACAACCCGCTGCCGGAGGCGGACCCGTACGGCCGCACGATCCACTTCGGCATCCGCGAGCACGCCATGGCCGCCGAGATGAACGGCATCGCGCTGCACGGCAACACCCGCATCTACGGCGGCACCTTCCTGGTGTTCTCCGACTACATGCGCAACGCGGTGCGCCTGTCGGCCCTGATGCACCTGCCGGTGACCTACGTGTGGACGCACGACTCCATCGGTCTCGGCGAGGACGGCCCGACCCACCAGCCGGTCGAGCACCTCGCCTCGCTGCGCGCCATCCCGGGCCTGAACGTCGTGCGCCCGGCCGACGCCAACGAGACCGCGATCGCCTGGCGCGAGATCCTCAAGCGCTGGACGAAGGAGTTCGGCAAGGGCCAGCCGCACGGTCTGGCGCTGACCCGCCAGGGCGTGCCGACCTACGAGCCCAACGACGACGCCGCCAAGGGCGGTTACGTCCTGTTCGAGGCCGAGGGCGGCGAGCCGGAGGTCATCCTGATCGCCACCGGCTCGGAGGTGCACGTCGCCGTCGAGGCGCGCGAGCAGCTCCAGGGCGCCGGCGTGCCCACGCGCGTGGTGTCGATGCCGTCCGTGGAGTGGTTCGAGCAGCAGGACCAGGGGTACCGGGACAGCGTCCTGCCGCCGTCCGTCAAGGCGCGTGTCGCGGTGGAGGCCGGTATCGGTCTCACCTGGCACAAGTACGTCGGGGACGCCGGCCGCATCGTTTCCCTGGAGCACTTCGGTGCTTCGGCCGACGGCAAGGTGCTCTTCCGGGAGTTCGGCTTCACTGCCGAGAACGTGGCCGCCGCCGCCCGGGAATCGATCGCCGCAGCCCAGCGCTGACGCTCATATACGACACGTAGGAGATGGAATTTCCATGACAGACGCACTCAAGCGCCTCTCCGAGGAAGGCGTGGCGATCTGGCTGGACGACCTGTCGCGCAAGCGGATCACGTCCGGCAACCTCGCCGAGCTGATCGACCAGCAGCACGTCGTGGGCGTCACCACCAACCCCTCGATCTTCCAGAAGGCGATCTCGCAGGGCGACGGCTACGACACGCAGCTGACCGACCTGGCCGCCCGCGAGGTGACCGTCGAAGAGGCCATCCGCATGATCACCACGGCGGACGTCCGCGACGCCGCCGACGTGCTGCGCCCCGTCTTCGACGCCACCGGCGGCCAGGACGGCCGGGTGTCGATCGAGGTCGACCCCCGCCTGGCGCACAACACGCGGGCCACGGTCGCCGAGGCCAAGCAGCTCGCCTGGCTGGTGGACCGGCCCAACACCCTCATCAAGATCCCGGCGACCGAGGCGGGCATCCCGGCCATCGCCGAGACCATCGGCCTGGGCATCAGCGTCAACGTCACGCTGATCTTCTCGCTGGAGCGTTACCGCAAGGTCATGGACGCGTTCCTGACCGGCCTGGAGAAGGCCAAGGAGCGCGGCCTGGACCTGTCGCAGATCCACTCCGTGGCCTCGTTCTTCGTCTCCCGCGTGGACACGGAGATCGACAAGCGGATCGACGCGCTGGGCACCGACGAGGCCAAGGCGCTGCGCGGCAAGGCCGCCGTCGCCAACGCCCGGCTCGCCTACCAGGCGTACGAGGAGGTCTTCTCCTCGGACCGCTGGGCCGCGCTGGAGAAGGCGGGCGCGAACAAGCAGCGTCCGCTGTGGGCGTCGACCGGTGTGAAGGACAAGGCGTACAGCGACACCATGTACGTCACCGAGCTGGTCGCGCCGAACACGGTGAACACCATGCCCGAGGCGACCCTGTTCGCCACCGAGGACCACGGCGAGATCACGGGCGACACCGTCGCCGGCACGTACGAGCAGGCCCGTGCCGACCTCGACGCGGTCGAGCGGCTGGGGATCAAGTACGACGAGGTCGTCCAGCTGCTGGAGAAGGAGGGCGTCGAGAAGTTCGAGGACGCCTGGAACGACCTGCTGAAGTCGACCGAGGCCGAGCTGAAGCGCCTCGCCCCCTCGGAGGGCTGAACAGGTGTCGAGCAGCAATCCGCTGCGTGACCCGGCGGACCGGCGGCTCCCGCGTATCGCGGGGCCGTCGGGCCTGGTCATCTTCGGCGTCACGGGCGACCTCTCCCGCAAGAAGCTGATGCCCGCCGTCTACGACCTCGCCAACCGGGGTCTGCTGCCGCCGGGCTTCTCGCTGGTGGGCTTCGCCCGCCGCGAGTGGGCGCACGAGGACTTCGCGCAGGAGGTGCACGACGCGGTCAAGGAGCACGCGCGCACGCCCTTCCGCGAGGAGGTCTGGCAGCAGCTCATCCAGGGCATGCGGTTCGTGCAGGGCACGTTCGACGACGACGACGCCTTCGAGCGGCTGCGCTCCACGATCGAGGAACTGGACAAGGCGCAGGGCACGGGCGGGAACTTCGCGTTCTACCTCTCCGTGCCGCCGAAGTCCTTCCCGGTGGTCATCCAGCAGCTGAAGAAGCACGGGCTTGCGGACCAGACGGGGGGTTCGTGGCGGCGCGCGGTGATCGAGAAGCCGTTCGGCCACAACCTGAAGTCTGCCGAGGAGCTCAACAAGGTCGTCCACGAGGTCTTCTCCCCGGAGCAGGTCTTCCGCATCGACCACTACCTGGGCAAGGAGACGGTCCAGAACATCCTGGCGCTGCGCTTCGCCAACACGATGTTCGAGCCGATCTGGAACCGGTCCTTCGTGGACCACGTGCAGATCACCATGGCCGAGGACATCGGCATCGGCGGCCGGGCCGGGTACTACGACGGCATCGGCGCCGCCCGTGACGTCATCCAGAACCACCTGCTCCAGCTGATGGCCCTGACCGCGATGGAGGAGCCCGCCTCCTTCGACGCGGACGCGCTGGCCGCCGAGAAGACCAAGGTCCTCGGGGCGGTGCGGCTGCCGCAGGACCTGGGCCGCGACACCGTGCGCGCCCAGTACGCGGCCGGCTGGCAGGGCGGCACCAAGGTGCGCGGTTACCTGGAGGAGGACGGCATCGACGCCTCCTCGAAGACCGACACCTACGCCGCGATCAAGCTGGAGATCGACAACCGCCGCTGGGCGGGCGTCCCCTTCTACCTGCGCACCGGCAAGCGGCTCGGCCGCCGGGTCACGGAGATCGCGGTCGTCTTCCAGCGGGCCCCGCACTCCCCCTTCGACTCCACCGCCACCGAGGAGCTCGGCTCCAACGCGATCGTCATCCGCGTCCAGCCGGACGAGGGCGTGACGGTCCGCTTCGGCTCGAAGGTGCCGGGCACGTCGATGGAGATCCGGGACGTGTCGATGGACTTCGCGTACGGCGAGTCCTTCACGGAGTCCAGCCCGGAGGCGTACGAGCGGCTCATCCTGGACGTCCTGCTCGGCGACTCGAACCTGTTCCCGCGCACGGAGGAGGTCGAGCTGTCCTGGAAGATCCTCGACCCGATCGAGGAGTACTGGGACACCCACGGCAAGCCCGCCCAGTACCCGGCCGGTACCTGGGGGCCCGTCGAGGCGGACGAAATGCTCGAGCGACACGGACGGAGCTGGCGCCGGCCATGAAGATAGACCTGACCGACACCACGGCCAGCAAGATCAACAAGGCGCTGGTGCAGGGCCGCCGGGCGATCGGCACCCCGGCGGTCGGCATGGTGCTCACGCTGGTCATCGTGACGGACGAGGAGAACGCCTACGACGCGCTGAAGGCCGCGAGCGACGCCTCCCGCGAGCACCCCTCGCGCACGCTGGTGGTCATCAAGCGCGTCTCCCGCTCGCCCCGCGACCGTACGCAGTCCCGCCTGGACGCGGAGGTCCGGGTCGGCGCGGACGCCGGCACCGGCGAGACGGTGGTGCTGCGGCTGTACGGCGAGGTCGTCGACCACGCCCAGTCGGTGGTGCTGCCGCTGCTGCTGCCGGACGCCCCGGTGGTGGTGTGGTGGCCGGTGAACGCGCCGCTCGACCCGGCGAAGGACCCCCTGGGCGCCCTCGCCCAGCGCCGTGTCACCGACACCTACGCCTCCGAGCAGCCGGTGCGGGACCTGGCCACCCGGTCGGGGACCTACACCCCCGGCGACACGGACCTGTCCTGGACCCGCATCACGCCCTGGCGCTCCATGCTGGCGGCGGCGCTGGACCAGGTCGCCTGCGAGGTCAGGGCCGTCGAGGTGGAGGGCGAGGAGTTCAACCCGAGCTGCGAGCTGCTGGCGATGTGGCTCGCGGACCGGCTGGACGTCCCGGTGAAGCGCTCCCTGTCGAGCGGCCCGGGGCTGACGGCGGTGCGCATGGACACCACCTGCGGCCCGATCCGCCTGGACCGCGCCGACGGCTCCCTGGCGACGCTCTCCATCGAGGGCCAGCCCGACCGTGCGGTGGCGCTCAAGCGCCGGGACACGGCCGAGCTGATCGCCGAGGAGCTGCGGCGGCTGGACCCGGACGACACCTACGCGTCGGCCCTGCGGTACGGGGTGGACCGGCTGAAGGCCGCGGGCCCGGTGCCCAAAAGTGACGGGCGGGCCCGACTCGCCCGCCCCGCTCCCGTCGAGGAGGCTGCGAAAGCTCCCGCTGCGCAGGCGACGGCGCAGGCACCGGTGAGGCAGGAGCCGCCCACGCCGGAACCGGTACGGAAGGCGGAGGCGACGTGAGCACGGCACCGCAGCTGGTCGTCCACCGCGACAAGGAGCTGATGGCGCAGGCCGCGGCGGCCCGGCTGATCACCAGGATCGTGGACGCGCAGGCCTCCCGGGGCTCGGCGTCCGTGGTCCTGACGGGCGGCCGCAACGGCAACGGCCTGCTGGCCGCGCTGGCGGCGGCGCCCGCGCGGGACGCGGTCGACTGGTCGCGGCTGGACCTGTGGTGGGGCGACGAGCGGTTCCTGCCCGAGGGCGATCCGGACCGCAACGTCACGCAGGCCCGCGAGGCGCTGCTGGACGCGGTGCCGCTGGACCCGAAGCGGGTGCACGCGATGCCCGCCTCGGACGGCCCGCACGGCGACGACGTGGAGGCGGCGGCCGCCGCCTACGCGGAGGAACTGGCGGCCGCGGCCGGCCCGGAGAACCACGGGCCCGTCCCCGCGTTCGACGTGCTGATGCTGGGCGTCGGCCCGGACACGCACGTGGCGTCGCTGTTCCCTGAGCTGCCGGCGGTCCGGGAGACCGACCGCACGGTGGTGGGCGTGCACGGCGCGCCCAAGCCGCCACCGACGCGGGTGACGCTGACGCTGCCGGCGATCCGTGCCGCCCGCGAGGTCTGGCTCCTCGCGGCCGGCGAGGACAAGGCGCGGGCGGCGGCGATCGCGCTGTCCGGCGCGGGTGAGATCCAGGCCCCGGCGGCCGGGGCGTACGGCCGCAGCCGCACCCTGTGGCTGCTGGACGCCGCGGCGGCCTCCCAATTGCCGCGCTCGCTGTATCCGCCGGCTTCGGCCTGACCGGCGCGAGCGCCGAACGGTCTGCCCGGTGAAGCGGCCGGATCCCCTGGAGACGGGGGGTCCGGCCGCTTCGGCGTTCCCTGGCTCAGTCGCCGGCCAGCACCCGTGCGGTGAAGGCGGCCAGCTCGGCCCGGAGGCGCTCGCGCGGCAGCTGCTGCCGCTCGGTCAGGTGGTCGACGAGGTCCGCGCGGACCGCGGCCAGCAGCGCGTGGGCGGTGAAGGCCGCGTCGGTGAAGCCGGGCAGCTGCTCCAGGACGCCGCGCAGCGTGCCGTGCCACCAGTCGTAGTGGGCGGCGCCGTAGGGACTGTCGCTTCCCGTGCCCTCCAGGGCCACGGACAGGTGCCGGTGGTCGAGCTTGAAGCAGAGCAGGGCGTCGAGCAGGGCCGGGACGCGTTCGGCGGGGGGCGTGGCGGGCCCGAGGGGGCGGGGGCCCTCGGCGACGGCCTGGCGGAGGGGTTCGAGCCGGGACTCGTGGAGCGCGCGGATCAGGCCCGTGCGGTCGCCGAACCCGCGGAAGAGGGTGCCCTTGCCGACGCCGGCCGCGGCGGCGATGTCGGCCATGGTGACGTCCTCGGGGCTCGCGCACGTGGCGAAGAGCCGGTCGGCCGCCGCGAGGACGGTCTCGCGGTTGCGCAGGGCGTCCGCGCGGGGTTTGCGTTCGGGCAACGGGGTGCCTCCGTCTCCTTCGACCCGATAAACGGACCACGGGTCCGCATCTTGCGCAACCGGACCGCCGGTCCATATTCTTTCCTTCAAGCGGACCAGTGGTCCGCATCGTAGCGGAGGGATTCCCATGACTTCATCCACGACTGCATCCACCACCGCATCCACCTCACCGGCCGACCTGTTCCGGGAGAGCCTGCGGCTGCTGCTCGACAAGGACATCGCCGGCTGGGTCGCGCTCTGGCACGACGAGGGCGTGATGGAGTTCCCGTTCGCCCCCGACGGCTGGCCGAGGCGACTGGAGGGCAGGGCGGCCGTCCACGACTACATCCGGGACTATCCCGCCCACATCGACCTGCACGCCTTCCCCGACCTGACGATCCACCGGACGGACGACCCGGCGACCATCGTGGCCGAAATGCGCGGAGTGGGGCGGCTGGTGCGGAGCGGAGACCCGTTCGACATGAGGTACATCGCCGTGGTGACGGCCGTCGACGGCCGCTTCACGCACTACCGCGACTACTGGAACCCGCTGGCCCTCCCCCAGGACGGCACCGCCGACTTCGCGGGGAGCGACCGGTGACCGCCGCCACCCTCGTCATCGGCGCCACCGGCACGACCGGCGGACGCGTGGCCCGGCTGCTCGCCGGGCAGGGGCGGCGGGTGCGGGCGGCGAGCCGCCGCGCGGCCCCCGTCGCCGGTGCCGAGCCCGTCCGTTTCGACTGGTACGACCCCGGGACGTTCGAGGACTCACTGACGGAGGTGGACCGGGTCTATCTGGTCCCACCGGTCGGGGACCCCGACCCCGCCGCCGTCATGCTGCCGTTCCTGGCCAGGGCCCGCGCCCGCGGGGTGGAGCGGGCCGTGCTGCTGTCCTCCTCGGCGATCCCCTCCGGCGGCCCGGCCGTCGGACAGGTGCAGCAGGCCCTGCCCGGCCTGTTCGAGACCTGGGCGGCGCTGCGGCCCTCCTGGTTCATGCAGAACCTCACGGGCGACCACGAGCACGCCCGGAGCATCCGCGAGGAGGGCGTCATCCGGACCGCGACGGACGACGGGCGGGTGGCCTTCGTGGACGCCGACGACATCGCCGCCGTCGCCGTGCACGCGCTGACCGCCGGCCGGGACGCCGGCGGTGACCTGGTCGTCACCGGCCCCGAGGCGCTGAGCTACGACGACGCCGCCGCCGTCATCAGCGAGGTCACGGGCCGCCCGGTGACCCACCGGCGGCTGACCTTCGAGCAGCTGCGCGACCGGCTGGCGGAGCTCCTTCCGCCGGAGTTCGCCGCGGTGCTCGCCGGTCTGGACCGGGCCATCGCCGAGGGAGCCGAGGACCGGGTCACCGACACGGTCGAACGCCTCACCGGCCGCCCGCCGCGCAGCCTGCGCGCTCATGTCGAGCGCGCCATGGCGGCGGGGGACGGCCGGCGGGCCGGGTGACGGGCCGGGCCCGCGGTCACTTGACCGAGCCCGCCATCACCCCCTGCACGAAGTGCTTCTGGAAGGCGAAGAACACCGCGACCGGGACGATCAGGGACAGGAACGCCCCCGGAGCCAGGACGTCGATGTTGCTGCCGAACTGGCGTATCTGCGACTGCAGTTCCACGGTCAGCGGCTGCGCGGAGCTGTCGGCGAACAGCAGCGCCACCAGCATGTCGTTCCACACCCACAGGAACTGGAAGATGGCCAGGGAGGCGATCGCCGGGCGGCCGACGGGCAGCACCAGGCGGGTGAAGATGCGCCACTCGGTGCCGCCGTCCATGCGGGCCGCCTCCAGCATCTCCTTCGGCATCTCGGCGAAGTAGTTGCGCAGGAGGAACACCGCGAACGGAAGGCCGTAGGCGACGTGGAAGAGGACGACCCCGGGGATCGTGCCGAACAGGCCGAGCTGCCCGAAGAGTTTGGCGACCGGCAGCAGGCCGATCTGCACGGGCACCACCAGCAGGGCGACCACGACCAGGAAGACCGTGTCCCGCCCGGGGAAGTCCAGCCACGCGAAGGCGTAGCCGGCGAGCGCCGCCACGACCACGACCAGCACCGTCGTCGGCACCGAGATCAGCACCGTGTTCCAGAAGGCCTGGGTGATGCCGGCGTTCTCCAGCAGCGCCGAGTAGTTGTCGAAGGACAGTTGCCCCGGGCTGGAGAACACCGTCCACCAGCCGCCCTTCGCCGTGTCCTCGGCGGACCGCAGGGAGGACAGGAACAGTCCGGCCAGCGGGGTCATCCACACCAGCCCCACGACCACGAGGAAGGCCTGGACGACTCCGTTGCCCAGGGAGCGCCGCACCGCGTTCATCGCTGACTCCTTCTGAAACGGCGGACGTTGAACACCATGGCCGGGACGACCAGCAGCAGGAGCAGCACACCGAGCGCGCTGCCGAGCCCCTGGTTGTTGCCGCCGCCGAACGACACCAGCCACATCTGCGTCGCGAGCACGGTCGCGTCCTCCTGCACGGGCCCGGGCGCGATGATGTAGACGAGGTCGAAGACCTTCATCACGTTGATCACGAGGGTGACGAAGACGACCGTGAGGACCGGGGCCAGCAGCGGCACCGTGATGCGGCGGAAGATCTGCCACTCGTTGGCGCCGTCCATCCGCGCCGCCTCCAGCGCGTCCCGGGGCAGCGTCGACAGGCCCGCCCCGATCAGCACCATCGCGAAGCCGGTCCAGATCCACAGGTAGGCGCCGATGATCGCCGGGGTGACCAGGGCGGGGCCGAGCCAGGAGACGCCCTCGTAGGGCGCGGCGAAGTTGGACGCCGGGAGTTCCACCGCGTAGGAGCCCGGTTCCAGGCCCTCGAAGCGGAACGAGCCGTCGGCGGCGGTCGTCGCCGTGGCGACCCGCTCGCCGTCGCGCACCGCCTCGACCTTCATCCCGGGCAGTCCGCTCTCCCGCGCGTCGACCTTGCCCTGTTCCCCTCCCCCGCCGGGGGTGAAGTCCAGGTAGACGACACCGCGCAGCTCGTCCGCTGCGGCCTTGCGCTCCGCCGCTCCCGCGGCAGGCCGGGCGTCACCGGGCAGGTCGGCGGGCTGTACGCCGACCAGGCCCAGCGTGACCGCGTCCCCGGGCGAGACGGCCGCACTGCGGTACGAGCCGTCCTTCTCCTTCGTCAGGCCCTGCCCGTCACGCGCCCGGGCCGTCGGGTAGGACGACTGCTCCTTGAACGCGTCGTGCACCGAGACGACCGCCGCGTTCAGCACGCCCTTGTCGGGGTCCTCGTCGTAGGCGAGGCGGAAGATGATGCCGGCGGCGAGGAAGGAGACCGCCATCGGCATGAAGAGCAGCAGCTTGAAGGCGGTGGCCCAGCGCACCTTCTCCACCAGGACGGCCAGGATCAGGCCGAGCCCGGTGAGCAGGGCCGGGGCCACGACGACCCAGATGGCGGTGTTCCGCACGGCCTTGAGGGTCGCCGGGTCGCGGAACATCTCGGTGTAGTTCTCGCCGCCGACGAAGGTCGTCCCGGAGGCGTCGAAGAAGCTCCGGCCGATGCTGAACAGCACGGGGTAGACCACGAGCGCGCCGAGCAGCAGCAGCGCCGGGAGGGCGAAGAGCAGGGCGACGATCCGGCCGCGCCGCCGCAGGCGCCGGGTGCGGTCGGCGACCGGGCCGGGCGGCGGTGTCGGCGGGCTCGTCTCTTTCACGAGGGTGGCTGTCATGGCGTATCAGTCCTGGTACGCCTTGGCCGCCGCGGCCTCCAGCTTCGCCGCGGTGCCCTTCGGGTCGGACGGGTCGCGCAGGAAGTCCTGCAGCAGCTTCCACTCGCCGGCGCCCTTGGTGCCGCCGAAGGCCGCCGGGGCCTGGTCGGACATGTCGAAGCGGACCGAGTCGCCGGCCTCGACCAGGGACTTGGCGGTGGCGCGGGTGACGTCGTCGCCGTAGGAGGCGAGGTCGAGCTTCTTGTTCGGGGAGAGGAAGCCGCCCGCCTCGGCCCACACCGCGGAGGCCTCCGGGGTGGCCAGGAACTCCAGGAGGGCCTGGGCTGCCTTCTGGTTCTTGCCGTCCTTGAGCACCACGGCGGCGTCTCCGCCGCTGACGACCGGGGCCTCGCCGCCGCCGACCGCCGGGAACGGGAAGAAGTTCGCGTCCTCGCCGACCTTCTTGCCGAACTGGTCCTTGGCGACACCGGCGACGAAGTCGCCCTCGTAGACCATGCCGGCCTCGGGCTCGGGTCCGAACACCTTCTCCACCGAGCCGGGGAAGTCCGTGTTCAGGGCGCCCTTCTGGCCGCCGGCGATCAGCTGCTTGTCCTTGAAGAGCTTGCCGAGCGTGGTGAGGGCGTCGACGACGGAGGAGTCGGTCCACTTCAGCTCGTGGGCGGCGAGGGCGTCGTACTTCTCGGGCCCGGCCTGGGACAGGTAGATGTTCTCGAACCAGTCGGTGAGCGTCCATCCGTCCTGACCGGCGACGGAGAACGCGGCGAGCCCGGAGTCGGATATGGTCTGCCCGGCCTTCAGCATCTCGTCGTAGGTCTTCGGGGGCTTCACTCCGGCCTGGGCGAGGGCGTCGGGGCTGTACCAGACGGTCGACTTGTGGGCGGCCTTGAAGTACAGGCCGTACAGGGTGCCGTCGACGCTGCCGTACTCCTTCCACACGGGCGCGTAACCGGCGTCGACGGACTGCTCGGTCTTCTTCGACAGCGGCTTGAGCCAGCCGTTCTGCGCGAACTGCTTGAGCACGCCGACCTGCGGGACCATCACGACGTCGGGGGCGTTGCCGCCCTCGATCTTGCTGCCGACGACGGTGGAGACGTTGTCGCCGGTGGAGGTGAACTGCGTCTTGGCGCCGGTCTTCTCGGTGAAGGCGTCGAGCACCTTCTGGAAGTTCTTCTGCTCGGTGCCGGACCAGACGCCGGCCACGGTGACCGTCTGGCCGTCGAGGGCCTTGTCGCCGCCGCCGGCCGCGACGGGGCCGCCGCCGCAGGCGGTCGCGCCGAGTGCCAGGACCAGGGCGGTGCAGCCGGTGAGCAGGGTGGTACGTCGTCGCATCATCGTTGATGTCCCTTCGGGGAGTTGACTTGCGGGGCGGTCAGGAACGGATCCACCAGGCGGCCGTGGAGCCGGAGAGGACTCCGGGCGGGCAGGGGCCGCTGGTGAGCAGGGGCGAGCCGGGGACCGGCGCGGGGGTGGGGGCGGTGCCGAAGTTGACGGCGCACACCAGGCCGTCGCCCCGCTCGAAGGCCAGGACCCCCGGCGGGGTGTCCAGCCAGCGCAGCGTGCCCTCGCCCAACTGGGGCAGCGCGGCGCGCAGTTGCAGGCCGTCGCGGTACAGGTGCCAGAACGAGCGGGTGTCGGCGAGGGCCCGGTCGGTGGCGTACTCGGCGAAGTACTCCGGCTGCGGCAGCCAGGGCTTGGCGCTGTCCACGCCCGAGGTGAAGCCGAACGGCGAGGCCTGGCCCGACCAGGGCAGCGGCACCCGGCAGCCGTCGCGGATGCGGGCCCTGCTGCCGGTGCGGCGGAAGATCGGGTCGGTGAGCACGTCGTCCGGCAGGTCCACGACCTCGGGCAGCCCCAGCTCCTCGCCCTGGTAGATGTAGGCGGCGCCGGGCAGCGCCAGCATCAGCAGGGCGGCGGCGCGGGCCCGGGCGGCGCCCAGGCCGCTGCCCTCGGTGGCGGGTTCGCCGTAGCGGGTGACGGTGCGGACCTGGTCGTGGTTGTTGAGGACCCAGGTGACCGTGGAACCGGTGCCGGCGATGTCCTGCATCGCCTCCGAGATGACCTTGCGGAAGGCGTCCGGGTCCCAGGGCGCGCTGAGCAGGTCGAAGAAGAAGGCCTGGTGCAGTTCGTCGGGGCGGACGTACCGGGCGTGCTCACGCGCGGTGGGGACGGAGACCTCGCCGACGAGGAGGCGGTCGCGGCCGTCGCGCTCGGTGTACTCCTCGCACAGGGAGCGCCAGCGGCGCCACACGTCGTGGACCTCGGGCTGGTTCCAGGCGAGCGGGTTGACCGAGTCGCGGGTGCGGGCGTCGGCCTCCGGGTCGTCGGAGTCGGGCAGCTGAGGGTGCTTGAACAGACCGGCGGCGACGTCGATGCGGAAGCCGTCGATGCCCCGGTCCAGCCAGAAGCGCAGGATGCGGTCGAACTCGGCGGGGATCTCGGGGTTGCGCCAGTTCCAGTCGGGCTGCTCCGGCGCGAACATGTGCAGGTACCACTGGCCGGGCCGGCCGTCGGGCTCGGTGACCCGGGTCCAGGCGGGGCCGCCGAACATGGAGTGCCAGTTGTTGGGCGGCTCGGACCCGTCGGGGCCCCGGCCGTCGGCGAAGTGGAAACGGGCCCGGGCGGGGCTGCCGGGCGGGGCGGCGAGCGCCTCGCGGAACCAGGGGTGCTCGCTGGAGCAGTGGTTCGGGACGATGTCGAGCAGCACCTTGATGCCGAGCCGCCGCGCGGAGGCCATGAGCAGGTCGAACTCGCCGAGGTCGCCGAAGACCGGGTCGACGTCGCAGTAGTCGGCCACGTCGTAGCCGTGGTCGTGCTGCGGCGAGGGATAGAAGGGGCTCAGCCAGATCCCGTCGACGCCGAGCTTCTTCAGGTACGGCAGCCCGGCCCGGACCCCGGCGAGATCGCCGATGCCGTCGCCGGTGCTGTCGAGGAAGCTGCGGACGTAGACCTGGTAGATGACCGCGTCCCGCCACCAGTGGTACTTACTCAGCATGCATGCATGTTAGGTAGCGGCGTCAGAAGGGTGTCAACGAAAAGAACAGAAGTGACCGGCCAGTTGGCGTTCCAAACAGGGACTTACTCGGACACACCGGAGCCAGTTGAGATGTCCTCGTTACCTAACATGTAACTAGCGGTTGGAGATGACCGCCAGTTCACGCGCCAGCCGGCGCACCGCCGCCTCGGGCGTCTGCCGCCCGGCCATCGCGTCGTGCACGACCGCCTGCACCACCAGGCTGACCTGGTCGTAGTGCGGGCTCTTGGGACGCGGCTCGGCCGCGAGCACGCTCGCGCGCAGGGTCGGCAGGTAGGGGAACCTGCGGATGAGCGCGGGGTCCGTGTAGAGGTCGGCCCGCACGGGTGGCAGCGCGCCCCGCGTGAGGACCTGGCGCTGGACCGGCTCACTGGTGAGGTAGGCGATCAGGCGCGCGGCGGAGTCGGGGTGCCGCGCGTGCGCGCTGACGGCCAGGTTGGACCCGCCGAGCACACTGGTCCCCGGCCCGTCCGGACCCGGCAGCGGTACGGCGCCGACCTCGCCGGCGATCTTCGAGCCGGGGGCGGAGGCGCCGACGTAGGCGTACGGCCAGTTCCGCAGGAAGAGCAGCCGGCCGTCCTGGAAGGCCCGCTTGGACTCCTCCTCCTTGTACGTCAGGGCTTCCTTCGGGATCCAGCCCTCGCGCACCCCGCGCGCCAGGAAGCCGATGCCCTCCCGGGCCGCCGCCGAGTCGACCGTGACGCGCTCGCCCTCGTCCCCGAGGATCGAGCCGCCCGCCGAGTAGACGGCCTCGGCCGCGTTGACGGTGAGGCCCTCGTACGGCAGGAACTGCCCCGCGTACCCGTCGAGGCCGTGCTTCGGGGCGATGGTTCTCGCATACCGCTCCAGCTCCGCCCAGGTGCGCGGCGGCGCGACGCCCTCCTCGGCGAGGACGTCCTTGCGGTACAGGAGCAGTCCGGCGTTGGTGACGTACGGCACGGCGTAGAGCTGTCCGTCGTAGGTCGCCGTGTCCACGACCGGCTGGAGGAAGGTCTTCAGCGGGAAGCGGTCCGGGGGCAACGGCCTGATCCAGCCGGAGGCGGCGAACTCCGAGGTCCAGTTGACGTCGATGTTGAGCACGTCGAACCGGCTGCGGTCGCCGTCGCGCAGGTCGGTGGCCATCTGGGCCCGGGTCTCGTCGGCCGAGTCGGGCAGTTCCACGAGCGTGACCCGCTCGCCGGGGTGGGTGCGGTTCCAGCCCTCCAGCAGGGGGCCGAGATAGCCGGTCAGGTCCCCGGCGGTGGCCAGGGTGAGCGGTCCGCGACCGCCCGCCGGCCGCTCGCCCGCCTGCGCTCCGGCGGCGACGTGACCGGCCAGGACCACGACGAGAACGAGAAGGCCCCTACCCGCGGCATGGATCCACCGCATAGGTTCCTCCCTGTACACCGGCGACGGGCACCCTTGCCCGGACAGAGGCCATGTATACCTGTTAGGTATGGGCGATACTAGGGCCTGGAGCACATTGGACCGGACAGGAGGACTGCACGCGTGCGCCTGCCCCTCCTGGCCCTCCTGGCCCGCGGACCCGCCCACGGCTACGAGCTCAAGCAGGACCTTGAGCAACTGCTGGGCTCCGCGTACCCTCAGCCGAACGTCGGCCAGATCTATGTGACCCTCGGCCGCCTCGAGAAGTCGGGACTGATCGAGGGCGAGGACGTGGCGCAGTCCAGCCGGCCGAACAAGAAGGTCTACCACCTCACCGACGCCGGGCGGGAGGCGCTGCGCGCCTGGTTCGAGGAGCCCGAGGACGAGCCGCGGGTACGGGACGAGTTCTTCATGAAACTGGCGCTCGCCCCGCAGACCGGCCTCGCCGACCAGATCGCCCTGATCAACCAGCAGCGGCGCCAGTACCTGAACACCATGCGGCAGATGTCGAAGCTGGCCGCCGCAGAAGACCGCGACAACCGCATCGCCCACCTGCTCATCGAGGGCGCGATGCTGCACCTGCAGGCCGACCTCGACTGGCTGGAGCGGTGCCAGGAAGAGCTGGAGGAGCTGGAGTGAGCGACGACCGTCCCGCTCCTGTGCTGCGCGCCGAGGGGCTGGTGAAGACCCACCACGGCGAGGGCGCGCCCGCCCACGCCGTGCGCGGGGTCGACCTGTGCGTCCACCGGGGCGAGTTCGTGGCGATCACCGGCCCGTCCGGCGCCGGGAAGTCGACGCTGCTGCACCTGCTCGGCGGGCTCCAGCGGCCGGACGCGGGCAGCATCTGGCTCGACGGCGAGCCGACCGACGCCTACAGCGAGGCCCGCTGGGCGGTGGAGCGCCGCAAGCGGATCGGGATCGTCTTCCAGTTCTTCAACCTCGTGTCCAACCTGTCCGTCGCGGACAACGTGGAGCTGCCCGCCCTGCTCGCCGGGGTCGCGCCCAGGCGGGCCCGGGCCGAGCGGGAGCAGCTCCTGGCCGAGCTGGGCCTGACCGGCAAGGAGCGCAGCATGCCGGGCGAGCTGTCCGGTGGTGAGCAGCAGCGCGTGGCCCTCGCCCGGGCCCTGGTCAACCACCCGCCGCTGCTGCTGGCCGACGAGCCCGCGGGCAGCCTCGACAGCAAGGGCACCCGCGAGGTGATGCGGCTGCTGTCCCGCTTCCACCAGCGTGGCCAGACCATCCTGCTGGTCACGCACGACGCCCGGCTGGCCAGCGCCGCGGACCGGGTGATCAGCTTCTTCGACGGCCGCATCGCCGACGACGCGACCCTGGACGGCGGCACCCCGCCGCGCCGGGCCGGCATATCCGGCGTGCTGGAGCTGAAGGACTGAGATGCGCGTGTACGACGATCCCCGGACGGGCTGACCCGTATGCGAGCGACCCTGCGCTGGGCCCACTCCGATCTGCGCACGCACCGCGGCGAGGCGCTGTTCCTCGTCCTCGCCACCGCGGGCATCGTCGCCTCCCTGCTGCTGGCCACGGCCCTGTTCGGGTACGCGACCAACCCCTGGCAGCGCGTCTTCACGCAGTCGCACGGCGCGCACGTGTGGCTGCACACCGACACCGCCGCCGACACCCGCGAGCTGGCCGCGCTGGACGGCGTCGACGAGGTGGCCGGCCCCTACCCCACCGCGGCCACCACCGTCTCCGCACGCGGCAGCCGCGCTTCCGTGGAGCTGCGGGCCACCGCGGAACGCCCGTCCGTCGGCCGCCCGCCCCTGGTCTCCGGCCACTGGCTGGACCCCGCCACGCCGAACGGCGTCGTGCTGGAGAGCCGCCTGGCGCGCGCCCTGCTCGCCCAGCCCGGCGACCTGCTCACCGTGCCCGGCACCGCCCGCGAGCTGACCGTCGTCGGTGTCGCCGACAGCGCCGAGCCGCGCTACCGGCCCGGAGAGCAGCCGGGCCTGGTCTGGGCGCTGCCGCAGGCCGTGCCCGACCCCGGCGGCCAGGTGATCGGACTGCGCCTGACGGACCCCGACGACACCTCCTACCTCGTGCAGCGCGCCGTGACCGTGCTGGGCGCCGGGGCCATCGGCGAGGTCTCCACCTGGCAGCAGGCCCGGGCCGAGGCGCAGGGCGACAACCGGCTGCTCGGCCAGGTGCTGGGCCTGTTCGGGCTGGGCGCGCTGGTCGCCGCCGGACTCGCCGTGCACGGCGCGATCGGCACCCGCATCCGGGGCCATCTGCGCGACCTGTCCGTCCTGAAGGCGATCGGCTTCACCCCCGGCCAGGTGGTGCGGATCTTCCTGCTCCAGCACCTCGCCTACGCCCTGCTGGGCGCCGTGGCCGCCGCCGCGCTCGCCGAGGCGCTGGGCAGCCGGATCCCCGGGCGGCTCGGGGACGCGGTCGGTGTGTGGCAGGGCCTGCCCGGGCACACCGTGGCCCTGCTCGTGATCCCGGCCGGGGCGGTGCTGTTCATCGGCGCCACCACCGGGCTGGCCGCGTGGCGGGCCGGACGGGTGCCGCCGGTGCCGGTGCCGCGGCCGGCCGCGACCCCGGGCGGGCGGCTGTCCGGGGTGGCCCGCCGGGCCCTGGGGATGCGGGTGCCGCCCGCGCTGGTGCTGGGCTGGCACAAGGCGTTCACCCGCCGCCCCCGGTCCCTGGCCACCGTCGCCCGCCTCACCCTGCCACTGCTGCTGATCGTCGTGGCGATGAGCGCCTGGACCACCATCGACCGCTTCCACAGCCGGCCCGAGCAGATCGGTCTGCCCACCACGCTCAGCGTCCGCGCCGACGCCGGACTGAGCGAGCGGCAGGCCCGCTCTCTGCTCGAACGCGACCCGCAGGTCGCCGCCGCCTACCCCGGTGTCGAGACGGCCGCGCTGGTCCCCGGCCAGACGGCGACCATCGCCCTGCGCGGCCTGGGCACCCACCGGGAGCCCTACCCGTACACCCTCGCCGAGGGCCGTCCCGCCCGCGGCGCCGACGAGGCCGTGGCCGGGCAGGGGCTGCTCGACCTGCTCGACGTGCGCGTCGGCGACTGGGTGCGCATGACCGTCGGCGACCAGCCGCAGATCCTGCACATCGTGGGCCGCAGCATCGAGCCGGAGAACGCGGGCCGGGTCATCACCACCTCCCTCGACACCCTCCGGGACAACGACCCCGGCCTGCGCCCGACCCTCTACGAGCTGCGGCTTGCCCCCGGTGCCGACCCCGGGCAGGTCGCCGAACGGCTGACCGCGGCCGGGCGCGGCCATCTCGACGTGCACGCCGTGACCAACCCCGCCGACGGGCTCTCGCCCCTGCGCGCGGTGGTCGCCGGGCTGATCGCCGTCCTGGCCCTCATCGGGCTGATCGAACTGCTCACCGCGATCGGCGGCACGGTCCGCGAGGGCGAGCGGGATCTGCTCGCTTTGAAGGCCATCGGCCTGTCCCCGCGGCAGATCACCGCGATCACCGTCACGGCCACCGGCCTCACGGCCCTCGCGGCCGTGCTCGCCGCCACCGCCCTGGGCCTGCCGCTCGCCCACTGGCTGATCGACGCCCAGGGCCGGTCCAGCGGCATCGGCGCCGGGATCGCCCAGGGCCCGTCGGCGGTGCTGATGCTGCTGGTCGGGGCCGCCGCCGTGCTCTGCGCGGCGGCGCTGGCCGCGGTCCCCGCCGCCCGGTCGGCCCGCCGCCGCCTCGCGGACACGCTCAGCGCGGTGGCCTGACCGGCCCGGACCACCGGGGGCCCTGCCGCATCAGCCGCCGCCGTGGGGGTGGCGCGGGCGCGGGTGCGGGCGTGGGTACGGCGTCTGCGGCCGGCCGTACGGGTGGCCCTGCGGCGGCACGTACGGGTTTCCCGCCGGAGGCGTCCCCGGAGGCATGCCCGCCGGAGCCAGGGTCGCCGGGTGCGCGGTCAGTCTGATCCCGTACCGCCGCTTGAGCCGGCCCATCTCCAGCAGCGCGATCGCGGTGACCGTCACGGGGGCGCCCAGGATGAAGACGTACCCCAGGGTGAGGCTGAGCCCGTGCAGATCCCCGGTGACCAGGTCCGGGACGGCCACCAGCCAACTGGTCACCATGGCGAGCAGCGGGGGGAGACAGCGGTGCGTGGCGGCCGTGCCGAAGAAATTGCCGGAGACCCGCACGGCCCCGTACGCCGTGAAGACCAGCAGCCACAGCATCGTCAGCCCCGCCCCGATGATGACGACCGGGTTCGCCGACGCGTTCACCGTCCGCACCAGCAGCAGCAGTACGGCCACGCACGCCACGAACAGCACCAGCAGCGCGGCGGAGTCGAGCAGCGGTCCGCGCAACTGCCGCACCGTGCCCCCGCGCCGCCAGACGAAGAGCATCACCCCGACCGTCAGCGGTGTGAGGAAGAGCAGCACGACCGAGGCCGTCAGCGCGTTCTCCAGCAGCTCCGTCACGTCGAAGCCGCCCTCGACGAACGTGTAGACCCCCAGGGAGGCGACCGCCCCGGCGACGACCCGGAACCTCTTGAGCCGCTCCACGGACCGGTCGAGCGCCTGAGGGATCCAGGCCGGATGGAACACCGCCCGGGCCGCGTGCTGTGGCTTCAGGACCGCCCCGGCCGTCAGCGTGCCGCCCGTCCAACTCCCCCGTGTGCGTGCCATCCCGCGCTCCCCCGAGCACTCGTTGTCATGATCGCCGGGAGTCTACGGGACGCGGACGGCACACCGCCGCCGCGTCCCCTGCCCGGCCTGTGACGATCGCCGGCCCTAGTCCCGGCCGCGCAGCTCCCGGTAGGTCGCGACCAGCGCCTTGGTGGACGGGTCGAGACCGGGGACGTCCGCGCCCTCGGTCAGGGCGGGTTCGACGCGCTTGGCGAGGACCTTGCCGAGTTCGACGCCCCACTGGTCGAAGGAGTCGATGTTCCACACCGCGCCCTGGACGAACACCTTGTGCTCGTACAGGGCGACGAGCTGCCCGAGGACCGACGGGGTCAGTTCGGTGGCCAGGATGGTGGTGGTGGGGTGGTTGCCGCGGAACGTGCGGTGCGCCACCTGCTCCTCGGGCACCCCCTCCGCGCGTACCTCTTCGGGCGTCTTGCCGAAGGCGAGGGCCTGGGTCTGGGCGAAGAAGTTGGCCATGAGCAGGTCGTGCTGCGCTTTGAGTTCGTCGCTCAGCTCGGCGACGGGCCGGGCGAAGCCGATGAAGTCGGCCGGGATGAGCTTGGTGCCCTGGTGGATCAACTGGTAGTAGGCGTGCTGCCCGTTGGTGCCGGGCGTGCCCCACACCACCGGTCCGGTCTGCCACCGCACCGGCTCGCCCTGGCGGTCCACCGACTTGCCGTTGGACTCCATGTCGAGCTGCTGGAGGTAGGCGGTGAACTTGGACAGGTAGTGGCTGTAGGGCAGCACCGCGTGCGACTGGGCGTCGTGGAAGTTGCCGTACCAGATGCCCAGCAGGCCCATGATCAGCGGGGCGTTGGACTCGGGCGGCGCGTTGCGGAAGTGCTCGTCGACGATGCGGAAACCGTCCAGCATCTCCCGGAAGCGGTCCGGACCGATCGCGATCATCAGGGACAGGCCGATCGCCGAGTCGTAGGAGTAGCGGCCGCCGACCCAGTCCCAGAACTCGAACATGTTGTCCGTGTCGATGCCGAACTCGGTGACCTTCCCGGCGTTCGTCGACAGGGCCACGAAGTGCCTGGCCACCGCCTTGTCGTCCCCCAGCGCCTCCAGCAGCCAGGAGCGCGCGGAGGTGGCGTTGGTGATCGTCTCGATGGTGGTGAAGGTCTTCGACGCGACGATGAACAGCGTCTCGGCCGCATCCAGGCCGCGGATCGCCTCGTGCAGGTCGGCGCCGTCCACGTTCGACACGAAACGCACCGTCAGCTCACGGTCGGTGAAAGCGCGCAGCGCCTCGTAGGCCATCGCCGGGCCGAGGTCGGAGCCGCCGATGCCGATGTTGACGACGTTGCGGATGCGCTTGCCGGTGTGGCCGGTCCACTCGCCCGAGCGGACCCGGTCGGCGAAGGCGGCCATCCGGTCCAGCACGGCGTGCACACCCGGCACGACGTTCTCACCGTCGACCTCGACCACCGCGTCCCGCGGGGCCCGCAGCGCGGTGTGCAGCACGGCCCGGTCCTCGGTGGAGTTGATCCTCTCACCGCGGAACATGGCGTCCCGCAGCCCGAACACGTCGGTGGCCGCGGCCAGTTCCCGCAGCAGGGCCAGCGTCTCGTCGGTGACCAGGTGCTTGGAGTAGTCGATGCGCAGGTCGCCGACGCGCACGACGTAGCGCTCGGCGCGGCCCGGGTCCTCGGCGAACTGCTCGCGCAACTGGACCTCGCCCAGCTCCTCACGGTGCCTGGCCAGCGCCGCCCACTCGGAGGTCCGGTTGAGCCTGGTACGGCCGTCCTTGTTCATCTCGACTTCAGCCTTCTTTCCTGTCCTGCCTGTGCTGCCGCGTACCTGCCCCGCTGCCGGTCCCAACCTAGTTGATCAGCGGTTGCCGTGGCCCGTCGTCGCACCGTCCTGCGGCACGACAACAGGTACGTCCCGGCGGCGCACGGGTATCAGCGCGCTGACGGACAGGACGAAGAAGGCGGCCGCGAGCAGGGCCGGGGTGTTCTCCCCCCAGGCCGTGGCGACGGCCCCGCCCAGCAGTGCGCCCAGGGGCGCGCCCGCGACGGCGAGCGTGCGGTAGGCGGAACTCACCCGGCCCAGCAGCTCGGCGGGGCTGCGCTGCTGCATCAGCGTCGTGGTGTTGACGTTCCACACCATGCCCATGAACCCGAAGAGGGCCAGGGCGGCCGTCAGCGCGAACATGCTGCGCACCGAGCCCATGACGAGGAGCGCTGCCGTCTGCGCCGTCCCGGCGACGAGGACCATGCGCAGCCGCCCGAAGCGGGTGACGAGCCGGCCGCCCGCCACTCCCCCGGCCAGGCTGCCGGCCGTGAAGGCGGTCATCGCCGCCGCGTAGCCCGCGTTCCCGGCGTCGAGCCAGCCGGTCACCAGGACCACGAGCGTGGCGACGAGGGCGCCCATGCCGATGTTGCACAGGGCGGTGGCGGTGCACAGGCCGCGCAGGGCCCGGTCGCGCGCCAGCGTGCGCAGCCCTTCGGCGATCTCGCGGCGCAGGGTGCTGCCCGCCGGTCTCGGCTTCCGCTCGGTCGCGGTGGCCGGCAGGGAGGCGATGAGCACGGCGGCCACCAGGAACGTCACGGCGTCGGCGGCGAAGGGCACGGCCGCCCCGGTCATCAGCAGCAGCGGCACCGCGGGTGCGCCGAGCAGTCCGCCCGCGATGCGCTGGCCGGTCAGCAGCCGGGCGTTGGCACTGCCCAGCGCGTCCCGGTCGACCAGGGCGGGCAGCAGCGCCGTGGCCGCGTTGTCGAAGAGGGTCTGGAGCGTGGTCAGGGCGAAGGCCAGCGCGAGGAGCAGGCCGATCGACGCGTGGCCGAGGGCCACGGCCACCGCGAAGGCGCCGACCAGCAGCCCGCGCACGGCGTCCACGAGCCACATGGCGCGCCGCTGGTCGACCCGGTCGGCGACGGCCCCGCCGAGCAGGCCGAAGACGATCCAGGGCAGATAGCCGCAGGCCGTGACCGAGGCGACCAGCAGCGGCTCGTCGGTCAGCGTGACCGCGAGCAGGGGCAGCGCGGCCGTGCGCAGCGCGTCCCCGAAGCTGGACAGCACGGCGGCGCTCCACAGCTGTCCGAAGCCCCCGCGCCACGCGGGCGCACGCACGCCTCGCACCTCGGTCGTCGCCACCGCTCCCCCTCAGTTCGCCCGATGCACAAACCGTAAGGGGCACCACTGACAGTCGGTCGCGGCGGACCGGGAAGGCAGCTCCGGCCGGGCACCCGCTGGTGCCCGGCCGGCTTTCGACTTCTAGATCTCGCCCCGCAGTTTGGCGAGCGCCTCGGCGAGGATCGCCTCCCCGTCCGCGTCACTGCGCCGCTCACGCACATACGCCAGGTGCGTCTTGTAGGGCTCGGTGCGCGGCGGGGCCGGGGGGTTGTCCCGGTCCTGGCCGGCCGGGAAGCCGCAGCGGGGGCAGTCCCAGGTATCGGGCACCTGCGCGTCGCTGGCGAAGCTCGGCTGAGTCTCGTGTCCGTTGGAGCACCAGAAGGAGATGCGCAGCCGCGGCGCGGACTCGCCGCGCTCGGCCTCGCCCATCGGCCCCGCTCCGACCCGGCTTCCCCGGATCGCGTTGCCACTTGCCACGGTCGTAACTCCCTGCGTGATGGTGCCGCGAAGCGAGTCGGCGTTCCGCTTCGCTGCGAGCGCCTCAGTCTACGTAAGGCCCAACGCGCGTCCAGTGATTGGAGTTACAACCCTCACACCTAGACGCAAGCCCCATGATAGGCCGCGCTCAGCTGCGCGTACCGAACATGGGGCCTTACGTACGGGTTCCGTGCGATCGGGGCTCGGTCAGTTGTTCACCTTCATCAGGATGCCGAGCACGACAATGCACGCGAACCACAGCAGACCGACCACGACGGTGATCCGGTCGAGGTTGCGCTCGGCGACCGAGGAACCACCGACGGAGGACTGCATGCCGCCACCGAACATGTCGGAGAGGCCGCCGCCCTTCCCCTTGTGCATCAGCACCAGCAGCATCAGCAGCAGGCTGAAGACGATCAGGGCGATCGAGAACCCCAAAACCACGGCTGGACCAACTTCCTCGGACTCGGATGGACGACGCGGGGCCCAGCACGGCGCTGGACCCCGCAAGGGTACGACGAATCGCCGTTAGCGCATACTCACTGGTCGCGGAAGCGCACGATCTTGACGAACTCGTCGGCGTCCAGGGAGGCGCCGCCGACCAGGGCGCCGTCGATGTCGGCCTGCGCCATGATCTCGGCGACGTTGCCCGACTTCACGGAGCCGCCGTACTGGATGCGGACCTTGTCGGCCAGCTCCTGCGTGTACAGCTCGGCGATCCTGCCGCGGATGGCGGCGCAGACCTCCTGGGCGTCCTCGGCGCCGCAGACCTTGCCGGTGCCGATGGCCCACACGGGCTCGTAGGCGATCACGACGGTCTCGGCCTGCTCGGCGGGGAGGTCCTGCAGGCCGCCCTCGACCTGGGCGAGGGTGTGGGAGACGTGGTTGCCGGCCTCGCGGACCTCCAGTTCCTCGCCGACGCACAGGATGGGGGTCAGGCCGTGCTTGTAGGCGGCCTTGACCTTGGCGTTCACCAGCTCGTCGGTCTCGCCGTGGTACTGGCGGCGCTCGCTGTGGCCGATGGCGACGTAGGTGCACTTCAGCTTGGCCAGCATCGGGCCGGAGATCTCGCCGGTGAAGGCGCCGCCGTCGTGCGCCGAGATGTCCTGGGCGCCGTACTTGATCTTGAGCTTGTCGCCGTCGACCAGGGTCTGCACGGAGCGCAGGTCGGTGAAGGGCGGCAGGACGGCGACCTCGACGGCCTCGTAGTCCTTGTCGGCCAGGGCGAAGGCGAGCTTCTGGACGTGCGCGATGGCCTCGAGGTGGTTGAGGTTCATCTTCCAGTTGCCCGCCATCAGCGGCGTGCGCGTGCTCATGTAGGTCAGTCCTCCAGTGCGGCGAGGCCGGGGAGCGTCTTGCCCTCGAGGTATTCGAGGGAGGCGCCGCCGCCGGTCGAGATGTGGCCGAATGCCGTCTCGTCGAAGCCCAGGGTGCGCACGGCCGCGGCGGAGTCGCCGCCGCCGACCACGGTGAAGCCCGGGGAGTCGATGAGGGCCTGGGCGACCGCCTTGGTGCCCTCGGCGTAGTCGGGGTGCTCGAAGACGCCCATGGGGCCGTTCCAGAAGACGGTGGCGGCGTCGGCGAGCTTGGACGCGTACAGCTTGCGGGTCTCGGGTCCGATGTCGAGACCCTCCTGGTCGGCCGGGATGGCGTCCGCGGCGACGGTGGTGGGGTTGGCCGGGGCCTTGGTCTTCAGGTCCGGGAAGTCGGCCGCGACCAGGGTGTCGATGGGCAGGACCAGTTCTACCCCGGTCTTCTCGGCCCGCTCGATGTACTCCCGCACGGCCGGGATCTGGTCCTCCTGCAGGAGGGACTTGCCGATCTCGTGCCCCTGGGCCTTGAGGAAGGTGTAGGCCATGCCGCCGCCGATGAGGATCCGGTCGGCCTTGCCGAGCAGCTGGTCGATGACGGCGAGCTTGTCCGAGACCTTGGCGCCGCCGAGGGCGACGACGTAGGGCCGCTGGACGTCGTCGGTGAGCTTTTTGAGGACGCCGACCTCAGCCGCGATGAGGTGGCCGGCGTAGTGCGGCAGCCGGGCCGGGAGGTCGTAGACGGAGGCGTGCTTGCGGTGCACCGCGCCGAAGCCGTCACCGACGTAGACGTCCGCGAGGGCGGCGAGCCGGTCGGCGAAGGCGGCGCGCTCGGCGTCGTCCTTGCTGGTCTCGCCGGCGTTGAAGCGGAGGTTCTCGAGGACGGCGACCCGGCCGTCCGCGAGGCCGGCGACGGTCGACTCGGCGGACTCGCCGACCGTGTCGGCCGCGAACGCCACGTCGGCGCCGAGGAGTTCCCCGAGACGGGCGGCGGCGGGCGCGAGGGAGAAGGCGGGGTCCGGGGCGCCCTTGGGGCGGCCCAGGTGCGAGGCGACGACCACGCGGGCGCCCGCCTCGGCGAGGGCCTTGACGGTGGGCAGCACGGCGCGGATGCGGCCGTCGTCGGTGATGGTCGTGCCGTCCAGCGGCACGTTCAGGTCGGCGCGGACGAAGACCCGCTTGCCCGCGACTCCTTCGGTGAGGAGTTCGTCGATCGTCTTCATGGGGACTCCTGCAAGTGCTCGTGATCGCTCGGAAGCGCTCGGGATCGAACAGGTCGGTTCTGTACGTGAGTCAGGGCTCGGACCGCGCGGTCACGCGCTGCCCGAGCCCTGCCCTCACATGGAGGCCTGCTCTATTCGATCAGAGCTGGTTGCCGACGAAGACCGTGAGGTCGACGAGGCGGTTGGAGTAGCCCCACTCGTTGTCGTACCAGCCGATGACCTTCACGTTCTTGCCCTCCTGGACCATGGTCAGGGAGGAGTCGAAGGTGCAGGACGCCGGGGCGTTGACGATGTCGGACGAGACGATCGGGTCCTCCGTGTACTCGAGGATGCCCTTCAGCTCGCCCTCGGCGGCCTTCTGGAAGGCGGCGTTGACCTCTTCCTTGGTGACCTCGCGGCCCAGCTCCAGGACCAGGTCGGTGACCGAGCCGGTGGGGACCGGAACGCGCATGGCCATGCCGTCCAGCTTGCCCTTCAGCTGGGGCAGGACCAGGGCGGTGGCCTTGGCGGCACCGGTCGTGGTCGGAATGATGTTCTCGGCGGCGGCACGCGCGCGGCGCAGGTCCTTGTGCGGGAAGTCCAGGATGCGCTGGTCGTTGGTGTACGCGTGCACCGTCGTCATCAGGCCCTTGACGATGCCGAAGTTCTCGTCGAGGACCTTGGCCATCGGCGCCACACAGTTGGTGGTGCAGGAGGCGTTGGAGATGACGTGGTGGTTCGCCGGGTCGTACGTGTCCTGGTTGACGCCCATCACGATGGTGACGTCCTCGTCCTTGGCCGGAGCCGAGATGAGGACCTTCTTCGCTCCGCCCGCGATGTGCTTCTCGGCGTCGGCCTTCTTGGTGAAGATGCCGGTCGACTCGATGACGATGTCGACGCCCAGCTCGCCCCACGGGATGTCGGCGGGGTTGCGCTCGGCGAGGACCTTGATGGTCTTGCCGCCGACGGTGATGGTGTCCTCGGTGTGCGTGACCTCCTGCTTGAGGCGGCCGAGGATGGTGTCGTACTTCAGCAGGTGAGCGGTGGTCGCGGTGTCACCCAGGTCGTTGACAGCCACGATCTCGATGTCTGCACCCTGCTCCAGCAGCGCGCGGAAGTAGTTACGACCGATGCGGCCGAAGCCGTTGATGCCTACGCGGATCGTCACGAACCGATCTCCTCGTTGGTACGCCGGCCATGAAGAGCCGGCGAGCTCTGTTTGGGATGTCCCCGACCGCCTCCGACCCTACCTCCCTGAGGCCCCGGTGGTGACATCCAGATGCCCCATACACGGCAGGGCGGTCCGTACCGGCCAGTAGGGGTACGGACCGCCCGACCCCGGGAGCGAGGATCACCCGATCTCGCTACCCGGAGTGGTGCCTGTCGTGCGCGGAGTTCCCCCTTCGGGTGAGGTCACACGTCTTCGGGGGAGATCACACGTCGAGGGAGGCGAGCGCCTTCCTCATCAGTGCCGCCCGGTCGGCGGCGGTGGCGACGTGCTCCAGGCCGAAGCCCAGCAGCACGGTGTCGTCCGTGGTGACCGCGCCGTAGGTCTGGAACAGGGCCCCGGTGCGGGTCCAGTCCTTGGTGACGGCCGGGCTGCCGGCGGGCGGTCCGGCGGCCTTCCACGCGCCGAGCGAGGTCTCGAAGCCCTCGGTCTCCTTCGCCGTGCCGCCCACGACCAGCGAGGCGTCGTCGGCCAGGACGCCGTGGCCGCCGGTGCCCGGGTCGGTGACGTAGCTGATCGCGACCTCGATCGTCCTGCCCGCGTAGGCGCTCAGGTCGAACTCCACCTGCTGCCAGCCGCCGGAGCTGCCGGTGAGGCTGTTCCACGCGCCCGTGCTGCCGGTGGCCGTGCAGCCGTCGTCGGACCGGGTCAGGTAGTGCGTCAGCCAGGGGTGCTCGCGGACGTAGAACCCGCCCTCGCACTCCGTCGGCACGGTCGCCCTGGTCGCGCCGCCCTTCTCGGGGAGGGTCGTCCAGTCGTCGGCGCCCGCCGTGTGGGCCTCGATCAGGACGTTGTCGTAGCCCGGCTCGGTGTCCCACATCAGCTGGGTGCGCAGCGTGGGCCGGTCCGCCGCCGTGACAGCGGTGAGGTCCACGGTGCGCATGAGGCGCTTGTAGCCGTCGTCGGTGTGGACGGCCGCGGCCATCGAGGAGCCGGCGTACGGGCCGTAGGGGTTCACGGCTCCGGCGAACTGCCCGGCGCCCTTGCTCGCGAACTGCGGGAACCGCTCGACGGGCAGTTCGTCGGAGGTGACGCTGTAGCGGCCCGCCTTGTCGAGCGGGTTGCCGGGGGCGGCGGCGAGCGGGCCCGAGAAGCCGCGCAGCTCACCGGCGCCGGTGAAGCCGGTGGCTCCGCCGGCCGAGGTCCGGCTGTAGGCGCCCAGGTAGTACTGGCTGAAGTCGTCCGACAGGGCACCGCCGCCGAGGTCGACGCTGCCGCCGGCCTGCTCGCCGGCCTCGATCAGCCGCCCGCCCTCGTTGAGGAAGGCCCGCAGCTGCAGCTGGGTGGCGTTGCCGGGGACGCTCGCGCCGGTGTAATGGACGACGGTGTCGAAGTGGCTCAGCACGCCGAGCGCGTCGGGCGCGCCGCTGCGGGCGACGTCCCAGACGACCGCCGTGCGGCCGCTCGCCCGGAGCGCGTCCACGTACTTCTGCGCCTGCGTGGCGGTCGCGCCCTCCTCGGCGACGACGAGGGTGTTCGCCCGGGGCCGCTCGGCGACGGTGTAGGTGAAGCGCTCACTGGAGACCTTCTTGCCGCCGCGCGTCTCCGCGGTGAACCACACCTCCACCTTGTCACCGGGCCCGCCGTCCTTGACCTTCGCCCGGTACTCGTCGAAGTAGAGGTTGTCCTCACCGCCGTAGGTCTCGCCGCCCTTCCACGGCTTGAGCGCCATGTCGTGGGTGCGGCCGCCGTTGACCCGGTACTTCAGTTCCTTGTCGCGCAGCGCCTTGCGCGCGACGACGGAGACCTCCTGGTCGGCGCCGCGCCCGTACGACGTCGGGAACGCGGCCGGGGTGAAGTCGGCGGCGCTCAGTCCCACCGACGACTTCGGCCGGTCGGGGCGGGCGGCGGACTCGGCCACGGAGAGCGCGAACGGGACGTTCTTGGCGAACTCCTGCTGGATCAGCTTCTCGTCGTCCGGGAAGGTGAAGACCGAACGGCAGTCGGAGGCCTTCCACTCGTCGTCCGGGTCCAGGTTGGAGGCGGTCTGGCAGGTCGACATCTCCGGGGTGAACATCGCCAGCCCGTTGACGTTCGCCGCGTGGCCGTCGGCCTCGCCGTTGGTGGTGTACAGCTCGGAGGAGACCTGGGGGTGGTAGCCCGGGACCGCGGGGTTGTCGGGCGTGCCGGCGAGCGCCTTGTACGCGACGTCGTCCGGGGTGTTCGTGGCCACCTGCCAGCCGACTCCGTAGAGGATCAGTTCGGCCGCGGAGTGGTAGTTGATGCCGTACGTGAAGCCGATCCGCTTCTGGAAGGCGTCCAGGGCCTTGGTCTCCGGCTCGGAGTTCGGGCCGGCGCCGCGGTAGGTCTCGCTGGTGGGGTTGGGGGACGAGCCCTCGTTGTCGTAACCCCACTTGTAGGCGAAGTTGCGGTTGAGGTCGACGCCGTCGCCGGTGGTGATGGCGCCGTCGCCGTTGACGTCCCGGAGGTTCTTGCGCCACATGCGGTTGGCGTCGTCGGCGTGGGTGAAGTCGTAGCCGTCGGGGTTGGCCGAGATCAGGAACCACAGCTCGGTGGAGTCGACGATCTTCTTGACGCGCCGGTCCTTGCGGTAGTTGTCCAGGTAGTGGTGCATCAGGCGCCGGGTCATCTCCGGCGTGATCCACTCGCGCGCGTGCTGGTTGGACATGTAGAGGACGGCGGGCTTCGAACCGTCCTTGGTCTTCTTCGCGCCCTTGGTGAGCTTCAGGGCGAGGATGTCCTGGCCCTTCACGGTCTTGCCGATGGAGACGACCTTGGTGAGGCCGGGGTTGTCCTGCGCGGCCCGGAGGATCTCCTCCTTCAGGCCGCCCTGCCCGCTGTACGGGCGGAACACGCCGTCGGCGGCGGCCTCGACGCGGGCGTCCGCGCGGGCGGAGAGCGTGTGCTCGGCGAGGTCGACGCCCTGCTTCTCCAGCTTCTCGGCCTGACGCTCGGTCAGGTAGACCTCGACGTCGGCGGTGCCCTTCTCGGGCACCCGCTCACTGAGTTCGTGGCCGTCCTGGCCGGCCGCCAGCAGCAGGGGTACCTGCTGCCGGGTGACGTCGGCGCGGAAGACCTTGACCTCGTCCGGGTCGGACGGATTCGAACGTGCCGGTTGTGCCTGGGCGATGGGTGCGATGCTCGCTCCGCCGAACAGGAGCGCGCCGACAGCGAGGATCGATCTCGCTCTTCGTCTCATGAACCCCCCTAGCGTGGGTCCGCCACAGCAGCGAACAGATGCCAGGCTCATGACAGTCCATGATCGAGTCAAGGGTGCCCGACCGACACGCGAAAGCCGGTGCCGACCACCCAAGTGGCGGTCGGCACCGGCTTCTTGACACCGTGTGGGTCCTGCGGGGATCCGGGGTCAGCCCACGAGGTTGTCGGCGAGTTCGTCGCTGAGGTTGGCCTCCGTGCCCGGGATGCCGAGGTCGGAGGCGCGCTTGTCGGCCATGGCCAGCAGGCGGCGGATCCGCCCGGCGACCGCGTCCTTGGTCAGCGGCGGGTCGGCGAGCGCGCCCAGTTCCTCCAGGGAGGCCTGCTTGTGCTCCATGCGCAGCCGGCCGGCCGCGGCGAGGTGCTCGGGCACGTCCTCGCCGAGGATCTCCAGGGCGCGCTGCACCCGGGCTCCCGCGGCGACCGCCGCGCGGGCCGAGCGGCGCAGGTTGGCGTCGTCGAAGTTGGCCAGCCGGTTCGCCGTGGCGCGCACCTCGCGGCGCATCCGGCGCTCCTCCCAGGCCAGCACCGACTCGTGGGCTCCCAGGCGCGTCAGCAGCGCGCCGATCGCGTCACCGTCACGGACGACGACCCGGTCCACGCCGCGCACCTCACGGGCCTTCGCGGCGATCGACAGCCGGCGGGCGGCGCCGACCAGGGCGAGCGCCGCCTCGGGGCCCGGGCAGGTCACCTCCAGGGAGGACGAGCGGCCGGGCTCGGTGAGCGAGCCGTGCGCCAGGAACGCGCCCCGCCAGGCGGCCTCGGCGTCGCAGGTGGCCCCCGAGACCACCTGCGGGGGCAGGCCGCGGATCGGGCGGCCCCGCCCGTCGACCAGGCCGGTCTGGCGGGCCAGCTGATCGCCGCCCGCGACCACCCGCACCACGTACCGCGAGCCCCGGCGCAGTCCGCCCGGGGCCATCACGATCAGCTCGGAGCTGTGGCCGAAGATCTCCAGGATGTCCCGCTTGAGGCGGCGGGCCGCCATCGCGGTGTCCAGCTCCGCCTCGATCACGATCCGACCGCTCACCAGGTGGAGGCCGCCGGCGAACCGCAGGATGGCGGAGACCTCCGCCTTTCTGCAGCAGGTCCGGGTGACGGGGAGCCGGGAGATCTCGTCCTTCACCGCTGCCGTCATCGCCATGGGCCGATCCTTCCATGCATCCGAAAAATACGGTCGTACGCGGCGGCCAACAGCTCCGGGTCGTGCCTCGGGGTGCCGTCGGGCCGGGCCACCGGCGCCAGCTCGACCGCGGCCCCGAACCGCTTGGCGGCATCGGTCAGGGAGTCCCGGTCGGGCACGGCGGCCTCGTCGGCCAGCACCACGTCCAGGGCGAGTTTAGGGGCGTGTCGTCCCAAAACCTCCAAATGACGCTGCGGGGAGAAGCCCTCGGTTTCTCCGGGCTGCGGGGCGAGGTTCAGCGAGAGTACCCGGCGGGCCTTGGTCTGCGTGAGCGCGTCCAGCAGCTCGGGCACCAGCAGGTGCGGGATGACCGAGGAGAACCAGGAGCCGGGGCCGAGCACCACCCAGTCCGCGTCCAGGACGGCCGCGACCGCCTCGGGCACGGCCGGCGGGTCGCACGGCACCAGGTGCACGGACTGCACCTCGCCCGGGGTGAGGGCCACGGTGGCCTGGCCACGGACCGTGTCGATCTCGTCCGGGCGCTCCGGGTCGTGGCCCCTGACCAGGGCCTGGAGCTCCAGCGGCACGGCCGACATGGGCAGCACCCGGCCTTGGGCGCCGAGCAGGCGTCCGACCAGGTCGAGGGCCTGGACATGGTCGCCGAGCTGCTCCCACAGGGCGACGATCAGCAGGTTGCCGACCGCGTGCTCGTGCAGGTCGCCCTGGGACTGGAAGCGGTGCTGGATGACCCGGGCCCAGGTCTGGCCCCAGTCGTCGTCACCGCACAGCGCGGCCAGCGCCTTGCGCAGGTCGCCGGGCGGCAGCACGCCCAGCTCGTCGCGCAGCCGCCCGCTGGAGCCGCCGTCGTCGGCGACGGTGACGACGGCGGTGAGGTCGCCGGTGATCCGGCGCAGTGCGGCGAGCGAGGCGGACAGGCCCATGCCGCCGCCGAGCGCGACGACCTTGGGCTGGGTGCCGCGGCGGCGCGGGCGGGCGCCCCGGGCCTCGGCGGGCCGGGCGCTCCTGCCCGCGGTGTCGCCCTCGGGCACCACCCGGCGCAGCCGGCTCAGCCGCGGAGTACGTCGTGTCATTCGCGTCCCATGTCCCGGTGGACGACCACCGTCTCCACGCCCTCGGCGGAGAGCCGGGCGGCGAGCTTCTCCGACATGGCGACCGAGCGGTGCTTGCCGCCCGTACAGCCCACGGCGATGGTCACGTAGCGCTTGCCCTCGCGGCGGTAGCCGGTGGCGACGAGCTGGAGCAGTTCGGTGTACCGGTCGAGAAACTCCTTGGCGCCGGGCTGGTTGAAGACATAGCCCGACACCTCCTCGTTCAGGCCCGTGTACGGGCGCAGTTCCGGGACCCAGTGCGGGTTCGGCAGGAAGCGGCAGTCGACGACGAGGTCGGCGTCGACCGGCAGGCCGTACTTGTAGCCGAACGACATGACCGTGGCCCGCAGCTCCGGCTCCTCCTCGCCGGCGAACTGGGCGTCCATCTTGGCGCGCAGCTCGTGCACGTTGAGGCTGGAGGTGTCGATCACCAGGTCGGCGTCGCCGCGCAGTTCGCGCAGCAGCTCGCGCTCGGCGTCGATGCCGTCGACGATGCGGCCGTCGCCCTGGAGCGGATGCGGGCGGCGCACCGACTCGAAGCGGCGCACCAGGGCCTCGTCGGAGGACTCCAGGAAGACGATCCGCCGGGTGACGTGCTTGGCCTCCAGGTCGGCGAGGGACTCGCGGAGGTTGTCGAAGAAGCGGCGGCCGCGCACGTCGACGACGACGGCGATACGGGCCACGTTGCCCTGGGAGCGGGCGCCGAGCTCCACCATGGTGGGGATCAGCGCGGGCGGCAGGTTGTCCACGACGAACCAGCCGAGGTCCTCCAGGCACTTCGCGGCCGTCGAGCGGCCCGCCCCGGACATGCCTGAGATGATCACCAGCTCGGGGATGGCCGCGTCCGGAACCGGGGCCTTGTCGTTCGCCATGCCCGTGCTCACCTGTGCTCCCGCTGCCGTGTGTGCTTGCTGCCCGTGGTGCTCGTTCACATTCATGTCTCCTGCCCCCGTCGTTCGTCCGGTGCGCCCGTCCGTACGGGCTCGCCGCCGGAACCCGTGGTGCCGGGTTCCTCTTCCATGATCTCTCCGGTCGCGGTGTTGACGGCGGGTGCGGCCGGGGCCGAGCGGGCCAGGGCCACGACGATCGTCTCCGCCGTCTTGCGGCCTATCCCGGGGACCTCGCAGATCTGGTCGATGGTGGCGGATCGCAGTCTCTTCAACGAACCGAAGTGCTTCAGGAGTGCCTGCTTGCGCGTGTCGCCGAGGCCCGGGACGTCGTCCAGGGGGCTGGAGCGGAAGCGCTTGGACCGCTTGGCGCGCTGGTAGGTGATCGCGAAGCGGTGGGCCTCGTCACGGACCCGCTGGAGCATGTACAGGCCCTCGCTGGTGCGGGGCAGGACGACCGGGTCGTCGTCGCCGGGCAGCCAGACCTCCTCCAGGCGTTTGGCGAGGCCGCACACGGCGATGTCGTCGATGCCCAGCTCGTCCAGGGCCCGGCGGGCCGCCGCGACCTGCGGGGCGCCGCCGTCGACCACCACGAGCTGGGGCGGGTAGGCGAACTTCCTGGGGCGGCCGTCGTCCTCGGTGAGCCCGCCCGGGCCGACCGGGGCGCCCGAGGCCGTGATGACGTCCGGGCCGGCCGGTGCCGCCGTGCCGGCCGGGGCGTCCGGGCCGGCCGGTGTCTGCGCGCCGGTCAGGGCGTCCGGGCCGGCGAGGGTGCCGTCGCCGCCCTCGGTGCCGCCGTTGTCGCCGTCGGTCCACTCGCCCGTCCTCTCCTTCTCGGCGAGGTAGCGCCGGAAGCGGCGGGTGATCACCTCGTGCATGGAGCGGACGTCGTCCTGCCCGGCGAAGCCCTTGATCTGGAAGCGGCGGTACTCGCTCTTGCGGGCGAGCCCGTCCTCGAAGACGACCATGGAGGCCACGACGTCGTCGCCCTGGAGGTGGGAGATGTCGTAGCACTCGATCCGCAGCGGGGCGCTGTCCAGGTCGAGGGCGTCGGCGATCTCCTCCAGGGCGCGCGAGCGGGTGGTGAGGTCGGAGGCGCGCTTGGTCTTGTGCAGCACGAGCGCCTGCTGGGCGTTGCGCTGCACGGTCTCCATCAGCGCCTTCTTGTCGCCGCGCTGCGGGATCCGCAGGGAGACGCCGGAGCCGCGCCGACCGGCGAGCCACTCCTGGACCGGCTCGACCGGGTCGGGCAGGGCGGGGACGAGGACCTCCTTGGGGACGGCGTCCCCGGTCTCCTCCCCGTACAGCTGCTGCAGGGCGTGCTCGACGAGGGCACCGGTGGTGATCTCCTCCACCTTGTCGGTGACCCAGCCGCGCTGGCCGCGCACGCGTCCGCCGCGCACGTGGAAGATCTGGACGGCCGCCTCCAGCTCGTCCTCGGCGACCGCGATCAGGTCGGCGTCGGTCGCGTCCGCGAGCACGACCGCGTTCTTCTCCATGGCCTTCTTCAGGGCCCCGATGTCGTCGCGCAGGCGGGCCGCCCGCTCGTACTCCATCTCCTCGGCCGCCTCGGTCATCTGCCGCTCCAGGCGGCGGATGTACGTGTGCGTGCGGCCGGTCATGAAGTCGCAGAACTCGTCGGCCAGTTCCCGGTGCTCCTCGGCGGAGACGCGGTCCACGCAGGGGGCCGAGCACTTGCCGATGTAGCCGAGGAGGCAGGGGCGGCCCGTGCGGGCGGCGTTCTTGAACACGCCCGCCGAGCACGTGCGCACGGGGAAGACGCGCAGGAGCAGGTCGACCGTGTCACGGATCGCCCACGCGTGCGCGTACGGCCCGAAGTAGCGCACGCCCTTCTTCTTGTGACCGCGCATCACCTGCACGCGCGGATACTCCTCGTTCATCGTCACCGCGAGGTACGGATAGCTCTTGTCGTCGCGGTACTTGACGTTGAACCGGGGGTCGTACTCCTTGATCCAGGAGTACTCCAGCTGGAGCGCCTCGACCTCCGTGGACACCACCGTCCACTCCACGGACGCGGCCGTGGTGACCATGGAGCGGGTGCGCGGGTGCAGGCCCGCCAGGTCCTGGAAGTAGTTCGCCAGGCGCTGGCGCAGGCTCTTCGCCTTGCCGACGTAGATCACCCGGCGGTGCTCGTCACGGAACCTGTAGACCCCCGGCGAGTCGGGGATCTCACCCGGTTTGGGGCGGTAGCTGGAGGGGTCGGCCATGTCTCACACCCTACTGGCGGGCACCGACAGCCGAGCGCCCGGCGGGACGTGATCACGGTCCCGGCGCGGGGGCGCTTTTCCACGGCATGTGCCGCCCCGGGGTTACGGGGGGCCGGGAGCGGGAATGCAGGCTTCCCACGGGCACGGCGACATCCGCAGGACGGAGGCCGTGCCGGTGCGGGCACGGATTGTCGGTGCGGACCGGCCGTCTCCCACGCGGAGCGGCCCGGGCCACGGGTCGGAGGGCTGTGCAGATGAAGCGGATGCGGATCGAGAAGAACCGGCGGACGGTCCGTGCCCGCCGGCACACGGACGAGACGTTCGGGCTGCGCGACCTCCTGGACCCGCGTGACGCCGACATAGTGCGGGCCAAGCGCCTGTCGCTCCAGGAACGCGACGGCGGCGACCGCTCCTAGCGGCCGTCGTCCACCAAGGACGCCCGGGGCTCACCGCCCCGGGCGTTCGTGTGTCCGGACCCGGGCGTCCGGGCGTATATCACTGTCCGGCATCAGGTGTTGTCGGGACCAGGTCAACACGCTTCAATGCGGGGGAACTCGGGACCCTGAACGACGGCGTACGGATGTGAAGACCCGCCCGGCGCCGGCGGGACGGCCCCGGGCGGCCCGTGCGAACGGTCTGACCAGCCGTCGCCGACTCACAGAGAGGCCCCTGCATGCCGCACGCCCCCCAGCACGCGGACGCCGTCACCGCCGAGCTCGACTCGGCCCTGCGAGGCGGCCCCTTCCACGTCGCCCTGCGTGCCGCGATCGCCGCCCGCGGGCTGCCGCTGCAGCGGGTGCAGCACCATCTGTCGCGCCACGGGGTGAAGGTGGGCGTGACGAGCCTCAGTTACTGGCAGCAGGGGGCCCGGCGTCCCCAGCGGCCCGAGTCCCTGCGGGCCGTCCGCGCGCTGGAGGAGATCCTGCAGCTGCCCGAGGAGTCGCTGCTCCGGCTGCTCGCCGCGTCCGGCGACGGCCCCTCCGGACAGCGGTCCGCGGCCCGGTCCTACCGTTCCCTGGTCGAGGCCTCCGGGGTGCTGGACCAGTTGCTGGCGGAGCTGGGATGCCCGCCGGACGGGGGCCTGCACACCCTCGGGCACCACGAGCGGCTGCGGATCGGTGCGCGGCGCGAGCTGGCCGACCGCGAGTCGCACCACATCGTGCGGGCCCACCGCGACGGCGTCGACCGCTTCGTCGCCGTCCACCACGGCGAGCGCGGGGCCGTGCCGGAGCGCATGCGGGTGCACGCCCTGGAGAACTGCCGTACCGGACGCGTCCGTTGGCACGGTGACACGGGGGTGCTCGCGGCGGAGCTGCTCTTCGACACCCGGCTGCGGGCCGGGGACACGTTCCTGTTCCGCTACGGCGTGGAGGACGGCACCGCGGGCGTCTCGCGCGAGTACGTGCGCGGCTTCGACTCCCCCGGTGGCCAGTACGCGCTCCAGGTCTCCTTCGATCCGGCGGCCCTACCGCTGCGCTGCCACCGGTTCGCCCAGCACTCGGCGGCCGCGCCCCGGAGCGGGTGCCAGGAGCTGACGCTGAGCGGACGGCACCGGTCCGTGCATCTGGTCGAGCCCCGGGTGCGGGCGGGGTTCCTGGGGATCGGCTGGGACTGGGAACCGGGGGTGTGAGGGCGGCTCCCCTGAATCGCGGTGCCGGCGTGGCCGTCACCGGCGGCTGTCGGTGGGCTTGCCGGCGGGGTTGTCCGGCGGGCTGTCCGCCGGCTGTCCGGCGGGCTTGCCGGCTCCCTTCGTGCCTGTAGGAGCCCCGCGAATGAGCGCATGCGGAGGCGCACGCGACGCTCGGTGGCTGACGTAAACGCTTGCGCAAGCGTTTACGTCAGCCGCCGGATGCGGTACGTTCCCCGCCGGGACCCGACGGAGGAGGCGAGGGCATGGCGACGATGGCCGACGTGGCGCGGAGCGCCGGCGTCTCCGTGGCGACCGTCTCGCACGTGCTGAACGGCACCCGGCCGGTGCTGCCGCACACCCGCCAGGCGGTCCTGGACGCCGTCGAGGAGCTCGGCTACACCACGAACACGCTGGCCCGGGCCCTGGTGACGTCCCGCACCCGGTCCATCGGACTGGCGGTGTCGGCGATCAGCAACCCGTACTTCACGGAGATCCTCCAGGGCGTCGAGGCCGCCGCTCTGGAGGCCGGTTACAGCCTGCTGATCGCCGATCCGCACGACGACCCCGAGCACGAGCGCACGGTGGTGCGGCTGCTGCACGAGCGCCGGGTGGACGGCATGATCGTCGCGCCCTCCGCCGATCCGCGCGGGCTGCTCGCCTACCTGGAGCGGCACGACGTGCCGGCCGTGTTCCTCGACCGGCTGGTGGACGCCCCGGAGGCGGACGGCCCCCCGCGGTTCGACCAGGTGTGCGCGGACAGTGCCGAACCCACGTCCCGGCTCGTCGGCCATCTCGCCGGACTCGGGCACCGGCGGATCGGGATGGTGGCGGGGCTGCCGGGGCTCAGCACCACGACCGAGCGGATCATGGGCTACCGCACCGGCCTCGCCTTCGCGGGGCTGCCCTACGACGAACGGCTCCTCGTGCACGGCGACTCGGCGTCGGCCGGTGCCGAGGAGGCCGTGGCCGCCCTGCTGTCGCTCGCCGTGCCGCCCACCGCACTGGTCACCGGCAACAACGCCATGACCATCGGCGCGCTGCGCGCCCTGCGCGCCCACGGTCTGTCCGTGCCGGACGACATCGCGCTGTGCTGCTTCGACGACTTCGCCTGGGCGGATCTGTTCTCGCCCCGGCTCACCGCGATCGCCCAGCCCAGCAGGGACATCGGCGCCCGGGCGGTGGGCGTGCTCCTGGAGCGGCTCGCCGAGCCGGACCGGCCCGCCCGGACCCTGCGACTTCCCTGCACCTTCGTCCACCGCACGTCGTGCGGCTGCCCGTCCGAGGAAGGAACCCCGTCGTGATCGTCGTCGCCGGTGAGGCATTGATCGACCTGGTACCGCAGGGCACGGGTGCCCTCGCGGCGCTGCAGCCGGCGCTCGGCGGCGGCCCCTACAACACGGCGGTGGCCCTGGGCCGCCTCGGCTCCCCCGCCGCCTTCTGCTCCCGGGTCTCGTCCGACGCGTTCGGGCAGGCCCTGCTGGACCGGCTGCGCGAGACCGGGGTGGACGTGTCGGCGGTGCAGCGCGGCACCGAGCCCACGACCCTGGCCGTCGCCACGGTCGGCGCGGACGGCTCGGCGGCGTACTCGTTCTACGTCGACGGGACGGCGGACCGGCTGTTCACGGCGCCCGCCGCGCTGCCGGACGGCACCCGCGCGATCTCCTTCGGCACCTGCTCGCTGGTGCTGGAGCCGGGGGCGAGCGCGTACGAGGAGCTGATGCGGGCGGCGGCCGCCCGGGGCGTCTTCACCGCGCTCGACCCGAACATCCGGGCCGGGCTGATCCCGGACGCGGACGCCTACCGGGCACGGTTCAAGAGCTGGCTGCCCGCGGTGACACTGCTGAAGCTGTCCGAGGAGGACGCCCGGTGGCTCGGCGGCACCCCCCAGGAGTGGCTCGCGGCCGGTCCGGCGGCGGTCGTGGTCACCCGGGGCGGGGAGGGGCTGACCGCGTTCACCGCCGACGGCGGCACGTACTCCGTGCCCGGCGAGCGGGTGGAGGTCGTGGACACGATCGGTGCGGGCGACACGGTGAACGCGGCCCTGCTGCACGGACTCGCGGTGCGTGACGCGCTCAGCGGGCCGGCCCTGACCGCACTGGGACCGGACGGCTGGTCGGAGCTGCTGGGCTTCGCGGCGCGGGCGGCGGCCGTGACGTGCTCGCGCGCGGGCGCGGAGCCGCCCTACGCGCACGAGCTGGCGGGCTGACGGGCCCCGGGCCGGGCCGGTCGCTCAGGCCGTCTCCCCCACCGCCCGCAGCGCGCCGGGGCGGCGGCCGTCGAGGCGGTCCAGGGCCGCGGCCGTGGCGTCGTCGGCGGGCAGGTGGATGATGACGCGCTGTCCCTCGTCGAGAAGCACGAGCGTCTCGTGCAGCAGCCGCAGGGAGCCGGCCTCCGGGTGGTCGAGGTGCTGCGAGCCGGTCGGCCGCGGTGTCATGGTCAGGTCGGCGAACCGGTCGGCGAAGTCCGCCCCGGCCGTCACGGTCAGTTCGTCGGCCAGCTCGGCGAGGTGGGGGTCCCTGAGGGGGACGCCGTGCCGCAGCCGGGCGACGAGGTCGTCGGCCACCCGGTCCCAGTCCCGGTACGCGCTGCGGGCCCGCTCGTCGGTGAAGTGGTACCGCACCAGGTTGGGCGGCTCGCCGTCGAGCAGGCCGAGGGGGCCGACCAGCCGTTCGTAGCCGGCGGTGTGGGCGAGGACGTCGCCGATCGAGTTGACCACCAGCGCCGGGGCGGGCTCCAGGCGGTCCAGGACGGCCCGGACGGTGGGGCGGGCCGTGCGGCTGAGGTCCGGGGCGGCCGCGCAGACCAGGGGGTCGCCGCCGTCGGCCTCCTTGGTCAGGCGGCGCAGCAGCATCCGGTCGGCCAGGGAGAGGTTCAGGGCGTCGGCGAGGGCGCCGAGCACCTGGGCGGACGGGTTGCGGTCGCGGCCCTGTTCCAGGCGGGTGAGGTACTCGACGCTGATGTCGGCGAGCATGGCCAGCTCGGCGCGCCGCAGGCCCGGGGTGCGGCGCCGCGGGCCTGTGGGGAGCCCGGCCTCGGCGGGGGTGACGGCTTCGCGCCAGGTGCGCAGATAGGTGCCCAACTCGTTGTCGCTCACCCGTCCGAACGTACCCTCCGGGCGGGCGCCGAGGATGGCCCTGTCACTACCAGCCTCGGGCCGGTCTCCCTGGCGGGCCGCGCGGGCCGCAGGGTGGAGGGCATGACGAATGAGACCGCCACCACCACCCTGCCGCTGGCCCCGGGGCTCTGGGCCCTGGACCCGTTCCACTCCTCCGTGAACTTCACCATCCGCCATCTGGGCATCGCCAAGGTGCGGGGCCGTTTCGAGCGGCTGGAGGCCGATCTGTTCGTCGGGGAGCGGATCGAGGACGTGCGGGTCTCCGCCACCGTCGATCTGGCCTCGATCGACACGGGCAACGCCGACCGGGACGCCCATGTGCGCGCCTCCGACCTGCTCGACGTCGCGAAGCGCCCGACGATGACGTACCGCTCGACCCGGGTGTCGGGTGCGGGCGAGGACTGGACGATGGACGGCGAGCTGACGATCGGCGGCGTGACCCGCCCGGTGACGCTCGCCGTGGAGTTCGGCGGGCTGGTCGACGTGCCGATGGACGGCAGCCGGCATGCCGGGTTCGAGGCGACGGGCGAGATCCGGCGCAGCGAGTTCGGGCTGGACTTCGCCCCGGGGCTGCTCGGCGAGGTGGTGAAGATCCAGCTCGACATGCAGTTCGTGGAGCCGAAGGGCGACTGACCCCCGGCACACCGACGCGCCGTGCACCGCGGGGGTCACCCGCGGGGCACGGCGCGTCCGTCGTGCACCGTCGGCTCCTGGCAGCCGTCAGCCCTTGCCGCCCCTCGGCTCTCGGTCACCCGTCAGGCCTTGGTCGTCCGTCAGCCCTTGGTCGTCCGCGTGGTCTTCTTCGCGGTCGTCGCCTTCGTGGTCCTGGCGGTGGTGGCGGTCTGGGCGGCCGCCTTCTTGGTGGCGGTGCCGGCGACCCGCTTGGTGGCGGTCTTCTTGGCCGTGGCCTGGGCCGGGACGCTCTTCTTCGCCGCCCGGCGCGGTGCCCGGACCGAGGAGGCGTCGCTGATGCGGTCGGCGCCGAGGATCTCCCGCAGGAACTTGCCGGTGTGGCTGGCCGGGACGGCGGCGACCTCCTCGGGCGTGCCCTCGGCGACGACCAGACCGCCGCCGGCGCCGCCCTCGGGACCCATGTCGATGATCCAGTCGGCAGTCTTGATCACGTCGAGGTTGTGCTCGATGACGATGACCGTGTTGCCCTTGTCGACCAGGCCGGACAGGACCGTCAGCAGCTTGCTGATGTCCTCGAAGTGCAGACCGGTCGTCGGCTCGTCCAGGACGTAGACCGTGCGGCCGGTGGAGCGCTTCTGCAGTTCGCTGGCGAGCTTCACGCGCTGCGCCTCGCCGCCGGACAGGGTCGTCGCGGCCTGGCCGAGGCGGACGTAGCCGAGGCCGACGTCCTTGAGCGTGTTGAGGTGCCGGGCGATGGCGGGGACGGCCTCGAAGAACTCGGTGGCCCCCTCGATCGGCATGTTCAGGACCTCGGCGATGGACTTGCCCTTGTAGTGGACCTCCAGGGTCTCCCGGTTGTACCGGGCGCCATGGCAGACCTCGCACGGGACGTAGACGTCCGGGAGGAAGTTCATCTCGATCTTGATGGTGCCGTCGCCGGCGCAGTTCTCGCAGCGGCCGCCCTTGACGTTGAAGGAGAAGCGGCCGGGCATGTAGCCGCGGACCTTCGCCTCGGTGGTCTCGGCGAACAGCTTGCGGATGTGGTCGAAGACGCCCGTGTAGGTGGCCGGGTTGGAGCGCGGGGTGCGGCCGATGGGCGACTGGTCGACGTGGACGACCTTGTCGACGAGGTCGTCGCCCTCCACGCGCGTGTGCCGCCCGGGCACGCTCCTCGCGCCGTTCAGCTCGCGGGCCAGGTGCGTGTACAGGATGTCGTTGACCAGGGTCGACTTGCCGGAGCCGGAGACGCCGGTGACCGCCGTGAACACGCCCAGCGGGAAGGACACGTCGATGTCCTGGAGGTTGTTCTCCCGGGCGCCGTGGACCGTGAGCTGCCGGGACGGGTCCAGCGGGCGCCGGACGTCGGGCAGCGGGATGGCCTTCCTGCCGGACAGGTACTGCCCGGTCTGCGACTCCTCGTTGGCGAGGAGCTCCTTCAGGGAGCCGCTGTGCACGACCTTGCCGCCGTGCTCACCGGCGCCGGGGCCGATGTCGACGACCCAGTCGGCCATCTTGATCGTGTCCTCGTCGTGCTCCACGACGATGAGCGTGTTGCCCATGTCGCGCAGCCGGACCAGGGTCTCGATCAGCCGGTGGTTGTCGCGCTGGTGCAGGCCGATGGACGGCTCGTCCAGGACGTACAGCACGCCGACCAGGCCGGAGCCGATCTGGGTGGCCAGCCGGATGCGCTGGGCCTCGCCGCCGGAGAGCGTGCCGGCCGCGCGGTTGAGGGAGAGGTAGTCCAGGCCGACGTCGACCAGGAACCGCAGCCGCTCGTTGACCTCCTTCAGCACGCGCTCGGCGATCTTCTTGTCGCGGGCGGTGAGCTTCAGCTCGCCCAGGAAGTCCGCGCAGTCGCTGATCGACATGGCGGAGACCTCGGCGATGGACTTGCCCATGATCGTGACCGCGAGGACGATCGGCTTCAGTCGCGTGCCCTCACAGGTGGGGCAGGGGACTTCGCGCATGTAGCCCTCGAAGCGCTCGCGGCTGGAGTCGCTCTCGGCCTCGCTGTGCCGGCGCTTGACGAAGGGGACGGCGCCCTCGAAGGCCGTGGTGTAACGGCGCTCGCGTCCGTAGCGGTTGCGGTAGCGGACCTCGACCTGGGTCTTGTGGCCGTGCAGCAGGGCCTTCTTGGCGCGCTGCGGCAGCCCGGCGAAGGGGATGTCCGTACGGAAGCCCAGCGCGTCCGCGAGGGCGCCGATCAGGCGGCCGAAGTAGTCCTTGGTGTGGCCGTGCGACCAGGGGTGGATGGCGCCCTCGTCGAGGCTCTTGTCCGGGTCCGGGACGATCAGCTCCGGGTCGACCTCCATGCGCGTGCCGATGCCGGTGCAGTCCGGGCAGGCGCCGAAGGGCGAGTTGAAGGAGAAGGAGCGCGGCTCCAGTTCCTCGAAGGACAGGTCGTCGTACGGGCAGTACAGGTGCTCCGAGAACATGCGCTCGCGCTCGGGGTCGTCCTCGGGGAGGTCGACGAAGTCGAGCACGACCATGCCGCCGGACAGGCCGAGGGCGGTCTCGACGGAGTCGGTGAGGCGGCGCTTGGCACCGTCCTTGACCGTGAGGCGGTCGACGACCACCTCGATGGTGTGCTTCTCCTGCTTCTTCAGCGTCGGCGGGTTCGACAGCTGGACCGTCTCGCCGTCGACCCGAGCGCGGGAGTAGCCCTTGGTCTGCAGGTCGGCGAAGAGGTCGACGAACTCGCCCTTGCGCTCGCGCACCAGCGGCGACAGCACCTGGAAGCGGCTGCCCTCGGGCAGCTCCAGGACCCGGTCGACGATCGCCTGCGGGGACTGGCGCGAGATCGGGCGGTGGCACTCGGGACAGTGGGGCTTGCCGATGCGCGCGAAGAGCAGGCGCAGGTAGTCGTAGACCTCGGTGATCGTGCCGACCGTGGAGCGCGGGTTGCGCGAGGTCGATTTCTGGTCGATCGAGACGGCCGGGGAGAGGCCCTCGATGAAGTCGACGTCCGGCTTGTCCATCTGGCCGAGGAACTGCCGGGCGTAGGAGGAGAGGGACTCGACGTAGCGCCGCTGCCCCTCGGCGAAGATGGTGTCGAAGGCCAGCGAGGACTTGCCCGACCCCGACAGGCCCGTGAAGACGATGAGCGAGTCGCGCGGGAGGTCGAGCGAGACGTTCTTCAGGTTGTGCTCGCGCGCTCCACGAACGATGAGACGGTCGGCCACGCCGGTCCGCACCTTTCTTGAGAGAAGTGACAGGGGCGGGGCCCCCGTCTTTCCCAGACTAGGGGGAGCCACTGACAACGCCGGTCGGATTCACGGGTTGCCAACAAACCCCGGCTCTCCAGCATGCCCGACGCCACGTCCGACCATATAGCACGTGCTTTCGAATTACGGCACTCCTTCACCACCTTCACCCGAAGGAGTGGCGAGGCTAGGGTCAGCACCATGATTGATCACGCTCATGACCTGGCGTCTGTACGTGACGCGACCGAGCGGCTGCTGACCGCAGTCGGCACCCTGGACAACGCCGCTGTGACGCAGCCGTCACGGCTGCCCGGCTGGACCCGGGGCCACGTCCTGGCCCACCTCGCCCGGAACGCGGACGCCCTCGTGAACGTCCTGGAGGGCCGCCCCATGTACGTCTCCGCCGAGGCCCGGGACGCCGACATCGAGCGGGACGCCCCGCGCGCCCTGGATGTCCAGCTCACCGACCTGCGGGAGAGCGCGGCCCGCTTCCAGGAGGCCGGAGAGGCTCCGGCGGACTGGTCGCGCACGGTGGAGCTGCGCAACGGGGTGAAGGACACCGCGGCCCGGGTGCCGTTCCGGCGATGGGTGGAGGTGGAGCTGCACCACGTGGACCTGGGCATCGGATACGAGCTGGAGGACCTGCCGGCGGAGTTCACCCAGCGGGAGATCGACTTCCTCGCGGACCGGTTCGCCGGGCATCCCGACGTGCCGTCCACCCGTGTGACGGACGGCACGCGCGCGTGGAGCACGGGACGCCGGGCGGACGATGGACCCGAGGTGACCGTCACGGGTTCGCCGGCGGACCTCCTGGGGTGGCTCGCGGGACGCCGCGACGGAGCCGCGCTGACGGTGGACGGCGGTCCCCTCCCGGCGCTGCCCCCGTTGTAGGACCCGGGCCCCCTCCCCCGCTATAGGCTGGCGGGCATGACGTACAGCGGACAGGTGACGGTCGGCGGGCCTGCCGACGTGCACGAGCTCAAGGACCTGATGATCACGAAGATCGCGGTGGGTCCGATGAACAACAACGCCTATCTGCTGCGCTGCCGGGCCACGGACGAGCAGCTGCTGATCGACGCCGCCAGCGAGGCGGGCACGCTGCTCGGCATGATCGGCGACGACGGGATCGCGTCGGTCGTCACGACCCACCGGCACGGCGACCACTGGCAGGCGCTCGCCGAGGTCGTGGCGGCCACCGGCGCCCGCACGTACGCGGGCCGGGACGACGCCGACGGCATCCCCGTACGGACCGACGTGCCCCTCGACGACGGCGACACGATCCGGGTGGGGCAGGTGGAACTCACCGCGCGCCACCTGGTCGGGCACACCCCGGGCTCGATCGTCCTGGTCTACGACGACCCGCACGGGCATCCCCATGTGTTCACCGGGGACTGCCTGTTCCCCGGCGGTGTGGGCAACACCCATGACGATCCCGAGGCGTTCGCCAGCCTCATCCACGACGTCGAGACCAAGATCTTCGACGTCCTCCCGGACGAGACGTGGGTCTACCCCGGGCACGGCAACGACACGACCCTGGGCGCGGAGCGCCCGCACCTGCCGGAGTGGCACGCGCGCGGGTGGTGACGGGCGCGGGTGGTGACGCGCCCGGGTGGTGACGGGCGCACGGCGGGTGAGCGCTCGGGGGGTGACCGGCCGCGGGGGGTGAGCGCGCGCGACCGCCGAACACGGCGTGCGCGGAAGCAGTTCACACAGCCGCAACACCCGTTCCCACTATCCGGACACTTGTTGCCGTGACCTCGACAAACGGGACCGTCGGCTGTCAATCTCCCGCCATGCGCCCTGCCCAGCGAGCCCTGCGCCGCACCGCCGCCTCCGTCGTTCTCCTAGCCGCCGCCGTGAGCTGCGCTCCGCAGCCGGAGAGCTCCGGCAAGCCGTCGGCGTCGGCCTCCAGCGCCTGCGCCCAAGGCAAGCTGGCCACCGAGACCCCGGGCAAGCTCACGATCGCGACCGACGAGCCCGCCTACGAGCCCTGGTTCAAGGACGACGATCCGGCCAACGGCAAGGGCTTCGAGTCGGCGGTGGCCTACGCCGTGGCCGAGCGTCTCGGCTACGGCAAGGACAAAGTCGTCTGGCAGACCGTGCCCTTTAACAAGGCCTTCGCGCCCGGCGAGAAGACCTTCGACTTCGACATCAACCAGGTGTCCGTCAGCGACGAGCGCAAGAAGGCCGTGGACTTCTCGTCCGGCTACTACGACGTGCGCCAGGCCGTCGTCGCGCTGAAGAACTCCCGGGCGGCGAAGGCGAAGAGCGTCGCCGACCTGAAGGACGTGAAGCTGGGCGCCCAGGTCGGGACCACCAGCCTCGACTACATCAACGACGTGGTGCGGCCCACGCGGGCGCCCGCCGCGTACGCCAAGAACGACCAGGCCAAGTCCGCCCTGAAGAACGGCCAGGTCGACGCGATCGTCGTGGACCTGCCGACCGCCTTCTACATCACCGGGGCCGAGGTGACGGACGCGAAGATCGTCGGCCAGTTCGAGCACCGGGGCGGCACGCCGGAGCAGTTCGGTCTGGTGCTCGACAAGGGCAGCGCGCTCACCTCCTGCGTCTCGCGGGCCGTGGACGCGCTGCGCGAGGACGGCACGCTCGGGAGCATCGAGAAGCAGTGGCTGTCGGACGCCGTCGACGCGCCGGTGCTCAAGTGACGGTGCACGAAAAGGAGTTCAGCGCGGGCTCCGCGCACGACGGTTATGTCCCCTCCGCACGGCGTCTGGAGCGTGAGCGTCACCGGCGCCGCCGTGCCCGGCGTGCCACGGCCATCGGCGCGGTGTCGACCCTGGTCACCGGGGCCGTCCTCTACCTGGTCGTCGTCAACGCGCCCGGCTGGCCGCGCACCAGGGAGACCTTCTTCGACCGGGGGTACGCGCGCGAGGCGTTCCCGAAGGTCCTCGAAGGGCTGTGGCTGAACGTCCGGCTGCTGCTGGTCTGCGGGGCCGCGGTGCTCGTCCTCGGCATGCTGATCGCCGTCGCCCGCACGCTGCGCGGCCCGGTGTTCTTCCCGCTGCGGTTCCTGGCCGCCGCGTACACCGACTTCTTCCGGGGGCTGCCGCTCATCATCAACCTGATGATCGTCGTCCTCGGCGTCCCGGCGCTGCGGCTCCAGGGGGTGACCGTCGACCCGGTGGTGCTCGGCGGGACCGCGCTCACGCTGACCTACTCGGCGTACGTCGCCGAGGTGTTCCGGGCCGGCATCGAGTCCGTGCACCCCTCGCAGCGCGCCGCGGCCCGTTCGCTCGGGCTCAGCAACCGGCAGGCGCTGCGGTACGTGGTGCTGCCGCAGGCGGTGCGCCGCCAGGTGCCGCCGCTGCTCAACGACCTGGTGTCGCTGCAGAAGGACACCGGGCTGGTCTCGATCGGCGGGGCGGTGGACGCGGTGCGGGCCGCCGACATCATCGTCGGGCGCAGCCTCAATTACACGCCGTACATCGTCGCCGGCCTGGTCTTCGTCGCGCTGACCATTCCCATGACCCGCTTCACGGACTGGGTGACGGCGCGCATGGACCGCCGGCGGGCGCAGGGAGGAGTCGCATGAGCGGAACGCCCGTGCTGCGGATGGAGTCGGTCCGCAAGAGCTTCGGCGGTTCGGTCGTCCTGCGGGACGTCGACCTGGAGGTCGCCCCGCACACGGTGACCGCGCTGATCGGCGCCTCCGGCTCCGGCAAGTCCACGCTGCTGCGGTGCGCCAACCTGCTGGAGGAGATCGACGACGGGGCGATCTGGCTGGACGGCGAGGAGATCACCGATCCGCGCGCCGACCAGGACGCCGTCCGCCGCCGGATCGGCGTGGTCTTCCAGGCGTACAACCTGTTTCCGCACATGACCGTCCTGGAGAACATCACGCTCGCTCCCCGCCGGGTGCACGGGGCGTCTCGCGCCGAGGCCGAGGCACACGCGCGTGAGCTGCTGGAGCGGTTGGGGCTGGGCGGGAAGGCGGGCGAGTACCCGGACCGGCTGAGCGGTGGCCAGCAGCAGCGCGTGGCGATCGTGCGCGCCCTGGCCGTACGCCCCCGGCTGCTGCTCCTCGACGAGATCACCGCTGCCCTCGACCCCGAGCTGGTGGGCGAGGTGCTCACCGTCGTGCGGGGTCTGAAGGACGAGGGCATGACCATGGTGCTGGCCACGCACGAGATGGGCTTCGCCCGGGAGGTCGCCGACCAGGTGTGCTTCCTGGAGGGTGGTGTGGTGCTGGAACGCGGCACCGCCGAGCAGGTCTTCGAAGCGCCCCGGCAGGAACGCACCCGGCAGTTCCTGCGGCGGATCGTGGAATCGGGTCGGTTGTAAGGACCGCGCGTCCAGGAGGCCGGTCCTTACGCCTCGGCCCGGCCCGCCCCGGCCAGTGCCGCGACGCGCTCCACGCCGAACACGTATCCCTGGACTCCGCATCCGGCGATGACGCCGTCGGCGCGCAGCGAGACGTAGGAGTGGTGGCGGAACGACTCGCGCCGGTGGATGTTGGAGATGTGGACCTCGATCACGGGCATGCCGTCACAGGCGTTGAGGGCGTCCAGGAGGGCGACCGAGGTGTGCGAGTAGGCGCCCGGGTTGATCACGATCCCGCAGTGGTTCAGCCTGGCCTCGTGGATCCAGTCCACCAGCTCGCCCTCGTGGTTGGACTGCCTCAGGTCCACCGTGCCGCCGTGCGCGGCCGCCGCCTTGGCGCACAGGGCCTCGACGTCGGCGAGGGTGTCGGAGCCGTAGATCTCCGGCTGGCGCTGGCCGAGCAGGTTCAGGTTGGGGCCGTTGAGGATCATGATCGGGGCGTGGGCCAGGGTGCGGGGCACGGTTCCTCCGGTCCGTTCGGGGTCGGGCGGCCCGGGACGGACCGCTGCTCACAGCCGGTTTATCACGGTGCGCCGACAGCCCGCCGGGCCTTAGCCTCCGGGCATGAGGAGCCCCGTCTACCCGCCCAAGCCGTCGCCCGGTGACCGCATCGCCGTGCTCTCGCCCTCCTCCGGTCTGCCGGGCGTCTTCCCGCTCCCCTACGCGTTGGGGCTGCAGCGGCTGCGCGAGGAGTTCGGGCTGGAGCCGGTCGAGTACCCGACGACCCGCGAGGCGGGGGCCACGCCCCGGGAGCGGGCGGCCGACCTCCACGCCGCGTTCGCCGACCCGGACATCAAGGCGGTCATCGCGTCGATCGGCGGGGACGACCAGATCACCGTGCTGCCGCATCTGGACCGTGAGGTGTTCCGGGCGAACCCGAAGCCGTTCTTTGGGATGAGCGACAACACCAACCTGCTCGCGTTCCTGCGCAACAGCGGCCTCGTCGGCTACCACGGCGGCAGCGTCATGTGCGAGCTGGGCCGCCCCGGGGCCATGCATCCGCAGACCGCCGAGTCCCTGCGAGCGGCCCTGTTCACGTCGGGTCCGTACGAGGTGAGGCCCGCCGAGCGGTGGCGGGACGTCGACCGCGACTGGGCCGACCCGGCGACCTTCGACGCCGAGCCGGAGACCCGTCCCGGCGCCGGCTGGACCTGGGTGAACCCCGACCGGGTGGTGGAGGGGCGCAGTTGGGGCGGTTGCCTGGAGATCCTCGGATGGCTGCTGATGGCCGACCGGGAGGTCTCGCACGACCTGTCCGTGTACGACGGCGGTGTCCTGCTGCTGGAGACCTCCGAGGACATGCCGAGCGCCACGGAGGTGTACCGCACGATCCGGAACATGGGCGAGCGCGGGCTGCTCCAGCGCTTCCCGGCCCTGCTGATGGGCCGTGCGAAGACCTGGTCCCTGGAGCGCCGCAACAACCTGCCGGAAGCGGCCCGTTACGCCGCCGAACAGCGCGAGGCCGTCCTGCGCGCCATGCGGACCTACGCGCCCGACACCACGATCGTCTTCGACGTGGACTTCGGGCACACGGATCCGCAGGTGGTGATCCCGTACGGAGGCATCGTGCGCGTGGACGGACCGGCCCGGCGCATCACGGTCGGCTACTGAGGCTTCCGAGCCCTGCGCGCCCTCCGCGCGCCCCCGTAACCGCCCGTCACCGTGGGTAGTTGACGCGGCATGCACGACGTACGCACCGTAAGGGCACCCTCCATGCCGCGCCTCGCGGCCGCCTCACTCGCCGGAACGGCCATCGAGTTCTACGACTTCTTCGTCTACGGCACGGCGGCGGCCCTGGTCCTGGGGCCGCTGTTCTTCCCGACCTTCTCGCCGGTGGCCGGGACGCTGGCCGCCTTCGCCACCTTCGGCGTGGGCTTCGTGGCCCGGCCGCTCGGGTCGGTGCTGTTCGGGCACATCGGCGACCGGCGCGGGCGGCGGCCGGTGCTCGTCGCCTCCCTGCTGCTGACCGGCGCGTCCACGGTCGCGGTGGGCTGCGTGCCGACCTACGACACGATCGGCGTGGCCGCTCCCCTGCTGCTGCTGGTGCTGCGGTTCCTGCAAGGGCTGGGGCTCGGCGGGGAGTGGGGCGGGGCGGTGCTGCTGACGGTGGAGCACGCGCCGGCCGGGCGGCGCGGGCTGTGGTCGAGCTTCCCGCAGGTCGGGCCGGCAGTGGGCTTCCTGCTCGCCAACGGGGTGGTGCTGGGCCTGTCCTCGGCCCTGTCCGAGGCGCAGTTCACCGCGTGGGGGTGGCGGGTGCCGTTCTGGGCGGCGGGCGTGCTGGCCCTGGTGGGGCTGTGGCTGCGCTCCTCGCTGCCGGAGAGTCCGAGCTTCCTGGAACTCGACGACCACGCGCGCGTACCGCTCGTCGAGGTCGTACGCCACCACTGGCGCCTCCTGCTGCTGACCGGCGGCGCCCTCGCCATCGGCTACGCCATCTTCTACGCCGTCACGACCTGGTCCCTCGCCTACGGCACGGAGCGGCTCGGTGTCAGCCGCAGTGTCATGCTGACCTGCATCATGGGCGCGGTGGTCGTGAAGGGCGCGCTCACGCCCCTGGTGGCGCTGCTCGGGGACCGCTACGGACGGCGGCCCTTGTGCCTGATCGGGTGCGCGGCCGCGGCCCTGTGGATGTTCCCGATGGTGGCGCTGCTCGCCACCGGCGCGCCGCTGCCGATGTTCCTCGGCTTCCTCGGCGCCATGCTCTCGTTCATCACGATGTTCGCCGTCATCGCCGCCTACCTGCCGGAGCTCTACGAGCCGCGCGTGCGCTGCACCGGCGCCGCCGTCGGCTACAACCTCGGCGGGGTCCTCGGGGGCGCGCTCACCCCGATCGTCGCCACGGCCCTCGCCGAGCAGGGCGGACGCGTGCCCTGGGGGGTGGCCGCGTACCTGACGGTGATCGCGCTGTGCAGCCTGGCGTGCTTCGCCATGCTTCCGGAGACCAGGCCCGCGCCGGCGGGGGCGGCTGCCGCGGAGGCGGCCTGAGCCGGGGTGGCCGTGGGAACGGTGGTGCGAGGCCGGCCGGGCCCGCGTGGGTGAACGCGGCCGGCCGGGCCCGCCTGGGTGAACGCGGCCGGCCGGGTCCGCGTGGGTATGCACGGGCCGGCCGGGCCCGCCTGGGTAAACGCGGGTCGGCCGGCCCGCCTGCGTAAACGCTTGCGCAATCGCTCGCGCAAGCGTTTACGCGCCGCGCCCGCTCACGGATTGATCGCCAGCTCCAGATACGCCGCGAACAGCACCAGGTGGACACCGCCCTGCAGAGGTGTGGCCCGGCCGGGTACGACCGTCAGCGACGCGACCACCACCGTCAGGGCGAGCAGCACCATGTGCGTGGAGCCGAGGCCGAGGACCAGCGGTCCGGAGAGCCAGAGCGAGGCGAGGGCCACGGCGGGGATGGTCAGGCCGATGCTGGCCATCGCCGAACCGAGGGCGAGGTTCAGACTGGTCTGGACGCGGTCGCGGCGGGAGGAGCGCAGGGCCGCGATGGTCTCCGGCAGGAGGACCAGCAGCGCGATGATCACACCGACCACGGCGTGGTGCAGCCCGGCGGCCTCCACCCCGGACTCGATGGCGGGCGACACCCCCTTGGCCAGGCCCACCACGCCGATGAGCGCCAAGGCCAGCAGTCCCAGGCTGATCGAGGCGGTGCGGGCGGTCGGCGCCTCGGCGTGCTCCTCAGCGGTGATCACCTCGCCGTGCCGGGTGATCGGCAGGAAGTAGTCCCGGTGCCGCACGGTCTGCGTCGCGACGAAGAGGCCGTACAGCACCAGCGAGGACAGCGCCGCGAAGGTCAGCTGGACCGTGGAGAACTCCGGGCCCGGCTTGCTGGTGGTGAACGTCGGCAGGACCAGGCTGAGCGTGGCCAGGGTGGCGACGGTCGCCAGGGCGGCACCGGTGCCCTCGGGATTGAAGACGGCCGTGCCGTGCCGCAGCGAGGCCACCATGAGACAGAGTCCGACGATGCCGTTGCAGGTGATCATGACGGCCGCGAAGACCGTGTCGCGGGCCAGCGTCGAGCTCTTGTCCCCGCCATCGGCCATCAGGGTGACGATGAGGGCGACCTCGATGATCGTGACGGCGATGGCGAGGACGAGGGAACCGAACGGTTCACCGACCCGGTGGGCCACCACCTCGGCGTGGTGCACGGCGGCCAGGACGGCTCCCGCGAGGACCAGCGTCACGAGCGCGACGACCGGGCCGGGCAGGTCGCGCCCCCAGGTGAACACCAGCAGCACGGCGGCGAGCAGGGGCACCAGGGTCGTCCACTGTGCCACGAGCGGCCGGCGCCGAGCGATCATGCAGCGATCGTCCCAGAGGTGACGGAGCCCCGCACGCCGGTTGTGCGGGGCCTCGTCACCCGTGGGGCGCCCTACGTGAGTTCACGCGCGTCCACGAGGTCGCAGTTGGTGTAGACGCGTTCGCCGATACAGAGCGCGCCCACCTGCTCCGCCAACCTGCTGGTCTCGGGGTCGTCGCTGTTGCGCATGGCCTCCTCGTACGAGTCGAACTCGATGAGGGCGAGGTAGCGGCGCGGGTTGTCGCGGTCTCTGAGGAGCATCCGGTGGGTGGGGCCGCCCGACCGGCCGGCGAAGCGCTGCCCCGCCTCTGCGAAGAGCTGCTCCATCTCGTCCAAGCGCTCGGTCTCGAAGTCGATGATCTGAACGAACTTCATGGCACCTCCAGCCGGCCACGGCGCCCCCGGGCCGGGGAACGCGCTCAGGACCAAGCAAGCACCGGGACCGGTGCTCGGCAATTCGCCGAGCACCGGTCCGGGTGAGGGTCGTTCCCGCGTCCGGCGCGGTCAGACGTCGATGCTGTCCTTCGAGGCGCTTCCGCCCTGCCCCTGCGCCGCCTCGGCGGCCGCCTGCTTCTTGGACGCCATCAGGCTGGTGATCGTGGTGACGATCAGGACGGCGCAGATCACACCGAGGGAGACCGGAATGCTGATCTCGGGGACGTGCACCCCGGACTCGTGCAGCGCGTGCAGCACGAGCTTCACGCCGATGAAGCCCAGGATGATCGACAGGCCGTAGCTCAGGTGGACCAGCTTCTTGAGCAGGCCACCGATGAGGAAGTACAGCTGGCGCAGACCCATCAGGGCGAACGCGTTGGCGGTGAAGACGATGTACGGGTCCTGCGTCAGGCCGAAGATCGCGGGGATGGAGTCGAGGGCGAACAGCACGTCCGTCATGCCGATCGCGAGCATCACGACCAGCATCGGGGTCATGACCCGCTTGCCGTTCTCCTGGATCCACAGCTTGGTGCCGTGGTAGCGGTCGGCCACGCCGAAGCGGCGCTCGGCGGCCTTGAGGAGCTTGTTCTCCTCCCACTCCTCGTCCTCCTCGTCCGCGCGGGCCTCCTGGATGAGCTTCCAGGCGGTCCAGATGAGGAAGGCGCCGAAGAGGTAGAACACCCACGAGAAGCTGGCGAGGATCGCGGCGCCGGCGGCGATGAAGATCGCACGCAGGACCAGGGCGATGAGCACGCCGACCAGCAGAACGCGCTGCTGGTACTGCGTGGGGACCGAGAACTTCGCCATGATCAGGACGAAGACGAAGAGGTTGTCGACACTCAGCGACTTCTCGGTGATGAAGCCCGCGAAGAACTCACCGGCCGGCTGGCCGCCGGCGAACACCAGCAGGCCGAGGCCGAAGAGCACGGCGAGGACGATCCAGACGACCGTCCAGATTCCGGCTTCCTTGATCGACACGTCGTGCGGCTTGCGGCCGATGAAGAAGTCGACCGCGATGAGGGCGGCCAGGCCCACGATCGTCAGGACCCATAGGGTCATGGAAACATCCACTGCGCCTCCGGCAGTCGTCACGGCAAATGTCAGCGTCGTAGCTGCCGGAGGTCTCTTCCACCCAAAGATGGGCCGACGCCCCGGGCCCAGGTCCGATCTTCACCGACCTGTTCCGTATTGACGGGTACGCCGCAGCAGACAGGGAGTACTCCCCTCCGTGCCCTCAACAGTACCCAATCACCAAGAACAGGTAAAGCGCTTGGCAAAAGAAAGACCAAAAACCCTGGTCATCGGGCTTTACGTGAACTTAGTGCGGGCGGCCGCGACCTGGGTGAGCACCTGGTGGAGGACCTGGCTGCCGGGCGGCACGAGCGATGGCTCGTACGTCCAGGCGTGGCCGACCCACGGGTCGGCGAGGTGGTCGTCGGCCACCGGTGTCAGTCGCAGCAGGGAACGCCACAACGGGTCGAGCAACGGCCCGTACGCGGAGGACTGCTCACGGTCGGCCACCATCATCAGATGGACGCCGAAGGCGGGACCCTCGTCCGCGAGGTAGCGCAGCTGGTTCACGGCCCGGTCGTCGAAACCGTGCGGGAAGTCGTTGACGATCAGCAGCTGCTGGGCGGTGTCGAAACCGGGCGGGAGGGCGTCCGCTGCGCCGCCGCGCACCGCCATCTGCACCAGGTCGACCCGCTGGGTGAGCCGCGTCAGCACGTCCGTCACGCCCGCCGCGCCGAGGGCGGGCGGGGCCGCGAGCACACCGGTCTGCACCAGCGGCGCCAGCGGCTGCGCTCCGGACCCGGCCGGGTCGATGACGTGCACGGTGAACTCGCCCGCCGGGTACACGGCCAGCAGCCGGGCCGCGTGCGCGACCGCCGTCTCCATGGCGAGACGTCCCAGGGAGTGGGCGTCGGCGAACGATCCGTCGGACGACACGGTGCGGCCGCTGTCGATCCACAGGCCGCGCTCCAGGGGCAGCCGGACCAGCATGGGGATGCGGATCCGCTCGGCCTCGGGCAGGTGCAGGTCGCCCAGGCGCAGGGCCATGGGGATCTCCATCGGCCCCCGGTAGGCGTGCCACACCGGGTTGTCCCACCGCGCGTACGCCGGCGGCAGGGCCGGCTCGACGACGTCGGCCTCGGCCTGCAGCTGGACGAGGTCGCGGTCGAGGGCCTCCCTGGCCTGCTCGACGAGCTGGGCGTACCGGGCGCGAGCCGCCTCGCGGGCGGCGTCGCCCTGACCGCCGATCCGGCTGCGCGGGTCGGACAGGACCTGTTCCAGCTCCTTGTCCATGCGGGACTCGGCGAAGTCGACCGCGCTGCGGTAGGCGGCCGTGGTGCGGGCGAGGTCCTCGAACATGCCCCACACCTGGTTGTAGAGCCGCTCCTCCATGGACCAGCCGGTGGCGTCGCCCGCGACGGGCCGGGCGGGCTGCCCCGGCGCGGCGGGGGGCGCGGTGGGCGGCGGCGGGGGCGGCGCGGCGTTCTGCCGGCGCGGGTGGCTGTAGTCGACCGGCCCGCCCGCGGTGGGGGCGGAGGTGGACGCGGACGGCTGGGTGACGGCGCTCGGGTCCGGCGTGGCGCCGGGATAGGTCGGCGGCTGCGGGGCCGTCTGCCCCGGCCCCCCGGAGGTCTGGCCGCCGTACGGGGACACCGGTGGGACGGGACCGGGCTGAGGGGCGGTGCCGGGCTGAGGGGCGGTCGCGCCCTGGTCCGGGCCGAGGGCCGGAGCCGCGGCCTGCCGGGAGCGGTCACCGTCCGCCGTGCGCGGGGGAGGTGCCTGCACCGAGCGGGCCAGCCCTCGGGACACCGCCTCGTCGACGGCGCCGGCGAGTTGCCCGGCCTGTGCCAGGCCCTGATCGGCGAGGAGTTCGGCGAGGCCGCCCGCGTAGCCCTGGCCGACGGCGCGCACCTTCCAGGCGCCCTGGCGGCGGTAGAGCTCCAGGGCGACGACGGCCGACTCGGCGTCCAGGCCATGGATGGTGTAGCTGGCGATCTCGGCGCCGTCGAGGCCGGTGACGGCGACGAACGGGGCGGCCACGGAGCCGAAGCGGACCGGGCCCGCCCCGCCGGTGGGCAGGGCGAGCAGCACACCGACCCGGTGGACGGGCTCGGGCATGGCGTCCAGATCCACCGCGAGGCGGTGGTCCGCGGCGGCCTGCCGGGAGACCTCGAGACCCGGCTGGGTGGGCGCGCCCGGATGGGCGACCCACTCCACGCCGTGGATCCGGCCGTTCTCGTCGCTGAGCGCGGCCGCGGCCACGATCGGCGTGCCGGCCGAGATCCGTATCTCGAGACGGGCCTGGGAGAGCGGGTGGTTCTGCCCCCGCACCAGCTCGGCCGTCATCGCCTTCGTCCCCCTGTGTCGTTGTGTGGTGTCGGGTGCCGCCCCCGGGCCCGGCCGGTCCCCCCGCCGGCCCGGGGTGCGCTCAGAGCACCGGCAGGATCGCCGGCATCAGGTCCTGGAAGGTGCGGCCGTTGGCCGGGTTGCCCAGGGCCGTCATCGTCCAGCCCTGGCCCGAGCGGTGCACCTTGGCCATGATCTGGGCTGTGTACTGACCGCCGCCGGCCAGTGTGTAGCGGGCGAGCTCCTGGCCGTTGGTCTCGTCGACGAGGCGGCAGAACGCGTTCTGCACCTCCTGGAACGTCTGGCCCGTGAAGGAGTTCACGGTGAAGACGATCTGGTCGATGTGGACCGGGACCCGCGCGAGGTCGACGAGGATCGCCTCGTCGTCGCCGCCCTGCCCGACACCGCCGACGAGGTTGTCACCGGTGTGGCGGACCGAGCCGTCGTCGCTCACCAGGTGGCGGAAGAAGACCACGTCGACCGGCTGCTTGTCGGCGAACAGCACGGCGGAGGCGTCGAGGTCGATCTCTCGCGTGCGCGAGCCGAACAGGCCGCGCCGGGGAGCCGCCTGCCAGCCGAGACCCATGCGCACCGCGGTCAGGCTGCCCCCGTCGTTCTTCTGCAGACTGATGGCCTGACCCTTGGTCATGTTGACGGTCACGCGCCGATTCCCCTCTCGAACGTCCCCTGTTGCCGCGCATCGCGGTTGATCAGCACCTTACGCAGGGGCACTGACAGCGACCCACCCCGGTCCGCACTTTGTGTCGGTCTTGCAACACAGCGCGTGCGCGGTGCGCTGTCAGGCCAGGCCGGCCTCCTTCATCTGGCGCAGTTCCTTCTTCATCTCGGAGACCTCGTCGCGCAGCCGGGCCGCGATCTCGAACTGCAGGTCCGCGGCGGCGGCCCGCATCCGGGTGGTGAGTTCCTCGATCTGCTCGGCGAGTTCGGCCGCGGGACGGTCGGTGGGCACCGTCTCCTTGGCCTTGCCCCTGCCCCTGGCGGGTTTGGCCAGCTCGGCCGCCTTGCCGAGGGAGGGCACGGGCGCCTTGGTGCCGCCGCCGTCCTTCCTGGACTTGCGGTAGCCCGAGCCGAGCAGCTGCTCGGTGTCGATGTCCTCGCGGGCGATCTGGGCGACGATGTCGTTGATCTTCTTGCGGAGGGGCTGGGGGTCGATGCCCTTCTCCTTGTTGTACGCGATCTGCTTCTCGCGGCGCCGGTTGGTCTCGTCGATGGCTTTCTCCATCGCCGGGGTGATCTTGTCGGCGTACATGTGGACCTGGCCGGAGACGTTGCGCGCGGCGCGGCCGATGGTCTGGATCAGGGACGTGCCGGAGCGCAGGAAGCCCTCCTTGTCGGCGTCCAGGATCGCCACCAGGGACACCTCGGGCAGGTCCAGACCCTCACGCAGGAGGTTGATGCCCACCAGCACGTCGTACTCGCCGGCGCGCAGCTCGCGCAGGAGCTCGACGCGGCGGAGGGTGTCGACGTCGCTGTGCAGGTAGCGCACCTGGATGCCGAGCTCCAGGAAGTAGTCCGTGAGGTCCTCGGCCATCTTCTTGGTGAGCGTGGTGACCAGGACGCGCTCGTCCCGCTCGGTGCGCTGCCGGATCTCGTGCACCAGGTCGTCGATCTGGCCCTCGGTGGGCTTGACGACGACCTCCGGGTCGACGAGGCCGGTGGGGCGGATGATCTGCTCGACGTAGCCGTCCGCGCGGGACATCTCGTAGGTGCCCGGGGTGGCCGACAGGTAGACCGTCTGGCCGATGCGCTCCTGGAACTCCTCCCACTTCAGGGGGCGGTTGTCCAGGGCGGAGGGCAGCCGGAAGCCGTGGTCGACGAGGGTGCGCTTGCGGGAGGCGTCGCCCTCGTACATGGCGCCGATCTGCGGCACGGTGACGTGCGACTCGTCGATCACCAGGAGGAAGTCGTCCGGGAAATAGTCCAGCAGGGTGTTGGGCGGGGAGCCGGGCAGGCGGCCGTCGAAGTGCATCGAGTAGTTCTCCACGCCGGAGCAGGTGCCGATCTGGCGGAGCATCTCGATGTCGTAGGTGGTGCGCATGCGCAGCCGCTGGGCCTCCAGGAGCTTGCCCTGCTTCTCCAGCTCCGCCAGGCGCTCGCCCAGCTCCTTCTCGATGTCGTTGACGGCCCGCTCCAGGCGCTCGGGGCCGGCGACGTAGTGGGAGGCGGGGAAGACGTACAGCTGCTGGTCGTCGCTGATGATCTCGCCGGTGAGCGGGTGCAGGGTGGAGAGCGCCTCGATCTCGTCGCCGAACATCTCGATGCGGACGGCGAGCTCCTCGTAGACCGGGAAGATCTCGATGGTGTCGCCGCGGACGCGGAAGGTGCCGCGGGTGAAGGCCATGTCGTTGCGCGTGTACTGGATGTCCACGAAGCGGCGCAGCAGGTCGTCCCGGTCGATCTCCTCGCCGACCCGGAGAGGGACCATGCGGTCCACGTACTCCTGCGGGGTGCCGAGGCCGTAGATGCAGGAGACCGAGGCGACCACGACGACGTCGCGGCGGGTGAGGAGCGAGTTGGTCGCGGAGTGCCGCAGGCGCTCCACCTCCTCGTTGATCGAGGAGTCCTTCTCGATGTAGGTGTCCGACTGCGGGACGTAGGCCTCGGGCTGGTAGTAGTCGTAGTACGAGACGAAGTACTCGACGGCGTTGTTCGGCAGCAGTTCGCGGAACTCGTTCGCCAGCTGGGCGGCCAGCGTCTTGTTCGGCGCCATGACGAGCGTCGGGCGCTGGAGCTTTTCGATCATCCACGCGGTGGTGGCGGACTTGCCGGTGCCGGTCGCGCCGAGCAGGACGACGTCCTTCTCGCCCGCCTGGATGCGCCGGGCGAGCTCGGCGATGGCGGCCGGCTGGTCGCCGCTGGGCTGGTAGGGGCTGACGACCTCGAAGGGCGCCACCGTGCGTTCGATCTGGGAAACGGGCCGCATGGGTTCCACCGTACGACCTCCCACTGACAACCGGCTCTGATCAGCGGTTCTGCGGGGTGCGGGAGCCCTGGTGCCGCACCGGGCGGCGGGGGCGGAACCGCAGGCGGTCCGGGTTGTGGTGCACGGTGTGGTGCGTGCGGGCGGGGATGCCGGGCTTGTGCTCGACGGGGGCCACGGCGGGCTTTCCCATGACCATCAGCGGGTCGAACATCACCACGACGCCCGCGAGCAGGAGGAAGGCGAGGGGGCCGATCAGCATGGGGGCGAGCAGGGTCGCGGGCGACTCCCCCGTGGTGGGGTCGGCCGTGCCGTGGAGGTGGACGTCGAGGGCGGCCATCCCGGTGTAGTGCATGCCGCTGACGGCGAGCCCCATGACGAGGCTGGCGCCGACGCTCCACAGCAGGCCCCGGACCTGGCCGGCCGCCCACAGGGCCGCGGTGGCGGCGCACATGGCGATCACGACGGAGGCGCCGACGGTGAGCGTGTTGTACTCGAACGTCCCGTCCAGGCTCATACTCGCCATGCCGAGGTAGTGCATCGAGGCGATGCCCAGGCCGGTGATGGTGCCCCCGGTGAACAGGGCCGTTCCGCGGGCGCCCTTGTAGCCGACGATGAAGATCCCGACGCCCACCATCACGATCGCGACGGCCAGGCTCGCGAAGGTCATCGCCTTGTCGTAGTGGATCTGCGTGCCGCGGACCGTGAAACCGATCATGGCGATGAAGTGCATGGTCCATATGCCGGAGCCGATGGCGGCCGAGCCGAGGGCGAGCCAGCCGGGGCGCCAGGACTGGGCGACGAGCATGGATCTGGTGGTGCAGCGCAGCCCCAGGGCGCCGCCGAGGCAGGCCATGAGGTAGGCGACCAGGGGTGTGACCAGGCCGTAGCTGAATCCGTCGACCGTGCCCTGCATGCGCGGCTGCCCTTCCCGCCCTTTGCGTCCCGGAATACCTGATGTGCGCCCCCTCCCAGGACCGCACGAGCGGTCAGGGTCGACGCAGAGAGTATGACCCCCACCGGAATGGTCGAACGACTTTCCGGCAAAGAAACACGGCCCCGCCTCAGTTGTGCGGTACCAGTGAGCGGAGTTGGGTCACCTCCATTCAACCTGTGGCCATCTTGCACCCCTCTCGCGTTGACCCTCTGCTGTCACAGTTGAACTGTCCGTGATGACGCCGACGATCGTTCGACGCGAGGAGTACGCATGCACGCGCGCGCTGTTGCCGCCTCGACCACCGCACTCCTGGGGACCGCCGCCCTCCTCTTCCCCATCTCCCCCGCGCGGGCCGCCACCGACGCTGGCGGCCCGCCGCGTGTCATCGCCCACCGGGGTGCCTCCGCGTACGCCCCCGAGAACACGCTGGCCGCGGTGGACAAGGCGGCGGAGCTGGGCATCCGCTGGGTGGAGAACGACGTCCAGCGGACCAGGGACGGCGAGCTGGTCGTCCTGCACGACGACACCCTGCGGCGTACCACCGACGTCGAGGAGGTCTTCCCCGGCCGGGCTCCCTGGAAGGTGAGCGACTTCACGGCCGCGGAGATCGCCCGGCTGGACGCGGGCAGCTGGTTCGGCCCCGCCTACGCGGGCGTGCGCGTGCCGACGCTGGAGCAGTTCGTGCGCCGCGTCGAGCGCCATCAGCAGAGGTTGCTGCTGGAGATCAAGAACCCGGAGCTGTACCCGGGTATCGAGCGGCAGGCCCTGAAGGTCCTCAGCAACGAGGGCTGGCTCGACCGTCCGCATCGCGCGGGCCGGCTGATCGTGCAGAGCTTCAGCGCGGACAGCGTGCGCACGGTGCACGCGCTGAAGCCGGGAGTGAAGACGGCGCTGCTCGGGACGCCGCCCGTGTCGGATCTGCCGGGCCTGGCCGGGTTCACCGACCAGATCAATCCCTCCCACGGTTCGCTCTCGCTGGCGTACGTCTCGTCCGTCCAGGCGTTCACGGGACCGCACGGCAGGCCGCTTCAGGTCTTCACCTGGACGGTCGACGACGCGGCGACGGCCCGGCGGGTCGCCTCCTACGGCGTCGACGGGATCATCACGAACAGGCCGGACGTGGTCCGGAAGGCCGTCGGGGGGTGAGCGGCCGGCCGGGCGGGTGAGCAAGCCGGAGAACACGGGTGGGCAGCCGGACCAACGGGTGACAGCCGGCTGCGCGGCTGGAGGGGGTGGCTGATCGGCCGTGTCGACGGGCGATGCGGGCGCGCGGCGGGCGGGCGGTACCTGGCGGGCGATCGGTGCCCGACCGGACGGCGGTGTCAGTGGTGGGTCGTACCGTGGGCGCATGGACAGTCAGGAGCAGGTCGAGCAGCGGGTGGTGTGGGCCGTGGTCGGCACCGCCATCGGTCCGCTGCTGCTCGCCGCGACGCAGGACGGCCTGGTCAACGTCGTCTTCCACGCCACGGACGCGGTGCGCGACCGGGCGGTCGGGCGGCTGGCGTCGCGGTTCGGCACCGAGCCCGTCGAGGCACCCGGTTCCCCGCTGCTGGCCGAGGCGATACGCCAGGTGCAGGCGTACTTCGCAGGTGAGCGCCGGGACTTCGACCTGCCGCTGGACTGGTCGCTGATCTCCGGCTTCAACCGGCAGGTCCTGCGGGAACTCGCCGCCGGCGTGCCGTACGGCTCGGTCGTGGGGTACGGCGATCTCGCCGGGCGGGTCGGTCAGCCGGGCGCCGCCCAGGCCGTGGGCATGGCGATGGGGGCCAATCCGCTGCCCGTGGTGGTGCCGTGCCACCGGGTCGTCGAGAGCGGCGGCGGCATCGGCGGGTTCGGGGGCGGGCTGGAGGCCAAGCGGCGGCTGCTCGCCCTGGAAGGGGTGCTGCCGGAACCGCTGTTCTGAGGCGGACCGGCGGACCGGCGCTGACCGGTGGACCGGCGGATCGGCGGACCGGCCGACCGGCGGATCGGGCCGGGCCGTGGGGCGACCGACCCGGTGGGCCGTACGGGAGGGCGTCCCGGTCAGTCGTAGTGCCGCGCCTCGAACACGTTGCCGTCCGGGTCGCGGAAGTAGAAGCTGCGCGTGGCCTTGCCCCGCGCCCCGAAGGAGTCGTACGAGAGGTCGGACACCGGCACGGAGCGTTCCTGGAGGCGGCTGAGGAGGGCGTCGAAGTCGCCGCGGGCCAGGGAAAGGCAGACGTGGTTCACGGGGTGGCCGGCGCTGTCCGCGGCGCCGGGCAGCATCGTCATGCGTGCGGCGAAGGTCAGCGGCATGAGGTCGAGGATCGTCTCGTCGTTGACGCGGACGGAGGGAAAGGGCACCTCACCGGCGGCGAACTCGGTGAGCCGGAGCGGTGCCATGCCGACGGCCTTTTCGTACCAGCCGGCGGCGGCGAGCGGGTCGCGCACCCAGAGGACGACGTGGTCGAGACGTGCGGTGTGATCCGTCATGACCCCAGGCTGGTGAGGGGTCCGACGGCCCGCAAGGGTTTGGCCCGGTGCGCCGCCCGCCAGAGATGAGGGAAGACCGACTGGCCGGCTGACAGGAGGCAGGCGCGTGGTGCTGGTGGTGTCCGAAGAGGTGCGGGAGGCGCTCGACACAGGTCGGCCCGTGGTGGCGTTGGAGTCCACGATCATCGCTCACGGGCTGCCGCAGCCTCGCAACCTGCAGGTGGCGATGGAGCTGGAGTCGGCCGTGCGGCAGGAGGGCGCGGTGCCCGCGACGATCGCCGTACTCGACGGGCGGCCCCGTGTCGGGCTGGACAAGGAGCAGCTGGAGCGGGTCGCCAATGAGGAGGGCATCCGCAAGCTGGGCCATCGCGACCTGCCTCTGGCGGTGGCCTCCCGGTCCGCCGGGGCGACGACGGTGTCGGCGACGGCGCTGCTGGCGGCGCGGGCCGGGGTGCGGGTGTTCGCGACGGGTGGGCTCGGTGGGGTGCACCGGGAGTGGTCGGTGACGCAGGACGAGTCGGCCGACCTGGGCCTGCTCGCCCGGACACGGATCACGGTGGTGTGTGCCGGGGTGAAGTCGATCCTGGACGTGCCGGCGACCCTGCAGCGGCTGGAGACGCTCGGGGTGGCGGTGGCCGGGTACGGCACGGACCGGTTCCCGGGCTTCTACCTGGCCGACTCGGGGCATCCGGTGGACTGGACGCTGGACACGCCCGAGCAGGTGGCGGACGTCATGCGCGCCCAGGACGCGCTCGCCGGTCCCGAGTCGGCGCTGATCGTCGCCAACCCCGTCCCCGAGGCGGAACAGCTCGATCCCGACTTGCACGCGCGCGTGCTCGCGGACGCGTTGCAGGCGTGCGAGGCGGAGAGGATCACCGGCCAGGCCGTCACGCCGTTCCTGCTCGACTATCTGGTACGGCACACGGACGGAGCTTCCTTGAGTGCCAACTTGGCGGCGGTCCGCGGCAATGTCCGCCTGGCGGCGCGGATCGCGGCGGCCTGGGCCCGGGGATGAGCGGGGACGGGGGCGACCGCGGGGACGGGGAGGGTGAGTTGTCGATGGGCAGGGCCGCAGCGGGCCCCGCGTCCGCCGGGGCTCGCGCGCCGGAAGACGCGGGCCCGGTGGAGGGCCGGGCGTTGCTCGTCGTCGGGGACGTCGTGACGGATATCGTCGCGCGGCACCGGGTGCCGCTGGCCCCCGGTACGGACACGGCCGCCGTCATCCGTACGGTGCCGGGCGGGGCGGGCGCGAACGTGGCGTGCTGGGCCGCGTACCAGGGCGCTGCGGAGGTACGGCTGCTCGGGCGGGTCGGGGTGGAGGCGGCTGCCTGGCATGAGCGGGAACTGGCAGCGCAGGGCGTGCGTCCGCGCCTCGTCGTGGATCCGCGGGCATCGACCGGCACGGTGATCTGCCTGGTCGACGAGGGTGCTGCGGCGGAGCGGACGTTCCTCACCGACAGCGGCGCGTCCCTGCGGCTTGAACCCGCTGACTGGTCGGACACGCTGCTCGACGGCGTGGCCCGGCTCCACCTGTCGGGCTACCTCCTGTTCGCGGAGTCGAGTAGCGCACTGGCGACTGTGGCCCTGGAGGCAGCACGCGCGCGTGGCGTGCCGGTGAGTCTGGACCCGGCCTCGGCCGGGTTCCTGGAACAGCTCGGCGCCGAGCGGTTCCTGGAGCTTGTCGAGGGTGTGGACGTACTGCTGCCCAGCCGGGACGAGGCCCGGCTGCTGACGGGGGTCGCCGACGCCGCCGACGCGGCGGCCGTGCTGAGCCGGCGCGTACCGCTGGTGGTCGCGAAGCAAGGGTGTGAGGGAGCGCTGGTGGCACGTGCGGGGAGGGTGTGCGCCCGCGTTCCGGCCGTGCCGGCGAAGCCGCGGGACACCACGGGCGCCGGTGACGCCTTCACCGGCGCGTTCCTCGCCGCCCTGCTCGCCGGCGCCGATCCTGAGGCCGCGGCGGCGGAGGGCTGCCGGGCCGGTGCGCGGGCGGTGGAGCGGGTGGGTGGACGGCCGCCTGCGCCTGAGTGACGGTGCACGGTGTGCGCTGATCCGCCCCTCTGCCCTGGGCCCGGGAACCCTGGGCCCGGGACGCGCTGGACCCGGGACTGTGGCCCGGCCTCGCGTCCTTGAGGGCTACGCCTTGCGCCCCCACGCCGAGATCATGGGCGGGGTCGTCAGATCGAGCGCGCCGGACGTGACGTTCGCGAGGTGCCGGTCGATCTCCTGGTCCGTGGCGAGCCCGGCCGCGACCAGCTGGTCGCGGATCTGGCGGATCGTGACGGTCTCCAGGGCCGCGCAGGCCGCTGAGGCGAGGGGGAAGTAGGCGTCGGCGTGCACGCGGGTCAGGCCGGCGTCACGCAACAGGCGCGGCAGGGTGCGGCCGCAGGGCAGTTCGGTGCCGCGGTCTGCGAGCAGCTTGCGGAAACCGCTGCGCAGCCGGTTCGCGAGCTGCTGCTCGGGGCCGTACTCGTCGGGGCACAGCAAAGGCTGGAGAGCGGGGTCGGCGTCCTCGACGAGGAGGCGGCCGCCCGGCCGCAGGGCCCGGACCATGGACCGCAAGGCCTGCTCCCGGTCGGTGACGTGGACGAGGGCCAGCCGGGCGTGCACCAGGTCGAACCCTTCCCCGGGCGGCTCGTCGGACCCGAGCTCGTGGGCGCGCACCTCGACGGGTGGCCGGGCCGTGGAGGCCAGCCGCGCGGTGTCGGTGTCGGTCGCGACGACGCGTCCGGTCGGGCCGACCTTCTTCGCCAGCCAGGACACCACGGTCGTGCCGGCCCCGACCTCCCAGCAGCGCCAGCCGGATCCGACGCCGAGCGTTTCGAGATGCCGGAACGTCGTCGGGTCGAAGAGGGCGGCGAAGGCGCTGAAGTGTTCGGCCGCACCGGTCTGCCGGGTGTCGAGGAGGTCCCCATCGGTTCGCGTCATGCGCCGATCATCCCAGTTGTCCGACTTATCCGTAACGGTCGACGCTCCCGTGGACGGCGAAGACCACGCCGACGCCCCGCCGCGCCCCGGCACCGACCCCCTCCGCGCACTGACACTTGCCGCGCACCGATACCAAGACCGACGCCGCGCCGGAACGAGCACCGGCACCGGCACCGGCACCGGCTACCCGGTCTCCACATCTCTCTCCCCCCGGCCCCGCAGAACCACCCGTCGTCGGCAGGCGTCGATGTGTCGGGGCGTCAGCTCCCGCGTGCCGTCGTCCACAGCCGGGAACCAAGCGGAACGGACCGTTTCCACAGGCTTACCCGCAGCTCACCCGGGCCTGGCAGACTGGCGGGCCAGGGCGCAGGGACGGCGCGAGGAGTTCCACGCAAGGAGATCCGGATGTCCATGGCAGGGAATCTGCGGAAGGTCACGAGCCTCGGCGGGGTCGGCGGCCTGCGCAAGGTGGCTCGGCTGGCCCGGCGGCGTCCGCGCGTCGACCTGAGCCACCCCGCCCGTTCCCCGCTGGGTTCCTCGGTGGTGAACTGCGTGGCGTACCGGGACGGTGTCCGCACCCCCACGCGCGGTGAGCTGGTGGACGTGGTGGAGCGGGTGCGCAAGCACCGGGAGGGCTTCGTCTGGCTCGGCCTGCACGAGCCGACGGAGCGGGAGTTCGCGGGCATCGCCGAGCTCTTCGACCTGCACCCGCTGGCCGTCGAGGACGCCGTCGAGGCCCACCAGCGCCCCAAGCTGGAGCGCTACGGCGAGACCCTGTTCGCGGTGTTCAAGACGGTCTGCTACGTCGAGCACGAGGAGCTCACGGCCACCAGCGAGGTGGTGAACACCGGCGAGATCATGGTGTTCGTCGGCCATGATTTCGTGATCACGGTGCGGCACGGCCGGCACGGCTCCCTCGGTCCGCTGCGCGAGGAGCTGGAGTCCGACCCGCAGCAGCTCGCCAAGGGCCCTTCCGCGGTGCTGCACGCGATCGCGGACCACGTGGTCGACGACTATCTGACCGTCACGGATTCGGTGCACCTGGACATCGACCAGGTCGAGACGGACGTGTTCGCGCAGGACGGCGCTCGGGCCGACCCGGGCCGCATCTACCAGCTCAAGCGGGAACTGCTCGAACTGAAGCGGGCGGTGGTGCCGCTCAGCCGGCCGCTCGAGGATCTCGCCACACGGCCGATCCGCGCGGTGGACCCCGAGATACAGGCGTACTTCCGCGACGTCTCGGACCACCTGCTGCGGGCCAAGGAGCAGATCGCCGCGTTCGACGAGCTGCTCAACTCCATCCTGCAGGCGCACCTCGCGCAGGTCACCGTCGCGCAGAACGAGGACATGCGGAAGATCACCGCGTGGGCAGCGATCATCGCCGTACCGACGATGGTCTGCGGGGTGTACGGCATGAACTTCGACCACATGCCGGAGCTGCACTGGAGGTACGGCTACGGCATGGTCATCGGCGTCATATCCGTGGCGTGTGTGTCGCTGTACCGGATGTTCCGGCGCAGCGGCTGGCTCTGACGCGGCCGTGTCTCGGCGAAGGGGCGGGCGGGGTCAGGCCGTGGTGGTGTCCCTGGCGTAGACGCCCTCGGCGAAGGAGGCGATCTGGTCGTCGGCCAGGCGCCGGGCCAGGTCGGCTTCGCTGATCATGCCGACCAGGCGCTTGTCCTGGATCACGGGGAGACGGCGGATCCGGTGCTCGCGCATCTCGTGCAGCACCTCGCTGACATCGGCGTCCGCGTCGATCCAGCGGGGCGTGCCCTTGGCCATCTCGCCCGCGGTGACCCTGGCGGGGTCGTGGCCCTCGGCGACACAGCCGACGACGATGTCGCGGTCGGTGAGGATGCCGCAGAGCCGCTCGTTCTCGTCGCTGATGGGCAGGGCGCCGACGTTCAGCTCGCGCATGAGCTCGGCGGCGCGGTCGAGGGTTTCGTGGGCGGGGATCCACTGGACGCCGCGGTGCATGATGTCTCCGGCGGTGGTCATGAAGTACCTCCCTGTGCCGGACGGCCGGCGCGGCACGGGGACGCACCGCGAGTCCCGGCGTCCTTCATTCTCGCCGCGCCACCGGACGCCCGCACACGGAGACCGCGGTCCTGCGTGGACCGCCCACGCCCAGCCGCGCACCCTGTCCAGCCGCCCAACCGCCCATCCTCACGGCCGGGCGGCCGTCCGCGCCCGGCCGCCCGGCCTCGCAGCCGTCCAAGCCGTCCAAGCCGTCCAGCCTCACAGTCCTCAACCGCCCAGCCGCCGAACCGCCCAGCCTCACAGCCTTCAACCTCTCAACCGCCCGGCCGCCCACCACCCGGCGGGGGAAGCCACTCATCCGCTCCACGCCGGATGACGCGGGTCGTCGGCCCGGACGAGTACGTCGGCCGTGGCCGCCGGGTCCGTCTCCCGCTCGTAGCGTTCGAAGGCCGGCAGGGTCCAGTGCTCGTCCTCGGGGGTGCGGCGGCGCAGGGCGCCCGGGGACAGGAGGACGTGGACGCTCAGATCGAAGGGGAACCAGTGCCGGAGGAGGAAAGGACCGTGCAGCAACAGAAGCCCGTCCGGCGGGAGTCGGACGTAGGGACTGCGGGTGGCCCGGTCGGCGGCCGGGTCCCAGAGATCCGGCAGGACGCGGCCGTCACCGCCCGCTTCGAGGGGGCCGAAGACCTCGCGCCACAGGGCGCCGGTGTCGTACCAGCCGTTGTAGTAGGCCTCCACGTCCCGGTGGCCGTATTCCAGCCGGACGGAGGCGGGCCGCAGGAAGCCCTCCGTGCCGACGACGAGCGAGGAGCGGCCGCGCACGCGCAGCGCTTCACGGACGCGGTGGGCGAGATCGCCCGGGTGAGCGGCCGGGGCGCCGTCGAAGGCGATACGTGGCCAGGGACTGCCGTCGGCGGGCTTCAGGTCGAGCAGACGCTCGGCGAGCAGGTCGCCGAGCCGGTCCCAGGTGATCGCTTCCAGTCGCACACGGCCCATGATGCGTCAGGTCGCGGCACGACGTCTGCGAGGTCGCGGCACGACGTCCGCGAGGTCGTGGCACGGCGTCCGCGAGGTCGCGCCACCCGCGGGCCCGCGCGGTGCGCCCTGCCGCCGGGGGGAATGAAACCGGTATGGCCGCTCGCGCAACGCTCCCGCCCCACTGCGGACTTCTCGTCTTCCAGCCCCTCAGACGGCGGCAGTGCGCCGAGTGCCGGCGGGGACCGTTGCCCTTGCTCGTCCTGGAGGACGGTGCCCCGCGCTGCCTCGACTGCGCGGACCTGGGGCATCTGGTGTTCCTGCCGCGCGGTGACACGGCGCTGACGCGCAGAGCGCGGGAGGAGAGCGCGCTGTCGGCGGTGGTGGTGCGATTCAACCGGCGCAAGAGCCGTTATGAGCGGCAGGGCGTCCTGGTCGAGGAGGCGGCCCTGGTCAGGGCGGAGCGGCGGTGTCTCGCGGACGCCGAGGCGCGACGGCGGCGCCGGGCCCGGGACGCGCGGCGCCGTGAGGCTGAGGACGCTTCGTTCGCGCAGGCGTTCGCCGCGGAGATACGCCGGCTGCTTCCGGGGTGTCCGCCCGACCGGGCGTGGGCCATCGCCGCGCACGCCTCGGAGCGGGGCAGCGGACGGGTGGGCCGCAGTGCGGCGGGGCGGGCGCTGACGGAGGGTGCGGTGATGGCGGCGGTGGTGGCGTCCGTACGGCATCTGGACACGCCCTACGACCGGCTGCTGATGAGCGGTGTGCCGCGGCACGAGGCGCGCAGGCGGATCGCGGCGGCGGTGGAGACGGTGCTCAGGGGGTGGACCCGTACGGGGCTGGGTTCCACGGGGTGACAGGGGACGGACGCGGCCGGGCGAGGACCCCTGGACGTTCGCGTATGCGCCCGCGCCGCTCGGCCATGGTCGTGGTGCCGGTACGGATCTTCACTTGTGGTGGTGGTAGCGGGTGCCGGGCCGGATCCCGGCTCGGCGGAGGGAAGAGGCGGACATGATCGACGGACCGTTGTTCTGGCCGACCGTGCTGGGGGTGCTCGGGACCGGGCTGGTGGCCGGGGTGTTCTGTGGCTTCTCGACCTTCGTGATGCGGGGCCTCGCCGCGCTGCCGCCCGCGCAGGGAGCCGCCGCGATGCAGGCGATCAACGTGGCGGCGGTGACGCCGCCCTTCATGGCCGTGTTCCTCGGGTCGGCCGTGCTGTGCGCGGGGATCGCCGTGGTGACGTTCGTGCTGTGGCCGGACGAGGGGACGGTGGAGCTGCTGGTGGGCAGCGCGCTGTACCTGTTCGGCTCGTTCGGGGTCACGATGGCCGCCAACGTGCCGCGCAACGACGCGCTGGCCGGGCTGGAGCCGGGCACGTCGGAGGCGGCGGCGTACTGGCCGGCGTACATACGCCAATGGACGCTGTGGAACCACGTCCGCACGGTGGCCTCGGCCGGGGCCGCCCTGGCCTACGTCCTGGCACTCACCTGACGCCCGCCGCCGTCTCCGCTCCGGGCCCACCCCCGTTCCGCACCGCCCCGGACCACGCGCCCCGGCGGCAGGCGGCGACGGGCGGCGACAGGCAGGGGCGGGCAGGCGGACGTATCGTGACGGGAGGAGTGCCGCCCGACGAGGCACGGCCTGTCACCCGCGCACGCAAGGAACACGGCCATGGCCGATCCCAAGGGTTTCCTGACCACGCCCCGCCAGGACTGGCCGCGCCGGCCGGTCGAGGAGCGGGTGCGGGACTGGGACGAGGTCTACGTCCCCGGGGCGCTGCTGCCGATCATCGGCGGGCAGGCGGACCGCTGCATGGACTGCGGCATCCCCTTCTGCCACGAGGCCTGCCCGCTGGGGAACCTGATCCCGGAGTGGAACGACCTGGTGTCGCGGGAGGACTGGCGGGCGGCCGCGGACCGGCTGCACGCCACGAACAACTTCCCGGAGTTCACGGGCCGGTTGTGCCCGGCGCCCTGTGAGGCGGGGTGTGTGCTGGCGATCAACCAGCCGGCCGTGACCATCAAGAACGTCGAGTGCGCGATCGCCGACCGGGCCTGGGAGGAGGGCTTCGCGCCGCCGCGGCCGCCGGATCGGCTGTCGGGCAGGACGGTCGCCGTGATCGGTTCGGGGCCGACCGGGCTGGCCGCCGCCCAACAGCTGACCCGGGCCGGGCACACGGTGGTGGTGTACGAGCGGGACGACCGGCTCGGCGGCCTGATGCGGTACGGCATCCCCGCGTTCAAGCTGGAGAAGCACCGTCTGGAGCGGCGGCTGGAGCAGATGCGGGCCGAGGGGACCAGGTTCCGCACGTCGACGGCGGTCGGGCGGGACATCGGGGCCGACGAGCTGCGCGCCCGCTACGACGCCGTGGTGGTCGCGACGGGCGCCACGGCCTGGCGGGAACTGCCGGTGCCGGGGCGTGAGCTGACGGGTGTTCACCAGGCGATGGAGTACCTCCCGCTGTCGAACCGGGTGGGCGAGGGTGATCTGGAGACGTCGCCGCTGTCGGCCGCCGGGAAGCACGTCGTCATCGTCGGCGGCGGCGACACCGGCGCGGACTGCCTGGGCACGGCCGTGCGGGAGGGCGCCGCGTCCGTGACGCAGCTGGACATCTACGCGCTGCCGGAGGCGGAGCGCGACGAGGACACCGAGCCGTGGCCGACCTACCCGGTGCGGGTCTACCGGCTGTCCGCCGCGCACGAGGAGGCCCGTGACCTGCGGACCGCCCCCGTCGCGGACGCGGACGCGCGGCTGTTCGCGGCGTCCACCCTGCGCTTCGACGGCGACGCGCGGGGGCATGTCCGCTCGCTGCACCTGGTGGAGGTGGACGAGCGGCGCCGCCCGGTGGACGGCACCGGGCGGACGCTGCCGGCCGACCTGGTGCTGCTCGCCCTCGGTTTCTCGGGGCCGGACCGGCAGGACGGGCTCGTCGGCGGGCTGGGGCTCGCGCTGGAGCCCCGGGGCACGATCGCGCGGGACGCCGGGTTCGCCACCGGCGTGCCCGGTGTCTTCGCGGCGGGCGACGCCGCCCGGGGGCAGTCGCTCATCGTCTGGGCGATCGCCGAGGGGCGGGCGGTGGCGGCGGCCGTCGACCGTCACCTGACGGGCCGTTCGACGCTGCCGGCGCCGATCGGGCCGTACGACCGGCCGATGGCGGTGTGACCGCCCGGCTCCGGGGCCGTGCTCAGCGCTCGTCCGTGCCCGCCACCTTGCCCGTGGACAGCGCCACGCGGTTCCACGTGTTGATGGTGAGGATCAGGGCGAGCACCTGGGCCAGTTCCCGCTCGTCGAACCGCGCGGCGGCCTCGGCGTAGACGTCGTCCGGGACGCCCGCGCCGGCCACCAGGGTCACGGCCTCCGTGAGGGCGAGGGCCGCCTGCTCCCGCTCGGTGAAGAAGTGCCGGGCCTCGCGCCACACGGCGACCATGTGCAGCCGGTCCTCGCTCTCACCGGCCTTGCGGGCGTCGTTGGTGTGCATGTGCAGGCAGTACGCGCAGTGGTTGAGGTGGGAGGCGCGGATCTGGATCAGTTCGACGAGGGCCGGGTCGAGGCCCTCGCGGGCGGCGGCGTCGAAGGCGATCAGGGCCCGGAAGGCCTTCGGGGCGGCCTTGGCGAACTCCAGCCTGGGCGCCTTCACGGGGGTGCTGGTCGTGCTCGTGTTCGTCGTCATGCCGTTCAACCTACGGGCCGGAAAGACCCACGGTAGGGTGCATTTCCGTGGCGGATTCCTGGGTCAATGCGGCGGAGCGGATCGGGTCCGACCTGTATCTGGAGCTGACGGGTCCGGGCGGCCGGCGGGCGGCGCTGATCCGGGCCCTGCGGGAGGCCGTGCGCAGCGGGCGGCTGGCTCCGGGCACCCGGTTGCCGCCGTACCGGTCGCTCGCTGCGGACCTCGGTGTGGCCCGCAACACGGTGGCGGACGCGTACGCCGAGCTCGTCGCGGAGGGCTGGCTGACCGCACGGCAGGGCTCGGGAACGAGGGTCGCGGAGCGCGCCGCGCCGCTGCGGCCGGCCGCCCGCGTGCCCGTGCGGGCGCCCGCACGCGCGCGTGGCCCGCGGCACGACCTGCGGCAGGGCGCCCCGGACGTCTCGGCCTTTCCGCGCGCGGCCTGGCTGGCCTCGTACCGGCGGGCCCTCCAGCGGGCACCCCACGAGGTGTTCGGACCGGGGGACCCGGCGGGCCGGGCCGAGCTGCGGGAGGCGCTGACGGAGTACCTCGCACGCGCGCGTGGCGTACGGACCGAGCCGGGCAGGATCGTGATCTGCTCCGGCTTCGCGCACGCGCTGCGGCTGCTGTTCGGCGGCGGCGTCCTGCGCGGGCCGCTGGCGGTGGAGGCGTACGGGCTGGGGTTCCACCGCGAGGTCCTCGCGGCGGCCGGGGTGCGGACGGTGCCGCTCCCCCTCGACGCACACGGCGCCCGGGTGGACCGGCTGGGGCGCGAGCGGGCCGTGCTGCTCACGCCGGCGCACCAGTTCCCGACCGGTGGCCCCCTGCACCCGGCGCGCCGGACGGCGGTGATCGACTGGGCCCGCGCGCGGGACGGGCTGGTCCTGGAGAACGACTACGACGGCGAGTTCCGCTACGACCGCAAGCCGGTCGGCGCCGTTCAGGGGCTGGACCCGGAGCGGGTGATCCACATCGGCTCGGTCAGCAAGAGCCTGTCCCCGGCGGTGCGGCTGGGCTGGATGGTGCTGCCGGAGCGGTACGTCGAGGCCGTGCGGGCCGCCAAGGGGGACCGGGAGGCGTGGGCGAGCGTCCTCGACCAGCTGTGCCTGGCGGACTTCATCGCGTCGGGGTCGTACGACCGGCACGTGCGGCGGATGCGGCAGCGGTACCGCGGCCGCCGGGACCGGCTGGTGGCGGCGCTCGCCGCGCACGCGCCGCACGTCGAGGTCACCGGTGTCGCGGCGGGGCTGCACGCGGTGCTGCGGCTGCCGCCCGGCACCGAGGCGTCCGCGGTCAAGGCCGCCGCCTGGCAGGGCATCGCGCTCGACGGCCTCGCGGCGTTCCGGCACCCGGAGACGGACATGCCGGTGGGCGACGGGCTCGTGGTGGGGTACGCGACCCCCTCCGAGCACGCCTACGGGCCGGCCCTGGAGGCGCTGTGCGGTGCGCTGCCGCCGCCCTGACCGGCCCGTGGACGCGGACGGCTACGGCTTGCGGGCCACCGCCCCGTACCCCGGGATCACCCCGTCGTCCTGCCCGGGCACCGGCTCGCCCAGCTCGGGATGCCAGTGGTGCGGCACCTGCACGCCGGGCTCGACCAGCTCCAGGCCGTCGAAGAAGCGGGTGAACTCCGCACGGGAGCGCAGGGCCAGGGTGACCCCGGCGGCGCGGAGCTTGGCGGTGGCCGCCTCGGACTCCTCCGGGGTGAAGTCGGAGGTGGCGTGGGTGATCGACAGGTAGCTGCCGGAGGGCAGTTCGGCGAGCAGCCGGGCGACCAGGTCGTGCGCGCCGTCCTCGTCGGAGACGAAGTGCAGCAGCGCGATGAGGGACAGCGCGACGGGCCGGCTGAAGTCCAGTACCTTCCGCGCGCCCTCCAGGATGGCGTCCGGGTCGCGCACGTCGGCCTGGAGGTACTCGGTCACCCCCTCGTCCGTGCCGCGCAGCAGGGCCGCCGCGTGGGCCAGCACGATGGGGTCGTTGTCGCAGTAGACGACCCGGGCGTCGGGTGCGATCCCCTGGGCGACCTGGTGGAGGTTGGGTTCGGTCGGTATGCCGGTGCCGATGTCGAGGAACTGGCGTACGCCGTTCTGGGCCAGCCAGCGCGTGGCCCGGTGCATGAACGCGCGGTTGACGCGCGCCATCACCGGCACCCTCGGGTCGAGGGTGAGCATCTGCCGGCCCATCTCCTCGTCGACCGGGTAGTTGTCCTTGCCGCCGAGGTACCAGTCGTACATCCGCGCGGGGTGGGGTCTGGTCGTGTCGATCCTGACGGCCGACGTGGGGTCCTGCCCGGTCATGAGGCGCTCCATAAGGCACAGAGGGGGGTGGTCACTTCAGCACCAGCGATTCAGTATCAGCATCATCAGTCGGCGTCGCCGTCGGGTGGCCGATGCGCGTCGGCCGTCCGGCGTGGGCCGTTCACGTCAGGACAGCAGGAAGTCCGCCTCTCCCGCCTTGGCCCCTTCGATGAAGGCGGTCATCTCGGCGGTGGTGTAGATCAGCGCCGGCCCGTCCGGGTCGGTGGACTGACGGACGGCGATCCGGCCGTCGGCGAGCTTCATCGCCTCCAGGCAGTTGCCTCCGTTGCCGCCGCTCCACGGCTTGTGCCAGCCTTCGCTGCCCAAGTCGCGCGCGGGCATGCCGTTGTAGACGTGTTTGCGCGGCTTGATGCGATCCATTCACAGCTCCTTGCGGAGATCCCGGAGGATCTCCTTCGTGCGATGTGCCGTGGCGGCCTGCGCCGCCATGCGGTCCATGACCTCCAGGTGGGTCGCCACCTCGGCGCGCGCGTCCAGGTAGACCGCGCCGGTCAGGTACTCGCTGTAGACCATGTCCGGCAGTTCGGGCATGGCGAATCGGAACAGCACGAACGGTCCGTACGTGCCCGGGTGCGGCCCGGCCGCGAACGGGGCGATCTGCAGCGTCACGTTGGGCAGCGCGGTCGCCTCCAGCAGCCGGTCGATCTGGGCGCGCATCACCTCCGGGCCGCCGACCGGGCGCCGCAGCGCGGTCTCGTCCATGACGACCCACAGCCGGGGCGCGTCCTCGCGGGTGAGCAGCTTCTGGCGCTGCATGCGCAGGGCGACGTGGCGCTCGATGTCCTCCGGCCGGGTCTGGCCGATGGCGCCCGAGCGGAGCACCCCGCGCGCGTAGTCCTCGGTCTGCAGCAGCCCGGGGACGAAATGGGGTTCGTAGCTGCGGATGACGCCGGCCGCGCCCTCAAGGCTCACGTACATCGAGAACCAGCCGGGCAGGATGTCGTGGAAGCGCTGCCACCAGCCGGGCTTGTTCGCCTCCTCGGCCAGCTGGACGAAGGCCTCGGCCTCCTCGTCGGAGATCCCGTAGGCCTTGAGGAGCAGCTGCAGGTACGGGATCTTCAGCCCGACCTCGGCCATCTCCATGCGGCGGACCGTGGCGGGGGCGACGCGCAGGATGCGGGCGGCCTCCTCGCGCCGCATCCCGGCGCGTTCGCGCAGGTCCAGCAGGCGCCGGCCGAGAACGACCTGGCCGACCGTCGGCGCGGACCGCGGTTCACTCACGCTCCACCTCCACGAAGAATCCTGACGAGCCGGCCACAGAAGAACGCTGACAGCCCTGCGGCGCCATGCGGAGACCTGCCCGAAGGGCGATTCGAACGAACGACGGGAACGCAATGTCGAACGAATCTTCGACGGTCTCAACTGGCGCCGCGCGGGGTGCTGTTGCGAGCAGTGTGCCACGCCCTTCCAGACCGTCACACCGCACTCTGCAATTTTCAGAGTGACACTTGCCAAGTGTTCACGGCGGGGCGATAGTGGCAAGCGTGATTCCGTCCGCGCCCTTAGGAACAGACGCCGCCGCAGGCCCCCTCGGGCCTGGCGCCGCCGTGGGAGCAGGCCCCCTCGGGCCGGCTGCCGGGCGCCGGTTCCGTTTCGAGCTGGCCGCACATCCGGCTTCACCCGCCCAGGCCAGACGCCTGACGCGGGCCCGGCTGACCGGCTGGTCGGTGTGCGAGGACACGTGCGACAGCGCGGCCCTGGTGGTCTCCGAGCTGGTCACCAACGCCATCGTGCACACGGCGAGCACGCACATAGTGTGCGAGCTGCACGACGGCGACGACCTGGTGCGCATAGCCGTGCGGGACGAGGGCTGCGCCCCGGGCCGGCCCCACCCCGCCGGCCGGACGCGGCCCGAGGAGGAGCACGGGAGGGGACTGCTCCTCGTCGACGCCCTCTGCCACGCCTGGGGCGCCCATGAGCACGGGCCCGGGCTGCTGGTCTGGGCCGAACTGCCGCGCACGACCGACACCCCGCAGGATCCCGCCGCGGCCTTCGACGACCCCGGCTGGGGCGGCGTCCCGGACGATCCGCAGCTCGAGGGCCCCGGCACGAGCCGCCCCGCCGGCGCGGACCCGGGCGAGCCCCGCGGCGACCTCGGCTGGGGCGCCCGCCCCAAGCGCGGCCCGTCCGGCGACCCGGGGGACGAACCGGACGGCGGCGAGGACACCCGCCAGGCCCGGCACCGGGCACGACCGCACACCCGCCACCAGGCCCCGCGCCCGGCACGGCACTCGGCCCCGCACGCGGCCCGTCCCGCCGACGCCGCCGCGGAGGTTCCCCCGCAGGAGCGACGCCGAGAGCGGGGAACGGCATGAGGCCCGGCGGCCGGGTGCTGCACCTGGACACCCTGGCCCGCCTCCGGCGCGCACAGCGCGCACCGCTGCCGGCCCTGCGCCTGCCCGTGCCCGAGGGCATGACCACCCCGCTGGGCTGCGACGCCGTGGCGATGCCCGCCCACTACGGCCCGTCGATCATGTCCCGCCTGCCCCGCCAGGGCTGCGTCTACGCCGACGCCGCGCACTGGTGGTGGCTGGTGCCGTCCGACTCCGACCACGCCCTGGAGTGGCCGGCCCCCGCGTGGTACGCCGCCGGAGCGGTCGTCCCGGACCTCCCGCGCCTGCCCGAACTGATCCACCGGCCGGACGGCACCCTGCCGTACACCCCGCCGATCCCGCTGTACCTGACCCTGTGCCGCGTGACGGGAACGGCCCCGGCCTGGTCGCGGCCGGTCAGCGCGTAGGCACGCCCCGCGCGCGGTGCCCCTGCCCGCTCCCCGCGCCGTATCAGGCCTCCCCTCCTCCCGCCATGCGCCCGCGCGCATCCGGCGCCCCGGGCTGCGCCCTGCCCCGGCCGGCTGCGTCCCCGCGATAGTGGCCGCTCACGAGCCGGGACGAACCGGGACGGCGGGACGAGCGGGGAGGTCGGTCGACGGTGGCGAAGAAGCGGACCGCGCCGGAGGTGTCCGAGTCGGAGCGGCTGCTCTTCGGCGGGCCGCTCCGCTACGACATGGGCTGGAACCAGCACGCCGACGCGTTCCTCGAACTGAACTTCCGCGCCATGATCACCCGGCTGCCGTCCCTGCTGGCGTCCAGCCTCCGGCTCGCCCGGCAGGCCGACCGGAACGCCGCGCGGATCGTGCTGGCCGCCGAGGCGGGACGGGGTGTGGCGCAGGCCGTGAGCCTGCTCGCCGTCAACAGCGTGCTGGCCCGGCTGATGGGCGGCGGCCCCATCGAGGAGCGGCTGCGCGGCGCCGTCCCGGCACTGGTCACGGTGGCCGTCGTGATGATGCTGGCGGCCCTGCTGCGGGCCGCCAGCACGTACGCCACCGGCCGCCTGGAGCCCAAGGTGGAGCGGGTCGCCACCGAGCGCTATCTGGAGCGGGCCGCCGCCGTGGAACTGGCCGCCATCGAGGACCACGCCTTCCACAAGCTGCTGGACACCGCGCAGTACGGGGCCGCCTCGGCCCGGCGGATGATCTCGTACGGGACGCGGGTGATCAACGCGATGATCTCGCTGGTCGCCGCCGCCGGCGTGCTGACCGTGCTGCACCCGGCCCTGCTGCCGCTGCTGATCACGATGGTGCTGCCGAGCGCCTGGAGCGCCCTGACCGTCGCCCGGCGGCGCTACGAGTCCTTCCACGCCTGGGTGCAGCACGCGCGGGCCGGCCGGCTGCTGGGCAACCTGCTGATCGAACCGGAGGCGGCCCCCGAGATCCGGGTGCACGGGGTGGGCGCGTTCCTGCTGCGGCACTTCCGGGCGATGTCGGAGACGGCGGAGGCCGAGCAGGCCCGGCTCGCCCGGCTCGCCGCCCGTACCGGCCTGATCGCGGCGGCCTGGACCGGCCTCGCGACGGTGGCGACGTACGCGACGCTGGGCGCGCTGCTGCTCGCCGGGGCGATGGCCCTGTCCGTGGCGGGCACGGCCGTGATCGCCATCCGCACCGGCTCGCAGAGCCTCGACACGCTGGTGGTGGAGGTCAACGCGCTGCACGAGGAGGCGCTCTTCGTCGGCGACCTGCACCGGCTGTACGCGGAGGCGGCGCAGCGGGAGATCCCGGCGGGGGGCCGGGCGCTGCCGGAGGACCCGCGCGAGATCCGCTTCGAGAACGTCACCTTCCGCTACCCGGGCGACTCGGCGCGCCCCGCCCTCGACGACGTCACGCTCACCCTGCCGCTGGGCCGGATCGTGGCACTGGTCGGGGAGAACGGCTCCGGCAAGACCACCCTGGTGAAGCTGCTCGCCGGGCTGTACACGCCGCAGAAGGGGCGGATCCTGTGGGACGACGTGGACGCGGCGACCGCCGACCGGCACCGGCTGGCCGAGCGGATCGCGATGGTCGCGCAGGACTTCAAGCGGTGGCCCTTCACGGCCCGGGTGAACGTCGCCCTGGGGCGGCCCTCGGCGCCCGTCTGCGAGGAGCGGCTGGCGGAGGCGGTCGCCGAGGCCGGGGCCGAGGCGGTGATCGCGGATCTGCCGCGCGGGCTGGACACGCTGCTGGCCCGCAACTTCTCCGGCGGGCACGAGCTGTCCGGCGGCCAGTGGCAGCGGCTGGGCATCGCCCGGGCGGCCTATCGCAGGGGCCGCATCCTGATCGTGGACGAGCCGACGGCGGCCCTGGACGCCCGGGCCGAGCTGGAGGTCTTCGAGCGGATCCGCGCCCTGGCCGACAGCGGCCAGACGGTCGTGCTGATCACCCACCGGCTGGCGTCCGTACGGCACGCGGATCTGGTGCACGTCCTGGACCAGGGGCGGCTCGTGGAATCCGGGACGCCGGACGAGCTGCTGGCGACCGGCGGGCTCTACGCCGAGCTGTACGCGCTCCAGGCGGAGCAGTTCGCCCCGTCACCGCCGCCGGCCGGGAAGGTACCGGCACCGAAGGCGGGCTGACGGTGCGCCCACGGCGCACCGTCCGCGGGCTGCGGGCTGCGGGCTGCGGGCTGCGGGCTGCCGGCTGTAAGCCCGTGGCGCCGCTCAGGCCGTGGCGTCGGCGCCGTCCCCGCTGCGCACGATGACCAGGAACATGTCCGAGGCCAGATCCATCACGACCTCGGCGGGCAGGCCTTCCAGACGCCGCGCCTGCGCGAACTCCTCCGCAGGCCAGGAGCCACGCGGCCCGCCGGCGGGAAAGCTCTCGAGCACCGTTCGCCCGTTCACCACCCTGCACCTCCATGTAGCGCTGTACTCGTAGAGTTAAACGCCAACCATGGGGTGAACGGCTCGCGAAGTGACGGATCTGAGACGTAGTTGACACGCGTTCACCGTCAAGTGTGAGCAAACTCTCAGCCGCTTGGCTGATTTCCTCACTGCGGGTGTCAGTCGTCGTACTCGTCGTGATACCTGACGCGCTCACTTCCCGCAGGCGCCCCGAAGGCCGACGCGCGCCCCTTGGGCTCCTCCCACTCCTCCTGCCGGCCCAGTGCGGTCAGGTCCAGCAGGCTGGTGGTCGACCCGAGGCCGTCGAGCCCGCGTTCGTACGTCGAGTACGTGTGGAACACGCGGTCGCGGTCCCGCAGGAAGCAGCTCAGCCCGGGCCGCTCGACGAGTTCGCCGTCGCGTTCGAGCGTCACCTCGAAGTCCCGGTTGAAGTCGGTGCCGTACGAGGAGTACCAGGGCAGCGTCCAGCCCATGCGCGCCTTGAAGGGCAGGAGCTTCGGGTAGGGCGCCCGGGAGACGGCCGCGAACGACGTGCCACGTGCCGCGAGATGGGCGAGATGCCCTATTTGATCCATGAATCCGGAGCAGCTGCGGCACCCGGCGTCCCACTCGGGCGCGAACATGAAGTGGTAGACGACCAGCTGGTGCCGGCCCTCGAACAGGTCGAGCAGCGTGGCCTTCCCGTCGCCGCCCTCGAAGACGTACTCCTCGTCGACCTCCACCATGGGCAGTCCGCGCCGCTCGGCGTTGAGCGCGTCCCGCGCGCGGGTGGCGGCCTTCTCCTTGACCAGCAGCTCCGCGCGCGCCGCGCGCCACTGCTCGCGCGAGACGATCTCCGGAAGTGACATGAGCCCTCCTGTGGCAACGGTCCGTCCGGGTGGTGACCGGCGGGAGGAGCGGAACTCATCGCCGCCCGGGAAAGATTCCCGGAACGCGTGTCCCGGCAAGCTTCCCGGCGCCCCGGGCTCAGGTGTCGTACTCCTGGATGCGCCGTCCGTGGCCGCGGTCGACGAGCGCGGGCAGCCGCTCCTCCAGTTCCTGTACGACCCGCGGCACGTCGATGCTCAGCAGCTCGCGGTCGCGCATCAGGATCCGCCCGTCGACGATCGTGGTGCGCACGTCGGCGGAGCGGGCGCTGTGCACGAGGGTGGCGGCGAGGTCGTGGACCGGCCGGGTGTGCGGCCCGGTGAGGTCGACCAGGACGATGTCGGCCCGGCGGCCGGGCGCGATGGCCCCCACCTCCTCCCCCAGCCCCACGGCCCGGGCGCTCTGCAGGGTGGCGTGGTGCAGCGCCTGCCGGGAGGTCAGCCAGCGCGGGTCGCCCTCGGCCGACTTCTGCACCAGCGAGGTGAGCGCCATGGACTCCCACACGTCGAGGGAGTTGTTGGAGGCGGCGCCGTCCGTGGCGAGTCCCACGTCGACGCCGACACCGCGCAGGGCGCGCACGGGTGTGGTGTCGGGCCAGGCGAACTCGAGGTACCCGCGGGGCGCGCAGGCGACGGCCGTACGACCGCCCGCCCGTTCCAGCAGGGGCAGGTCGCGGTCGATGATGCCGGTGCCGTGGGCGAGGAGCAGGTCCGTGTCGAGGACGCCGGTGCGGTGCAGGACCTCGATCGGGGTGACGCCGTGGCGGGCGAGGCTGGCCTCGGTCTGGGCGCGGTTCTCGGCGGCGTGCAGATGCACCGGCAGGCCGTGCTCGCGCGCGAGGCCGGCGGTGGCGGCGAGGTCGGTGTCGTCGACCGTGTAGGGGGCGTGGGGCGCGAGGGCGGTGGTGACGCGTCCGCCGGCCGAGCCGCGCCGGCGCAGCGCGAAGTCCAGGGAGCGCTCGCGGCCTTCGGGCCCCTGGGAGGAGAAGAAGGCCTGGCCCAGCAGCGCCCGCATGCCGCACTCGGCGACCACGTCCGCCACCGCGTCCATCGCGAAGTAGTGGTCGGCGAAGCAGGTGACGCCGGCGCGGATCATCTCGGCGCAGGCGAGCCGCGCCCCCAACTCGACGTCCCGGTCGGTGAGGTTGGACTCCACCGGCCAGACGACGTCGTTGAACCACGCCTCGGTGGGCAGGTCCTCGGCGAGGCCGCGCAGCGCGACCATCGGCGCGTGCGTGTGACAGTTGATCAGACCCGGTAAGGCCACCTGGCCGCGGGCGTCGACGCGCTCGGCGGCGGGCAGGCCGGCCGCGGCCTCGGTCCCGGTGACGGCCTCGACGATCCCGTCCCGGACGACGATCGCGGCGTCCTCCCGGAACCCGATCCGCTCTTGATCGTCGTGCACGAGGACCGTACATGCGCTGATGATGAGCTCGGCGGGACTGTCCGCGGCAGAAGGCGTCATCACGCCAACGTACGACGGGGTCGTAGGGCGGTATGAACCGAACCGCACATCCTGCCGCGGCTCTGTCGCGGGGCGGGCCGGGCGAGCACCCTGGCCCCACCACCCCGCCTGTCGGCTTCGGAAAGGAGCCCGGCATGCTCCTCGGCACCTGGAACCTGGAGAACCTCTACCGGCCCGGCGGCCCGTACGGCCCGCGCGACGAGGCCGCTTACGCGACGAAGCTCGCCTCCCTCGCCGCCGTGATCACGGAACTCGACCCGTTCCTGCTCGGCGTGCAGGAGGTCGGGGATCCCGAGGCGCTGAAGGACCTGGCCGGGATGCTCGGCGACGACTGGCACACCGTCCTGTCCGAACACGCGGACGGCCGGGGCATACGGGTCGGGTTCCTCAGCCGCGCGGAGCCGGTGGTGCTGGCCGACACGGCCGGGTTCCCGGCGGGACTGCGGCCCGTCCAGGTGGACGACTCGGGGGCGACGGCGGCCGCGGCGGGGCGCGGCGTGCTCGCGGTGGAGGTCGGGGACGAGCCCTTGCGGGTGGCCGTCTGCCACCTGAAGTCGAAGCTGCTGGCGTATCCGGACGGCCGGTTCCACCCCCGTGACGAGGGCGAGCGCGCCCGCTACGGCGCCTACGCGCTGTACCGGCGGGCCGCGGAGGCGACCGCTCTGCGCACGCTGGCCGACGAACTGCTCGACGGCGACGGGCAGGGCAGGGACGTGGCGATACTGGGCGATCTGAACGACGAGACGCAGGCCGCGACCACGCAGATCCTGCTGGGCCCGCCCGGCTCGGAGATCGGCACGGCGGGCTACGACCGGCCGGACCGGGGTGACGCGGCCCGCCTGTGGGACGTGGCCCCGCTCATCCCGGCCGGGCAGCGCTGGTCCCGGGTCAACGCCGGGCGCCGGGAGCTGATCGACCACGTGCTGCTCAGCCACCGCCTGGTGCGCCGGGTGTCGGCGGCGGGCACGGGCCTGCCCGGTGAAGGCCCGCCGGCTCTGCCCTCGGTCGGCCCCGACCCCGGGGAGCGGCGGGACGCACCGGGCTCAGATCACGCCCCGGTGTGGGTGCGGATCGACGGCTGAACCGGCTGGGGGCCCCGGGGCCGGGGTCCGCTACCCGGCGAGGGGCGTGCGGGGCGGGCGCAGTCCCAGGCGTTCGGCCGGTGCGGCGAGTTCGGTGAGGACGGCGGCCAGTCGCTCCCGGTGCCGGGGCCCGATCCGGCCCGTGTCGTCGAGATGCACGGCGCAGGCGGTGGTCGTGTCGACGAGGCGTTCGAGGAGAGCGGCCACCTCGTCCGCGCCCTCGGTGTACCGGGCGAGGGCGGGCAGTTCGTGGGCGGCCAGGGAGACGGCCGTGCGGGCCTCGGCGAGGGTGCGGTAGGCCTCACGGCGCAGGGTCCAGCGGGTGGCGCGGTGGCCGGAGGGGGCTCCGGCACCGCCGATGCGCGGGGCGCCGGCACCGCCGATGCGCGGGGCGTCGGCCTCGTCGAGGACGTGCGCGAGGTAGGCGTACGCGGCCTCGCTCGCCGCCGCGAGCCGGGCGCGCACTCCCCCGCCGCGCTGCCCGGGCATCGGCAGATGGCCGACGATCAGCACGATCGCGCAGGCCAGCAGCGTCTCGCCGATCCGGCCGGCGGAGGCCTGCGGTTCGCCGCCGACCATGACGAGGGCCAGGACGAGCACGGTGACGACGGCCGTCTGGGCGGCGAAGTGCCGGGTGGCGACGGGGATCAGGGCACCGCTGAGGGCGACGAGCGCGATCAGTCCCTCCGGCCGGGGCAGGACGGCGGCGAGCCCGGCGAACAGGAGCGCGCCGAGCACGGTACCGGCGGCCCGGTTCAGCACGCGCGAGGCCAGCGGCCCCAGGTCGGGCTTGACGAGGAAGACGGCGGTGGCGGGCAGCCAGTACCAGTGCTCGTGCTGCCCGTACCACCGGCTGTGGTGCAGGGCCTGCGCGACGGCCGCGGCGGCCCCGAAGCAGAGGGCGACGCGCAGCCCGTACTCGCGCCCGGCGCCTCCGAAGGCGGCGCGCAGCCGGTCCCCGGCGGTACGGCGCCGGGTGTGCAGGTCCCCGCCCCGGCCCTGGTCGAACACCTCGGCGGCGTGCAGCAGGGCGTCGTCGAGGGCGCGCAGGGCGGGCGCCGAGCGGGAGGGGGCGGGCAGGGGGCCGGTGTGGGTGTTGCCGCGCACGGCGGCGGCGAGTCGCCTGGGGCCTTCCGAGGCCCGCCCGGACACGGTCTCCTCCGCCCAGGCCAGCGCGGTGGCGGCCTCGGCGAGGGGCAGGGCGGCGGCGTACTGCGCGTGCAGCCGCCGCTCGGCGGAGGAGGAGGCGTAGCGCCGCAGCCGGGGTCCGGCCAGGGCGTCCTGGGCGTGGTCGAGGGCGGCGGTGAGCGCGGCCCGGCAGCGGATGGCGTCGGGGCCGCCGGCGGCGTCGAGGAGTGCGGAGACGGCGTCGTAGACCCCGGCCACCGCTTCCCGCTCCCCGTCGAAGCGGAAGTCCCCGGCGAGTGATCCGGGCGTGGGCAGCGCCAGCCGCAGGAGCAGCAGCCAGCCGGCGCCGGCGAGGAAGGCCAGCGCGCGCTCCCAGCCCGGCTCGGGCAGCGGCATGCCGGCCCCGACCGCCGTGCCGACGAGCACCTGTGTGCCGGTGGCGGACGCGACGGGACCCACCGCGCTGACGCCCCCGGCGATCAGGCCTACGGCGGTGAACAGGACGGTGAGCACGGCCGCGCCGGTCTCCTGCCCGGCGTACGTGCCGACGACCAGTCCCAGGGCGCCGCCGAGCGCGGGCACGCCGAGCCGTTTGACCGAGGCGCGCCGGCTGCCGGGGCGGTCGTTGATCCCCGCGAGCATGGCGGCGATGGCCGCGACGACGCCGACGGAGGTGTGCCCGGTGGCGACGGCCACCAGGAGCAGCGGCCCGGCCGACAGGAGCCCCCGCGTGACCGCGCTCCAGGGAACCGGGCCCCGCTGAGCGCGCAGGGCGTGCGCGAGCCAGGGCGGAAGGTGCGGGGCGGGGCGGCGGGACACGGGGCTCCTGTCGTGTGGCCGGAGGCAGGGGTGGGCCTTCGGGCGACGGTGGCCGGGGGGTGTGGTCCTCCACGGTAGGCGGGGTTCCTGGAGGGAAGGTTTCCGGAACGTGACGGAGTGCCCCGGAAGCGGCGTTCTTTATGTACGAAATCGGCGGGCCGGCGTGTACGCGGTCGATGGGCCGCACGGACGCGATTGGCGGGCCGGCCTGTGCGCGGTCGACGGGGGCCGCACGTACGTGATCGGCGGGCCGGCCTGTGCGGTCTGCGGGCCGTCGGCGGCAACCTTTGCGGGCCCGGCGGCCACTGACGGGACGGAAGCGCGCGTTCTCCCGAACCACGCAAGGACTCGAAGGACTCATCCGTGGCATCCGCATCGCACCGCCGTCCCCGTGCTCCGCGCAAGCGGCGCACGGCACTGGTCTCCGCTGTCGTCGTGGCAGCCGTGGGGCTCCTCCTCTCCCTCGTGTTCGCGCTGCGCCCCGGCGGCGCGCCGGACACCGTGCGCACGGCGGCCGGCCCCGGCGACCACGGCGGCCCGCGCACCGCCCCCACGGCCGCGAAGAGGACCCCGGCCCCGAAGGCGAAGCCGGAACCCTCCCACGCGTCACCCGGCCCGACCCGCACGCCGACCGCCGCACCGGCGCGTCCCTCACCCGCCCCCACGCCCCGGACCTCGGCACGGCCGGCGTCCGGCGCGGCGCCGCTCGCGGGCCGCGTGAAGCCCGGGGTCACCTACCGGGGCATCGCCACGCACTACGACGCCGCGGACGGTGACGGCGCCTGCTCGTACGGCCCGAGCCCCGACCTGATGGTCGCGGCGATGAACCACACCGACTACGAGACGTCCGCCGCGTGCGGGGCGTACCTCCTGGTCCGCGCGGCGAACGGCGCGTCCGTCACGGTCCGGGTCACCAACGAGTGCCCGCTGCCCTGCGCCCCCGGGCAGCTGGACCTGAGCAAGGAGGCGTTCGCGAAGCTCGCCGGCCTGTCCGCGGGCCGGATACCGGTCAGCTGGAGCCTGTTGAGCCCCGCCACGTCCGACACCGTCTCGATCCGCTACAAGACCGGCTCCAGCCGCCACTGGTGCGGCATCCAGGCCCTCGGGCACCGCAACCCGCTGGCCCGCCTGGAGGTCCGCGCCGGCGGCGGCTGGCAGCGGCTGACCCGCACCGGGTACAACTACTTCCTCTCCCCGGACGGCACCGGCTGCGGCGGCTCGCTGCGGCTCACCGACATCCACGGCGAACGACTCACCGTCGACGGCGTCCCCGTACGCCCGGGCGTGGTGCAGCCGACCCGGGTCCAGTTCGCGCGGGTCATGTGACGGTGCCGTCCGCTCCCGCGGAGGCGCGGTGGACCGAAATGCGGGTGCGCGGGGGCGGCCGGGCCGCGCATGATCGGCGGGTTGTCCGGTTGCCGTCCGCAGTGCGCTCGTGCGCAGATCGGAGCCCCCGCATGATCCGCCGTGTCACCGTCCCGAGTCTCTTCCCGCCGCCCACCTACTCCCATGTCTCCGTCGTCGAGGCCGGCACACGGCTGGCCTTCCTCGCCGGGTCCGTCCCCCTGGACGCCCAGGGGGAACTGGTCGGCCCGGGGGACCCCGTCCGGCAGGCCGAGCAGGTGGTCGCCAATCTGCGCGAGCAGCTGCGGGCGGTCGGGAGCGATCTGGAGCACGTCGTGGCGACCGACGTGTACGTGGTGAGCGGCGAGCCCGCCGTGCTGTCCGCCGTCTGGGCCGTCGTCGAGGCCTCGGGGCTCAGCGCCGGCCCGCACTCCTCGACGCTGCTCGGCGTGGCGTGCCTCGGGTACTCGGGACAGCTGGTGGAGATCACGGCGACAGCTGTCGTACCCGGCTAGGCCGTGTTCCAGGGAGCGGGTGGTTCCTGGGCGGACAGTTCCCCGGCCAGTTCCATGCAGCGCAGGCGGGCCGGGGAGAAGTCGTAGGGCATCTTGCGGGTGGCTGCGAGCACGCTCATGGAGTCAGCCTCCCGCCTGCCGGAGCGGAAATCGGCCTCGTCCTCGCCGTCATCGGCGGTGGCAGGGGGTGAAGTGTCCCAGGCGTCGAAGAGGGCGTCCTCGTCCTTTTCCAGGCCGGACTCCTCGATGACGGCCTGCAGGGCGCTTTCGAAGGCGTGCCGCTCGACGGCCACGTGAGCCACCCGTGGATCATCGACGGCGACGCTGTCATCGAGTGCCTCCTCGGCATCGTCGATGCGGTCGGACTCCGCCCGCAGAGCGGGATGCGTGGCCAGGACGACGAAGCGGGTGGCCTGGACGGCCGCGCCGAGCGGGCCGAAGATCCGCTCGGTGACCAGCAGGCTGTCCAGGTCCGCCTGACGCAGGGAGCCCTCGGGCAGGCCCTTGAGGCGTTCGGTGACGAAGCCGGAGAGCAGGCCCATCCGGCTGCCCTCGGTGCGCATCCGCCGCACGGCGGTCCGCTGCCGCCGCACTTCCGCCTCCTGCTCGGCGAGGCTTTCCTCCAGCCGCTCCAGGATGCCCGCGATACCGTCTCCGCTGTCCGCTCCGGCGGAAGCCGTGCCGGTGGCGAAGGCGTCACGGATGTCGTCCAGGGCGATCCCGGCGTCGGCCATCCTGCGAATCCACAGCAGGCGGATCATGTCCTCGTACCCGTAGCGGCGGCGGCCATCGCCGCCCCGCTCAGGCTCGGGCAGCAGGCCTGTCTCGTGGTAGTGGCGAATCGCCCGCGGCGTGGTGCCGGCGAACGCGGCCGCGTCACCGATCTTGACCTGGCGAGGTGGCGTGAACGGCGCGTGCATGAGCAACAACCTCTCTTCAAGGGACCGGGACGCAGGTCCACCGGACCACATGCCGCTACGGAAGGTGCAACCCGGCGGAGGCCGTCGCCTCGGGGGACCCGGACCGGGCCGCGCCCACGCGCCGACGCACGTGCGGACCAGCTACCGCTCCACCCTGCGGCACCTGTTCGGCGAGGAGGCTTCCTAGACCTCTTCGGCCGGGTCGAGTCCCGCCGCCCGCGCCGCCGTCCGCAGCACGTCACGCAGCATCACGGGGGTGAGCCGGCCCGTGAAGGTGTTGCGCTGGCTGACGTGGAAGCAGCCGAAGAGGTGCAGGTCGTCGAGCAGGTACCGGGCCCCGTGGGCGAAGGCGGGCCGGGGCCGGGGCACGGTCCAGCCCGCCTCGGCGAACGCGGGCAGCGCGGCCTGCCAGCCGAAGCCGCCGAGCACCACGACGGCCCGCAGCGTCGGGCGCAGCAGCCGGAGTTCCTGCACGAGCCAGGGCCGGCAGGTGTCCCGCTCCCCGGGCGTGGGCTTGTTCGAGGGCGGGGCACAGTGCACGGGCGAGGTGACCCGCACGCCGTACAGCTCCAGTCCGTCGCCGACGTGCACGGCGGTGGGCCGCGAGGCGAGCCCGACGTCGTGGAGCGCCTGGTAGAGGACGTCCCCGGAGCGGTCGCCGGTGAACATCCGGCCGGTGCGGTTGCCGCCGTGGGCGGCGGGGGCCAGCCCCACGATCAGCAGCCGTGCGTCCGCCGGCCCGAAGCCGGGCACCGGCCGGCCCCAGTACGTCCAGTCCGCGTACGCCGCGCGCTTGGTACGGGCCACCTCCTCACGCCAGGCGACCAGGCGGGGGCAGGCCCGGCAGTCGGCGATGCGCCGGTCGAGAAGGGAAAGGGCGCTGTCGTCCATCACTCCACGGTAGGCGCGGGTGACGGACGTGAGGGACACGGGGTCCGGGACGGCTGGACACGCCGGAGCCAGAGGAGGGCCCCGGCCAGCAGGGCGGCACCGGTCAGCAGCCAGGGCAGCGGACCCGGCCGGAGGGCTCCGACGGCCAGACCGGTGAGCGCGCCCACGAGCTGCTGCGCGAGGGACTGCACGGACAGGGCGGTGGCACGGCCGGCACTGGTCACGCGCCGGTGCAGCAGGTCGTTCTCGTTCGGGGACGCCGCGCCCAAGCCGAGATACACCAGCCCGAAACCGGCTACCGCCAGCACCGTCGCCGGCGGGTGGGCGCTGGACGCGGTCACGCCGAGCAGCAGCAGTCCGGCCGCCCCGGCCGCGAGACAGCCCAGCACGGCCCGCTCGCCACTGCCCGCGACCCGGGCGGCGAGGGGCGCGAGATGGCTGCCGACCCCGGAGCAGACGAAGCCCGCACAGGCGAGCGCCGCGTAGACCAGCGCCCCCGAGCCGGTCCCGCCCGTCAGCTCGACGGTACGGCCCGGCACGAGCAGTTCGACCGCGGCCAGGGCGCTGCCGACGGCCGCGGCGGTGAGCAGCACCCGCCGCACCAGCGCGTCCCGCCCGCCCAGCCGCAACCCGCCGAGGACGGTGACCGGGACACCGCGCAGCACCGAACGCACCGTGGCCGCGGGCCGCGGCGGCTCCCGCAGGGCCGTCAGCACATAGCCGACGAACACGATCCGGAGCACGGCCCCCAGCAGCAGCGGGACGGACAGCGGCAGCACCGCCCCGGAGGTCGCCTCGCTCAACCGGGCTCCCGGATCGTGCCCCAGGCTCAGCAGCCAGGGCAGGCCCCCGCCGATCAGCAGACCGGCCGCGAGCGCCGCGGAGGTGGCGGAACCGCCCCGGGCCAGCCCCGTCCGCAACTCCGCACCGGGGCCGGAAGACGCCTGGACGGTGTCGACGTACCAGGCCTCCGCCGTCCCGCTGGCCAGGGCACGGGCGGCGCCCATGAGCACCATGCCCGCGGTGAGCACCCAGGCGGTGGTGCCGAGGCCGAGCAGGGTGAAGGCGACCACGTTGAGGGCTCCGGCCAGGGCCAGGACCGGTCGCCTCCCGAGCACGTCGGAGAGCCCGCCCGTGGGCAGCTCCAGCACGGCCACGGTCAGCGAATGAGCGGCCAGGAGACCCGCGACGGCGGCGAGGGACATCCCGCGCTCGGTGAACAGGAGCACCATCGACGCCATCCCCAGCCCCGGCGGCAGCCAGAGGAGCGCGCAGACGGTGACGTAACGGCGGCGAGCGGCTCGAATCCCGAACGGCCCGGCCGGCCCGGGCACCTCGGCCGACCCGGGCGACCCGGTCGGCCCGGGCGGCCCAGGCGGCCCGGGCGGCCCAGGCGGCCCGGGCACCTCGGTCGGCCCGGGCGACCCGGCTGCGCCGGAGGCGCTGCTCAGACCCCCCGGCGCCTCGCAGGTCTCGGATGCCTCAGAGGTCTCGGTTGTCTCAGGAGTCCCGGCGGCCTGCGATATCTCGGGTATCTCAGGCCTCCGGGGCCTCTCAGACGTGTCTCTCGGGCGGTCCGTCACGAGGAGGCCCCGCCGGGCGTGTCCGGCGACGGGCCCGTCTCGTCCTCGCTCCGCCGCGGCACGGCCAGCGGCAGTCCGGCGGTGAGGAGCATGACGTGCTCGGCGCGCGGGTCGTCCGCGTCCCGCGCGGTCAGTTCCTCCAGCTTCCCGGCGATCGTCTCCCACAGTTCCGTGAGCGACTCGGCCGTCAGCCGGGGCATGAGATCACTGATCCCGGACGGCTCCACCCATTCCGGCCCGAACCGCCCCGCGGCCATGTCCGCCTCATGCCGGCCGAGTGACCACTCCAGGTGCTCGACCTGCCGTCGCCGCGCCAGCCCCACGAAGGCACGGCCCGCCGCGGAGGACTCCATCGACTCGTTGCTCCAGGAAGTCACGGTGTGCAGGGCGCGCCACCGCCGTTCCCGCCCGTCCCGGTGCTCGGCCTCCCCGATGAACGCGTACTTCGCCAGCACCCGCAGGTGGTAACTGGTCGACGCCGACGACTCCCCCGTCCGCGCGGCGAGCTCACTGGCCGTGGCGGGCCCGTCCTGCCGCAGCAGCCCGAGCAGCCGGATCCGCAGGGGGTGGGTGAGGGCCTTGAGGGCGGCGGTGTCGTGCTCGGGGTCGAGTACGCGCCGGTGCTCGTCGCTGTCCATGCCCGGGAGATTAGAGCGGCGGAGCACTTCTGCAGAAGACTTTTTGCAAAACTAGCTTGGGAAAGTTGTTCGAGCGCCCTCCCCGCCACCGGAAATCCACACCCGATCGGCCGAGCCGGAGGACTAAGGTCGGACCCATGGCTTCTCGCAGTGCGGAGTACGGCAGGACGAACGGAACCGGACACACGGCGTCGCAGGTCACGGCGTCCATGGAGACGGCGTCGGGGCGCGCCTCGTCCGCGGGGACCGCGTCGCAGGACACACCGTCCCGGCGCCCGGAGCCGTCGGGGACACCGTCCGCCGAGGCCACGCCCGCGGCCGGTGAGGCTGGTGTTCCCGGTGAGGCCCCGGGCGCGGAGACCCTGGATCCGAAGGTCGCCGCCGCCATCGCCGCAGCCGAGGCCGCCGGTCCGCAGGGCGGCCAGACCGTCCGCGTCGACAGCTGGATCTGGTCCGTACGCCTCGTGAAGACGCGCTCCATGGGTGCCACCGCCTGCCGAGGTGGTCACGTACGGGTCAACGGTGAGCGCGTGAAGCCGGCCCACGGCGTACGCGTCGGTGACGAGGTCCGTCTGCGACACGAGGGCCGGGAGCGGATCGTCGTCGTCACCCAGCTGATCCGCAAGCGGGTCGGCGCCCCCGTGGCCGCGCAGTGCTACATCGACAACTCCCCGCCTCCTCCGCCCCGCGAGGCCGTCGCCCCCGCCGGCATCCGTGACCGCGGCGCGGGCCGTCCGACCAAGCGGGACCGACGGGAGCTGGAACGCCTGCGCGGCATGCCCGGGTTCGGGCTCGGGGCCGGACCAGCCGGCGGCATCGGCCCCGGCAGCGGGTCGGGCAAGCCGAGGCCCTGACCGGGATCCGGCCCGTCCCGGCTCGCCCCGTCAGCCAAGCCGGGCGGGCTGGTAAGGGCTGGGCAGGGCGGGCAGGGCCGGGTCACGTCACGCGCCCCGTCGCAGCAGCCGCACGAGATCCGCGTTGTGCCCTCGTCGCGCCCAGGCGATGAGGGCGAGCGGCACGATCAGGATGAGCGGTGTCGCCGCGTACTCCCCGTCGAAGACGGCTATCTGCACCACGAACGCGCCCACCATCAACAGGCTCAGCGCGATCGCCGCCACCGACTGCAGCACCGGGATCAACAGGGCCACCGCTCCGGCCAGTTCGAGCACGCCGATGGTGTACATCCCCGCGCTGCCCCAGCCGAGTTCGTCGAAGGACTGGGCGGCCGACTCGTGTCCGATCAGTTTGGGCAGGGCGCTCGCGAGCGCGTAGAAGAGGGCGAGCAGCACTTGGAGGCCGCGCAGCGCGATCCGGGCACGCCTGCCGCGCGGGGTCGCGGACTCGCCGATGACGACACCGGCCGGGGTGGCGAAAGCGGCGGCCGCGGAGGCAGGAGGCGCTGAGGCAGGGGCCGCGGAGGCAGCGGGTGCGGAGGCAAGGGCCGCGGAGGCAGGGAGTGCGGAGGACGTGGCCGCGGAGGACGTGGCCGCCGAAGCGGTGGTCTCGGACATGGAGGTCTCCTGGGGGAAGCGGTCGGTGCGGTTCATGCGGCCGGATACAGGCCGTGTCGGTATCGCAGGGGTAGACCGCGTCTCGCCTCGGAACTCATCGCAGCCCGCGAAGGCGCTCCGTCCTACACCACTGCCTTCACCCATATCCGGTCGTCCGTCAGATACCGGTCCACCCGCAGGCCCGCCTCCGCCAGGGCCTCCTCGAACTGCTCCCTGCTGAGGGGCCGCGCCCGGAACGTCTGGGTCCAGACGGCGTCGGGGAACTCGTACTCCGCGCGCACCGAGTGGACTCCGTCGCCGACCGGCTCGGAGGAGACGATCCGTACGGTGAAGCCGCTGGGGTCCACGCGCTCGCGCGGCACGTTCGCGTGGTAGTCCTCGCCCTCCCGCTGGATCAGCACGCAGCCGCCCTCGGCGACATGGCGCACGCAGGTGCGCAGCAGGCCTCGGCGCACCTCGACGTCTCCCGCGTGGACCAGGAACGACGCGAGCAGCACCACGTCGAACGTCTCGCCCAGGTCCAGCTCCTCGATGGGGCTGCATATCGTCCGCGCGCCGCGCACACGCTCCAGCATCTCGGCGGACTCGTCCACCGCCGTGACCGCGAACCCTCGCTCCAGCAGCGGGTGCGTGATGCGCCCGACTCCGCTGCCCAGCTCCAGGATGCGCGCGCCTTGGGGCACCGCGTGGGCGATGATGTCCGGCTCGTCCCCGACGGGCAGGCGCGCGTACAGCTCCACCGCGCAGCCGTCCGGGGTGATGGTCCCGGGTCCCGTCCCCTCATAACCTTCACGCATTTTCAGCTCCATGCCCGTCCAACGGGCGCTCCCCGCACGCCCGTTCCCCTCCCCGCCTGCTTCACCCGACCGAGTGAAGGCGACCAGGACGGGAACCCACGAGTCACCACGATCGGAGCCCTCCGATCGGACGGCTCACGACCGGAGGGTCACGATCGGAGGCTCACAAGCGGAGGGCTCACGAGCGGAGGGCTCGCGATCGGACGGCTACAGAGGAAACCAGCCGTGTCCCAGGTACCAGTGACCGCCCGCCCGCAGATGGTCCCCCACCGCCCGCTCGACCGACGTGCGCCCCGGCAGGCTCGCCACCGGCAGATCCGGATCTCCGAAGACGAACCGGACCGGCTCGGTGTCGGCCCGGTCCGGCTCCGCACCCGGCTCGCGGGCGTTCCTGAAACGCTCCTGGAAGCGGACGATGTTGGAATCCGCGTTCAGGTACCGCTTCAACTGGGGGTCGAGCAGCCAGGAATGGCAGACCGCGAGCCGGTACCGCTCGTGCGGGAAGTGCCGGGCGAAGAAGCCCCGCGCCAGCTCCAGGGAGCGGTCGCAGGCCTCGGGCGACAGCGGCCCGTAGAAGCCCGGGATGTGCAGGTTCAGGCAGGGCTCCCCCGGCGTCGCGTCCGTCCCGGCCGCCGCCACCGCCCGCGCCGTCCGCCCTCCGAGCCTCGCCCGCTCGAACTGGAGTCGTCCCAGCTGATACAGCTCGCCCCGGAAGTGCAGCGTCAGCCACTGCGGCGTCAGTACCCCTCCCGTGCCGTGCTGCCGCCGGTGGAAGGCCATGTTCCGTCCGAAGTCGGCAAGGGTGTGGCGGCTGATGTCGTCGGGGACACCGCGCTCGCGGTGGAAGGCCCGGATGTGCGGCAGCGCCGCGACGAACACGTACGCCGCGAAGCAGCGGCCCAGCGCCGCCGGGGCCTCGGCGAAACGCTCACCGAGCGGCACCCCGGCCCCGACCTCCCCGACGTCCCGCGCCAGGTCCTCGACGCACTGCTCCAGCAGCCGCATGGCCGCGGCGTCCGCGGCGAGCGTCCGGCGCAACGCGACCAGGTCGTTGATGTCCTCGTGCGGCACCGCCAGGTCGAGCAGGATCCCGGGCAACGCGTCGGCGTCCGGCAGCATCGCTGCTCTCCCTGTCAGACCTTGGTGAACCCTCGCCACGAAGAGTACGTTGCCCTCAGGAGTGGTGATCGAACGATGCGTACGGGCAGTGAACCGAGAACGGCGCGCAGTGCGCTGCGGGCCCGCTTCTGGCTGAGCCTGTGGGGGCTGGTCTGGGCGGTCGTCGGGACGGTCGCGTTCATGCTCGCCGGGCGGCCCGGCTGGGCCGTCGCCTGCGGCGTGCTGTTGCTGGTCGTCACGATCGACCTCGTCGTCGTCCTCCGGCACATCCGGCAGGGTCCGCACTATCAGCCGGGCCCCGACATCCCGCCCTACCGGCCGGTCGACGATCCCCTGACGGACGGACGGCCTGCGGACGCCCGCTCACCAGGCCGCCGCTCACCGGGCCGCCGCTCACCGGGCCACGGGTCGACGGGCCACCGGTCCACGGACCACGGGTCGACGGACGGCAGGCCGCCTGCACCCCCGCCGCCGGACGACCACCCCTGAGGCGACGCCGCGGCCGGGTCGCCTCACGAATCGAAGCGCGCCTCACGAATCGAAGCGCGCCGCCCTCAGGAACTCCGGGTTCGGATCGAGCGCGGCCGCCAGCCGGAAATGGCGCTTGGCCTGGTCGGGGCGTCCCTGCCGCTCGAAGGTGCGGGCGAGCGCGAAATGCGCGAAGGCGTTGTCCGGCTCGCGCTCCAGGACGATCGAGAACTCCAGCTCCGCCGGCCGCAGCTGCGCCGCCGCGAAGAAGGCACGCGCCCGCAGCAGCCGCGCGGCGGTGTTCTCGGGGTGGGCGGCGACGACCTCGTCGAGCAGCTTCACCGCGCCCCGCGGGTCCCGCGCGGCGAGCAGCTGCTCGGCGGCGCGGAAGTCGATGACGTGCGTCTCCGGGGTACGTCCGGTCGAACCGCTGGTCTCGGGCACGGCAGAGTCCTTCCCTCACTCCCCCGTGTCCAACGCCCCTTGCGGGTGCCGCTATTCCTGCGGGGACTGCCGCGACGCCTGGGACCTGTGCGCGAGCTCGGCCCACACGTCCTTCACGCGGCGCTCCAGTTCCTCCAGCGGAACGTCGTTGTCGATGACGATGTCGGCGATCTCGCGGCGCTGCTCGCGCGAGGCCTGGGCGGCCATCCGCGCGCGGGCGTCCTCCTCGCTCATGCCCCGCCGCCGCACGAGCCGGTCCAGCTGGGTCTCGGGAGCCGCGTCGACGACGATGACCAGGTCGTACAGCGGTGCCAGCCCGTTCTCCGTGAGCAGCGGGACGTCGTGGACGACGACCGCGTCCTCGGCGGCGGCCTCCTCCAGCTCGCGGGAGCGGGCGCCCACCAGCGGGTGCACGATCGAGTTGAGGGTGGCGAGCTTCGCCGGATCGGCGAAGACGATGGAGCCGAGCCGGGGCCGGTCCAGGCTGCCGTCCTCGGCGAGGATCTCCTCGCCGAAGGCCTCCACGACCGCGGCGAGGCCCGGCGTCCCCGGTGCGACGACCTCCCGGGCGATGCGGTCCGCGTCGATCAGCACGGCTCCGCACTCGACGAGCAGCCGTGACACCTCACTCTTGCCGGCGCCGATGCCACCGGTCAGGCCCACCTTCAGCATGGCCGCAGCCTAGACGCTCCGCTGGGGGCGCCGGGTGGAGGGGCGGCCCACTCGGACGGGGGCCCGGCCCCGTGCGTGCGTCCCTACCGCACGCCACGGCCCACGGTTACGGCGCGCCCGTTCCTGGCCGTCGCGTGCAGCGTGCGGCGTGCAGCGCCGTGAGGGCCGGTCGCGCAGTCCCCCACATCCCTGGGGCGCCAAGCCCGAGGGGCACCCGTCAGGTGTCGCCTTCTCGTTCCGCCAGGAACTTCTCGAACTCCCGGCCGATCTCGTCCGCCGACGGGATGTCCACCGGCTCGGCGAGCATGTTGCCGCGGGTCTCGGCACCGGCCACGGCGTCGTACTGGTGCTCCAGGCCCTCGACGAGGGCGGTGAGGTCCTCGTCGCCCTCGCGGATCTGCCGGTCGATCTCCGTCTGGGTGCGGTGGGCGTCCGAGCGCAGGGCGTGGGCGATGCCGGGCAGGACCAGTCCGGTCGCCGCCGTGATGGCCTCCAGGACCGTCAGGGCCGCGTCGGGGTAAGGCGAGCGGGCGATGTAGTGCGGGACGTGCGCGGCGACGCCCAGGACGTCATGGCCGGCCTGGAGCAGGCGGTACTCGACGAGGGACTCGGCGCTGCCGGGCACCTGCGCCTCCTCGAACGGGCTGCGGTGGCCCGGGACGAGGTCGGTGCGGTTGCCGTGCGGGGTGAGGCCGACCGGTCGGGTGTGCGGGACGCCCATGGGGATGCCGTGGAAGTTGACCGAGAGGCGGACGCCGAGCCGCTCGACGATCTGCCGCACGGCCGCGGCGAAGCGCTCCCACTCCACGTCCGGCTCGGGGCCGGACAGCAGCAGGAAGGGGGCGCCGGTGGCGTCCTGGACGAGCCGGACCTCGATGGCGGGGTCCTCGTAGTCGCTCCAGCGGTCGCGCTTGAAGGTCAGCAGCGGACGGCGGGCGCGGTAGTCGACGAGCCGGTCGTGGTCGAAGCGGGCCACGACCTGGTGGGGCAGCGAGTCGAGCAGCCGGTCGACGATCTGGTCGCCCGTCTCGCCCGCGTCGATGTAACCGTCGAAGTGGTAGAGCATGACAAGTCCGGCCGACTCCTGGGCGAGCGCCATGTCGACGACGGCCAGCCCCTTCGGCTCCCATGCGTACAAATCCTGCGGATCAAGCACAGTGACCGCTCCTCCTCGTGTCCGTACGTGACAACGCCCTTGCGGCCGTGGCCATTCCCCGAGGAGGAGAAATTCGATCTTGGCAGCGGGGTCGACGGCCCTTTCCCGAGGGGCCGGGCAACGCCAAGGGGCCGCACCCGGGAAGGTACGGCCCCTCGGTCAGGAGCTACTGCTCAGTGAGCGTTCAGCTCTGGCCGCCGGCCAGCTTCTCGCGAAGCGCGGCGAGCGCCTCGTCCGAGGCCAGCGCGCCGGAGTTGTCCGGGCCCTCGGAGGAGTACGAACCGCCACCGGACGCGGCCGGAGCGGCGGCCTCGCCACCCTCGGCAGCGGCCTTCTCGTCCGCCTCGCGGGACTTGATGACCTGCGCCTGGTGCTGCTCGAAGCGCTGCTGCGCCTCGGCGTACTGGCGCTCCCACTCCTCGCGCTGCTTCTCGTAGCCCTCGAGCCAGTCGTTGGTCTCGGGGTCGAAGCCCTCGGGGTAGATGTAGTTGCCCTGGTCGTCGTAGGACGCGGCCATGCCGTACAGGGTCGGGTCGAACTCGACCGCCGACGGGTCGGCACCGAAGGACTCGTTGGCCTGCTTCAGCGAGAGGCTGATGCGACGGCGCTCGAGGTCGATGTCGATGACCTTGACGAAGATCTCGTCGTTGACCTGGACGACCTGCTCCGGGATCTCCACGTGGCGCTCGGCCAGCTCGGAGATGTGGACCAGACCCTCGATGCCCTCGTCCACGCGGACGAACGCACCGAACGGAACCAGCTTCGTGACCTTGCCGGGCACGACCTGGCCGATCTGGTGGGTGCGGGCGAACTGCTGCCACGGGTCTTCCTGGGTCGCCTTCAGCGACAGGGAGACACGCTCGCGGTCCATGTCCACGTCGAGGACCTCGACGGTGACTTCCTGGCCGACCTCGACAACCTCGGACGGGTGGTCGATGTGCTTCCAGGACAGCTCGGAGACGTGGACCAGACCGTCGACGCCACCCAGGTCCACGAAGGCACCGAAGTTGACGATCGAGGAGACGACGCCGGAACGGACCTGACCCTTCTGGAGGGTCGTGAGGAACGTCTGGCGGACCTCGGACTGGGTCTGCTCCAGCCAGGCACGGCGGGACAGGACCACGTTGTTGCGGTTCTTGTCCAGCTCGATGATCTTGGCCTCGAGCTCCTTGCCCACGTAGGGCTGGAGGTCGCGGACGCGGCGCATCTCGACCAGGGAGGCCGGGAGGAAGCCACGGAGGCCGATGTCGAGGATGAGACCACCCTTGACGACCTCGATGACGGTACCGGTGACGATCCCGTCCTCTTCCTTGATCTTCTCGATGGTGCCCCAGGCACGCTCGTACTGGGCGCGCTTCTTCGAGAGGATCAGGCGGCCTTCCTTGTCCTCCTTCTGGAGGACGAGGGCCTCGATCTCGTCACCGACGGCGACGACCTCGTTCGGGTCGACGTCGTGCTTGATCGAGAGCTCGCGGCTCGGGATCACGCCTTCGGTCTTGTAACCGATGTCGAGCAGGACCTCGTCCCGGTCGACCTTCACGATGACGCCGTCGACGATGTCGCCGTCGTTGAAGTACTTGATCGTCTCGTCGATCGCGGCGAGGAAGGCTTCCTCGTTACCGATGTCGTTGACCGCTACCTGCGGGGTGGTGGCGGTGGTCTCGGTGCTGCTCGTCATGTGGGAAAGGGCTCCGGTACGGACATTGAAGTCGTAGGTACTGCTACGCCGGAGCCCGTTTCGCTCTGCAGAAGCCGGACAGCCAAGGAAGCGCCACACAACAACGGTGGCGCCTCGACAACCGAGGGGACATACATACAGATGCGAGCGCAGCCTGCTACGTCTGAGGTGCGCAGGCCCGCAGCGCAACTTGTAGCATACGGGGGCAGCCGGGCAGGGTCAATGCGCGAAGCCGCCCACGCGGGGCGGAACACCGCATACCCGGCACAAGTCGTGTCGTTCGAGGCCACGCGGGCCCTGCGACGACCCCTTCGTGACCTCCGGGACCGGCTGGACGGAAGAGTACGACGAGGGAGCCGATCATCCAAGAGCCCGAAGCGTCCGAACCCGAGGCCACCCGGCGCACCGCCGGGGTCACGGAGAGCTCCCGCGCCAACCGTGGCTGGTGGGACCGCAACGCGGACGAGTACCAGACCGAGCACGGCACGTTCCTCGGCGACGACCGCTTCGTGTGGGGCCCCGAGGGCCTGGACGAGGTGGAGGCGGAGCTGCTCGGCCCGCCGGAGGAGCTGAAGGGCCGGGACGTGCTGGAGATCGGCGCCGGCGCCGCCCAGTGCTCGCGCTGGCTGGCCGCCCAGGGGGCGCGTCCGGTGGCCCTGGACATCTCGCACCGGCAGCTGCAGCACGCGCTGCGGATCGGCGGAACGTTCCCGCTGGTGTGCGCCGACGCCGGCGCGCTGCCCTTCGCGGACGGCTCCTTCGACCTGGCCTGCTCCGCGTACGGGGCGCTGCCGTTCGTCGCCGATCCGCGGCTGGTGCTGCGCGAGGTGCGCCGGGTGCTGCGCCCCGGGGGGCGACTCGTCTTCTCGGTGACGCACCCGATCCGCTGGGCCTTCCCCGACGAGCCGGGCCCCGAGGGCCTGTCGGTGTCGGGCTCGTACTTCGACCGCACGCCCTACGTCGAGCAGGACGAGGAGGGCCGCGCGGTCTACGTGGAGCACCACCGCACCCTGGGGGACCGCGTCCGGGACGTCGTCGCCTCGGGCTTCCGGCTGGTGGACCTGGTGGAGCCGGAGTGGCCGGCCTGGAACACCTCCGAGTGGGGCGGCTGGTCGCCGCTGCGCGGCAACCTGATCCCGGGCACGGCGATCTTCGTGTGCGAGCGGAGCGAGGCGGGGGTGCCCCCGGCTGAGGGCTGAGGGCTGAGGGCTGAGGGAGGGAACGATCCGCGCGCGCGTGCGGGATGCACCCGCGCGTGCGGGGCGGCCGCGCCGCCGTACGACACTGAGGTACGTGATCCGTTACGACGCCCTGGACGCCCTGCCCGTACGCGACGCCCTGCCCGGTCTGACCGGCGCCCTGGACGCGCGCGGCACCGCGGTGCTCGTCGCGCCGCCCGGCACCGGAAAGACCACCCTGGTGCCCCTGGCGCTGGCGGGGCTGCTCGGGGAGGGGCGGCCGGGGCGGCGGGTGGTCGTGGCCGAGCCGCGGCGGATCGCGGCCCGGGCGGCGGCGCGGCGGATGGCCTGGCTGCTGGGTGAGCGGGTCGGCGAGAGCGTCGGCTACACCGTGCGCGGGGAGCGGGTCGTCGGGCGGCACACGCGCGTGGAGGTCGTGACGACCGGGGTGCTGCTGCAGCGGCTGCAGCGCAACCAGGAGCTGGCCGGCGTGGACGTGGTGGTGCTCGACGAGTGCCATGAGCGGCATCTGGACGCGGACACCGTGGCGGCGTTCCTGTGGGACGTGCGCGAGACCCTGCGTCCGGAGCTGCGGCTGGTGGCCGCCTCGGCGACGACGGACGCGCAGGGGTGGGCGGAGCTGCTGGGCGGTGCGCCCGTGGTGGAGGCGCGCGGGACGGCCCACCCGGTCGAGGTGGTGTGGGCGCCGCCGGCCCGTCCCGTGCGGCCGCCGCACGGGACGCGGGTCGATCCGGCGCTGCTGACGCACGTGGCGTCGGTGGTGCGGCGGGCGCTGGCCGAGCGGGACGGGGACGTGCTGTGCTTCCTGCCGGGCGTCGGCGAGATCGCCCGGGTGGCGGGGCAGCTCGGGGAGCCGGCCGGGGTGGACGTGCTGCAGGTGCACGGGCGGGCCCCGGCGGCCGTGCAGGACGCCGTGCTGGCCCCCGGGGAGCGGCGGCGGGTGGTGCTGTCGACGTCGGTCGCGGAGTCGTCGCTGACGGTGCCGGGGGTGCGGGTCGTCGTGGACTCGGGGCTGGCGCGTGAGCCGCGGGTGGACCACGCGCGCGGGCTGAGCGCGCTGACGACCGTGCGGGCGTCGCGGGCGGCGGGGCGGCAGCGGGCGGGGCGGGCCGGGCGTGAGGCGCCGGGGGTGGTGTACCGGTGCTGGGCGGAGGCCGAGGACGCGCGTCTGCCGCGGTACCCGTCGCCGGAGATCAAGGTGGCCGATCTGACGGCGTTCGCGTTGCAGGTGGCGTGCTGGGGTGATCCGGACGCGTCCGGGCTGGCCCTGCTGGACGCGCCGCCCTCCGGGGGCATGGCGGCGGCCCGGGAGGTGCTGGGCGCCGTGGGGGCGGTGGACTCCGCGGGGCGGGCCACCGAGCGGGGTGTCGTCCTGGCCCGGCTGGGGCTGCATCCGCGGCTGGGGCGGGCCCTGGTGGATTCGGTGCCGCTGGTGGGAGCGGAGCGCGCCGCGGAGATCGTCGCCCTGCTGAGCGAGGAGGCTCCCCGGGAGTACGGGGACGATCTGGCGGGCGCGTTGCGGCGGGCCCGGCGCGGGGGTGACGCCTACTCCTCGCGGTGGCGCGGCGAGGTGCGGCGGCTGCGGGGTGCCGTGCCCGGAGCGTCGCGTCCTCCGGTGCCTTCCCTGGCGGACTCGCCGGAGGAGCGGCAGGCCGGGGTCGTCGCCGCTCTCGCCTTTCCCGAGCGCGTCGCCAGGAGCGACGGCGGGTCGTACCTGATGGTCTCCGGGACCCGTGCCGAGGTCGGTGACGGGAGCGCGCTGCGGGGCGCCCCCTGGATCGCGGTCGCCGTCGCCGACCGGCCCGTCGGGAAGGGGCACGCGCGGGTGCGGCTCGGGGCGGCGGTCGACGAGGACGTGGCACGGCTCGCGGCCGGGGCGCTGCTGGCCGAGCGGGACGAGGTCGGGTGGGACGGCGGGGACGTCGTGGCGCGCCGGGTGGAGCGGCTGGGGGCCGTGGAGCTGACCGTGCGGGCGCTGCGGGACGCCGATCCGCAGCTGGTGCGCGGTGCGCTGCTGGAAGGGCTGCGGCGGGAGGGGTTCGGGCTGCTGCGATGGTCGCCGGAGGCCCTGGTGCTGCGGCAGCGGCTGGCGTTCCTGCGGCTGCGTCTCGGTGAGCCCTGGCCGGACGTCGGTAACGATTCCCTCCACGCGCGCGTGGAGGAGTGGCTGGAGCCGGAGCTGAGCCGGGCCCGGCGGCGGGCGGATCTGGCGCGGATCGACGCCGGGGAGGCGCTCGCCCGGTTGCTGCCGTGGGCGTCCGGTGAGGCCGCGCGGCTCGACGAACTCGCTCCGGAGCGGATGACCGTGCCGAGCGGGTCGCGGATCCGGATCGACTACGCGCGGCCCGAGCAGCCTGTGCTCGCGGTGAAGCTGCAGGAGATGTTCGGGCTCCAGGAGTCGCCCCGGGTCGCCGGCGTGCCCCTGCTCGTGCATCTGCTCTCCCCGGCCGGGCGGCCGGTGGCCGTCACCGCCGATCTCGCCTCGTTCTGGCGGGACGGCTACCAGGGCGTACGGGCGGAGCTGCGGGGGCGCTACCCGAAGCATCCGTGGCCGGAGGACCCGGCCGGGGCCGAGCCGACGCGGCACACCAACGCGCGGCTGAGGCGGTGACCGGCGAGGGGTCCGCCGACTCCGTGGCCGCGGGACGGCGCCGGCGGCGGCTCGGGGCCTCCCTGTACAGCGCCAGGGAACGGGTACACCGGCGGGGCCTGATACACCGTCAGGTTTCCCGTGCGGAACGGCGCCCCCCCCCGGAGGCGAACGGCGCCCCTCTGGAGGAAGGGCGCCGTGCGTCGTACCTGAGGGTTACGCGCTCGGACTGGCCGAAGGGCTCGGCGCGGACGTCTCCGCGGCCGCCACGGTCAGTTCGACGGTGAGGGTCGCTCCGCCCGCGGTGGTGATGCGCAGCAGGAACGTGCCGGTCGTGTCGTCCGCGTACAGCTTGGGCAGCGTCAGCAGGCCCTTCGCGTCGGTCTTCAGGCCCGCCAGGGTGCGCACGGGCTTGCCCGCGGCGTCCTTGAAGTAGGGGCCCTTGTCGTTGGCGGTGGCGTCGGCGGCCGACTTGACGAGGGTGGCGGTGGCCGCGACACCGTCGGCGACGGCGCCCTGGTACGTCGCCTTCACCTGCACCGGGGCGGCGAACTCGCCGCCGGCCACGCAGGTCAGCGCCGCGTCGGAGGTGCGGGCGAGCTTGTCGGCGGCGCGTTCGGTGACGGTGGCCGTGTAGTCGAGGCCCGCGACCGTCCGGCCGACGACCGTGGCCCGGATGGTGACGGCGCCGGTCTTCTCCCCCGCCTGCAGGGCGGGCGCGACGGCCACGCCCGAGCTGTTGGTGGCGACCGTGGCCACGCTCTCGCCGCCGGTGAAGGTGGTGTCCGTGTCGCCGAGGATCGTGAACCGGACGCGGACCTTGGCGACGGCCTTGCCCGCCTTCGTCTCGGCGCGGGTGCTGATGCGCTGGGCGAACGCGTCGCCCGCCATGGCGGTGAGCTTCGCCGGTCCCGCGTTCTCCAGGTGGTCCACCGTGTCGGTGGGCGTGGGGGACGTCGAGGGCGGTGGGGTCGAGCCGGGCGGGGTGGAGGGCGGCTTGGGGGTCGCGTTGCCACCGCCGGGCTTCTCCGGCTTGGGGCTGGGCTTCGGCTTGGAGGCGCCCTGGCCGGGCGTGCTCGGCGCGGCCGGGCCGGCCGGCGTGGACCGGTCGCTGCTCGCGCCGGAGCCGCCGTCGCTGCGGTTGCCCGGCAGCGTGCCCGTGCCGTCGGGGACCTCGTGCGTGCCCTTGCGGTAGAAGTCCAGCCACCTCATGACGAGGTTGAGGTACTCGCGCGAGTTGTTGTAGCTGAGGATCGCCTTGTCGAGGTCGTCCTGGTCGGACAGGTCCCAGTTGTTGCGGCACAGGTAGTGGCCGGCGGCGAGGGCGGCGTCGTAGATGTTGTTGGGGTCCTTCTTGCCGTCCGCGTTGCCGTCGCGGCCCGCCCACGCCCAGGTGGACGGAATGAACTGCATGGGACCGACGGCCTGGTCGTACGCGCTGTTGCCGTCGTACGCGCCGTTGTCGGTGTCCTTGATGAGGGCGAAGCCGTTGCCGTCGAGCTGCGGTCCGAGGATCTTCCCGATCGTGGTGCCCTCGGCGTCGACCCGGCCGCCGCGGGCCTGGCCGGACTCCACCCGGCCGATGGCCGCGAGGAGTTGCCAGGGCAGGTTGCAGCCGGGCTTGGACTCGCGCAGCGAGGCCTCGGCCTTCTTGTACGCGTCGAGGACGGTGGCGGGAATGCCCGCCTCGGTCTCGCCCTTGCCGCTGGGGGACGGTCCGGTGGACGGGGAGGGGTTGGGGCTCTTCAGCGGCGGCAGGTCCGTGTAGTACGGCGAGTTGCCGGTGGCGCTGCCGTCGGAGGCGCTGACGTCGGGCGACGGGGTGGCGTCGGCGGCGGTCTGTCTGCCGTGGTCGTTCACGCCCGGGGCCTGGGAGGCGGACAGGGCCGCCACCGCCACCGCGGCCACGGCGGTCGTCGCCGCCCCCTTGCGCAGCCTCCTGCCGAATTGCGCCGCCATAGAGTGAACCCCTCCCGTGGACGCCCGAGCGCCCGTCTCTGTCTGTTGCGCTCCGTGTGGTGCGTTCGCGTACTGCTGTTGCGTTCGCTCTGTTGTGACGATCGACCGGCCCGAGTGGTTGCCCTCCACGGGGACATCTCTCCACCCCGGCACGGTGACCCTGGCGACCCTACGACAACTTGCTTTGCTCAGACACCCGTTCGTGCCCGGTTTTCACCGGTTGGCCATGTGGAGGGCACCGCGAGGTTCCCCTCCACGGCGTCCCCCATACTGAGGACCCTGTGATCCCCCCGCCGAACACCGTCGCGAGGAGCCGAGTTGCCGTTCACGCTGAGCCATGCGGCAGCCGTCCTGCCCGCCGTGCGGACCGATGGGAGCGGGCGGGGCCGGCTGGTGCCGGCGGTGCTGGTGGCGGGTTCGTTCGCGCCCGACATGACCTACTACGCGGCGAGTGTCCTGCCCGGGGCGATGGAGTTCGGGGACGTGACGCACTCCTTTCCCGGTGTGTTCACGCTCGATGTGCTGGTCGCCTGGGCGCTGGTGGGGCTGTGGCTGCTGCTGCGTGAGCCCGCGGTGGCGCTGCTCCCGCGGGCCCGGCAGGGGCGGGTGGCCGCGCTGGTGCGGTGCGGGGCACCCCGCGCGCGGATACGGCCGTCGCTGGTGGCGTGGTGGTACGGCTCCGCGGTGCTCGGGGCGCTGACGCATGTCGTGTGGGACGCGTTCACGCATCTCGACCGGTGGGGGATGCGGATGTTCCCCGTGCTGGGGCGGGAGGTCGCGGGCTCGCCGCTGTACTGGTACCTGCAGTACGGCGGTTCGGCGGTGGCCGCGGTCGTGATCGCCGTGTTCGTGGCGCGGGCGCTGCGGCGGATGCCGGGGGGCGAGCCGGTGGGCGTTCCGGTGCTGTCGGCCGGGGACCGCTGGGCGGCCGTGGCCGTGATCGGCGGTCTCGCCCTGGTGGGGGCGGTTCAGCGGGCCCTGCGGTGGTGGGCCTACTGGGGGTCGGCGGCCAAGCCGTGGGAGATCATCCCGACGGTGTGCTTCGGCGCGGGCGCGGGACTCGTCCCGGGGCTGCTGCTGTACGCCGTGGCCGTCAGGGTGTGGCGTCCGGACCCGGTGCGCGAGGTTCCCGGACCCCTCGGCGAGGAACCGAGCCGCTCGACGGTCCGCTGAGCGTGCCGGGGCGTCGGCTGCGGTGGTGCCGTGGACTGGGTCGATCGATGCGGCAGAGGCCGTCCGTGCCCGCCGGGGCGGTGCGCCGCCCACGCCCGGGCGTTGTCAGGCGCCGCCGGAGATCCGCGGTGCGCGGCGCACGGCCGTGGGCTTCGAGCCGGGTGTCAGGCGCCGCCGCACGTCTGTCGCCGCGCGACGCAAGGCCGTGGGCTTCGGACCGGGTGTCAGGCGCCGCCGGACATCCGTCACCGCGCGGCGCAAAACCGTCGGCCTCCGACCGGGCGCCAATCGCCGCCGGACATGAGCCGTCGGCCCCGGGCCCTGCGCCAGGCGCCGCCGCACATCCGTCACCGCGCGGCGCAAAGCCGTCGGCCTCCGACCGGGCGCCAAACGCCGCCGGACAAAAACCGTCGGCCCCGGGCCCTGCGCCAGGCGCCGCCGCACATCCGTTGCCGCGCGGCGCACGGCCGTGCGCTTCGGACCGGGTGCCAGGCGCCGCCGGACATCCTCCGCCGCGCGGCCGAGAACCCTGGGCTTCCAGGTGGGCGGCAGGCGCCGGCGGAAGCGTTACGTGTCGACGGTCAGGGTCGTGGACGGGGCGGTCGGGATGCGCATCGTGCTGGCGGTGACCGCGACGGCCGGGGTCGGCGGGAGCACCGCGCGCAGTCCCCCGCGCACTCTGACGCGCGGTGTCACGCCTGGGGCCGGGCGGCTGATGAGCGTGCGTATACCCATGCCCGCATCCTTGCGACGGCCGGGGGACGGGGCGTCTTCTCGGCGGCCACGTGAGTGACGGGCCTGACGGGCCGGTGAGGCCGCCGGGGGGCCTGGGACGGCAGGTGCTCCAGGGCGTCGGGAGCCGCGGCCCCGTTCGGAGTCGCCCCCCGGCGCCCTGGTGCATTCGCTAGTGCGCCGCCGACTCCCAGTCCGGTCCCGCGCCCACCGAGACGCCCAGCGGCACCCGGAGCCGCACCGCGTTCGCCATCTCCCGGCGGACCAGTTCCTCCGCGGCCGGCCGCTCGCCCGGGGCGACTTCGAGGACGATTTCGTCGTGCACCTGCAGGAGCATGCGGGAGGACAGACCCGCCTCCTTCAGCGCGCCGTCCACCTTGAGCATGGCGATCTTGACGATGTCGGCCGCCGTGCCCTGGATCGGCGCGTTCAGGGCCATCCGCTCGGCGGCCTCGCGGCGCTGGCGGTTGTCGCTGTTGAGGTCGGGCAGGTAGCGCCGGCGTCCGAAGAGCGTCGCCGTGTAACCCGTCGCCCGGGCCTCGTCGACCGCCCGGCGCAGATAGTCCCGCACGCCGCCGAACCGCTCGAAGTACGCGTCCATCAGGGCGCGCGCCTCCGCCGCCTCGATGTTCAGCTGCTGGGACAGGCCGAAGGCGGACAGTCCGTAGGCCAGGCCGTACGACATGGCCTTGATCTTGCGGCGCATCTCGGCGTCCACCGCGTCCGGCTCGACCGCGAAGACCTGGGAGGCGGCCGTGGTGTGCAGGTCCTCTCCCGAGGTGAACGCCTCGATCAGGCCCTCGTCCTCGGAGAGGTGGGCCATCACGCGCAGCTCGATCTGGCTGTAGTCGGCCGTCATCAGCGACTCGAAGCCCTCGCCGACGACGAAGCCGCGGCGGATCGCCCGGCCCTCGTCCGTACGGACCGGGATGTTCTGGAGGTTGGGGTCCGTCGAGGAGAGGCGGCCGGTGGCGGCGACCGTCTGGTTGAACGTGGTGTGGATCCGGCCGTCCGCGGCGATGGTCTTGATCAGACCCTCGACGGTGACGCGCAGCTTGGCCTGCTCGCGGTGGCGGAGCATGATCACCGGCAGTTCGTTGTCCGTCTGGCCGGCCAGCCAGGCCAGTGCGTCGGCGTCCGTGGTGTAGCCGGTCTTGGTGCGCTTGGTCTTGGGCAGGGCCAGCTCGCCGAAGAGGACCTCCTGGAGCTGCTTGGGCGAGCCCAGGTTGAACTCGTGGCCCGCCGCCGCGTGGGCCTCCTTCACCGCCTGCTGGACGGCGCCCGCGAACATCTGCTCCATGGCCTCCAGGTGCGACCGGTCGGCCGCGATGCCGTGCCGCTCCATGCGGGCGAGCAGCGCGGACGTGGGCAGCTCCATGTCGCGCAGCAGGTCCGCGGCGCCGACCTCCTCCAGGCGGCTCTCGAAGGCCTGGCCCAGATCGAGGACGGTACGCGCCTGGATCATCAGGGCCTCGGCCTCGGCGGCGTCGTCCGCGCCGAAGGCGAGCTGGCCGTCGGCCGCGGCGGCGGGGGCGAGCTCGCGGTGCAGGTACTCCAGGGACAGCGCGTCCAGGTCGAAGGAGCGGCGGCCGGGCTTGACCAGGTAGGCCGCGAGAGCGGTGTCCATGGTGACGCCCTCGACGCTCCAGCCGTGCTCGGCGAAGACGCGCATGGCGCCCTTGGCGTCGTGGAGGACCTTGGGCCGCTCGGCGTCGGCGAGCCAGGCCGCGAAGGCCGTCTCGTCGGCCTCGTCCAGCTGGGAGGGGTCGAACCAGGCGGCCGGACCGCCGGGCGCGGCCAGGGCGACCTCGGCGACGGAGCCGCTGCCCAGCGCCCAGGTGTCGACCGTGGCGATGCCGACGGGTCCGGTGGCGTGCTCCGTGAGCCAGGCCGTGAGCTCGCCGGTGGCGAGCACCGTGCCGTCCAGCTGCACGCCTTCCGTGCTGATCGGGGTGGTCTCGGCTTCCTCCGCGCCGGGGTCGACGGCGAAGAGCCGCTCGCGCAGCGAGGGGTTGCGGATCTCCAGGGTGTCCAGGACCATCGCGACGGCCTTGCGGTCGTACGGGGCCCGCTCCAGCTCCCTGACTCCCTTGGGGAGCTCCACCCGGCGCTCCAGCTCGGTGAGGCGGCGGTTGAGCTTGACCGCTTCGAGGTGGTCCCGGAGGTTCTGCCCGGCCTTGCCCTTGACCTCGTCGACGCGCTCGACCAGCTCGGCGAACGAACCGAACTGGTTGATCCACTTCGCGGCGGTCTTCTCTCCGACGCCGGGGATGCCCGGGAGGTTGTCGGAGGGGTCGCCGCGCAGGGCCGCGAAGTCGGGGTACTGCGCGGGCGTCAACCCGTACTTCTCGAACACCTTCTCCGGGGTGAAGCGGGTCAGCTCGGAGACGCCCTTGGTCGGGTACAGGACGGTCGTGTGCTCGCTGACCAGCTGGAACGAGTCCCGGTCGCCGGTGACGATCAGCACGTCGAAGCCCTCGGCCTCGGCCTGCGTGGCGAGCGTGGCGATGACGTCGTCCGCCTCGAAGCCGTCCACGGCGAAGCGGGCGGCGCCCATCGCGTCGAGGAGCTCGCAGATCAGCTCGACCTGGCCCTTGAACTCGTCCGGGGTCTTGGAGCGGTTCGCCTTGTACTCCGTGAACTCCTGGGAGCGCCAGGTCTTGCGGGAGACGTCGAAGGCGACCGCGAAGTGCGTGGGCGCCTCGTCGCGCAGCGTGTTCGCCAGCATCGACGCGAAGCCGTAGATCGCGTTCGTCGGCTGGCCCGTCGCGGTCGTGAAGTTCTCCGCGGGCAGCGCGAAGAACGCGCGGTAGGCCAGCGAGTGCCCGTCCATGAGCATCAGTCGCGGACGGCTGCCGCCGGAGGTCGTGTCGGTCGTCTTCGATGCTGTCTCTGCCACGCCCCCGATCCTGCCACGCCCCACTGACACTCGACCCCGCCCCCGGCCGTGCCGGGCCGTGCCGAGCGTCGCCGCGCCCTCCGGACCCCCGACCCGTGCCCTGCCCTGCAGCCCCCTGCCCTGCCGTGGCCCGCCGTGCCTGGCCGGACAGCGACACGGACGACGGCAAGGGCACCGCGGGCACAGATCCCTCAAAGAGGGCGCCGCGCGACCACGCGCCTTCATGCCCCCGCCCCGTCCCCACCGCCCTCACGCCGTGTCACCGCCCCGTGCGAGGATCGGAGACGTACCTCACAGCGCAGTCGAAGGGGAGCGTGCGATGGCGTCGAAGCCGCCCAAGAGTGATCCGGTCCAGGACGCGCCGCGGGTCGCCGGGCCGCAGCACGCGGCAGCGGGGCTCCCCGCCATCGGCCACACCCTGCGCGTCGCCCAGCGGCAGATGGGCGTCAAGCGCACGGCGCTGACGCTGCTGAGCGTGAACCAGAAGGACGGCTTCGACTGCCCGGGCTGCGCCTGGCCGGAGCCGGAGCACCGGCACAAGGCGGAGTTCTGCGAGAACGGCGCGAAGGCGGTCGCGGAGGAGGCCACGCTGCGCCGGGTCACGCCGGAGTTCTTCGCGGCCCATCCGGTCGCCGACCTGGCCGGCCGCAGCGGTTACTGGCTCGGTCAGCAGGGCCGCCTCACCCACCCCATGTACCTCCCGGAGGGCGGCACGCACTACGAGCCGGTCACCTGGGAGCGCGCCTTCGACATCATCGCGGAGGAGATCGCGGCCCTCGGCTCCCCGGACGAGGCCGTCTTCTACACCTCGGGCCGCACCAGCAACGAGGCCGCGTTCCTCTACCAGCTCTTCGCCCGCGAGCTCGGCACGAACAACCTCCCCGACTGCTCGAACATGTGCCACGAGTCGTCCGGCTCGGCCCTGTCGGAGACCATCGGCATCGGCAAGGGCAGTGTCCTGCTGGAGGATCTGTACCAGGCGGACCTGATCATCGTCGCCGGCCAGAATCCCGGCACGAACCACCCGCGGATGCTCTCCGCCCTGGAGAAGGCCAAGGCCGGCGGGGCGCGGATCATCAGCGTCAATCCGCTGCCCGAGGCGGGCCTGGAGCGCTTCAAGAACCCGCAGACCGCGCAGGGCATGCTCAAGGGGGCCGCGCTCACGGACCTGTTCCTGCAGATCCGCATCGGCGGCGACCAGGCGCTGTTCCGCCTCCTGAACAAGCTGATCCTGGAGCGGGAGGGCGCGGTCGACGAGGCGTTCGTGCGGGAACACACGCACGGCTTCGAGGAGTTCGCCGAGGCCGCCCGGGCCGCCGACTGGGACGAGACGCTCAGGGCGACGGGCCTGACCCGCGAGGACATCGACAAGGCCCTCGCCCTGGTCCTGTCCTCCGAGCGGACCATCGTGTGCTGGGCGATGGGCCTGACCCAGCACAAGCACTCCGTGCCCACCATCCGAGAGGTCGTCAACTTCCTGCTGCTGCGCGGCAACATCGGCCGCCCGGGTGCGGGCGTGTGCCCGGTGCGCGGGCATTCGAACGTGCAGGGCGACCGCACGATGGGCATCTTCGAGCGCCCCGCCCCGGCCTTCCTGGACGCCCTGGAGCGGGAGTTCGGCTTCGCGCCCCCGCGCGAGCACGGCTACGACGTCGTACGGGCGATCCGCGCGCTGCGCGACGGCGAGGCGAAGGTGTTCTTCGCGATGGGCGGCAACTTCGTCTCGGCGTCGCCGGACACGGAGGTCACGGAGGCGGCCGTGCGGCGGGCCCGGCTGACGGTGCACGTGTCGACGAAGCTGAACCGCTCGCACGTGGTCACCGGCGCGCGGGCGCTGATCCTGCCGACGCTCGGCCGCACGGAGCGCGATCTGCAGGGCGGCGGCGAGCAGTTCGTGACGGTGGAGGACTCGATGGGCATGGTGCACGCCTCCCGGGGCCGTCTGGAGCCCGCGAGCGAGCACCTGCTGTCGGAGCCGGCCATCGTGTGCCGGCTGGCCCGCCGGGTGCTGGGCGAGACCAGCCGCACGCCGTGGGAGGAGTTCGAGAAGGACTACGCGACGATCCGGGACCGCATCGCGCGCGTGATCCCCGGCTTCGAGGACTTCAACGCGCGCGTGGCACGCCCGGGCGGTTTCGCGCTCCCCCACGCCCCGCGCGACGAGCGCCGCTTCCCGACCGCCACCGGCAAGGCCAACTTCACGGCGGCTCCCGTGGAGTACCCGGAGCTGCCCGAGGGCCGCCTGCTGCTGCAGACGCTGCGCTCGCACGACCAGTACAACACCACGATCTACGGCCTGGACGACCGCTACCGGGGCATCCGGGGCGGCCGCCGGGTGGTGCTGGTCAACCCCGAGGACGCCGGGGCCCTGAAGCTGGCGGACGGGGCGTACGTGGACCTGGTGAGCGAGTGGAGGGACGGCGTGGAGCGCAGGGCGCCGGGCTTCCGGGTCGTGCACTACCCGACGGCCCGGGGCTGTGCGGCCGCCTACTACCCGGAGACCAACGTGCTGGTGCCGCTGGACGCGACCGCGGACACCAGCAACACCCCGGCCAGCAAGTCGGTCGTGGTGCGTCTGGAACAATCGGCGACCGACTGAGCGTTCGCTCAGGCACCGAAGGAAGCCGCAGCGATCAGGACGAACGGAGCCCGGCCCCATGGGTGAGCAGCAGCATGTGAAGTTCCCGCAAGAGGTCATCGACGAGTACGCCGCGCTCGGCGTGGACCTCCCGGCCCTGTTCTCCGCGGGCCACCTCGGCACCCGGATGGGCGTCCAGATCGTCGAGGCCTCGGCGGAGCGGGTCGTCGGGACGATGCCGGTGGAGGGCAACACCCAGCCCTACGGGCTGCTGCACGGCGGGGCCTCCGCGGTGCTGGCCGAGACGCTCGGCTCGGTCGGCTCGATGCTGCACGGCGGCAGCTCCAAGATCGCCGTGGGCGTCGACCTGAACTGCACGCACCACCGCGGGGCCCGCTCCGGCGTGGTCACGGGCGTGGCCACCCCCGTGCACCGGGGCCGCACGACCGCCACCTACGAGATCGTCATCACCGACGAGAACGACAAGCGGGTGTGCACGGCCCGGCTGACCTGCCTGCTGCGCGACGTCAAGCCGGGCGACGAGGAGTTCGTCCGCTCCGCGAGCTGACCGACGTAGGGAAAACCCTGGAGGGGCGGCCGCGCTCTTGCCGCGGCCGCCGCCGGGCGCTTCACTGACGCTCCCCCCCACAGGAGAAGGCCCGTCCCACCCCCAGAAGGGTTTCTCTTGAGCTCCGTACGCGCCATCGCCGTCATCGCCGCGGCCAGTGCCGCCGTGCTCGCCACCGCGCTGCCGTCCTCCGCCATCAACTCCTACAACGCCACGCCCGCCCCCGAGCGCACCGAGGTCGGCGCGCTCGTGGCCACGTGGGACGACGACGGCACCCCGGCGACGCCCGACCGGATCGACTGGGTCTGCTCCGGCACCATGATCGACCGGGACACCTTCCTGACCGCCGCGCACTGCACCACCGACTGGCCCGAGAACGTGCGGTTCTACGTCTCCCTCGACCAGGACGTGCAGGCCGGGCTCGACGCGGCCGCGAAGAAGCACCCCGGCGACCCCGCCGCGCAGGCCGCAGCCGTCGCCGTGCCGGGCACCGCCCACTCGCACCCCGGCTATCCCGGACCCGCCTCCGACACCCACGACATCTCGGTGATCCAGCTGTCCGCGGCCACCGTGCAGGCCCGCTGGAGCTTCACCCCGGCCGCCCTGCCCACCGCGAACCAGCTCGGCGGGCTGGGGCCGCAGGGCCTGAGCGCCGCCGACTGGGTCGTCGCCGGCTACGGCACCCAGGAGGCCGCCAACGGCCCCGGCGGCCACACCCACTCCGGCGGCGGCGTCCGCATGAAGGCACCCGTCACCTTCAACGCCCTCAACGACTCCTGGGCCCGGCTCGCGATGACCGCGCCGCAGGGCAACGGCGGTGCCTGCTACGGCGATTCGGGCGGGCCGAACTTCGCGACGATCGGCGGCAAGCGCATCCTGGCTTCCACCACCATCACCGGTGACACGCCCTGCTACGCGACCAATGTGACGTACCGTCTGGACACTCCCGGCGCCCGCGCGTTCCTCGCGCCCTTCACGCGGCTGCCGTAGCCGGTACCGGCCGCACCACCGCCGAAACGCCCCGCCGCACCGGGTCCCGTCCCGGTGCGGCGGGGCGTTCGGCATCCCGCTTCCCGCATCCGCAGGAGTGGGAAAAAGCCGTTTTCGCCGGTATGGCAGTCGGCGATCTCGCCGCCCTACCATTTCTCTACGTAACGCTCCGTAACGCGCGCGCAATACAACACCCGCGTTTTCCTCTTCGGCCGCGTCCACATCCGGAACCTTTCCGATCTTGTGCGTGCGGCCCGCGGCCCGGGCGGCACACGATCTCAGCCACGGCCAACCGGAAGTGCGTGTTCTCAGAATGCGGACTTCGGAGAAAATCCACCAAACCCGCCGAGAGGGTCCCTCGCCCAGACCGGGCATCCACGCCGTCATAACAAGAAAGTCACAAGCGAGCCCGCACCACTGACCCTGCCCTTACCCCGGGCTTAGAGTCACGGCCAGTCACCGCTCCACATCGGGAGTTCGGTACCAGCGCGGCACTCACCCCCCGACCAGGGCGGGGCCTGCCTGTGAAAGGACTGATTGTGCGACAGCGTTCCTTGGTGATTCTTACCTCCGTTCTCACGACCGGAGCTCTGACTCTCACCGCCTGCGGTTCCCGAGACGACAGCGGTGACAAGGGCGGAGACAGCGGGAGCAGCACGACGCTGACCATCGGCGTCGACGCCCCCCTCTCCGGTGAGAACTCGACCACCGGCCTCGGCATCCAGTACGGCGCCCAGATAGCCGTCGACGACGCCAACAAGAACAACTGGGTCCCGGGCGTGAAGTTCCAGCTCAAGGCCCTCGACGACAAGGCGCAGCCCGCGACGGGCCAGTCCAACGCCACCAACATCGTCGGCGACAAGACGGCCGTCGGCGCCGTCGGCCCGCTGAACTCCGGCGTCGCCCAGACGATGCAGCAGGTCTTCGCCTCGGCCAACATGGTCCAGATCTCCCCGGCGAACACCAACCCGGAGCTGACCCAGGGCAAGAACTGGCAGACGGACAAGAAGCGCCCGTTCAAGACCTACTTCCGCACCGCCACCACCGACGAGCTGCAGGGCAGCTTCGCCGCCGGCTACGCGTTCAACGGCCTCAAGAAGAAGAAGGCCTTCGTCGTCGACGACAAGCAGACCTACGGCGCCGGCCTCGCCAAGATCTTCGCCGAGCAATACAAGAAGCTCGGCGGCAAGGTCGTCGGCACCGACCACGTCAACACCGGCGACAAGGACTTCGGCTCCCTCGTCACCAAGATCAAGAACTCCGGTGCCGACCTGCTCTACTACGGCGGCCAGTACGACGAGTCCGCGCTGATCACCAAGCAGCTCAAGGACGCCGGCGTCAAGATCCCGCTGTTCGGCGGCGACGGCATGTTCGCCTCCACCTACATCGAGGCCGCCGGCAAGTCCTCCGAGGGCGACCTCGCCACGGCGATCGGTGTCCCCGCCGACACCCTGCCCGCCGCCAAGCAGTTCATCCAGACCTACAAGGACAAGGGCTACAAGGGCGACTACGGCGCCTACGGTGCCTACGCCTACGATGCCACCACCGCCATCATCAAGGCCGTGAAGGCCGCGGCCGACGCCAACGGCGGCAAGGTGCCCAGCGACATCAACGACCTGCGCTCCAAGGTCGTCGACGGTGTCCAGAAGTCCGACTTCGAGGGCCTCACCGGCAAGATCGCCTTCGACCAGTACGGCGACACCACCAACAAGCAGCTCACGGTCTACCAGGTCGAGAAGGGCGCCTGGAAGGCCGTCGAGACCGGCACCGCCGACCTGCAGTAATACCGGCCCCCCCATAGCCGCACCACGGGCCGCGCGGGAGGACGACCCCGACCGCGCGGCCCGTTTTCACACCCCCACACAGCACGCGACCACGCACGCATCCAGTGCACACGACCACCAGCGACATGGAGGCCATGCGGTGAACACCCTGCCGCAGCAGCTGGCCAACGGGCTGCTTCTCGGCTCGATGTACGGGCTGATCGCCATCGGCTACACGATGGTGTACGGCATCGTCCAGCTCATCAACTTCGCGCACGGCGAGATCTTCATGACCGGGGCGTTCGGCGCCCTCACGGTCTACTTCTACATCCTGCCCGACGGCACCTCGATGGCTCTCGCCGTACCCCTGATGCTCCTCGGCGGCGCCCTCGTGGCCATCCTCATAGCCGTCGGGGCGGAACGGTTCGCCTACCGGCCCCTGCGCGGAGCACCACGCCTGGCACCGCTCATCACGGCCATCGGTCTCTCCCTGGCCCTCCAGGAGGTCGTGCGCAACTTCTACCCCGGCGCCGACCGCGCCCGCGCCTTCCCCGGCCTCGACGCCACCCACGAGATCGGCTCCGTCACCATCAAGGACGCCGACATCTTCCTCATCCTCGCCGCCGTCATCTGCATGGCCGCCCTCGCCTTCTTCGTGCGCCGCAGCCGCACCGGCCGCGCCATGCAGGCCACCGCGCAGGACCCCGACACCGCGCAGCTGATGGGCATCGACACCAACCGCATCATCGTCATCGCCTTCGCCATCGGCGGCTTCTTCGCCGCCGTCGCCGCCGTCGCCTACGGACTCAAGTACGGCAACGTCGACTACCGCATGGGCTTCCTGATGGGCCTCAAGGCCTTCACCGCGGCCGTCCTCGGCGGCATCGGCAACATCTACGGCGCCATGCTCGGCGGCATCGTCCTCGGCATCGCCGAAACCCTCGCCTCCGCCTACATCGACGAGATCCCCGGCATGCAGCAGCTCGGCGGCCAGAGCTGGGCCAACGTGTGGGCCTTCTGCCTCCTCATCCTCGTGCTCCTCCTCAGGCCACAGGGCCTGCTCGGCGAGCGCGTCGCGGACAGGGCGTGATCACATGACCGAGACGACCAAGACCGAAGTGCCGGACGCCGCCCCCACCCCGACGCCCGCACCGCGCGGCCTCGTCCCGCTGCCCCTGGCGGCCGCCCGCGCCCTGCTGCTCGGCGGCGGCATCGCCACCGCGGCCTCCGCGTTCCTCGCCTGGACTTGGACCGACGAGTTCCCCGGCGACCTCACCATCAACGGCTACCCCGGCGGCCTGCAGTGGCTCACCTTCACCGCCGGGCTGCTCACCGCGCTGTACGCGCTCGCCGCCTACGGCATCCGCGGCCTCGGCTGGCTGCTGCCCGCCCGCAACAACGCCCCGCTCGTCCTCACCGCGCTCGGCGGATTCGCCGTCACCTGGTTCACCGTCATCGCCATCAGCGCCGAGCTCGGCGGTGTCGTCAACCTCGAACCCGGCGGCTGGATCGCGGCCGTCGCCTCCCTCCTGCCGGTCCTCGGCGCCTTCGCCCTGCCCCAGGAGCACACCGGCGAGGGCACCAAGGAAGCCCTCAAGGCCTACCTCGCCAAGCCCGAGCGGATCACCGCCCCCCAGGCCGCCGCGCCCTGGGTCCAGCGCGCCGTCATCACGATCGTGACGATCATCGGCCTCGGCGTCTTCACCTACGGCATCGACACCGAGTACGGCGAACTCTTCGTCGGTTACCTCTTCGTCGTCGTCTTCGCCATCTGGGCGCTGCACACCGCCGGCCTCCTCGACCGCTTCTCCGCGCTCGTCGCCGCCAACCGCAGCTTCACCCTCGCCATGGGCTTCGCCGCGGCCATCGCCTTCCCCTTCACCCAGACCGACGACCACTACGCCAACATCGGCGTCAACATCCTGATCTTCGGGACCGTGGCCCTCGGCCTGAACATCGTCGTCGGCCTCGCCGGCCTGCTCGACCTCGGATACGTCGCCTTCCTCGGCGTCGGCGCCTACACCGCCGCCCTGGTCTCCGGCTCCGAGTTCTCCACCATCTCCGGCGTCCACCTGCCCTTCTGGGCCTCCGCCCTGGCCGGCGCCGCCGCCTCCCTGGTCTTCGGCGTCCTCATCGGCGCCCCGACCCTGCGGCTGCGCGGCGACTACCTCGCCATCGTCACCCTCGGCTTCGGTGAGATCTTCCGCATCGCCGTCAACAACATGGACGGCCAGTCCGGACCCGACGTCACCAACGGCCCCAACGGCATCCCCTCCATCCCCGACCTGAACCTGTTCGGGTTCAACTTCGGACAGGCCCACGACATCGGCGGGTTCACCCTCGGCCGGTTCGCCAACTACTACCTGCTGATGGTCCTGATCATGGCCATCGTGGTCCTGGTCTACACGCGCGCCGCGGACTCCCGCATCGGCCGCTCCTGGATCGCCATCCGCGAGGACGAGACCGCCGCCACCGCCATGGGCATCAACGGCTTCCGCGTCAAGCTCATCGCCTTCGCCCTCGGCGCCGCCCTCGCCGGCCTCGCCGGCACCGTCAGCGCCCACGTCACCTACAGCGTGGTCCCCACGCCGTACCAGTTCGCCGGCTCCACCCCGCCCAACTCCGCGTTCCTCCTGGCCGCGGTCGTCCTCGGCGGCATGGGCACGGTCGCCGGACCGCTCCTCGGCGCGGCCCTGCTCTACCTCCTCCCCGAGAAGCTCGTCTTCCTCCAGGAGAAGTCGCTCCTCGCCTTCGGCATCGCGCTCATCCTGCTGATGCGCTTCCGCCCCGAGGGCATCATCGCCAACCGCCGGCGCCAGCTCGAATTCCACGAGACCGGCCAACTCGACGTACCGAAACAGACCACGCTGACCGACGAACCGGCCGTCACCAAGGCGGGGGCGTAACCATCATGACGACACCAGTACTCGAAGCCCGCGACGTCACGATGCGCTTCGGCGGCCTCACCGCCGTCCGCTCCGTCGACTTCACGGTCAACGCCGGCGAGATCGTCGGCCTCATCGGCCCCAACGGCGCGGGGAAGACCACCTTCTTCAACTGCCTCACCGGCCTGTACGTCCCCACCGAGGGCACCGTCTCCTACAAGGGCACCGTGCTCCCGCCCAAGCCGCACCTGGTCACCCAGGCCGGCATCGCCCGCACCTTCCAGAACATCCGCCTGTTCGCCAACATGACGGTCCTGGAGAACGTCCTCGTCGGCCGCCACACGCGGACCAAGGAAGGCCTCTGGTCGGCCCTCCTGCGCGGCCCCGGCTTCAAGAAGGCCGAACGCGCCAGCGAGGAACGCGCCATGGAACTCCTGGAGTTCATCGGCCTCGCCCACAAGCGCGACCACCTCGCCCGCAACCTCCCCTACGGCGAGCAGCGCAAACTGGAGATCGCCCGCGCCATGGCCTCCGAGCCCGGCCTGCTCCTCCTCGACGAGCCCACCGCCGGCATGAACCCGCAGGAGACCCGGGCCACCGAGGAACTCGTCTTCGCCATCCGCGACAAGGGCATCGCCGTGCTGCTCATCGAGCACGACATGCGCTTCGTCTTCAACCTCTCCGACCGCGTCGCCGTCCTCGTCCAGGGCGAGAAGCTCGTCGAAGGCACCCCCGACGTCGTGCAGGCCGACGAACGCGTCGTCGCCGCCTACCTCGGAGAGCCCTTCGAAGGCGACCCCGGCGAGGCCGAAGCCGCCGAGGTCGAGGCCGCCGAAGCCGCCGCGGAAGCGCCCAGCACCGCCAGCAGCACCAAGGGAGAAGCCAAGTGACCGCACTCCTCGAGGTCGAGGACCTCCGGGTCTCCTACGGCAAGATCGAAGCCGTCAAGGGCATCTCCTTCAGCGTCGACGCCGGACAGGTCGTCACCCTCATCGGCACCAACGGCGCCGGCAAGACGACCACCCTGCGCACCCTGTCGGGCCTGCTCAAGCCGACGTCCGGGAAGATCCTCTTCGACGGCAAGCCCCTCAACGGGATCCCCGCCCACAAGATCGTCTCCCTCGGCCTGGCCCACTCCCCCGAGGGCCGGCACATCTTCCCGCGCCTGACGATCTTCGAGAACCTCCAGCTCGGCGCCTTCCTCCGCAAGGACAAGGAAGGCATCGAGAAGGACATCCAGAAGGCGTACGACCTCTTCCCCATCCTCGGCGAACGCCGCAACCAGGCCGCCGGAACCCTCTCCGGCGGCGAGCAGCAGATGCTCGCCATGGGCCGGGCCCTGATGTCCCAGCCCAAGCTGCTCATGCTCGACGAGCCCTCCATGGGCCTCTCCCCGATCATGATGCAGAAGATCATGGCGACCATCTCGGAGCTGAAGTCCCAGGGCACGACGATCCTCCTGGTCGAGCAGAACGCCCAGGCGGCGCTCTCCCTGGCCGACCAGGGCCACGTCATGGAGGTCGGCAACATCGTCCTGTCCGGCACGGGCCAGGACCTGCTGCACGACGAGTCGGTGCGCAAGGCGTACCTGGGCGAGGACTGAGGTCCCGGCCGTACACGAAAGCGGCCTGTTCCCTTCCGGGCGGAAGGGAACAGGCCGCTTTCCTCGTACTGCCGGATCAGCCCTTGCCGGCCTTCTTCTCCTCGGCGTCCTGGATGACCGCCTCCGCGACCTGCTGCATCGACATGCGGCGGTCCATCGACGTCTTCTGGATCCACCGGAACGCGGCCGGCTCGGTCAGCCCGTACTCCGTCTGCAGGATCGACTTCGCCCGGTCCACCAGCTTGCGTGTCTCCAGCCGCAGCGTGAGGTCGGCGACCTCCTTCTCCAGCTCCTTCAGCTCCGTGAAGCGGGAGACGGCCATCTCGATCGCCGGCACCACGTCGGTCTTGCTGAACGGCTTCACGAGGTACGCCATGGCACCGGCGTCCCGGGCCCGCTCGACGAGGTCCCGCTGGGAGAACGCGGTCAGCATCAGCACCGGCGCGATGCTCTCCTCGGCGATCTTCTCGGCCGCGGAGATGCCGTCCAGCTTGGGCATCTTCACGTCCAGGATCACCAGGTCGGGGCGGTGCTCACGGGCCAGCTCCACGGCCTGCTCCCCGTCACCGGCCTCGCCGACGACGGTGTACCCCTCCTCCTCCAGCATCTCTTTGAGGTCGAGCCGGATCAGGGCCTCGTCCTCGGCGATGACGACCCGGGTCGTCATCGGAGGCACGTGCGACTTGTCCTCATCAGGCACGTCAACAGGCTGGGGCGACTCGGGGGCGCTCACGTGGGCTCCTTGGTACGGGGCAGGCCGGTACTGCTCCCAAGAGCGTACCTAGCAGCAGGGCCGCGCAGTGAACCGGTACACTGCTGACCGGTCTCCTGACTTGCCCGGTTGGAGGAACTGGTCAGACTCGCGGCACTCAAAATGCCGTGCCCTTTGGGCATGTGGGTTCGAATCCCACACCGGGCACCGGAAGCCGGAAGCGGAGGATCACGTTCGCGTGGTTCTCCGCTTTTTGCTGCGTTGGGTCACCATCGGTGTCCAGAGTGATCCTCATGGAGCAGCACAGTCCTTCGATTCGAGCTCAAGCCGTCGCACTGATGCGCCAGGGTGTACCGAACCGCACCGTCGCGGAACGCCTCAACGTCCCGCGCGGCACGGTCGGCTGGTGGCGTAGCGAAGATCGCAAAGCGCGCGGCGAGACCTACGAACGGCCGACCGACTGCCCCCGGTGCACAGGCCGAGAGTTCGACAGGGTCGCCTACGCTTACCTACTCGGCCTCTACCTCGGCGACGGCCACATCATCTCGAAGCGCAAGCAGCACCACCTGTCCGTGTTCTGCAATGCCGAACAGATCGGGCTGATCGCTGCAGCCGAAGACGCCATGCGCAAGGTGATGCCCTCGCCCGGCGTCGAACAGCGCCACAGGGCCGGCTGTGTGGAAGTGAAGTCATACACGAAGCACTGGACCTGCATGTTCCCTCAGCACGGCCCCGGCAAGAAGCACCAGCGTCGGATCGACCTCGAACCCTGGCAGCAGGACATCGTCGACGCTCACCCGTGGGAGTTCATCCGCGGGCTCGTCCACTCCGACGGCTGCCGCATCACCAACTGGACGACCCGTATGGTCGCCGGCGAGCGCAAGCGCTACGAATATCCTCGCTACGTCTTCACCAACGTCTCGGATGACATCCGGCGGCTCTGCACCGACACCCTGGACAAGCTGGGCGTCGAGTGGACGCACTGCACCCGCCACGGCAACCCGTACAACATCTCCATCGCCCGCAAAGCCTCCGTCGCCCTCATGGACGCCCACGTCGGGCCCAAGTACTGAGGGCGGTGTCCTAGGCCGTGTCCGTCTCGGCGATGTGGTGGACGCGGACCATGTTCGTCGAGCCCGAGACGCCGGGTGGGGAGCCGGCCGTGATGACGACGGTGTCGCCCGGGCGGCAGCGGCCGTACTTGAGCAGCAGTTCGTCGACCTGGTCGACCATCGCGTCCGTGGAGTCCACGCGCGGCCCGAGGAACGTCTCCACGCCCCAGCTGAGGCTGAGCTGGGAGCGGGTCGCCTGGTCGGGGGTGAAGGCGAGGAGGGGGATCGGGGAGCGGTAGCGGGACAGGCGGCGGGCCGTGTCGCCGGACTGGGTGAAGGCGACCAGGAACGTCGCGCCCAGGAAGTCGCCCATCTCCGCGGCGGCCCGGGCGACGGCGCCGCCCTGGGTGCGGGGCTTGGTGCGTTCGGTCAGCGGCGGCAGGCCCTGGGCGAGGATGTCCTCCTCCGCCGCCTCGACGATGCGGGCCATCGTGCGGACCGTCTCGATCGGGTGCTTGCCCACGCTGGTCTCGCCGGACAGCATCACCGCGTCCGTGCCGTCGATGATCGCGTTGGCGACGTCGGAGGCCTCGGCGCGCGTCGGGCGGGCGTTGTCGATCATCGAGTCGAGCATCTGCGTGGCGACGATGACCGGCTTCGCGTTGCGCCTGGCCAGGGTGATCGCGCGCTTCTGGACGATCGGGACCTGCTCCAGCGGCATCTCGACGCCGAGGTCGCCGCGGGCCACCATGATGCCGTCGAACGCGGCGACGATGTCGTCGATGTTCTCCACGGCCTGGGGTTTCTCGACCTTGGCGATGACGGGGAGGCGGCGGCCCTCCTCGTCCATGATGCGGTGGACGTCCTGGATGTCGCGGCCGCTGCGGACGAAGGACAGGGCGATGACGTCGAAGCCGGTGCGCAGGGCCCAGCGCAGGTCGTCCTCGTCCTTCTTGGACAGGGCGGGGACGGAGACGGCGACGCCGGGCAGGTTCAGGCCCTTGTGGTCGGAGATGACACCGCCCTCGACGACCGTGGTGTGCACCCGGGGGCCGTCGACCTCGGTGACTTCGAGGCAGACCTTGCCGTCGTCGACGAGGATGCGTTCGCCGGGGGTGACGTCGGCGGCGAGTCCGGCGTAGGTGGTGCCGCACATGTGGCCGTCGCCCTCGGCGCCGTCCTCGACGGTGATGGTGAAGGTGTCGCCGCGTTCAAGGAGTACGGGGCCTTCGGTGAAGCGGCCGAGCCGGATTTTCGGGCCTTGAAGGTCGGCGAGGAGGCCGACGCTGCGGCCGGTCTCGTCGGCGGCCTTGCGCACCCGGTGGTAGCGCTCCTCGTGCTCGGCGTGTCCGCCGTGGCTGAGGTTGAATCGGGCCACGTCCATTCCGGCGTCGACCAGGCGTTTGATCTGGTCGTACGAGTCGGTGGCGGGCCCAAGGGTACAGACGATCTTTGCTCGGCGCATGGTCCGAGCCTATGAGTTACCGACCGGTAGAGAATTGGCCGGGCGTGACCACTCGACAGACGTCGCGTGAAGCGTTATGGACAAGTATTGAATTGTGCGGCGGGGCGCTCCGATGAGCACGTCGGGGAAATGCGTTCGCGTATTCGGAATTCGATTCTCCGCAGGACTCACAGCCGCGGCGGCACCATCGTGAAGCGGGCGTTGATCTGCGCGTGGACGTGCTGGCGCTGGGGTTCGAGGTCGAGGGGTGGGGCCGGGGCGCTCTCGGCGGCGCCGGCGTAGGCGGCGGAGCGCATGCGGCCCGGGGCCTGGGGATACGCCGGCGGGCTGTTCTCGGCGCCGATGTCGGCGAGTTCGACCAGGGCGGCGAGGGTGGTGCCGAGGGCCTCGGCGTACTCGCGGGCACGCTGGACGGCTTCCGTGACGGCCTTCTTGCGGGCCTCGCGGTGGGCGGGCGAGTCGGGGCGCAGCGCCCACCAGGGGCCGTCGACGCGGGTGAGGTCGAGGTCGGCGAGGCGGGTGGTGAGTTCGCCGAGGGCGGTGAAGTCGGTGAGTTCGGCGGTGACGTGGACGCTGCCGTGGTAGGTGCGTACGCGTTCGCCGCGGCCGTGCTTGGTGAGTTCAGGCGTGATGGAGAAGGCGCCGGTCTCCAGGCGCTCGACGGCGTCGCCGTAGGACTTGACCAGGTCGAGGACGCCGGCGTTGCGGCGGGTGAGGTCGTCCAGGGCGGAGCGGCGGTCGCGGCCGCGGGCGGCGACGGTGATGCCGATACGGGCGATCTCCGGGTCGACTTCGAGGCGGGCCTCGCCGCGCACGGCGATGCGCGGGGCGTCGGGCGTGCCGTAGGGGACGGCGGGCTGGGAGGCGTCTGCCGTGGGCGCGGTCATACGCCCTACTGTGTCACGGTGTGACAGGCGGGCGGCGGGGAGTCGACGCAACCGAGTCACCAGATCGCAACCTGGCGGGTCTGTTGCGGCCGGTCATGACCGGGTCAGAATCTACGCGCGTTATCTACGCGCGTCATTCCACAGATTCCGCGAGGAGAGCCCGAGATGCCGTTGAACCGCCGGAAGTTCCTGGAGAAGTCCGCCGTGACCGGGGCGGGGGTGGCGCTGGCCGGTGCGGTCGCGGCGCCGGGCGCCGAGGCGGCCGAGGCCGGGGAGGGCGCGCGGGGGCGTGCGAAGCGGTACGCGTTCACCGTGATGGGGACGACGGACCTGCACGGCAACGTCTTCAACTGGGACTACTTCACGGACGCCGAGTTCGACGACAAGGCCCACAACGACATCGGCCTGGCGAAGGTCTCCACCCTGGTGAACCAGGTCCGCGCGGAGAAGGGCCGCCGCAACACCCTGCTCATCGACGCGGGCGACACCATCCAGGGCACGCAGCTGTCGTACTACTACGCGAAGGTGGACCCGATCACCGCCGAGGGCGGGCCGGTGCACCCGATGGCGCAGGCGATGAACGCGATGGACTACGACGCGGCGGCGCTCGGCAACCACGAGTTCAACTACGGCATCCCGGTGCTGCGCAAGTTCGAGGAGCAGTGCCGTTTCCCGCTGCTGGGCGCCAACGCGCTGGACGCGAAGACGCTGCGGCCGGCGTTCGCGCCGTACAGCATGCACCGGCTGCGCACGCCGTTCGGGCGGGACGTGGAGGTGGCGGTGCTGGGGCTGACCAATCCGGGCATCGCGATCTGGGACAAGGCGAACGTGCAGGGCAAGATGACCTTCCCGGGGCTGGAGGAGCAGGCCGCGAAGTGGGTGCCGAAGCTGCGGTCGATGGGCGCGGACGTCGTCATCGTCTCGGCGCACAGCGGCTCGTCGGGCACGTCGTCCTACGGTGACCAGCTGCCGTACATCGAGAACGCGGCCGGTCTGGTGGCGGAGCAGGTGCCGGGCATCGACGCGATCCTGGTCGGGCACGCGCACACGGAGATCCCCGAGTACTTCGTGACGAACAAGAAGACCGGCAAGCAGGTCGTGCTGTCCGAACCGCTGAAGTGGGGGCAGCGGCTGACGCTGTTCGACTTCGAGCTGGTGTGGGAGAAGGGCTGCTGGAAGGTCGAGAAGGTGGGCGCGCAGGTCCTGAACTCCAACACCGTTCAGGAGGACCCGGAGATCGTGCGGCTGCTGTCCGACGAGCACGAGAAGGTCGTGGCGTACGTCAACCAGGTCATCGGCACGAACGCGGCGGAGATGACGTCGGCCGAGGCGCCGTACAAGGACGTGCCGATCATCGACCTGATCAACCACATCCAGGCGGACACGGTGAAGCAGGCGCTGGCGGGCACGGAGCACGCGGCGCTGCCGGTGCTGTCGCAGGCGGCGTGCTTCTCGCGCAGTGCCCGGATCCCGGCGGGCGAGGTGACGATCCGGGACGTGGCGGGCCTGTACGTCTTCGAGAACACGCTGGAGGCGCGGCTGATGACGGGTGCGCAGCTGAAGGCGTACCTGGAGTTCTCGGCGAACTACTTCACGCAGACGGCGCCGGGCGAGCCGGTGGACCCGGCGAAGCTGACCAACGCGAACGGCACGCCGGACTACAACTACGACGTGGTGAGCGGCCTGTCGTACGAGATCGACATCGCGAAGCCGGCCGGGTCGCGGGTGACGAACGTGCGGTTCGGCGGGCAGCCGCTCGCGGACGACGCGCGGTTCGTGTTCGCGGTGAACAACTACCGGGCCAACGGCGGCGGGAACTTCCCGCACGTGGCCGCCGCGCCGCTGCTGTGGTCGAACTCGGACGAGATCCGCAACACCATGATCGCCTGGGTGAAGGCGAAGGGGTCGATCGACCCGGCCGAGTTCGCCGCGGTGGACTGGCGGCTCACGCGGAACGGCACGCCCGTCTTCTGAGCCGGGTCCCGCTCACCTCCGGTCGTCGACGAGCGGGGTCAGGGCCGGTGCTTCGCGGGGCGGCGGCACCTGCTGCCGCTGGGTGAGGCCGAAGGTGGTGAAGGCGGTGCGGCGCGGGAGTCCGTAAGCCTCCCTGCCCGTCAGGGAGTTGAGGACGATCGCGCCGCGCCAGGCGACGAGGCCCAGGTCGGGTGTGCCGACGCCGTGGGTGTGGGTGCCGGCGTTCTGGACGTACACCGAGCCGGAGACGGACGGGTCCAGGACGAGCCGGTGGTCCTCGTCGACGCGCGGCCGCTCCTGGCTGTCGCGGCGCATGTAGGGGTCGAGTCCGGCCAGGATTCGGTCGAGGGGGCGTTCGCGGTAGCCGGTGGCGAGGACGACGGCGTCGGTGGTGAGGCGGGAGCGGCTCGCCTGCCGGTCGTGCTCCAGGTGCAGTTCCACCTGGGTCGTCGCGATCCGCCCGGCGGTGCGCACGCGCACGCCGGGGGTGAGGACGGCGTCGGGCCAGCCGCCGTGCAGGGTGCGGCGGTACAGCTCGTCGTGGATGGCGGCGACGGTGCCGGCGTCGATGCCCTTGTGGAGCTGCCACTGCCCGGCGAGGAGCCGGTCGCGGGCGGACTCGGGCAGGGCGTGGAAGTAGCGGGTGTGGTCGGGGGTGAAGTGCTCCAGGCCGAGCTTGGAGTACTCCATGGGCGCGAAGGCCTCGGTGCGGCCGAGCCAGTGGAGTCGCTCGCGCCCGGCGGGCCGGCTGCGGAGCAGGTCGAGGAAGATCTCGGCGCCGGACTGGCCGGTGCCGACGACGGTGACGTGTCCGGCGGCGAGCAGGGCGTCGCGGTGGTCGAGGTAGTCGGCGGCGTGCACGACGGGCACGCCGGGGGCCTCGGTGAGGGGCTTGAGGGGTTCGGGGACGTAGGGCTCGGTGCCGATGCCGAGGACGACGTTGCGGGTGTACGTCCGGCCGAGGGCCTCCGCCTCGCCGTCGCCGTCGAGCTGGGTGAAGTCGACCTCGAACAGGTCGCGTTCGGGGTTCCAGCGGACGGCGTCGACCTGGTGGCCGAAGCGCAGGCCGGGGAGGCTCTCGGAGACCCAGCGGCAGTAGGCGTCGTACTCGGCGCGGTGGATGTGGAAGCGCTCGGCGAAGTAGAAGGGGAAGAGCCGTTCACGGGACCTGAGCCAGTTGAGGAAGGTCCAGGGGCTGGTGGGGTCGACGAGGGTGACGAGGTCGGCGAGGAACGGGACCTGGATGGTGGCGCCCTCGATGAGCAGGCCGGGGTGCCAGGTGAAGGCGGGGCGCTGCTCGTAGAAGACGGCGTCGAGGTCGGGCAGGGGCTGGGCGAGCGCGGCGAGGGAGAGATTGGCGGGGCCGATGCCGATGCCGACCAGGTCGCGGGGGGCGTCGGGTTCCGGGTGCTCAGGGGAGTTCATCAGGGGGTGTGTCCTTCCACGAGTGTCGCTCGGCTCTCTGCCACGAGCTGCAGCAGGGCGGCCAGGTCGTCGGGCCCGGTGGCGGGGTTGAGGAGGGTGGCCTTGAGCCAGAGCCGGCCGTCGAGGCGGGCCCGTCCGAGGACGGCCGTGCCGTCGGTGAGCAGCGCGCGGCGTACGGCGGCGACGGTGGCGTCGGGGGTGTCCGCGGGCCGGAACAGGACCGTGCTGAGGACGGGCGGGGCGTGCAGTTCGAAGCCGGGGTGGGCGTCGACCAGGGCGGCGAACTCACGGGCGTGGGCGCACACCCGGTCGACGAGGCCCGCGAGGCCGGCGCGGCCGAGGGTTTTGAGGGTGACGGCGAGTTTGAGGACGTCGGGGCGGCGGGTGGTGCGCAGGGAGCGGCCGAGCAGGTCGGGCAGGCCGGCCTCGGTGTCGTCGGTGGCGTTGAGGTAGTCGGCGCGGTGGCGCAGGGCGGTGAGGTCGCGGGCGTCGCGGACGGCGAGGAATCCCGCCGCGACCGGTTGCCAGCCGAGCTTGTGCAGGTCGAGGGTGACGGTGTCGGCGGCGTCGAGGCCGTCCAGCAGGCCGCGGTGCCGGGTGCTGAGGAGCAGGCCCGCGCCGTAGGCGGCGTCGATGTGCAGCCGGGCGCCGTGGGTGGCGCAGTGGGCGGCGATCTCGGGCAGCGGGTCGATGAGCCCGGCGTCGGTGGTGCCGGCGGTGGCGGCGACGAGCAGCGGTCCGGTCAGGCGGGTGAGGGTCTCGGCGAGTGCGGTGGGGTCGAGCGTGCCGGCCGGGGCGGGGACGACGACGGGGTCGGGGAGCCCGAGCAGCCAGGCGGCGCGGGGCAGCGAGTGGTGGGCGTTGGCGCCGGTCACCAGCCGGACGGAGCCGCCGTGCGCCTCGCGGGCGAGGAGGAGGGCGAGCTGGTTGGACTCGGTGCCGCCGGTGGTGACGACGGAGTCGGGGGTGCGGGCCGGGTCGGTGCCGTAGACCTGGGTGGCCGCGAGCCGGACGACCATCGCCTCCAGTTCGGAGGCCGCCGGGGCCTGGTCCCAGGAGTCCAGGGACGGGTTGAGGGCGGAGGCGGCCAGGTCGGCGGCCGCGGCGACGGCGAGGGGCGGGCAGTGCAGGTGGGCGGCGCACAGGGGGTGGGCGGGGTCGGCGGCGCCCTCGGCGAAGGCCCGGACCAGCGTGTGGACGGCGTGCGGATCGCCCCGCTCGGGGAGGATCTCCCCCACCGCCTCCCGGAACCGCGCGGCGACGGCGTCCGGCCCACCGGCGGGCAGCGGTCCGCCGCGCGCCCGGGCACCGGCGTCCAGGGCGTCGAGCACGGTGGCGAGCAACGGCCGCAGGGCGTGGGGGCCTTCGGGACCCGAGGCGAGGGGCGGGCTGCTCATGGGCTGACCTCCGGGGCGCGGGACATCACTGCCCGAAGAGCCCAACGACCGGAGGGGGGCGGGGGGTACGTCCGCCCGGGCAAAACCCGCAGGGCCGCCGACACCGGCGCCCCTGGAGAGGCCTCCGGCCCGGGCACCGGCACCCCGCGGACTCACCTACGGGCCTGCCCTCACCCCAGCCGCCCGACCAGGCCCGACTTGGCAACGCCCGCGACTCCCCTGCGGGCCTGCCCACACCACCCGCCACCCCACCAGGCCGGCCTGGCAACGCCCGCCACTCCCCCGGAGCCTCGGCCAGGGCGGTGGCCCAGAGGCCGGGCGGGGGCACCGCGGGGAGGGCTCAGGGCTGGAAGGCCGTCGTGTGCTCCTGCGCCCACGTCGTGAAGGGGCGGGCCGGGCTGCCGGTGACGGTGTGGACCGTGTCGGTGATCTCCGGCGGCGTGCCGACCGTCGCGGCGAGGGACTCCAGCAGGGCCGGCAGCATGCCCGGCGGGACGTGCGGGAACAGGTCGGGGCCCGCCTCGGCGGGCGGTACCTCGACGAAGCGCAGGTCGCGGCCGAGGGCCCGGCCGATCGCGGTGACCTGCTCGGCGTTGCTGAGCGCCGCGGGCCCGGTGAGGCGGTGCGCGGCGCCCTCGTGGCCGCCGTCGAGCAGGGCGCGTTCGGCGACGGCGGCGATGTCGTCCTCGTGGACGGGCGCGGTCCGCCCCTCGGCGTAGACGCCGCGGACGGTGTCGCCGGACCGGATCTGCGGCGCCCACTGGAAGGCGTTGGTGGCGAAAGCCCCGGGCCGCAGGAACGTCCACGTCAGCCCGCTGTCGCGGACGTGCCGCTCGGCGGTGGCGTGCATGACGTGGATCGGGTGGGCCGGGTCGGCGCCGGAGTCGATGATCGACGAGGACAGCAGGACCACGTGGCGCACCCCCGCCGCACGGGCCGCCGCGAGCAGGGCGGGGGTGCGATCGCCGCCCGCCTGGACGTACAGGAAGAGTCCGGTGACGCCCCGGAACAGGGCGGCCGGATCGTCCGGCCGGAGCCGTACCGCCTCGGCGCCGGCGGGCAGCCGGGCCCGCTGCGGGTCGCGGGTCAGCGCCCGCACGGGCCTCCCGGCGGCGACGAGGCGTTCGACCAGGGCGCGGCCGACGTTACCGGTGGGACCGGTCACTGCGATCACAAGGGCTCCTCGGGGCTTGATCGGCTGTCTCGCCCGAGGCTAGGAACGACGCCCCTCCGGCCGCATCGGCGAAAGGAACCAGTCGCCACCGCCCGCGCCCTACGCCACCGGTCCTAGGGCCTGTCGTTTGGATCACGCCGCAGACGCGCGGTCTGGCACGCACATCTGCGGCGTTGTCGTCGGTCGCCGACGCTCCGCGTCGACTCCCTCCTCCGCCTTGCAGCTGCACGCACCAGGCCACGCTCCCCGGCGCTGAACAGCACCGTCACTTTCCTGCGACCTGATCCAAACGACAGGCCCTTGGCCCCGCTCACCCGGGACGGGGCGGGGCGCCGCTCCTCGTGCTCAGGCGGGCCGCCCGCTCTCGCGGACCCGCAACGCGCGTGCGAGGTCGTCCAGTTGGTCCACCAGTGCGCGGCGCAGCGCCGGGGTCGGGGCGGCGTCGCGCAGGCACTCCTCGCCGAGGCGCAGGGTGTCCGCGTCGACGGCGTGGGCGGGGAAGGCGTCCCGGCCGACGGCCGCGGCGATGGCGGGGCCGCGGCGCTCGGCGACCGGGATCGCGTCGGCGTAGTAGCGCGGCACGTATTCGCGCACCAGGTCGGCCTGTTCCGGCTGCCAGAAGCCGCGGGCGGTGGCCGCGAAGAGGTAGTTCGACAGCTCGTCGGAGCCGAACATCGCCTCCCAGGCGCGGGCCTTGGCCTCCGGGTCGGGCAGCGCCGCCCGGCAGCGGGCGGCGCCCTCCTGGCCGGTGGCGCTCGGGTCGCGTTCCAGTTCGGCGGCGATGGCGGCCTCGTCGGTCGCGCCGAGCACGGCGAGCCGGGCCAGGACGCGCCAGCGCAGCTCGGGGTCGAGCTCCGGGCCGCCGGGGACGGTGCCGTCGGCGAGCCAGGCGGCGATGGTGTCCGGGTGGGCGGCCACGCCGATGCGGTGGCGTACGGCGATCAGGCGCAGGCCGGGGTTGTCGCCGTCCTCGGTGCGGCGGATGAGGTCGCGGCACAGCTCGGACAGCGTGGCGAGGGCGGCGGGCCGCTCCTCGGGGGTGAGGTAGCGGTCGGTGATGTGCGTGGCGGCGAAGGCCAGCACGCCCTGGACGATGGCGAGGTCGGTCTCCAGGGGGAGGTGGGCCCGGGCGGTCTCCAGGTAGGCGCCGGGGGCGAGTTCACCGTCGCGGACGGCGTCCCGCAGGGCGTTCCAGACGACGGCGCGGCTGAGCGGGGCGGGCAGGCCGGACAGGTCCTTGCGGACGGTCTCGAAGGACTCCGGGTCGAAGCGGACCTTGGCGTAGGTGAGGTCGCCGTCGTTGAGGAGGAGCAGGGCCGGGCGCTTGCCGACGGGGTGGGCGCCGTCCTGCGGGAGGTCCAGGTGGAGGCGTTCACGCAGGACGAGCTGTCCGCCGTCGTCGCCGAGGTCACGGTCGTACAGGCCGACGGCGATGCGGTGCGGGCGGCCGCCGGCCCGGTCGACGGTGAGGGCGCAGGTGCCGTGGTCGCCGGGGGCGATGTGCGGGGTGAGGGTGTCGACGCCGGTGGTGCGCAGCCAGGCGTCGGCCCAGGCGTGGACGTCGCGTTCGGTGGCGCCGGCGAGGGAGTCGATGAAGTCGGCGAGGGTGGCGTTGGCGAACCTGTGCCGGGCGAAGTGGGTGTTGATGCCGGCGAGGAAGTCCTTCTCGCCGAGCCAGGCGACGAGTTGCCGCAGGGCGCCGGCGCCCTTGGCGTAGGAGATGCCGTCGAAGTTGAGCAGGGCGGAGGCGGTGTCGTCGACGGCCTCGGGGGCGACGGGGTGGGTGGAGGGGCGCTGGTCGGCGTCGTAGCCCCAGGCCTTGCGGGTGACGCCGAAGTCGGTCCAGGTGTCGGTGAAGCGGGTGGCCTCGGTGAGGGTCTGGTAGCCCATGTACTCGGCGAACGACTCGTTCAGCCAGATGTCGTCCCACCACTTGAGGGTGACGAGGTCGCCGAACCACATGTGGGCCATCTCGTGGGCGACGACCATGGCGCGGGTCTGGCGCTCGGTGTCGGTGACGGCGGAGCGGTAGACGAACTCGTCGCGGAAGGTGACCAGTCCGGGGTTCTCCATGGCGCCCGCGTTGAACTCGGGGACGAAGGCCTGGTCGTAGGAGTCGAACGGGTAGGGCTCGTCGAACTTCTCGTGGTAGCGGTCGTAGCACGCGCGGGTGATGTCGAGGAGTTCGTCGGCGTCGGCGTCCAGGTAGGGGGCGAGGGAGCGCCGGCAGTGCAGGCCGAAGGGCAGGCCGCGGTGTTCGGTGCGCACCGAGTGCCAGGGGCCCGCGGCGACCGCGACGAGGTAGGTGGAGATCGGCGGGGTGGTGGCGGCCCGCCAGTGGCCGTCGCCGGTGTGCTCGGTGATGCCGTTGGCGAGGACGGTCCACTCCTGCGGGGCCCGCACCGACAGCTCGAAGACGGCCTTGAGGTCGGGCTGGTCGAAGGCGGCGAAGACGCGCTGGACGTCGTCCAGGAACAGCTGTGTGTAGACGTAGGTCGCGCCGTCGGTGGGGTCGGTGAAGCGGTGCATGCCCTCGCCGGTGCGGGAGTAGCGCATGGCCGCGTGCACGCGCAGTTCGTGCTCGCCGGCGGTGAGGTTCTTCAGCGGCAGCCGGTTGCCGTCCAGGTCCCGCGGGTCCAGGGGGTGTCCGTCGAGGGTGACGGAGCGCAGCTCGGCGGGCTTGATCTCGACGAAGGTGTCACCGTCCGTGCGGGCGCTGAACGCGATCCGGGTGTGGGAGTCGAAGGTGTCGTCCCCGCCGGTCAGGTCCAGTTCGATGGTGTAGCGGTGGACGTCGAGGAGCTCTGCTCGGGTCTGCGCTTCGTCGCGCGTCAGTACGGACATGCGTGCCATGCTGCCTGATGGCACCGGCAAGGCACAGAGGCGGATCGGTACGTGCGCAATGTCCGTTCTAGGTGCGGTCTTTTTCGAGCTCCCCGGCGTGCGCCCCCATGGGGCGCTGGGACGGCACGCGCGCGTCGGGGTGCGGCAGGCGCGCAGGGCGCGGGGTGGCGTCGGTGTGCTCCCGGACGAGGGTGCGCAGCCGGTGCACCTCGCGTTGCAGGGCGAGGTGGCGCCGGTGGGTGTCGTAGAGGTAGCGGACCTTGGTGCGCAGGGCCCAGGGGTCGACGGGTTTCAGGACGAGGTCGGCGACGCCGAGGGCGAAGGCGGCGGTGGTCAGTTCCTGGTCGGCGCCGAAGCCGGTGAGCAGGATGACCGGGATGTGCTGGGTCTGTTCGACGCGTCGCATGTAGCGCACCACCTCCAGGCCGCTGACGCCGGGCATGCGCACGTCGAGCAGCATGAGGCCGACCTGGCCGCGCAGTACCTGCTTGAGCGCCTCGTCGCCGCTGGTGGCCCGGCCGAGCTCGTAGCCCAGCGGGGCCAGGGCGCTCTCCAGCGCGTACAGCGTGTCCTCGTGGTCGTCGACGATGAGGATCCTGGTATCCGACGGCATGGCCCGACGCCCCTCCCTCGTGGAGGACCAGAGTAGTGCGGGACGCTGACGGGCCGTGCTCGTCAGCTGACATGCAGTGCACAGCGCAGCATGCCCCGTGCGGGCCGCCCTGTCACTCCCCCGTGGCCGGTTGCCGACGGTCGCGGTGCGGTGGCCCGGTCAGTCCGCGGTGGCGGCCGCGCCGTTGAGGGCCTCGTCCGCGATGCGCTCGTGGTGGCGGATGACCTCGGCGACGATGAAGTTGAGGAACTTCTCGGCGAAGGCCGGGTCCAGCTTGGCGCTCTCGGCGAGGGCGCGCAGCCGGGCGATCTGGCGGGCCTCGCGCGCCGGGTCGGCGGGCGGCAGCTGGTGCTCGGCCTTGAGGTGGCCGACCTGCTGGGTGCACTTGAAGCGCTCGGCGAGCATGTGGACGACGGCCGCGTCGATGTTGTCGATGCTGTCGCGCAGCCGGGCGAGCTCCTCGCGGACGGCCGGGTCGACGTCGCCGGTACGGGTGTTGCTGGTGGTCATGGGGGGTCAGCCTACGGGGATCGGCCGGTACGGCAGCGGGCCGTCTCACACCTCGGCCACGGGGAGCCGCTTGTGGAAGGACACGTCCTCGTTGCCTCCGGGCACGCCCTCGATCCGGCCCCGTTCCCGGTAGCCGAGGCGGGGGTGGAAGCCGGGGGCCCGGAAGCTGTAGGTGGAGACGATCATGTCGGTGCAGCCGCGCCGGGCGGCCTCCGCCTCCGCCGCGCGCCCGGTCCTCGTACAGTGGAACCGGGTTCCGGGCGTCTTGGGGGTGAGGCGTGGCGAACGACGGGCCGGTCGAGCACGGCTACCCGCATCTGGAGACGGTGCGGGCCGCCATCACGGCGCTGTACCGGCGCCTGTCCTACGACACGATCCAGACGTTCGGGACCAGTGTGCTCCCCGCCGACGTGGCGTTCTGCGACACCGACGACCTGTATCTGGGGGCGCAGCGGGTCGCGCACGAGCTGGTGCGGCACTACCGGCTGCCGGACGCGCGGCTGGTCGTGAGCTTCCGGGAGATGCGGCACGCGGCGAACGTCGAGCTGGCGGCGGGGCCGGAGTACTTCGTGGAGCTGAACGACCGGTTCCGTACGCATCGGCGGGACATCGGGGCGGCCCTGGCGCACGAGGTGACGCACGTGTACCTGCACCGCCTGGACTTGTCCTTCCCGGGTGTGCGGGACAACGAGATCCTCACGGACACGGCGACGACGTACCTGGGCGCGGGGTGGCTGCTGCTGGACGCCTACCGGGAGGACGGGGCGTCGTCGCAGAAGCTGGGGTACCTGACGCCGGAGGAGTTCGGGTACGTGCTGGCCAAGCGTGCGCTGGTCTTCGGGGAGGACCCGTCGGTGTGGTTCACCAGTCCGCAGGCGTACCGGGCGTACGAGCGGGGCAGGGAGCTGGCCCGGCGGGACGAGCAGCAGCCGCCGCTGACCGCGGCGGGGTGGGCGGGGCGGCGGCGGTACGCCCGGGACCGGCGGCACGCGCCGGAGGGTCCGCAGCCGGGGGTGCGGTACGCGTTCTCACCCGACGCGGGCGGACGGCTGCGGGTGTCGTTCCCCTGTCCCACCTGTCACCAGCGGATCAGGGTGCCGGTGAGGGGACGGGTCCGCGCGCGGTGCGCGCTGTGCAGGAGCGTGCTGGAGTGCGACACGTAGGCCCTCGCCGGCCCGCGGGCACGTGGGGGCGGCCCGGGGTGGTCCCCGCGGGCGGGCGGCCCAGGGCGACCGCCTCCGGGTGGGCGGCCCGAGGTGATCGTCCGCGGGCGGCGCGGGGCTCAGGGCTGATCAATGCCCGTGATCGCCGCTGGTGATCTCCCGGTACTCCTCCACCGTCGGCTTCTCGATGCGCGCGTCCGGCCCGAACATGGCGTGCGCGAGCCGGGCCCGCACCCGCTGGGACCGCTTGACCCGGCGCCGCACTCCCCCGGCGTCGACCTCGGGTCCGATCGTGTACGGCGGGTGCTGCTCGTGCTGGGTGAGGGTGAACAGGTCCGCCTGCGTGAGCGGTTCGTGCACCTCGACGTACTCACCGGTCGGCAGCCGCTTGATGGTGCCGGTCTCCCTGCCGTGCAGGACCTTGGCGCGGTCGCGGCGCTGCAGGCCCATGCAGATCTTCTTCGTGACGAGGAAGGCGACGACCGGCAGCACGAAGACGCCGATCCGTACGAACCAGGTGATGGCGTTGATGGACAGGTGCAGATGCGTGGCGACGATGTCGTTGCCGCCGCCGATCAGCAGCACGGCGTACAGGGTCAGCCAGGCCACGCCCAGGCCGGTGCGGACGGGCACGTTGCGCGGCCGGTCCAGGATGTGGTGCTCGCGCTTGTCGCCGGTGATCCACGCCTCGACGAACGGGTAGACCCCGAGGGCGAGCAGGATCAGCGGGAACAGCGTGAAGGGGATGAACACGCCGAGGACGAGCGTGTGGCCCCAGAGGTCGATCTCCCATCCCGGCATCACCCGGATCAGGCCCTCGGAGAAGCCGAGGTACCAGTCGGGCTGGGCGCCGGTGGTGACCAGGTCGGGCCGGTAGGGGCCGAAGGCCCACACGGGGTTGATCTGGGCGATGGCGCCCATCACCGTCAGCACGCCGAAGACGAGGAAGAAGAAGCCGCCCGCCTTGGCCATGTAGACCGGCAGGAAGGGCATTCCGACGACCGACCGCTCCTGGCGTCCGGGCCCCGGGAACTGGGTGTGCTTGTGGTAGAAGACCAGGATCAGATGGGCGGCCACCAAGCCCAGCATGATCCCCGGCAGCAGCAGCACATGGACCGGGAAGAGGCGGGAGATGATGTCGTCGCCCGGGAACTCCCCGCCGAAGAGGAAGAACGCCACGTACGTCCCGACGATCGGGATCGACAGGATCGCCCCGTGCGCGAAGCGCAGGCCGGTGCCGGACAGCAGGTCGTCGGGGAGGGAGTAGCCGGTCAGGCCGGTGATGATGCCGAGCATCAGCAGGGTCCAGCCGAAGACCCAGTTGAGTTCGCGGGGCTTGCGGAAGGCGCCCGTGAAGAACACCCGCATCATGTGCACCAGCATGCCGGTGATGAAGACCAGCGCCGCCCAGTGGTGGATTTGCCGGATCAGCAGCCCGCCGCGCACGTCGAAGCTGATGTCCAGGGTGGACTCGAAGGCCCTGCTCATCAGCACGCCGTTGAGTTCGGTGTAGGAGCCCTGGTAGACGACCTCCTGCATGCTGGGCTCGAAGAACAGGGTGAGGTAGACGCCGGTGAGGATCAGCACGACGAAGCTGTAGAGGGTGACCTCGCCGAGCATGAAGGACCAGTGGTCCGGGAACACCTTGCGCATGTTGGCCTTGGCCAGCGCGTAGAGGCCCAGCCGGCCGTCCGCCCAGTCGGCGAGCCGCTCGCCCTTTCCCGCGGGGGGCCTCCTGCGGGCGGAGGCCGTCCCGTACACCCGTCGTGCGCCGTCGTCGCTCATGCGTCGTCGCCTCCCCGTCGGATCCTTCCCAGCGTGGCACGGCTTCCGGAAGGCGCCAACGGGGCGAGGGGGCGGCTGGGCCAAGGGGGCGAGCGCGCCGGTCAGCGCCCGCCGGGCTCCCGCACGACGCCCGCGGCCCGGGCGGCCACCAGCCACTTCGGGAACTCCCCCACCAGCCGGTCGTACAGCTCGCCGTCCGGCATCCCGCGGGGGTCCTCGCTCGCGGGGAAGAAGCCCGCGTTGTCCACCACCCGCTTGCCGGGCACGGCCAGCTCGTCGAGCCTGCGCAGGAAGTCGAACTGCTTGCTGCGCGGGTCGCCGAAGCCGATGAACTGCCAGAACAGCGGGAGCCTGGCCGCCTTGCACAGACAGCGCTCCGCGGCGAGCTTGTCGACCGGCCCGCCGTCGGTCTGGAAGACGACCAGGGCGGGCTCGGCGCTCCCGCTGTCGAGGTAGTGGTCGATGACGGCGTCCATGGCCAGGTGGTAGCTGGTCTGGCCCATGTGCCCGAGCCCGGCCACGATCTGCTCGATCCGCCCCTGGTGACCGGCCAGGGCGATCTCCGTCTCGGCGTCGACGTCGGTGGAGAAGAACACCACGGGCACGGTGCCGTCGTCGTCGAGGTGGGCCGACAGCCCGAGCACCCGGTCGGCCAGCGCCTGCACGCTGCCGTCCTTGTAGTAGGGCCTCATCGAGCCGGAGTGGTCGACCACGAGGTAGACCGCGGCGCGCAGTCCGTCCAGTCCGTGCTTCGTCAGGGAGACCCCGGCGCTCTTGTACAGGTTCACCAGCGCCGGAGCGGTCTCCTGCACCTTGCTCAGACTGATCGCGGTCATGGCCTCACTCTCTCACTCCTCGACGACCACTCCGTCGCTCAGCTCCAGCACCCGGTCGGCCAGGCCCAGGAGTTGGGGGTCGTGGGTGGCGACGAGGGCCGTGACGCCCTCGCTGCGCACCACCGCCCGCAGCAGTTCCATCACCGCCAGGCCCGTGGCGGCGTCGAGCTGCCCGGTCGGCTCGTCGGCGAGCAGCAGCGCCGGCCGGTTGGCCAGGGCCCGGGCGATGGCGACCCGCTGCTGCTGACCGCCGGACAGTTCGGCGGGCCGCTGAGCCTCGTGGCCGGTCAGACCCACCAGCGCCAGCAGCAGCGCCACCCGTTCCTCGCGCTCGCGGGGTTCGGCCCGGCGCAGTCGCAGCGGTACGCCCACGTTCTCGGCGGCGGTGAGGATCGGGATGAGCCCGAAAGACTGGAAGACGAAACCGATCCGGTCGCGGCGCAGCCGCAGCAGGTCGCTCTCGCCCAGCGTCGACAGGTCGGTGCCGTCCAGGACGACGCGGCCGCGCTGCGGGGCGTCGAGGCCGCCGATCACGTGCAGCAGCGTCGACTTGCCGGAGCCGGAGCGGCCCTTGAGGGCGACCAGTTCACCGCGCCGGACGGCGAAGGAGGCGCCGCGCAGCGCGTGCACGGCCGCGGCACCGGTGCCGTAGGAGTGGTGCAGGTCCTCCACCCGCAGCATCGGCTCGCCGGAGGAGTCGCCGGCGAGCGCGGCGGTGGACCCCGGGCTGGTGTTCTCGGTCATCACCGCATCCCATACGCAACCGGTCGGGACGGTCAAGAGCTGAACAACCCGGCTTCGAACGCATGTGCTCGGCTGTCACCTCCGTGATATGCATGCCGAGTTGGGGTGACGACGGCTCGGCCATGGGGTGGGGGAAGCGTGACGGGCTTGCTGCTGCTGCGCCTGCGGGCGCACCGGCTGCTTCTCATGGCCGCCCTGCTCGCGGTGGTGCTGACCGCCTCGGTCCTCGCCTCCCTCACGGCCTTCTCCGACGCCGTCGGGGACGCGGCGCTGCGCGGCACCCTGGGCGGCCGGTCCGCGGCCTCCGCCTCCCTCGTCGTGGAGGCGGACGTCCCCCGCCAGCGGCGCGAGGCGGCGCAGCGGGCCGTGGTGCGCGGGGCGCGGGAGGCGTTCGGCGGGCTGCCGGTGACCGTGCGGAGGCTGGAGCGGTCGGGTCCGTACGCGCTGCCCCGCTCCCTCCAGGACGCCGACACGCGCTCCGGGGATCCCGACCTGACGCTTCTCGCCGCCCTGGACCGGTCACGGATCAGGCTGGTGTCGGGCGCTTTCCCGGGCCCGGCGCCCGCCTCCCGCGGCGCCGCCGTCCCCGTCGCCCTGCCGGCGGCGGCCGCCGAGCGGCTGGGGCTGCGGGCCGGTGCGCGGCTCACGCTCACCGACCGGCTGGGCGGCGCGCCGCTGCGGATCCGGGTGACCGGCGTGTACCGGCCGGCCGACGGCTCGGATCCGTACTGGCAGGTGGACACGCTCGGCGGGCAGGGCGTGCGCACCGTCGCCTTCACGACCTTCGGGCCGCTGCTCGCGGACGCGTCGGTGCTCGTCTCCGGCCGCACCTCCGCGGACGGCACCGGCTGGGTGGCGACGGCCGACTACCGGGGCCTGACCACCGACGGCATCGGCGCGCTGCGCGCGGCGACCGTCCGCGGGGCCGCCGCGCTCCGCACGGAGCCGGCGCTCGGGGGCCGGGCGGACGTGCGCACCGAACTGCCCGAGGTGCTCGACCGGACCGAACGGGCGCTGCTGGTGTCCCGCTCCACCCTGCTGATCGTCTCCGTGCAGCTGGTGCTGCTGGCCGGGTACGCGCTGCTGCTGGTGGCGCGGCTGCTGGGCGGTGAACGGGCGGGCGAGACCGAGCTGCTGCGGGCCAGGGGCGCCTCGCGCGGCCGGATCGCGGCGCTGGCCGCGCTGGAGGCGCTGCTGCTGGCGGTGCCCGCCGCGGTCTGTGCCGCGCTGGTGTCCGGACCGCTGGCCCGGCTGCTGGCCCGGTGGTCCGCGCTCGACGGGATCGGGCTGCGGCTGGGCACCGCCCCGTCGGGCGGGGTGTGGCTGGTCGCGGGCGCGGTGGCCCTGGCCTGCGCGGCGGCGGTCGTGGCGCCCGCGCTGGCGGCGACGGCCGCAACGGCGGTACGGCTGCGGCGGGTCCGTGCCGCGGCGACGGCCGCACCCGTGCGGGCGGGAGCCGACGTGGGGCTGCTGCTGATCGCCGGGGTGGCGTACTGGCAGCTGGAGCGGCAGACCGACGCGAGCGGCGGTGGGGTGCTCAGCCGGGACCGCGCCGGCGAGCTGGGCATCGATCCGCTGCTCGTGGCGGCGCCCGCGCTGGCGCTGCTGGCGGGCACCGTGCTGACGCTGCGTCTGCTGCCGCTCGCGGCCCGGCTGGCGGAGCGGCGGTCCGCCCGGGGGCGCGGGCTGCCGGCGGCGCTGGCGGGCTGGCAGTTCAGCCGGCGGCCGCTGCGCGGGGCGGGTCCGGTGCTGCTGCTGGTCGTCGCCGTGGCGACCGGCATGCTGGCGATCGGGCACGGCGCCTCCTGGGACCGCTCGCAGGACGACCAGGCCGACTTCCGCACGGGTGCCGACCTGCGTGTCCTCGACCACCGGCCGGGCAGTCCCGGCCAGACCGGCCTGTACGCCGCGCTGCCCGGGGCCCGGGCCGCGGCTCCCGCGCACCGCGCCGCCCTGTCCCTGTCCGGCGACCGGGAGGCGACCGTCCTCGTCCTGGACACCGCGCACGCCAGGGACGGGATGCTGATGCGCGGCGACCTCACCGACGAGACGCCCGAGCGGCTGCTGCGCCACCTGGCGCCGCCCGCGCCGCGGGAGGAGCGGGCCGTGCGGCTTCCCGACGGCACCCGGCGGCTCGCCCTCGACGTGCGGATCGGCGACGCACGGGCCCGGGCGGGGCGCTCCCCGTCGCAGCGGGCGCCCGCGCTCACGGCGGTCGTCGAGGACCGGTACGGCATCGGATACCGGCTGGGCGCCGGGACCGTCCCGGTGGACGGCCGGGTGCACCGGCTCACGCTGGAGCTGGACGGGACGGCGGCGGGCCGGCGTGCCGCCCCGGCCGGACCGCTGCGGCTCACCGGGGTGCAGCTCGACGACACCGCGCCCGCCGGCCGCCCCGAGACCCACCGGCTCACCGTCGAACGGCTGCTGGCCACCGGCCCCGACGGCCCCGCGCGGACCGTCCCGGTGGCCGCCGGGACCCGCTGGCGCGGCGACCGGTCCGTCACGCAGAACGGCGAGGTCCTCGCCCGGTCGGCGGTGCGGCCCGCCGGGCCGGGGGCAGCGGGGCCGGGAACCGCGCCGCTTACGGTGTCGTACGGCACCGGGTCCGCCGCTGACGCCGACGACACCGCCGGCGATCCGCCGGTGTACACCGTCCGTCTCTCGACCGCCGGACAGGCGGCGCCGCCGCGCCTGTCCGCCGTCGCCACCGAGGACTTCCTGCGGGCGGCGGGGGCCGCGCCCGGCGACACCGTCGACGTGCCGCTGGCCGGGGAGCGGCTGCGCGTGCGGATCGTCCGGTCGGTCGAGGCGCTGCCGACCACGGCCACCGGCCTGGACGGGGACGACACGGACGGCGGGGCGCTGCTGCTCGATCTGCGGGCCGTCGACGCCGCGCTGGCGCACCGGGCCAGTGCGCCGCTCGTCCCCACCGAGTGGTGGGTGAGCACCGCTGACGGCAGGGCCGCCGAGGTCGCCGCCGGGCTGCGGGCCCGTCCCGACCTCACGGCCCGGCAGGTGCTGGTGCGGGACGAGACGGCGGCCGAGCTGCTGCGCGATCCGCTGGGCGCCGGGCCGCGCTCGGCGCTGACGGCGGTGGCGGTGGCCGCCGTGGTCCTCGCCGCCGGGGGTTTCGCGGTGAGTGCCGCCGGGGCGCGGCGCGAGCGGTCCGCGGAGTTCGCGGTGCTGCGCGCCCTGGGCACGCCACGCCGTGACCTGGCCCGGCTCGTCGCCGCGGAGCAGAGCCTGCTGGTCGGCGCCGGCCTGCTCGCCGGGCTCGGCCTCGGTGCCGTGCTGACCCGGGCCGTCGTGCCGCTGATCGTGCTGACCTCCGGCGCCGCCCGCCCGGTGCCGCCGGTGCTCGTCGAACTGCCGGCGGCCCGCCTGGCCCTGCTCCTCGCGGGGGTGGCCTTGCCGCTGCTGCTGATCACCGCCGCGTCGGCGCTGCGCCGGGCCGAACCGGCGGTCGTGCTCCGCCACCAGGGGGATGACTGAGATGCCGTCGCACGCGCGGGGGGCGTCCTGGGTGCGGACCCGGTTGCGGAGCGCGCCCTGGTCCGCCGTCGCGCTCGGGATGCTGGTGCTGGTCACGGCGTTCCTCGCGGCCGTACTGCCCCGGGCGGTCGAGGTGTACGAGACGGACGGGCTGCGCACGGCCGTCGCCGGGGCCCCGCCCGAGTCGACCGTGCTGGAGCTCAAGACGCCCCAGCCCGGGTTCGAACGGTCGGAAGGGGCCCGTGCGGACGCGGTCCGCCCGGAGGCGCTCGCGGCGGTCGGAGCCCGGGCCCGGGCCCTGCTGCCCGAGCCGCTGCGGGCGGACCCGGCGCAGTCGGCGTACGGGGTGCGGACCGCGAAGAGCCTGCAGGCGCTGGACCGCTGGCTGCCCCGGCCGGACGGGCTGCCGCCCCGCTTCACCCTGCTCGCGCAGTCGGGGGCGGCTGCTCACGCCACCGTCCGGGAGGGCCGGCTGCCCGCGGCCGGCCGGGTGGGGGTGGACACCGGGGCGGTGGAGGGTGCCGTGACCCGCGAGACCGCCCGCGCGCTGCGGCTGCGGGTCGGTTCCACGCTCACTCTGGCCGAGTACCCGGACCGGCCGCTGACCGTGCGGATCACCGGTGTCCTCGAACCCCGGCAGCCGCAGCGCAGCTACTGGTCGGCGGAGCCGGTCCTGCGCAGCCCGGCCCTGGTCGTCAGCTCGGGCCGTCCGCCGCAGTTCTACTGGGAGGCGGGTGTCCTGCTCGCCCCCGGGGCGGCGCCCGCGCTGCTCGGCGGGCAGGGCGAGCCGGAGCGGTACTGGCGGTTCGCGCCGGCCACCGGGCGGCTCACCGGCTCGGACGCGCCGGCGCTGGTCGCGGCGGTCGCGTCCCTGGAGGACGGGCCCGCTCTGGTGCGGATGCGCGGGGCGGCCGGCCCGACCGCTCAGCTGTCCACCGGTCTTGAGCAGGTGATCGGCGCCCACACGCGGACCCGGGAGGCGATCACGCCCGTGGTCGGCGTGGCGGTCTTCGGGATCGCCGCGGTCGCCGTCGTCGTGCTGCTGATGAGCGGGGGCCTGGCCGCCGCCCGCCGGGACGCCGAGCTGGCCCTGCTGCGCGCCCGGGGCGCCTCGCTGCGCGGCATCGCCGGGCGGCTGCTGGCCGAGACCGCGGTGCCGGTGGTGCCCGCGGCGGTGTGCGGCCTGCTGCTCGCGCTGCTCGTGGTGGACGGGGCCCGGCTGCTGCCCGCCCTGCTCGGGGCGGGCGCCGTGGCCCTGCTCGCCTGTGCCGCGCTGCCGGTGCGGGCGGTCGTGGCGCACCGCAGGCCGCGGGCGCACCGGGAACGCGACGATCTGGCCCACGCCAGGCCGGGCGGGCGCCGCGCGGTCGCCGAACTGACCGTGCTGGTGCTGGCCGTCGGCTCGGTGGCGGCGCTGCGCCGCCGGGGTACGGACGGGTCGGGCGATCTGCTGGTGAGCGCCGCGCCGGTGCTCGTCGGGGTGGTGGCCGCGCTGGTCCTGGTACGGCTGTACCCGCTGCCGCTGCGCTGGGCCGCCGGCCCGGCCGGGCGGCTGCGCGGGGTGGTCGGGTTCCTGTCGCTGGCCCGCTCGGGCCGCTCCCCGGCGGCGGTCGCGGTCCTGCCGCTGCTCGCCCTGCTGATCGCGCTGACGACGGCCGCCTTCGGCGGGTCGGTGCTGACGGGCGTGGCGGACGCGCGCGAGCGGGCCGCGCTGCTGGCCACCGGCGCGGACGCGCGGCTGGACACCGCCGACGGCTCGCCGCTCCCGGCGGGGCTGGCCCGGGCGGTGCGGGAGGTGCCGGGCGTACGGCAGGCCACGGCGGTGGGCTTCGCGTACGCGGCGGAGCACGCGTCCGACCGGACGCGTCCGCTGCCGGTGATCGGCGTGGAGCCGGACACGTACGCGCGGGTCGCCCGGCAGACGGGGCTCGGGGGCTTCCCGGCGGACCGGTTGGGATCGGCGGACGGGGTGCTGGGCGCCGTCGCCTCGCCCGGGGTCGCGGAGCGGTTGGGGCGGGGACCGCGCCGGCTCGCGACCGACAGTGGCGTGGTCACCGTGCGGATCACCGCGGTGAGCCCACGCACCCCGGCGGCCCCGGAGGGCGAGTTCCTGCTGGTCGACGCGGCGGGCATCGAGCGCTTCGCCGGTCCCACGACCCTGCTGGCGGCCGGTGCCGGGCTCGACGCGAAGGCGCTGCGGGCAGCCGCGCGCGGCGCCGGGGCCGGCCTGTCGGTGACCGTGCGTGCCGAGGAACGCGCGGCGCTGGCCGACTCCCCGCTGCAGACGGGCGCCGAGCGCGTCTACGTCTGGGCCGTCGTCGCGGGCGCGGGCTACGCCGTCCTCGCTCTGGTCCTCGGGCTGCTGCGGACCGCGCCGGAGCGGGCCGCGCTGCTGGCGCTGCTGCGCACCCTGGGCCTGACGACCCGCCGGGGGCGGCGGCTGATCGGCCTGGAGGCACTGCCGCAGGCCCTGCTGGCGGCCGGCGGGGGCGTGGCCGTCGGCTGGGCCGCGGTACGGCTGCTCGCCCCCGGCGTCGACCTGGGCCGGCTGGCCCTGTCCGGGGCGCCCGGGGCCACGGTGCCGGGTGGTGCCGTGCTGCGGGCCGACCCCTGGTCGCTGGTCCTGCCGGCCGCGGTCACGGTGCTGCTGGCGGGGGCGGTGGCCGTCGCGCAGGCCTGGTGGGCGGGGCGCCGGACACCGATCACTCACCTCAGAGCGGGAGACATGCGATGAGCGGTACGACGGAGTCGCTCGCGGAGCTGGAGCGGCGGGCGACGCGCCACCGCGACCGGCCCGCGTACGGGCACGACGCCCTGATCGCCTGCGACCGGCTGGTGCGGATCTTCGCCAAGCGCGGTGGCGGGGACGCCGTGGAGGTGCAGGCGCTGCAGGGGCTCGATCTGCTGGTGCGCGAGGGCGAGTTGATGGCCCTGGTGGGGGCGTCCGGCAGCGGCAAGTCGACCCTGATGAACATCCTCGCGGGCCTGGACGTCCCGACCGCCGGCTCGGCCAGGGTCGCGGGCCGCGATCTGCTGACGATGGACGCCAGGGCGCGGCTGCGCTACCGGCGGGAGGTGGTCGGCTTCGTCTGGCAGCAGACGGCCCGCAATCTGCTGCCGTATCTGACGGCCGCGCAGAACGTCGCCCTGCCCATGGAGCTGGCGGGCCGGGCCCGTCGCGAGCGGGCCGCGCGGGCCGGTGAGCTGCTGTCCCTGCTGGGCGTCGCCGACTGCGCCGACCGTCGCCCGCGGCAGCTGTCCGGCGGCCAGCAGCAGCGCGTGGCGATCGCCGTCGCCCTGGCCAACGACCCGGCCGTGCTGCTCGCGGACGAGCCGACCGGCGAGTTGGACTCGGCGACCGGGCAGCAGGTCTTCGCGGCGTTCCGCCGGGCCAACGAGGAGCTGGGCACGACGATCGTCGTCGTCACGCACGACCAGGCGGTCGCCGGCGAGGTACGCCGCACGGTCGCGATCCGCGACGGCCGCACCTCCACGGAGGTGCTGCGCCGCACGGAGGTCGACGAGGCGGGCCGGGAGTCCCTGGTGGCGCGCGAGTACGCCATGCTCGACCGCGCGGGCCGTCTGCAGCTCCCCGCCGAGTACACGGCGGCCCTGGGCATGCGCGACCGGGTGCTGCTGGAGCTGGAGGAGGACCACGTCCAGGTGTGGCCGGACGGGACCGGGCCCGGGGGCGGAAACGGCTGAGCGCGGGAAACGGCTGAGCGGGGAAACGGCCGGGGACGTGCGACGGCGCCTGCCCGGTCGTCCGGTCGGGGACAGTGGGACAGGCGCCGTCGGTGTTCCGTACGCCTTTGTACGGGACGTTCCAGGGGTGCGCGTCAGACCATCAGCGCACGGTCCGTCGGGCGGATCGGGGCCGGCAGGTCGCTGGCACCGGTCAGGAAGCGGTCGACGCCCTTCGCGGCCGAGCGGCCCTCCGCGATCGCCCAGACGATGAGCGACTGGCCGCGGCCGGCGTCACCGGCGACGAACACGCCCGGCACGTTGGTCTGCCAGTCGGCGTCGCGGGCGATGTTGCCGCGCGCGTCGAGCTCCAGGCCGAACTGCTCGACCAGGCCGTTCTCCCGGTCGGTGCCGGTGAAGCCCATGGCCAGCGTGACGAGCTGCGCGGGGATCTTCCGCTCGGTGCCCGGCTTCGGCGTCAGCTTGCCGTCGACGAACTCCACCTCGGTGAGGTGCAGCCACTGCACGTTGCCGTCCTCGTCGCCCTCGAAGTGGGTCGTGGAGACCGAGTAGACGCGCTCGCCGCCCTCCTCGTGGGCCGAGGTGACCTTGTAGAGCATGGGGAAGGTCGGCCAGGGCTGGTCGATCGGGTGCCGCTCGTCGTTCGGGCGGGGCATGATCTCCAGCTGGGTGACGGAGGCCGCGCCCTGGCGGTGGGCGGTGCCGACGCAGTCCGCGCCGGTGTCGCCGCCGCCGATGACCACGACGTGCTTGCCCTCGGCCGTGATCGGGGGCGCCACGAAGTCGCCCTCCTGCACCTTGTTGGCCAGCGGCAGGTACTCCATCGCCTGGTGGATGCCCTTGAGTTCCCGGCCGGGCACCGGCAGGTCGCGGGGCGTGGTAGCGCCGACGGCCAGGACGACCGCGTCGTAGCGCTTCTTCAGGTCCGTGGCCTTCAGGTCGCGGCCGATCTCGACGCCGGTGCGGAAGCGGGTGCCCTCCGCGCGCATCTGCTCGATGCGGCGGTTGATGTGCCGCTTCTCCATCTTGAACTCGGGGATGCCGTACCGGAGGAGACCTCCGATGCGGTCCGCGCGCTCGTAGACGGCGACGGTGTGACCGGCCCGGGTCAGCTGCTGGGCGGCGGCGAGGCCGGCCGGCCCCGAGCCGACGACCGCGACGGTCTTGCCCGACAGGCGCTCCGGGATCTGCGGGGCGACGTCCCCGGTCTCCCACGCCTTGTCGATGATCGAGACCTCGACGTTCTTGATGGTGACCGGCGGCTGGTTGATGCCGAGCACACACGCCGACTCGCACGGAGCCGGGCACAGGCGGCCGGTGAACTCCGGGAAGTTGTTCGTCGCGTGCAGGCGCTCCTGCGCGGCCGACCAGTCCTCGCGGTAGGCGTAGTCGTTCCACTCGGGGATGAGGTTCCCGAGCGGACAGCCGTTGTGGCAGAACGGGATGCCGCAGTCCATGCAGCGGCTGGCCTGCTTGCTGATGATCGGCAGCAGGGAGCCGGGGACGTAGACCTCGTTCCAGTCGCGGACGCGCTCCTCGACGGGGCGGGACTTGGCGACCTCGCGCCCGTGGTTCAGGAAGCCCTTCGGGTCAGCCATTGATCGCCGCCTCCATCATCTTCTCGTGGGTCTCGGTCTCGGAGAGACCGGCTCGCTCGGCGGCGTCCTTGGCGGCGAGCACTGCCTTGTACGTGCTGGGGATGATCTTGCTGAAGCGCTCGACGTTCGTGTCCCACTCGGCCAGCAGCTTCTCGGCGACGGTGGAGCCCGTCTCCTCCCGGTGGCGGCGGACCACGTCGTGCAGCCACTGCCGGTCGGTGTCGTCCAGCGCCTCGATCGCGTCCAGGTTGCCGGCGTTGACGTTGTCCCGGTCGAGGTCGATGACGTAGGCGATGCCGCCGGACATGCCGGCCGCGAAGTTGCGGCCGGTCTCGCCGAGCACCACCGCGTGACCGCCGGTCATGTACTCGCAGCCGTGGTCGCCCACGCCCTCGGAGACGACCGTCGCGCCGGAGTTGCGCACGCAGAACCGCTCACCGGTCTTGCCGCGCAGGAACATCTCGCCGCCGGTGGCGCCGTAGCCGATGGTGTTGCCGGCGATGACGCTGTACTCGGCGAGGTGGTCGGCCGCGCGGTCCGGGCGGACGATGATCCGGCCGCCGGACAGGCCCTTGCCGACGTAGTCGTTGGCGTCGCCCTCCAGGCGCAGCGTGACGCCGCGCGGCACGAACGCGCCGAAGGACTGGCCGGCGGAGCCGGTGAAGGTGATGTCGATGGTGTCGTCGGGCAGGCCCGCGCCGCCGAACTTCTTCGTCACCTCGTGGCCGAGCATGGTGCCGACCGTGCGGTTGATGTTGCGGATCTGCACCTGGGCGCGGACCGGCTGTGCCTCGGTGGCGTCGGAGGCGGCCAGGGCGTCGGCGGCCAGCTTGATCAGCTGGTTGTCGAGCGCCTTCTCCAGGCCGTGGTCCTGCGCGATGAGCTGGTGGCGCACCGCGCCCTCGGGCAGCTCGGGCACGTGGAACAGCGGCTCCAGGTTCAGGCCCTGCGCCTTCCAGTGGTCGACCGCGCGGGTGACGTCGAGGGCCTCGGCGTGGCCGACGGCCTCCTGGATGGAGCGGAAGCCCAGCTCGGCCAGGAGCTCGCGGACCTCCTCGGCGATGTACCGGAAGAAGTTGACGACGTACTCGGCCTTGCCGGAGTAGCGCTCGCGCAGCACCGGGTTCTGCGTGGCGATGCCGACCGGGCAGGTGTCCAGGTGGCAGACGCGCATCATGACGCAGCCGGAGACGACGAGCGGCGCGGTCGCGAAACCGAACTCCTCGGCGCCGAGCAGCGCGGCGATGACCACGTCACGGCCGGTCTTCAGCTGGCCGTCGGTCTGCACGACGATGCGGTCGCGCAGGCCGTTGAGCAGCAGCGTCTGCTGCGTCTCGGCGAGGCCCAGCTCCCAGGGACCGCCCGCGTGCTTGAGCGAGGTCAGCGGGGAGGCACCGGTGCCGCCGTCGTGGCCGGAGATGAGGACGACGTCCGCGTGCGCCTTGGACACACCCGCGGCGACCGTGCCGACGCCCACCTCGGAGACCAGCTTGACGTGAATGCGCGCCTGGGGGTTGGCGTTCTTCAGGTCGTGGATCAGCTGGGCCAGGTCCTCGATGGAGTAGATGTCGTGGTGCGGCGGCGGGGAGATCAGGCCGACGCCCGGCGTCGAGTGCCGCGTCTTGGCGACCCACGGGTAGACCTTGTGGCCGGGCAGCTGGCCGCCCTCGCCGGGCTTGGCGCCCTGGGCCATCTTGATCTGGATGTCGTCGGAGTTGACCAGGTACTCGGAGGTCACGCCGAAGCGGCCGGAGGCGACCTGCTTGATGGACGACCGGCGGGCCGGGTCGTACAGGCGCTCCGGGTCCTCGCCGCCCTCACCGGTGTTGGACTTGCCGCCCAGCTGGTTCATGGCGATGGCGAGGGTCTCGTGCGCCTCCTTCGAGATGGAGCCGTACGACATGGCGCCCGTGGAGAACCGCTTGACGATCTCGGAGACCGGCTCGACCTCGTCGATCGGGACGGGCTTGCGGTCGGACTTGAAGCCGAACAGGCCGCGCAGCGTCATCAGCCGCTCGGACTGCTCGTTCACGCGCTCGGTGTACTTCTTGAAGATGTCGTAGCGGCCGGCGCGCGTGGAGTGCTGCAGCCGGAAGACCGTCTCCGGGTCGAACAGGTGCGGCTCGCCCTCGCGGCGCCACTGGTACTCGCCGCCTATCTCCAGCGCGCGGTGCGCCGGGGCGATGCCGGAGGCCGGGTAGGCCTTGGCGTGCCGGGCGGCGACCTCCTTGGCGATGACATCGATGCCGACGCCGCCGATCTTGGTGGCCGTGCCGTTGAAGTACTTCTCGACGAAGGCCTCGTCGAGACCGACGGCCTCGAAGACCTGGGCGCCGCGGTAGGAGGCGACGGTGGAGATGCCCATCTTGGACATGACCTTCAGCACGCCCTTGCCGAGGGCGTAGATGAGGTTGCGGATGGCCTGCTCGGGCTCGATGCCGGGCAGGAAGGTGCCGGCGCGGACCAGGTCCTCGACGGACTCCATCGCCAGGTACGGGTTGACGGCGGCGGCGCCGTAGCCGATGAGCAGGGCGACGTGGTGGACCTCGCGGACGTCACCGGCCTCGACCAGCAGGCCCACCTGGGTGCGCTGCTTGGTGCGGATCAGGTGGTGGTGGACGGCCGCGGTGAGCAGCAGCGACGGGATCGGCGCGTGCTCGGCGTCGGAGTGCCGGTCGGACAGGACGATCAGGCGGGCGCCGTTGCCGATGGCGGCGTCGGCCTCGGCGCAGATCTCCTCGATGCGGGCGGCCAGCGCGTCGCCGCCGCCGTGCACCCGGTACAGGCCGGACAGGGTCGCGGCCTTGAAGCCGGGCATGTCGCCGTCGGCGTTGATGTGGATGAGCTTGGCCAGCTCGTCGTTGTCGATGACCGGGAAGGGCAGCAGGACGCTGCGACAGGAGGCCGCGTTCGGGTCGAGCAGGTTGCCCTGCGGCCCCAGCGACGAGCGCAGGGAGGTGACCAGTTCCTCACGGATGGCGTCCAGCGGCGGGTTGGTGACCTGCGCGAACAGCTGCGTGAAGTAGTCGAAGAGCAGACGCGGGCGGTCCGACAGCGCGGCGATCGGCGAGTCGGTGCCCATCGAGCCGATCGGCTCGGCACCGGCCTTGGCCATCGGCGCGAGGATGACGCGCAGCTCCTCCTCGGTGTAGCCGAAGGTCTGCTGGCGGCGGGTGACCGAGGCGTGCGTGTGCACGATGTGCTCGCGCTCGGGCAGGTCGGACAGCTCGATCTCGCCGGCTTCCACCCACTCCTGGTAGGGGTGCTCGGCGGCGAGCTGGGCCTTGATCTCGTCGTCCTCGATGATGCGGTGCTCGGCGGTGTCGACGAGGAACATGCGGCCGGGCTGCAGACGGCCCTTGCGGACGACCTTGGCGGGGTCGATGTCCAGGACGCCGACCTCGGAGCCGAGGACGACCAGGCCGTCGTCGGTGACCCAGTAGCGGCCGGGGCGCAGGCCGTTGCGGTCGAGGACCGCGCCGACCTGGGTGCCGTCGGTGAAGGTGACGCACGCCGGGCCGTCCCAGGGCTCCATCATCGTGGAGTGGAACTGGTAGAAGGCGCGCCGGGCCGGGTCCATGGAGTCGTGGTTCTCCCACGCCTCCGGGATCATCATCAGCACCGAGTGCGGCAGGGAGCGGCCGCCCAGGTGCAGCAGCTCCAGGACCTCGTCGAAGGACGCGGAGTCGGAGGCGTCGGGCGTGCAGATCGGGAAGATCCGCTCGATGGTCTTGCCGTCGGAGCCGAACAGGTCGGAGACGAGCTGCGACTCGCGGGCGACCATCCAGTTGCGGTTGCCCTTGACGGTGTTGATCTCACCGTTGTGCGCGACGAAGCGGTAGGGGTGTGCCAGCGGCCAGGACGGGAACGTGTTCGTCGAGAACCGGGAGTGCACGAGCGCGATCGCGGAGGCGAAGCGGCGGTCGGACAGGTCCGGGAAGAAGGGCTCCAGCTGGCCGGTGGTCAGCATGCCCTTGTACACGATCGTGCGGGCCGACAGCGACGGGAAGTAGACGCCGGCCTCGCGCTCGGCGCGCTTGCGCAGCACGAAGGCCTTGCGGTCGAGGTCGATGCCCGTGGCGGGCGCCGCCGCGCCGTCGGTGACGAAGATCTGGCGGAAGACCGGCATGGTGGAGCGGGCGGTGGCGCCGAGCAACTGGGGGGCGACCGGGACCTCGCGCCAGCCGAGCACGGTCAGGCCCTCGTCGGCGGCGATCGTCTCGATGCGTGAGACGGCCTCGGCGGTGGCGTGCTCCGGCAGGAAGGCGATGCCGACCGCGTAGCCGCCGGCCGCCGGGAGGTCGAATCCGGCCACGTCACGGAAGAAGGCGTCCGGAACCTGCGACAGGATGCCCGCGCCGTCGCCCGAGTCGGGCTCGGAGCCGGTGGCACCGCGGTGTTCGAGGTTGCGCAGGACGGTCAGAGCCTGTTCGACCAGGGTGTGGGACGCCTCGCCGGTAAGGGTGGCGACGAAGCCGACGCCGCAGGCGTCGTGCTCGTTGCGGGGGTCGTACATACCCTGCGCAGCAGGGCGAGCATCCATGAAAGACCAGTTCTGGCCATTCGCGGAGTGCTGGGACGGCTGGCGCGGCGTACGCATCGGCTCTCCCGTCGTCGTCATGTGGCTGGGGGCACCGCCCAGGCCCTCGGGGCACTGGCGGAGCAAGGAGGGACGACGCTGGCCCTCTGCGTGATCGCAAAATTTCGTGCAGGTTACATGATGGAGCGGTTCTCGGGAAGCGGGATAACCCGTTCCACCATGCGGACACCGCGGGCTCGCGGCGGGGGTGTCCGGGCCGGCGGTGGAAGGTGTGGGGGGCCGCTACGGGACGAACGACCGGGTGAGATCGAGGTCCGTCGGGCCCGACGGCGGGACAGGCGTCGTCGCCCGGCCCGCTGGGGCACGCGGCGGGCCTCATTGCCCGCGGCGCTTGGGGCTCATGCCCGATGGCCGCACGGTCGAAACCAGCGTGTAACGGTTACTTATGCGGCCCCGCGCATAAGTCCGGGCCGCGCTATCCTACGGCCGTTCCGAACAGAGTGCCCAGGGCGTACGTCACACCGGCCGCCACCCCGCCCAGGAGCAGCTGGCGCAGACCGCTGTACCACCAGGTGCGTGCCGTCACCTTGGCCACCACCGCGCCGCACAGGAAGAGCCCCAGCAGCGCCAGCAGCACGGCCGGCCACATGCTGCTCGCGCCCAGCAGGTACGGCAGCACGGGGACGAGCGCGCCGAGCGCGAAGGAGCCGAAGCTCGACACCGCGGCGACGGTCGGCGAGGGCAGATCGCCCGGGTCGATGCCCAGCTCCTCCCGGGCGTGGATCTCCAGCGCCTGCTCGGGGTCCTTCGACAGCTGCCGTGCCACCTCGCGGGCCAGCTGTGCCTCGACGCCCCTCGCCTCGTACAGGGCGGCCAGTTCGGCCTCCTCGTCCTTGGGGTGCTTGCGCAGCTCGCGCCGCTCCACGTCCAGCTCGGCCTCGACCAGCTCGCGCTGCGAGGCCACGGAGGTGTACTCGCCGGCGGCCATGGAGAACGCGCCGGCGGCCAGCCCGGCCAGTCCGCTCAGGACGACGGTGTGCTGGCTGACCGACCCGCCCGCCACGCCGGTCATCAGGGCCAGGTTGGAGACGAGGCCGTCCATCGCACCGAACACCGCGGGGCGCAGCCAGCCGCCGTTGACGTCCCGGTGCGTGTGGTTGTCCCGGTGCGCCTCGTGCAGCGCCGCCTCGGTCTCGATGATGGCCATGGAAGAACCCCGCTCCCCTACGTCGATCCAGCCACTTTGGACAAGTTCCAGAGTTTTACAACACCCAAACTACGCCTCGCATTCCGTCCCCGCCAGCAAGGAAAGGCTGGTCTAACCTGCGGCTTTGCCTCTCTGTGCTCACCTGATCACCGCCTCGCCCAGATGTCGACCGGGTGATGCTGGGGCTCCTGAGGCTCGCCGGAGCCCTCGCAGTGGGACACATGCCCCATGGCATCGATCGCCTGCATCCCCTCCGTCCCGGCGCCCGGGGACGCCGCCGGGCTCCGCGCACGGGCCCGCGGCGCACTGCTGGGCCTGGCCGTCGGAGACGCCCTCGGGGCGCCGGCCGAGAACATGAAGCCCTCCGAGATCCGCGCGCGGTGGGGCCGCATCACGGGCTACGTGGCCGAGAAGCCGTCCGGCACGGACGACACCGAGTACGCGCTCTTCTCGGCCCTGCTGCTGGCCCGGCACGGCTCCGCGCTCACCCCCGCGCACGTCGAGGCGGCCTGGCACGAGCTGATCGCCGACCGCGACGAGGGCCCCTTCCGGGGCGCCGGTTTCAGCGAGCGCGGCACGCTGGAGAACCTGCGCCGTGGCCTGGCCGCGCCCGTCTCCGCCCAGCACCGGCACGCCTGGAGCGACGGCCTGGCCATGCGCGCGGCCCCCTTCGGGGTGTTCGCGGCCGGCCGCCCGGCGGAGGCGGCCCGGCTGGTCGCGATCGACGGCTCGGTGAGCCACGACGGCGAGGGCATCCACGGCGGCCGGGCGGTGGCGGCGGGCGTCGCCGCGGCCATGGCCGGCGCCCCGCCGACCGCGGTGGTGGCCGCGGCCCTCGCGGTCGTGCCGGACGACTCGTGGACGGCCCGCAGCCTGCGCCGCGCGGTGGCGGTCGCCCACCGCGGCGAACGCGCGGTGCGCTCCGCGGTCGTCATCGGCGGCTACCCCTGGACCGACCTGGCCCCCGAGGCGGTCGCGCTGGCGTTCGGCGCGTACGCGGCGGCCGACGGCGACTTCGAGCAGTCCGTGCTGACGGCGGTGAACATGGGCCGCGACGCGGACACGACGGCGGCGGTCGCGGGCGCGCTGGCGGGCGCGACCCGGGGCGTCTCGGCCATCCCGGCGGCCTGGGCGGCGGCCATCACCCCGGCCAGGGGCTCCTGTCTGCCCGCGATGGCGGGCCACCACGTGCTGGACGTGGCGGACCTGCTGACCCCGGCGGAGGTTGTCTCATGACGACGTACGAAGCGGAAGCCGCCGACGGCGAAGCCGCCCCACGGCAGACCAGGACCCTCCGGGTGACGGTGACGGGCGGTGCGCGGCTCGGAGACGAAGGGACCGGAGGCGAAGCCGGGGCCACACGGCGGACCGAGGGCCTCCTGCTGGGCCTCGCCGCCGGAGACGCCGCCGGCTGGCCCGCCGCCCGCCACCGGGCCGCCCGCATGCCCGACTGGACCCGCCGCCTCACCCGCGAACTCGACACCTTCGCCGAGCACAACGCGACGACCACCCTCCCCGTCCCCATCGCCCTGAACCAGCCCCCCGAGCCGCTCCGCCTCGGCCCCTCCGACGACGCCGAATGGGCCGCCTTCGCGGCGGAGGCCCTGCTGCGCGCCGGCGACGACACCGTCCTTGCCGACCTCGGCCGTGACCGCCGCACCCGCGCCGCCATCGACCTCACCTGGAACGCCGTCGCCTGCGAGGTCGCCGCCGCGGCGGACCGCGCCCCGGAGATCGAGTCCGCCGTCCTCCCCCTGCGCGCCCGCATCTCCGTCCGCGCCGGCCTCGGCAACCTCGCCACCGGTCTGCGCCCGCCCGCCACCGGCCACGACAACCCGCACTACTTCGACGACGCCGCCTGCGTCCGCGCCTGCGTCCTGGCCGTGGCCCACCCCGGCGACCCCCGGCGCGCCGCCGACCTCGCCGAGTTCGACGCCCGCTACACCCAGGACGGCGACGGAGTCCACGGCGCCCGGGCCATGGCGGCGGCCCTCGCCCTCGCCCTGGCCGGCGCGAACGTCGACGCCTGCGTCACGGCCGCGCTCGCCGAGCTCCCCGAGGAGACCGAGATCGGCCGCAACGCCCGGCACGCCCTGCGGCTCGCCGCCGCGGCGGACGGCGCCTTCGCCCTGGTCCCGCCCCTGGAACACCAGATCGTCGACCACGTCTACAGCTACGGCATCGCCGCCGCCGAGACCGTCCCGGTCGCCCTCGCCCTGGCCACCGCCGCCCGCGGCCGCGTCACCGAGGCGGTCCCGGCCGCGGCCTGCCTGTCCCGGGTCGCGGACTCCGCCCCGGCGCTGGCCGGTGCCCTCACCGGCGCCCTCGGCGGCGGCGCGTCGATCCCGGCCTCCTGGCGGGACGCCTGCCGCACCCTTTCCGGCTGCGCCCTCCCCCGCCTGACCGGCACCGACCTCGTCGAACTCGCCGGGCTCCTGGAAGCCCTCCAACCGGCCCGTCCCGGTGGATGATGCGGCCATGCACCCCAAACCCCGCCAAAACGCCACACTGGACGAGCGGATCACCGGCGCCCTGGTCGGCGCGGCCGTCGGCGACGCCCTCGGCGGTCCCGTCGAGGGCTACTCGCCCGAGCAGATCGCCGAACGTCACGGCGGCCGCGTCCACGGCATCGTCGGCCCCTGGCACGGCGACGACTGGCGCACGGCCCGCCCCCTCGCCCCGTACCACAAGGGCGACGGCCACGTCACCGACGACACCTTGATGACGCACGCCCTGATCCGGGTCTACGCCCGGGTGCGCGACCACCTCGACGCCTACGCCGTCGCCGGCCACCTGGTCCCCGACCTGATGACCGAGCCACGCTGGATCCCGGAGCTGCACACCGAGGCCCTCCCCCTCCAGCGGATCTTCCTCGCGGAGAAGTGGCTGGTCACGAGGATCCACTACGGCCACGCCGACCCGCGCGAGGCCGGTACCGGCAACATCGTCAACTGCGGTGCGGCGATGTACATGGCCCCGGTCGGCCTGGTCAACGCGGCCGACCCGCGCGCGGCGTACGCCGAGGCCCTGGACGTCGCCGGCGCGCACCAGTCGTCGTACGGCCGGGAGGCGGCGGGCGTCCTGGCGGCGGCGGTGGCGGCGGCCTGCACCCCCGGCGCGACCCCGGACTCGGTCGTCTCGGCCTGCCTGGCCCTGGCCAAGGACGGCACGCGCACGGCGATCGAACGGGTCTGTGAGGAGGCCGGCCGGCACACGGACTTCGAGTCGGCACTCGGCCCGCTGCGCGAGGCGGTCGCCCCCTTCGACACGGTCGGCCCCGACTACCGCGCCCCGTCCCTGGGCGCCCGCCGCCCGTCCCGCCTCCACGCGATCGAGGAACTCCCCGTGGCCCTGGGCCTGTTGCTCGTCGCCCGGGGCGATTACCGCCACGCGGTCCTCGGCGCCGTGAACTACGGCCGGGACTGCGACTCCATCGCCACGATGGCGGGCGCCCTGGCCGGAGCCCTGGGCGCACCGGTCCCGCGGGACTGGGCCAAGACGGTCGCCGAGGCCAGCCGCCTGGACCTGTGGGAACCGGCCGCCACGCTCACGCGGGTGACCCGCGAGATCTTCGCCCGGGACGTCTCCCGCCGCCGCGCCCACGAAGAGGCCTTCGCATCCCTCGGAGGACCGGAATGCTCCGACTGACCTGGGTCCAGCCGGAGGACCTGCTCGGCCACGAACTCCGCCAGGCGGCTCTGGACGGCCGCGAGCCGAAGGCGATCGCGGCCCGCTGGCGAGCGGCCGGCGGCCCCCAGGCCCCGGCCACCGCGGGCGCCTCCCCCACCCCCACGTCCCGCTACCTCCGTCGGCTGGCGGAAGACCTCCTGGACGAGCTGGCGGACCTCCCCAGCGCGTCGGCCGACGACGAACCGACGGAGCTGGAGAAGATCAAGGCCGTCTGCGCCGACTGGCCCGAGCCCTTCGCCGCCCCGGCCCCCTCCCCCCGGCGCCTGGAAGCCGCCTGGCTCGGCCGGGCCGTCGGCTGCCTGCTGGGCAAACCGGTCGAGAAGCTCCCCCTGGACGGCATCCGCCTCCTGGCCCGGTCCACCGGCAACTGGCCCCTGTCCACCTGGTTCACCGCGCGGGGCGTCCCGGACGAGCTGCTCACCGCACACCCCTGGAACCGCCGCTCGGCGGCCACCTCCCTCGCCGAGAACATCGACGGCATGCCCGAGGACGACGACCTCAACTACCCGCTGCTGAACCTGATCCTGCTGCGACGGCACGGCAAGGCCTTCACCACCACGGACGTGGCCCGCGTCTGGCTCGACGAACTCCCGGCCGGGCGCGCCTTCACCGCCGAACGCGTCGCCTACCGCAACCTCCTCGGCGGCCTGGAGCCCCCGCACACCGCCCGCCACCGCAACCCCTTCCGGGAGTGGATCGGCGCGCTGATCCGCGCCGACGTCCACGGCTGGACCAACCCCGGCGACCCGGCCGCGGCGGCCGAACAGGCCCACCGCGACGCCACCCTCACCCACACCGCCAACGGCGTCCACGCGGCGATGTTCGCGGCCGCCGCCATCGCCACGGCCGCGACCGGTACCGCCGACGTCCACACCTGCCTGCGCACCGGCCTCACGGTCGTCCCGCCCCGCTCCCGCCTCGCCCGAGCGGTCCGCCAGGGCATCGAACTGGCCCATGAGCACACCGACTTCGACGCCGTCGTGGACGCCCTGCACGCCACCCACGCCGGCACCCACCACTGGGTGCACGCCGTGCCCAACACCGCGCTGATCGCCGCCGCCCTCACCCATGCGAACGGCGACTTCACCGGCTCGATCTGCCGTGCGGTGAGCGGCGGTTGGGACACCGACTCCAACGGCGCCACCGCGGGCGGCATCGCCGGTCTGCTGGCCGGGCACCCCGCGGCGCTCCCCGACCGCTGGACGGCCCCGCTGAAGAACCGCCTGTCCACCTCCGTCGGCGACTTCGACGGCATCGGCTTCGACGCCCTCGCCCACCTCACCCACCGGGAGACCCACCGCTCATGACCGCTCCCCAGCCCGCGCCCCTCACCGGTCTGCGCGTCCTCGACCTCGCCACCCTCTTCGCCGGGCCGATGGCCGCCACCCTGCTCGGCGACTTCGGCGCGGAGGTCGTCAAGATCGAGCATCCGAGGAAACCGGACCCCTCGCGCGGCCACGGCCCGTCCAAGGACGGCGTCGGCCTGTGGTGGAAGACGCTCGGCCGCAACAAGCGGACCGTCACGCTCGACCTGTCCCGGCCCGGCGGCCGCGCCACCCTGCTGCGCCTGGCCGCCGGCGCCGACGTGATCGTCGAGAACTTCCGCCCCGGCACCCTGGAGAAGTGGGACCTGGGCTGGCCGGAGCTGTCGGCCGCCAACCCCCGGCTGGTCCTGGCGCGCGTCACCGGCTTCGGCCAGTTCGGCCCCTCCGCGCACCGCCCCGGCTTCGGCACCCTCGCCGAGGCGATGAGCGGTTTCGCCGCGCTCACCGGCGAACCGGACGGGCCCCCCACGCTCCCGCCGTTCGGCCTGGCCGACGCCATCGCCGGCCTGACGACGGCGTACGCGGTGATGACGGCGCTCGCCGCGCGGGAGCGGACGGGCGAGGGCCAGGTCGTCGACCTGGCCCTGATCGAGCCGATCCTGGCCGCCCTCGGCCCCCAGCCGCTCTGGTACGACCAGCTCGGCCACGTCCAGCCCCGCACCGGCAACCGCTCCCCCAACAACGCCCCGCGCGGCGTCTACCGCACCGCGGACGGCACCTGGGTCGCCGTCTCCACCTCCGCCCAGTCGGTCGCGGAACGCGTGATGCGCCTGGTCGGACGTTCCGAACTGATCGACGAGCCGTGGTTCGCCACCGGCGCCGGCCGCGCCCGGCACGCCGACGTCCTGGACGGGGCGGTCGGCTCCTGGGTCGCCGAGCGCTCCCGCGCCGACGTCCTGGCGGCCTTCGAGAAGGCGGAGGCGGCGGTGGCCCCGGTCCAGGACGTCCGGGACGTGATGGCGGACCCGCAGTACCAGGCCCTGAACACCATCACCACCGTCGACGACCCGGAACTGGGCCCGCTGCGCATGCAGAACGTGCTGTTCCGTCTGTCCGCCACGCCCGGCGCGATCCGCTGGGCGGGCCGCCCGCACGGCGCGGACACCGAGGAGGTCCTCACCGAACTCGGCCTGACCGAGACCGACCTCAAGGCGCTGCGCGCGGAGGGCGTCGTATGACGGCGGCCCCGCCGCTCACCTGGCTCTATGCCCCGGGCGACCGTCCGCACGTGGTGGCCAAGGCCCTCACCTGCGGCGCCGACGTCGTCATCGTCGACCTGGAGGACGCGGTCGCCCCCGACCGCAAGGCCTACGCCCGCGACGCCACCGCCGACCTGCTCGGCCGGACACCGCCGGTCCCGGTCCACGTCCGCGTCAACGCCCTGGACAGCCCGTGGGCCGAGCAGGACATCGGCACGCTCGCCCACGCCCCGGGCCTGTCCGGTCTGCGCCTGCCCAAGGTGACCTCCGCCGCCGGGATCACCCACATCGCCCACCGCACGGCGGTCGCACTGTACGCCCTGCTGGAGTCGGCCCTCGCCGTGGAACAGGCCTACGCCGTCGCCACGGCCCACCCGAACCTGCGGGGCATCGCGCTCGGCGAGGCCGACCTCCGCGCCGACCTGGGGGTCCGGGAGGACACCGGCCTCGACTGGGCGCGCTCCCGGGTGGTGGTGGCGGCCCGGGCTGCGGGCCTTCCCCCGCCGGCGCAGTCGGTCCACCCCGACATCCGCGATCCGGAAGGGCTGGCCGCCTCCTGCGCCCGGGGCCGGGCGCTGGGTTTCCTGGGCCGCGCGGCGATCCACCCCCGCCAGCTGCCGGTGATCGAGCGGGCCTATCTGCCCACCGGCGAGGAGATCGAGCGGGCCGAGACGGTGCTCAAGGCGGCCGCGGCGCAGCAGGGTGCCCAGGCGCTCGCCGACGGCCGTTTCGTCGACGCGGCGGTGGTGACGGAGGCCCGGCGCACCCTGTCCCTGGCGGGCCGCCGCTGACATGCCGAGGGCGCCCGGTTCGCCCGGGCGCCCTCGGATGCGTCTCTACGGCGGCGGGCCGTCAGGCCTTCTTCCCCGACCCGGCCTCGTTCCGGGCCGCGTCGGCCTCGTCGGCGGTCCCGCTCCCGGCGTCGTCGGCCACCTCGGCGCGCTCGGCGTGGTCGCCGTCCCGGTCCGGGCCGACGGCCTTCTGGTCGCTGTCGGTGTCACCACCGGAGGGCGCCGCGCCCGGCTCCACGACCTCTTCCCGCCCGGGCCGCTTCTTCGCCGACAGCACGAAGTAGGTCACCGCGAGCAGGAACACCAGGATCGCGGTCCAGACGTTCAGCCGCAGGCCCAGGACGTGGTGGGCGTCGTCGACCCGCAGGTACTCGATCCACGCCCGGCCCGCGCAGTACGCGGCGACGTACAGGGCGAAGGCCCGGCCGTGCCCGAGGCGGAAGCGGCGGTCGGCCCAGATGACCAGGACCGCGACGCCGACGCACCACAGCGACTCGTACAGGAACGTCGGGTGGTACGTGCCCGGCACCCGCCCGTCCGCCGAGGAGGTGATCTCCAGGGCCCACGGCAGATCGGTGGGCTTGCCGTACAGCTCCTGGTTGAACCAGTTGCCCCAGCGGCCGATGGCCTGCGCGAAGGCGATGCCCGGCGCGACGGCGTCCGCGTAGGCCGGCATCGGGATGCCCCGGCGCCGGCAGCCGATCCAGGCGCCCAGCGCGCCCAGCGCGATCGCGCCCCAGATGCCGAGGCCGCCCTCCCAGATCTTGAAGGCGTCCACCCAGTCACGGCCCTCGCTGAAGTACAGCTCGTAGTCCGTGATCACGTGGTAGAGGCGGCCGCCGACCAGGCCGAAGGGCACGGCCCAGACAGCGATGTCGGCCACCGTGCCGGCCCGCCCGCCCCGGGCGATCCAGCGCTTGTTGCCGAGCCAGACCGCGACGAAGACGCCGATGATGATGCAGAACGCGTAGCCGCGCAGCGGAATGGGGCCGAGGTACAGCACCCCGCGCGACGGGCTGGGAATGAAGGCAAGTTCCATGGCAAGGTCGACGCTACCGTGCCGGACCGGGCCCGGGGCAGGCGGTCCGGCTACGGGTCCATAACAGGGACGGGCGCATGCCCTTCACCCCTGGTTCGCCTCCTGCACCATCTGCTTCAGCTTCGCCGGGGTCATCGTCCGGTCCTGGTAGATGTTCTTGCCGTCGAACAGGACGGTCGGCGTGCCCGAGAAGTCGCCCTTGTCGAAGGCCTGGTGGGACTTGGCGACCCAGGCGTTGTGCGTGCCGTCCTCGACGCACGTGCGGAAGGCCGGGGTGTCCAGGCCGTCGACCTTGCCGGCGAGCTCGATCAGCTTGTCGCTGTCCGCGTAGGCGTCGTCGACCTCCTGGGGCTGGTTGTCGAAGAGCACGTCGTGGTACGCGGGGAACTTGCCGGCGTCCTGGGCGCAGGCGGCGGCGTTGGCCGCGTTGCGCGAGCCCGTGCCGCCCATGTTGCCGTCGATGAGCGTGACCAGGTGGTATTCGGTCCTCAGCCGGCCGGCCTCGGTCAGCTCGTGGATCACCGGCCGGTAGGCCGTCTCGAAGGACTTGCAGGCCGGGCAGCGGAAGTCCTCCCACACCGTGAGCGTGGACTTGGCGCTGTCCTTGCCGACCGCGATCGCCAGGCCGTCCTTGCCCTGCGCGCCCGAAGGGGCCACGACCGGGCCCGAGGCCTCGCCGCCGTCGTCCTTGCCGGCGTTGGCCGCGACGACGCCGATCACCGCCGCGAGTCCCAGGACGGCGACGACGGCCCCGCCCACCAGCAGCGCCCGCCGGCGCTTCTCGGCGGACTTGTGCTTCTCGCGCTCGACCGCCAGCTTCTCCCGGGCGGTGCGCTTTCCCTCACGGTTCTTCTCGCTCACACCCCGGAAACGAACCGGGGAGGCGCACCGCGCCTCCCCGGCCCCAGGTCCACCCGTACGAGGGACCCGTACGACTTCCGGCTTTTCTACGCCTGTCCGCGCACGCCCCGGGCGAGGTCACCGGCGAGCGCGCGCACGGCCTCGACGCCGGCCGCGTCGTCCGGGGCGTCGAGCATCGCCTTGACGAAGGCCGAGCCGACGATCACGCCGTCGGCGAAGCGGGAGACCTCGGCGGCCTGTGTGGCGTTGGAGACCCCGAGCCCGACGCAGACCGGTAGGCCGGTGCCGGTGGCCCGGGTGCGTTCCACCAGGTCCTGGGCCTGCGAGCTGACGGTGGCGCGGGTGCCGGTGACGCCCATGAGGGAGGCGGCGTAGACGAAGCCGCTGCCGGCGGCGGTGATCCGCGCGAGCCGCTCGTCCTTGCTGCTGGGGGCGACGACGAAGACGGTCGCGAGACCGTGCTTCTCGGCGTGCTCCCGCCACAGCGCCGACTCCTGCACGGGCAGGTCGGGCAGGATGCAGCCCGCGCCGCCCGCCTCGGCCAGCTCCGCCGTGAACCGCTCGACGCCGTAGCGGTCGATGGGGTTCCAGTACGTCATGACGAGGATGGGCTTGCCGGTGGCGGCGTGCGCCTCGCGGACGGTGCGCAGCACGTCGGCGATTCTCACGCCGCCGCGCAGGGCGATGTCGTCGGCGGTCTGGATGACGGGGCCGTCGAGGACGGGGTCGCTGTGCGGCAGGCCCACCTCGACGACGTCGGCGCCCCCGTCGACGACGGCCTTGACCGCCTCGATGCCGCCGTCCACGGTCGGGAAGCCGGCCGGGAGGTAGGCGATGAGCGCCGCCCGCCCCTCGGCCTTGGCCGCGGCGAGGGTGTCCGTCAACAGCTGCAGGTTGCCGCTCACTTGGCGTCCCCCTCGATCTCGGCGGTGCCGGAGGCGTCCTCGGCGACCTCGGCGTCGGTGTCGTACAGGCCGAAGTAGCGGGCGGCGGTGTCCATGTCCTTGTCGCCGCGGCCGGAGAGGTTGACCACGATCAGCCCGTCCGTGCCCAGCTCCTTGCCGACCTCCAGGGCGCCGGCCAGCGCGTGGGCGCTCTCGATGGCCGGGATGATGCCCTCGGTGCGCGACAGCAGGCGCAGGGCCTGCATGGCCGCGTCGTCGGTGACCGCGCGGTACTCGCCGCGGCCGGAGTCCTTCAGGTAGGAGTGCTCCGGGCCGATGCCCGGGTAGTCCAGACCGGCCGAGATGGAGTACGGCTCGGTGATCTGGCCCTCCTCGTCCTGCAGGACGTAGGAGCGGGAGCCGTGCAGGATGCCGGGCTCGCCGGCGGTCAGGGTCGCGGCGTGCTCGCCGGTGTCGACGCCGTGGCCGGCCGGCTCGCAGCCGATGAGGCGCACGCTCTCGTCGGGGATGAAGGCGTGGAAGAGGCCGATGGCGTTGGAGCCGCCGCCCACGCAGGCGATCGCCGCGTCGGGCAGGCGGCCGGCCCGCTCCAGGACCTGGCGGCGGGCCTCCACGCCGATGACCCGGTGGAAGTCGCGGACCATGGCCGGGAAGGGGTGGGGTCCGGCGACGGTGCCGAAGAGGTAGTGCGTGTGGTCGACGTTGGCGACCCAGTCGCGAAACGCCTCGTTGATGGCGTCCTTCAGCGTGCGGCTGCCGGACTTCACGGCGATGACCTCGGCGCCGAGCATGCGCATGCGGGCCACGTTGAGCGCCTGGCGCCGGGTGTCGATCTCGCCCATGTAGATGGTGCAGTCGAGGCCGAAGAGGGCGCAGGCGGTGGCCGTGGCGACGCCGTGCTGGCCGGCGCCGGTCTCGGCGATGACCCGGGTCTTGCCCATGCGCTTGGTGAGCAGGGCCTGCCCGAGCACGTTGTTGATCTTGTGGGAGCCGGTGTGGTTGAGGTCCTCCCGCTTGAGGAAGACCCGGGCGCCGCCGGCGTGCTCGGCGAACCGGGGCACCTCGGTGAGCGCGGAGGGGCGGCCGGTGTAGTGGACCAGGAGGTCGTCGAGTTCCCTGGCGAACTCCGGGTCGTGCTTGGCCTTGTCGTACTCGACGGCGACCTCGTCGACGGCGGCGACGAGGGCCTCGGGGATGAACTTGCCGCCGAAGGCCCCGAAGTAGCCTTCGGGGTTCGGGGTCCGTCCCTCGGGATCGGGGATGAAGAACTGGCTGGGCATGCGGATACCTCACGGTGAGTGTGTGGACTGCACTGGTCGCCGTGGGGGCGGGGCTGTGCTGCCGGCCGCGGGCCGTGTGTGGCTCGTCGCGCCCGCGCGGCGGCAGCCGCGCATCAGATGATGCCCCGCGCCCCTAACGGGCGCGGTGCCATCGCATGCCGTTGACCTGGCCCGGCTCGTCGCCGATGACGTACCGGACGCGGCGGCCGTGGACGCGGCGCGCCGGCGCACGGCAGCCGCGGGGGCGGCAGCCGCGCGCGAGGCGGGCGTACCGGTCCACGGTCGTCAGGGTGAGGGTCATCGGGCCAAGCCTAGCGGGTGATCAGCTCCGGCCGTGCCGGAGTGCGGGATGCTCGCCCGCCGCCACCAGGTCGGAGACCGCCGTCCTGGGGTCCTTGCCGGTGACGAGGGACTCGCCGACCAGGACCGCGTCCGCGCCGGCGTTGGCGTAGGCGATGAGGTCGTGCGGGCCGCGGACACCGGACTCGGCGATCTTGATGATGTGGTCGGGGATCTCCGGGGCCACCCGCTCGAAGGTGTTGCGGTCGACTTCGAGGGTCTTGAGGTTGCGGGCGTTGACGCCGATCACACGGGCGCCGGCGTCGACCGCGCGCTCGACCTCGTCCTCGTCGTGCACCTCGACCAGCGGCGTGAGCCCGATCGACTCGGCCCGCTCGATGAGGGACTCCAGGGCGGGCTGGTCGAGGGCGGCGACGATCAGCAGGGCGACGTCGGCGCCGTAGGCGCGGGCCTCCCACAGCTGGTACGAGGTGACGATGAAGTCCTTGCGCAGGACCGGGATGTCCACCCGGGCGCGCACGGCCTCCAGGTCGGCGAGCGAGCCGCCGAAGCGCCGCTGCTCGGTGAGGACGGAGATGACGGCCGCGCCGCCCGCCTCGTAGTCGGCGGCGAGTCCGGCCGGGTCGGCGATGGCGGCCAGCGCGCCCTTGGAGGGGCTGGAGCGCTTGACCTCACAGATGACCTTGACGCCGTCCCCGCGCAGCGCGGCCGCGCCGTCCTTGGCCGCGGGAGCCTTCGCCGCGCGCTCCTTGAGCTCGTCGAGGCTGACGCGCGCCTGCCGCTCCGCGAGGTCGGCTCGAACTCCGTCGATGATCTCGTCGAGCACACTCACGCGAGCGGCCCCCTTCCAGACTCTTGACAGTTCCGGCGACCGGCCGGATAACCGATGGTCACTGCGATGGTATCCGCAGCGGGGCGTAGGCCTCGCATCCGGTTGACGCCGGTCCCAGTACCTGGACATCCGGCGAATGATCAAGGGTGCAGCCAGCCACCGAAGGGCAGGTTCCGGACAACGCTGAAGACCAGCAGCAACGCGCCGAGGCTCCACACCAGCCCGGGGCGGGGGTCGATCCGCAGCGGGCGCCCGCGCACGGCGTGGACCACCCATACGGTCCACAGCGCGGCGCAGGCCAGATAGCCGAGCACGGCGAGCGCGTTGGCCTGCAGGGCGGCCGGCAGGTCGCCGTGGACGAACGCGTGGGCGCTGCGCAGTCCGCCGCAGCCGGGGCAGTACAGGCCCGTGAAGCGCAGCAGGGGGCAGACGGGGTAGTGGCCGGGTTCATTGGGGTCCACCGCGCCCACGTAGGCGAAGGCGGCGGCGGCGCCCGCCAGGAGCCCGGCGGGGAGGGCCAGGCGTCCCGGGAGACCCTGTGTCACCCTTCGGCTGTCGGCGTTCACGGTACGCATTGTGCCCCGTCACGCGCGTGAGGGGCGGTCCCGGCGCCCCTGCGCCGGCCGCCCCTCACCCGAGAACGCGTGTTCCGCCGGGGATCAGCCCTCGGCGCGCGCCGGCTCGCGGTCGCCCGTCATCTGGTGCGGGGCGTGCAGGTCCTTGGGCTGGCCGAGGCCCATCATCCGCATGATGCCGCCGACGACACCGCCGAGGAGCACGACCACCATGCCGGCCCAGAAGCCCGCCGGCTGGTCCATCACCATGAAGGCGCCCGCGACGCAGAAACCGATGAAGGCGATGATGACACCGGTCCAGGCGGCCGGGGTGTGACCGTGGCTGCTGCCCGCCATTGCTTGCTCCTCGTTGCTGTGTGCGTGTCTGAGCAGGACGCTCGGGGCCATTGTCCCGCACGCGCGCCGGGACGGTGACCGGGGGTGCGCCCCGGACTCACTCGCGCGGCTCAGGCGCCGGTCGGGTCCTCGCCCCGGTCGAGCGCCTTCCACAGGTCCTCGGGCCGGTCGGGGTCGGCGGCGGGCGCACTGCGGCGCGGCTGGGGCGTGCCGCCCCGCTCGTAGCGGCCGGACATGGCGGGCCACAGCCGGCCGTAGCGCAGGGCGAGCAGCCCGGCCAGCAGGAGCAGCACGCCGCCGGCGGCCGCGACGTACGGCCAGGCGGTGTGGCTGAGGGCGGCCACGGAGGCGGAGGTGTCGCCGGAGGCCCGGGCGGCCTTCTCGTCGAGCGCGGAGCTGTCGGAGGCGCCGAGCAGGGCCGCCGCGACGGTGCCGGCGCCGGAGAGCGCCAGCAGCGCGGCCACGACGACGCGTCCTGCGCGGCGGACGGCGAACACGGCGACGAGCGCGGCCAGGCCCACGACGGCGAGCGCCGCGGGGACGCCCGTGACGTCGCTGCCGCTGGCGGTCAGCGGGAAGGCGCCGCCGGCCACCCTCGCGGTGCCCTCCGCCCACTGCTGCCGGGTGGCCAGGAGCGCCACGGCCGCGCCGAGCGCGCCGCACAGCAGCGCGACGGCGAGACTCAGGCGGCCGGCCCGGGCGGATCCGGCGGCTGGGGAACGGGGGTGCGGTACGGCAGTCACGTACCCACTATCGCCTGAACCCGGGGCGAACCGTCACCCGGGGGTCGTCTCAGGCCTTGCCCAGCCGGTTCGCCGTGTGCACGGCCCGCAGGACGGCGGCCGCCTTGTTGCGGCACTCGGTGTCCTCGGCGACCGGGTCCGAATCGGCGACGATCCCGGCTCCGGCCTGCACGTACGCGGTGCCGTCGCGCAGCAGGGCGGTGCGGATGGCGATGGCGGTGTCGGAGTCGCCGGCGAAGTCCAGGTAGCCGACGCAGCCGCCGTACAGGCCGCGCCGGGACGGTTCGAGTTCGTCGATGATCTGCAGGGCGCGGGGCTTGGGGGCGCCGGAGAGGGTGCCGGCCGGGAAGCAGGCGGTGAGGACGTCGAAGGCCGTGCGCCCGGCGGCCACGCGGCCGGTCACCGTCGAGACGATGTGCATCACGTGCGAGTACCGCTCGATGGACATGAAGTCGACGACCTCGACCGAGCCGGGCTCGCAGACCCGCCCCAGGTCGTTGCGGCCGAGGTCGACGAGCATGAGGTGCTCGGCGCGTTCCTTGGGGTCGGCGAGGAGTTCGTCGGCGAGGGTCTGGTCCTCCTGCGGGGTGGCGCCGCGCCAGCGGGTGCCGGCGATGGGGTGCACCATGGCCCGGCCGTCCTCGACCTTGACCAGGGCCTCCGGGGAGGAGCCGACGACGTCGAAGCCGTCGAAGCGGAACAGGTACATGTACGGCGACGGGTTGGTCGTGCGCAGCACCCGGTAGACGTCCAGCGCGCTCGCCGTGCAGGGCGTCTCGAAGCGCTGGGAGGGCACGACCTGGAAGGCCTCGCCGGCCCGGATGCGCTCCTTGATGTCCTCCACGGCCGCCTGGAAGTCGGGGCCGCCCCACAGCGCGGTGTACTCGGGCAGTTCGGAGGGCGGGAGCACGGCCGGGGGCTGGGCGACCGGGCGGGCCAGGTCGGCCTGCATGGCGTCCAGGCGGGCCACGGCGTCGGCGTAGGCCTCGTCGACGCCGGTCTCCAGGTCGTTGTGGTTGATCGCGTTGGCGATCAGCAGGACCGAGCCCTCCCAGTGGTCCATGACGGCGAGGTCGCTGGTGAGGAGCATGGTCAGCTCGGGCAGCCGCAGGTCGTCGCGCTCGCCGGGGCCGATCTTCTCCAGGCGGCGGACGATGTCGTAGCCGAGGTAGCCGACCATGCCGCCGGTGAAGGGCGGCATGCCCTCCTGGTGGGGGGTGTGCAGGGCCTCGATGGTGGCGCGCAGCGCGGCGAGCGGGTCGCCGTCGACGGGGACGCCGACGGGCGGGACACCGAGCCAGTGGGCCTGCCCGTCGCGCTCGGTCAGGGTGGCCGCCGAGCGGACGCCCACGAAGGAGTACCGGGACCAGGAGCGGCCGTTCTCGGCGGACTCCAGCAGGAAGGTGCCGGTGCGCTCGGCCGCGAGTTTGCGGTAGAGCGCGACCGGGGTGTCGCCGTCGGCGAGGAGCTTGCGGGTGACCGGGATGACCCGCCGGTCGGTGGCGAGCTTGCGGAACGTCTCGAGGTCCATGGCGGCCGACCTTACTGATCCGCCGCGGGGGCGGCCCAACCGCCGTCCTCGACCAGCACGTCCTCGTCGAAACACGTGCGGGCGCCGGTGTGGCAGGCGGCGCCGACCTGGTCGACCTTGACGAGCACGGTGTCGGCGTCGCAGTCCAGCGCCACGGACTTCACCCACTGGACGTGGCCGGAGGTGTCGCCCTTGACCCAGTACTCCCGGCGGCTGCGCGACCAGTACGTGCACCGGCCGGTGGTCAGGGTGCGATGCAGCGCCTCGTCGTCCATCCAGCCGAGCATGAGCACCTCACCGGTGTCGTACTGCTGGGCGATGGCGGGCAGGAGGCCGTCGGCGCTGCGCTTGAGGCGGGCGGCGATCTCCGGATCGAGGCGGCTGGGCTCGCTGGTCATGGCGACCATTGTGCCGCGCGCCGGCGGCGGCGCAGGTGGAGTGTCCACTGGGCGGACCGGGTGGGCGGCCGTAGGCTGGCGGCATGTCGACCCATGCCAAGCGTGAACGACTTCTCCTCGCCGACCTGTTGGAGACCGCGGGCCCGGACGCGCCCACTCTGTGCGAGGGCTGGACGACCCGGGACCTCGCCGCGCACGTGGTAGTGCGCGAGCGCCGCCCGGACGCGGCCGGCGGGATACTGATCAAGCAGCTCGCCTCGCGCCTGGACCGGGTGATGGCGGAGTACGCGGACAAGCCGTACGAGGAGCTGATCCAGCTGATCCGCACCGGTCCGCCGCGGTTCTCGCCCTTCTCGCTCAAGCCGGTCGACGAGGCGTCGAACATCGTCGAGTTCTACGTCCACGCCGAGGACGTGCGCCGCGCCCAGCCCGACTGGTCCCCGCGCGAGCTCGACCCGGTCTTCCAGGACGCCCTGTGGTCCCGGCTGGAGCGCACGGCTCGCCTGATGGGCCGCGGTGTGCCGACGGGACTGGTGCTGCGCCGCCCCGACGGCCGGACGGCGGTCGCCCACCGCGGCGTCCCGGTCGTGACGGTGACGGGCGAGCCGTCGGAACTGGTCCTGTTCTGCTACGGCCGGCAGAGCGCGGCCAAGGTCGGCCTGGACGGCGACGAGAACGCGATCGCGAAGCTGCGCGAGACGAAGCAGCTCGGCATCTGAACGAGCGGCAGCCCCGGACGCGCTGGGCGTCCGGGGCTGTGGGCGGTGCGTCACCGCACCGGGTGGCCGGCCTCCCGCAGGGTCTGCTTGACCTCGCCGATGCGCAGGTCGCCGAAGTGGAACACCGAGGCGGCCAGGACCGCGTCCGCGCCCGCCTCGACGGCCGGCGGGAAGTGGGCCAGCGTGCCGGCGCCGCCCGAGGCGATGACCGGGACGGTGACGTGCTTGCGCACGGCGCGGATCATCTCCAGGTCGTAGCCGTCCTTGGTGCCGTCGGCGTCCATGGAGTTGAGCAGGATCTCGCCGGCGCCCAGTTCGGCGGCCCGGTGGGCCCACTCGACGGCGTCGATGCCGGTGCCCTTGCGGCCGCCGTGGGTGGTCACCTCGAAGGAGCCCGACTCGGTGCGGCGGGCGTCCACCGACAGGACCAGGACCTGGCGGCCGAAGCGCTCGGCGATCTCGCGGATCAGCTCGGGGCGGGCGATGGCGGCGGTGTTCACACCGACCTTGTCCGCACCCGCCCGCAGCAGCTTGTCGACGTCCTCGGCGGTGCGCACGCCGCCGCCGACGGTGAGCGGGATGAACACCTGCTCGGCCGTGCGGCGCACCACGTCGTACGTCGTCTCGCGGTTGCCCGAGGAGGCGGTGATGTCCAGGAACGTCAGCTCGTCGGCGCCCTCGGTGTCGTACACCTTGGCCATCTCGACCGGGTCGCCCGCGTCGCGCAGGTTCTGGAAGTTGACGCCCTTGACGACCCGGCCGTTGTCCACGTCCAGGCAGGGGATGACTCGGACCGCCAGGGTCATGAATCGTGCCTCTCTAGTGTTCCTGCGAGGGGTCCCCCGGAATGCTCAGGGTGTCCCTCGGAATGCTTCCACTTCCACCGACACCAGGACCCTGGAGTCGATGAAGCCCTGCACGACCAGCAGGGTCGTGACCGGGCGTACGGCGTCGAACATCTCCTGGTGGGCCCGGCCCACCGCGTCGACGTCCCGGGCGTGTGCCAGGTAGACCCGGGTGCGGATCACCGACTCGACGCCGAGCCCGAACTCGGCGATCGCCTCCAGGGCGGTGGTGAAGGCCACCTTGGCCTGCTCGTACGGATCGCCCTCGCCGTGGAGCACGTCGCCCTTGAAGGCGGTCGTGCCCGCGACGAGCACGCGGTCGCCCGCCGCCACGGCGCGTGCAAAACCGAAGGACTCTTCCCAGGGACTTCCGCTCTGCACACGCCGTACGGCACCGCTCATGACGACACAGCCTCCAAGGCCTCTTCCAGGGTGAACGCCTTCGCGTACAGCGCCTTCCCTACGATCGCGCCCTCGACACCGAGCGGGACGAGTGCGGCGATCGCGCGCAGGTCGTCGAGCGAGGAGACGCCGCCGGAGGCCACGACCGGGCGGTCGGTCGCCGCGCAGACGTTCTTCAGCAGCTCCAGGTTGGGGCCCTGGAGCGTGCCGTCCTTGGCGATGTCGGTGACGACGTAGCGGGCGCAGCCCTCCTGGTTGAGGCGCTCCAGCGTCTCGTAGAGGTCGCCGCCGTCGCGGGTCCAGCCGCGGCCGCGCAGGGTGGTGCCCCGCACGTCCAGGCCGACGGCGATCTTGTCGCCGTGCTCGGCGATGACCTTGGCGACCCACTCGGGGGTCTCCAGGGCGGCCGTGCCCAGGTTGACGCGGGTGCAGCCGGTGGCGAGGGCGGCGGCGAGGGTGTCGTCGTCGCGGATGCCGCCGGACAGCTCGACCTTGATGTCCATCGCCTTGGTGACCTCGGCGATCAGCTCGCGGTTGTCGCCGGTGCCGAACGCGGCGTCCAGGTCGACCAGGTGCAGCCACTCGGCGCCGGAGCGCTGCCAGGCCAGGGCGGCCTCCAGGGGGGAGCCGTAGGAGGTCTCGGTGCCGGACTCGCCGTGCACCAGGCGCACCGCCTGGCCGTCGCGGACGTCGACGGCGGGGAGGAGTTCGAGCGTGCTCACAGGGTTCCGATCCAGTTGGTGAGGAGCTGGGCTCCGGCGTCGCCGGACTTCTCGGGGTGGAACTGGGTGGCCCACAGGGCGCCGTTCTCGACGGCCGCGACGAACGGCTTGCCGTGGGTGGACCAGGTGACCTTGGGGGCCTCGATGGCCGGGTTGTGCGTCTCCAGCGACCAGTCGTGGACGGCGTAGGAGTGCACGAAGTAGAAGCGCGCGTCGGGGTCCAGGCCGGCGAAGAGCCGGGAGCCGGGCGCCGCCTCCACGGTGTTCCAGCCCATGTGGGGCACGACCTCGGCCTGCAGGGGCTCGACCGAGCCGGGCCACTCGTCGAGGCCCTCGCTCTCCACGCCGTGCTCGATGCCGCGCGCGAAGAGGATCTGCATGCCGACGCAGATGCCCATCACCGGACGGCCGCCGGCCAGCCGGCGGTCCACGATCCAGTCGCCGCGCGCCTCGCGCAGACCCGTCATGCAGGACGCGAAGGCGCCGACGCCGGGCACGAGCAGGCCGTCGGCGTTCAGGGCCTTGTCGTAGTCACGCGTGATCTCGACGTCGGCTCCGGCGCGGGCGAGGGCGCGCTCGGCGGAACGGACGTTGCCGAAGCCGTAGTCGAAGACGACGACGCTCTTGCGGGGGGCGCTCAATTCCACACCTCCAGCCTGACGACACCGGCCACCAGGCACATGGCCGCGCCGATCGACAGCAGGACGATCAGGCCCTTGGGCATCTTCTGCTTGACGAAGGAGTAGATCCCGCCGACGAGGAACAGGCCGACGACGATCAGCAGGGTCGAGATGCCGTTCACAGGGCGCCCTTCGTGGAGGGGAGGATGCCGGCCGCGCGCGGGTCGCGCTCGGAGGCGTAGCGCAGGGCCCGGGCGAGCGCCTTGAACTGGCACTCCACGATGTGGTGCGCGTTGCGCCCGTAGGGCACGTGCACGTGCAGGGCGATCTGCGCCTGGGCCACGAAGGACTCCAGGATGTGCCGGGTCATGGTGGTGTCGTACTCGCCGATCATCGGCGCCATGTTCTCGGGCTCGGTGTGCACCAGGTACGGGCGGCCCGACAGGTCGACGGTGACCTGGGCGAGCGACTCGTCCAGCGGGACCGTGCAGTTGCCGAAGCGGTAGATGCCGACCTTGTCGCCGAGGGCCTGCTTGAAGGCGGCGCCGAGGGCGAGGGCGGTGTCCTCGATGGTGTGGTGCGAGTCGATGTGCAGATCGCCCTCGGTCTTCACCGTGAGGTCGAACAGGCCGTGCCGGCCGAGCTGGTCGAGCATGTGGTCGTAGAAGCCGACGCCTGTCGACACGTCGACCTTTCCGGACCCGTCGAGGTCTATCTCGACGAGCACCGACGTCTCCTTGGTGACTCGCTCCACGCGTCCCACGCGGCTCATGTGCTCTGCTCCTTCTTCAGTTCACGGACCGCGTCGAGGAACGCGTCGTTCTCTTCGGGGGTTCCGGCGGACACCCGCAGCCAGCCGGGGATGCCGTTGTCCCGGACGAGGACACCCCGGTCGAGGATCTTCCGCCAGGCCGCGTGCGCGCCGCCCTCGCCGTCGAAGCGTCCGAACTGCACGAAGTTGGCGTCGGACTCGACGACCTCGTAGCCCGTCGCGCGCAGCTCGGCGACCAGGCGGTCGCGCTCGGCCTTGAGCTGCTCGACGTAGCCGAGCAGCGTGTCGGTGTGCTCCAGGGCGGCCAGGGCGGTCGCCTGGGTGACGGCCGACAGGTGGTACGGCAGCCGCACGAGCTGCACGGCGTCGACGACGGCCGGGTGGGCGGCGAGGTAGCCCAGGCGCAGGCCCGCCGCGCCGAACGCCTTCGACATCGTGCGGGAGACGACGAGGTGGGGGCGCCCGTCGAGCAGCGGCAGCAGCGAGTCGCCGTGGCTGAACTCGATGTACGCCTCGTCCACGACCACCATCGACGGCTTCGCCGCCTGCGCGGCCTCGTACAGCGCGAGGACCGTCTCGCGCGGCACCGCGTTGCCCGTGGGGTTGTTGGGGGTGGTGACGAAGACGACGTCGGGCTGGTGCTCGGCGATCGCCTTCTCGGCGGCGGCGAGGTCGATCGTGAAGTCCTCGGCGCGCGGCCCGGAGATCCAGCCGGTGCCCGTGCCGCGCGCGATGAGCGCGTGCATCGAGTACGACGGCTCGAACCCGATCGCGGTGCGGCCCGGCCCGCCGAAGGTCTGCAGCAGCTGCTGGATGACCTCGTTGGAGCCGTTGGCCGCCCAGACGTTGGCGACGCCGACTTCGTGTCCGGACGTGTCCGTCAGGTACTCCGCCAGGCGGGTGCGCAGCTCGACCGCGTCCCGGTCCGGGTAGCGGTTGAGGTGGCGGGCCACGTCCCGGACCCGCTCGGCGATCCGCTCGACCAGCGGCTCGGGCAGCGGGTAGGGGTTCTCGTTGGTGTTCAGCCGTACGGGCACGTCCAGCTGGGGCGCGCCGTAGGGGGACTTGCCGCGCAGCTCGTCCCGTACGGGGAGATCGTCGATGCGTACGTCGCTCACGTGCCCTGCGGAACCTTCCAGTCGAACCTCGCCTTGATCGCCGCGCCGTGGGCCGGGAGGTCCTCGGCCTCGGCCAGCGTGACCACGTGGTGCGCCACGTCGGCCAGCGCCTCGCGCGTGTAGTCCACGATGTGGATGCCGCGCAGGAAGGACTGGACCGACAGGCCCGAGGAGTGGCAGGCGCAGCCGCCGGTGGGCAGGACGTGGTTGGACCCGGCCGCGTAGTCGCCCAGCGACACCGGCGCCCAGGGCCCGATGAAGATCGCCCCGGCGTTGCGGACCCGGTCGGCCACCGCGGCGGCGTCGGCGGTCTGGATCTCCAGGTGCTCGGCGCCGTACGCGTCGACCACCCGCAGGCCCTCGTCGATGCCGTCGACCAGGACGATCGCGGACTGCCTGCCCGTGAGGGCGGGCACGATCCGGTCGTCGACGTGCCGGGTCGCCGCGACCTGGGGCTCCAGCTCCTTGTCCACCGCGTCCGCGAGGGCGACGGAGTCGGTGACCAGGACGGCGGCGGCCAGCGGGTCGTGCTCGGCCTGGCTGATCAGGTCGGCGGCGACGTGCACCGGGTCGGCCGTGTCGTCGGCGAGGACCGCGATCTCGGTCGGGCCGGCCTCGGCGTCGATGCCGATCTTGCCGGTGAAGTAGCGCTTGGCGGCGGCGACCCAGATGTTGCCGGGGCCGGTGACCATGTTCGCGGGCGCGCAGGACTCGGTGCCGTAGGCGAACATCGCGACGGCCGTGGCGCCGCCGGCCGCGTAGACCTCGTCGACGCCGAGCAGGGCGCAGGCGGCCAGGATGGTCGGGTGCGGCAGGCCGCCGAAGTCGGCCTGGGCCGGCGAGGCGAGCGCGATGGACGCGACGCCGGCCTCCTGCGCGGGCACCACGTTCATGATCACGGAGGACGGGTACACCGACCGGCCGCCGGGCGCGTACAGCCCGACGCGCTCGACCGGAACCCACTTCTCGGTCACCGTGCCGCCGGGTACGACCTGGGCGGTGTGGGTGCTGCGGCGCTGCGCGCGGTGGACGGTCCGGGCGCGGCGGACGGACTCCTCCAGGGCCGCGCGCACGGCCGGGTCGAGTTCCTCCAGCGCGCGCGTGAGCGCGGCGGCCGGGACCCGCACCTGGTCGAGCCGCACCCCGTCGAACCGCTCGGCGGCGTCGATCAGCGCCGCGTCGCCCCGATGATGCACGTCCTCGCAGATCGGACGCACCTTCTCCAGGGCGGCCTGTACGTCGAAGTCGGCTCGGGGCAGCAGGTCACGCAGGGCGGGGCCCTCGGGAAGGGCGTCGCCGCGCAGATCGATTCGGGAGATCACGTGCTCAATTCTCTCAGACCCGGGTGAGGCGCCGTCCGCGCGTATCAATGGCTGATACAGAACGCCGCAGGACGGCGCAAGATCCTGGTCACTCTTTGCTTTCGGCGTGTCACGCAGCGGGCATGAACAGTTGTACGAAGAACCCAACCGGCGAGTACCCGGGGAGGAAGGGAAGCACTGTGACCGAGGGGGCCGGCCCGCGCGCCGGAGAGCTGCCCGACGACCTGACCGCGGCCGAGGCCGGCATGTGGCAGGCCTTCCGCAACGGCAGCGTGTACGACCTGAGCAGCGGCGACACCGTGGTCGACGACCCGCACGGCGGCCATCCGTGGGGCGAGGAGCGGACCGTGCGCGCCCGGATCGTGTGCTGGCTGCTGCTCGACGGCCCGCCCGCCCTGGCCGGCCGCGTGGCGTCGCTGAAGCTCGCCGGCGTGCACATCACCGGCTCCCTGGACCTCGCGGGCGGCGCGGTGACGCCGTACGTCGAGATGCGCCGGTGCCGGTTCGAGCAGGACGTGCTGCTGCCGGAGGCCCGGTTCACCACCATGCGGCTGGTGGACTGCTCGGTGCCCCGGCTGGAGGCGGCCCGGGTGCAGACCGAGGGCGACCTGCACCTGCCGCGCTGCCGCTTCCACCGCGGGATCCGGCTCACCGACGCCCAGATCGGCACGGACCTGATGCTCAACCAGGCGATCGTGCACCAGGACCGCAGCGGCCGGTCGGTCGCCGCGGACGGCCTGACCGTCGGCCAGGACTTACAGGCCGAGCTGCTGGAGTCGCACGGTGAGCTGAGCCTGCGCGCCGCGACGATCGGCGTGTCGCTGAGCCTGCGCGGCGCGCGGCTGGTCAACCCGTACGCGCGGCTGGCGCTGAACGCCCCGCAGCTGACCGTCGAGCGCAGCCTGTACCTGACCCCGGCGGGCGTCGGCGCGCAGGCCATGAGCGGGATGACCCCGGCGCAGGGCACACGGATCCAGCGGTTCGCCTGCGAGGGCGGGATCCGGCTGGACGACGGGCGGTTCGGCGACGCCGTCGACTTCGAGCAGGCCCGGTTCACCCTCGGCGACGACCAGGAGCTGTCGCTGCGCCGGGTGCAGACGCCGGAGCTGCGCTTCCTCGGGGAGCAGCCGGCGCGCGGCCGGGTGGTGCTGTCCGGGGCCCGGGTGGTCAACCTGATGGACCGGGCGGACGCCTGGCCCGGCCCGGGACGGCTGCACATGGGCGGCTTCGCCTACGAGAACCTGGTGCCGCGCGGGCCGTTCCCGCTGGCCGAGCGGCTGGACTGGGTGGCTGCGGCGACCGCCGAGTACAACCCGGAGCCGTACGAGCGGCTGGCCGCCGTGCTGCGGGCCGGCGGGGAGGACGAGGACGCCCGGGAGGTGCTGCTGGCCAAGCAGCGCCGGCACCGCGAGAGCCTGCCGCTCGCCGCCAAGCTGTGGGGGTACGCGCAGGACTGGACGGTGGCCTACGGCTACCGGCCGGGCCGGGCCGCGGTGTGGATGGCGGTGCTGTGGGCGGCGGGCTCGGTCGCCTTCTCCCGGGCGGGTCATCCGCCCATGAAGCGCGGCGAGCACCCGGAGTGGGACCCGGTCCTGTTCAGCCTCGATCTGCTGCTGCCGGTGATCGACCTGGGCCAGGTGGGCTTCTGGCAGCTGCGCGGGGGCTGGCAGTGGCTGGCGACGGCGATGATCCTGCTGGGCTGGGTCCTGGCGACGACGGTCGCGGCGGGGGCGACCCGGCTGCTGCGCCGCAACTGATGGTGCGGATGTGACCAGCGTGACTGAATCGCCACGCCTTTACCTTCTCTTGACCGAACGCCGTACAACTTTCCGCGACTTCCCGGAACGATCTGGCGCCGTCATGACCAGCGGACTTTCAATGGTCGGCACCATGGCCATGCAGCTGCCGTTCATCCGCCCGAGCCGGATGACAAGGACCGCCCCGAACCCCGTCGGCAGGCCGAGCCCCGACGACGAGGTGCTGCTCGACGCGCCCGACGCCCGGCTGAGCCCGGCGCTGGTCGCCGCCGCCCGCGGCGATCACGGGCCCGCCGCCGGACTGCTCCGGGCCACGCGCGCGGCCGCCGAGTGGGAGCGGCGCGACCGGTACGTGACCCGGCTGGCCGCGTTCGCGCGCTCGCGCCCCGAGTGGCTGGACGTCTGGCTCGCCACCGCCCCGCAGGACCCGGACGCGCTGCTGGTCGGGGCCCAGCTGGCGGTGGACCGGGCCTGGCAGTCACCGGCCCGGGCCGAGCTGCTGCGCGAGGTGAGCCCGCTGATCACGGCCGCGGCCCGGGGCGACCAGCGGGACCCGGTGCCCTGGCGGCTCGCGCTCGACCACGCGCGGGGCGCCCAGGCCGGGCACAAGTACTTCGAGGAGCTGTGGGCGGCGGCCGTCCGGCGCGCCCCGCACCACCACGGCTGTCATGTGGCGGCCCTGCGCTACCTGGCCACCTCCTGGCACGGTTCGCACCGCGAGTGCTTCGACTTCGCCGACCGCGCCGCGCAGGACGCGCCCGCCGACGCGCTCGTCCAGGCGCTCCCGCTGCGGGCGGCCTTCGGCTACCTGACCGACGACTGCGGACCCGCCGACTGCGGGCCCGGGGTGCCGCGCGAGCGGCTGGACGCGGCCGCCGACCGGGCGATCGCGCTGTCCCCGCTGCTCCCGGCGGCCGACCCCTGGCCCGCCCGCATGCGGAACCTGCTCATCTACGTCCTGGTGCGCCTGGAGCGCTGGCCCGACGCCGCCGAGCAGCTGCGCCTGACCGGCCCGTACGCCACCTCGTTCCCCTGGGACCGGGGGTCGGACGACCCGCTCGGGCACTTCCTGGCGGTGCGGGACGAGATCCGGTCCGCGGCGGCCCGGGAACCGTCCGGGCATCCACGGAGTGAACGCGGCGGACGAGACCGCGGCGGCGACCATTAGGCTTTTGCGTCGTGACCACCGTCCGGCTCCCCCTCTTCCCCCTGAACTCGGTGCTGTTCCCGGGGCTCGTGCTCCCGCTCAACGTCTTCGAGGAGCGGTACCGCGCCATGATGCGCGAACTGCTGAAGACCCCGGAGGACGAACCGCGCCGGTTCGCCGTCGTGGCGATCCGCGACGGCCACGAGGTGGCCCCGAGCGCGCCCGGCATGCCCGACCCGACGGCCCTGCCCGAGCGGGGACCCGCGGCCGGCTTCGGCACGGACCCGGCCAAGGCCTTCCACAAGGTGGGCTGCATCGCGGACGCGGCGACGATCCGGGAGCGCACCGACGGCTCCTTCGAGGTGCTGGCGACCGGCACGACCCGGGTGAGGCTGGTGTCGGTCGAGGCGTCCGGGCCGTTCCTGACGGCCGAGCTGGAGACGCTCACGGAGGAGCCCGGTGACGAGGCGGCCCCCCTGGCGGAGGGAGTGCTGCGGTCCTTCCGGCAGTACCAGAAGCGACTGGCCGGGGCGCGGGAACGCTCCCTGACGACCGGCGCCGACCTGCCCGACGAGCCGGGCGTGGTGTCGTACCTGGTGGCGGCGGCGATGATGCTGGACACCCCGACCAAGCAGCGTCTGCTCCAGGCCCCCGACACCGCCTCCCGGCTGCGCGACGAGCTGAAACTCCTTCGCTCGGAGACGGCGATCATCCGTAGTCTGCCGTCGTTGCCCGCGTCGGAGCTGACGCGGAGCCCGACGAGTCTCAACTGAAGCGGACCGGGATGGCGAAGAAGTCGAAGAAGCAGCAGTCCGGCGGCACCCCCGCGACGGTGGCCCTCACGGCGGCCGCAGCGCAGTACACGCTCCACTCCTACGACCACGACCCCGCGCACCCCTCGTACGGCGAGGAGGCGGCCGAGGCGATGGGCGTCTCCCCCGACCGCGTCTTCAAGACCCTGGTCGCGGACGTCGACGGCGCGCTGACGGTCGCCGTGGTGCCGGTGGCGGGCCAGCTGGATCTGAAGGCCCTGGCGGCGGCGGTCGGCGGCAAGCGCGCGACGATGGCCGACCCGGCCCTGGCGGAGCGCACGACGGGCTACGTCCGGGGCGGTATCTCACCGCTGGGTCAGCGCAAGAAGCTGCCGACGGTCCTGGACGCGTCGGCGTCGGCCCACGCCACCATCTGCGTGTCGGCGGGACGCAGGGGCCTGGAGGTCGAACTGGCACCGCAGACCCTGGCCGCACTCACGCAGGCGGTACTGGCACCGATCGGCCGCGCCTAGGTGTATTGATCACGAGCGTTGTTAACGCCAGACGGGCTTGATCATGGCGAAGGCCTCCGTGTGTGGTGGAGGTGTCGAATCTTCACCGCACGGAGGCCTTCGTGTTCCACCGTAATGCCCGGCTGACCGTCCATGGCAGGCGGCTGCTGGTTGAACGTGTCCGCACCGGACGCCCTGTCGCCCATGTTGCCGCCGAGATGGGTATCTCCCGCGTCACCGCGCACAAGTGGATGCGCCGCTGGCGGGCCGAAGGCGAGCAGGGACTGCACGACCGGTCCAGCCGTCCGCGCACGACACCGCACCGCACGGCAGGGGCGATCGAGGCC
>NZ_JBITSK010000010.1:0-294442 GCF_044540565.1 Streptomyces sp. NPDC085931
AACAGCGCCATCACGCCACCGATGACGAAGAACGCGAACGACGTCGCCAGGTACAGCGTGCCGATCGTCTTGTGGTCCGTGGTCGTCAGCCACTTGACCACGACACTGCCGCGGTTCTGGCGCCGGACCGGCAACTCGTCCTCGTAGTGGGACCCTGCCGCCGCGGCACCCTGAGGTTCGTTGAGGATGCTCACAGGATGTTCGACCTTCGGTTCTTCTCGGGGCCCGCCTGCTCGATGCCGGCAGGAACGTAACCGTTCTGCTGCTTGTCCACGAGGTCCTTGAGGTGCTGCTCGTAGCGCTCGGGGGAGACCACCTTCACGTTGAACAGCATCCGGGAGTGGTCGACGCCGCAGAGCTCGGCGCACTTGCCCAGGAAGGTGCCCTCCTTGTTGGGGGTCACCTCGAAGGCGTTGGTGTGGCCCGGGATGACGTCCTGCTTCATGAGGAACGGCACCACCCAGAAGGAGTGGATGACGTCACGCGAGGTCAGCACGAAGCGGACGGTCTTGCCCTTGGGCAGCCACAGCGTCGGGCCCGGGTTGTTGGTCTGCGGGTTCCGGGTACCGGGGGTGCCGCAGTCGTAGACGCCGCCGGCGCCGGCCGGGAAGTCTTCCTTGAACCGGTCCGGGATCGCGTCCAGCTCCGGGGACTTCTTGGCGTCACCCGTGGAACCGGCGACCGGCTCGATGTAGTTGAAGCACCAGCTCCACTGGAAGCCGACCACGTTGACCGTGACGTCGGGCTTCTTCTTGAGGCTGAGCAGCTCGGACTCGTCGCGGGCGGTGAAGTAGAACAGCACCGAGACGATGATGAGCGGGACGACCGTGTACAGCGCCTCGATGGGCATGTTGTACCGGGTCTGCGGAGGAACCTCGACCTTGGTGCGGCTGCGCCGGTGGAAGAAAGCACTCCACAGGATCAGACCCCACACCAGCACGCCGACGGCGAGCGCAGCCGCCCAGGACCCCTGCCACAGGGAGAGGATCCGCGGAGCCTCTTCCGTGGTCGGGGTGGGCATACCAAGGCGGGGGAAGTCTTCCCAGTTGTACGAGCAACCGGTGGCTGTCGCCAAGACCAGGCCCGCGGTCAGTGCCTGCAGCAGCTTCCGCCGCATCGGGCGCCGCGGCGAGCGGTCGGAGCCGTTGGGACTCACGTAGCGCCTTCCCGAGAGTCTCGCCCGCGCGGTTCGGCTGCGGCCTGGCCTTCTCGCTGGTCGGTCGCCGCCCTGCGTCGGGCAGGGGTTTGGATGTTTATGCGGACCAAACCCTAGCCGACGCCCTCCGGGGGTTCTCGGGGAGGGGTGCCTACTCACTCGGGTGGTTCGCTGAATTGGCGGCTGCGGGTGGATTGTGGGCTTTCGCGCAGTTCCCCGTGCCCCTGGGGTCCGTTCCGCTTCCGGGCGTTCTAGCGTTGCCGTGTGGCCTACTTCGACGCTGCTTCCGCTGCTCCGCTCCATTCCGTCGCCCGCCAGGCTCTGCTGGCCTCGCTCGACGAGGGGTGGGCGGACCCCGCCCGCCTGTACCGGGAGGGGCGGCGGGCGCGGATGCTGCTGGACGCCGCGCGGGAGGCGGCCGCCGAGGCGGTGGGGTGCCGCCCGGACGAGCTGACCTTCACCCCGTCCGGAACGCGTGCCGTGCACACGGGGATTGCGGGGGCACTGGCCGGGCGGCGGCGGACCGGGCGCCACCTGATCGTGTCAGCGGTCGAACACTCTTCGGTGCTCCATTCGGCCGAGGCGCACGAGGCGGCGGGCGGTTCGGTCAGCCGGGTGACGGTGGACCGGGCCGGGGCGGTGGACCCGGCGGGCTACGCCGGCGCCCTGCGCCCGGACACCGCACTGGCGTGTCTGCAGTCGGCCAACCACGAGGTGGGCACCGAGCAGCCGGTCGCGGCGGTGGCGGAGCTGTGCCGGGAGGCCGGGGTGCCGTTGCTGGTGGACGCGGCGCAGTCGCTGGGCTGGGGTCCGGTGGAGGGGGACTGGTCGCTGCTGACGGCCAGTGCGCACAAGTGGGGCGGGCCGTCCGGGGTGGGGCTGCTCGTGGTGCGCAAGGGCGTGCGGTTCGCCGCGCAAGGGCCGGGGGACGAGCGCGAGTCGGGGCGGGCGCCCGGCTTCGAGAACCTCCCGGCGATCGTGGCGGCGGCCGCGTCGCTGCGGGCCGTACGGGCCGAGGCGGCCGCCGAGGCCGCGCGGCTGCGGGAGCTGACGGAACGGATCCGGGCCCGGGTGCCGCGGCTGGTGCCCGATGTGGAGGTGGTCGGCGAGCCGGTGCGCCGGCTGCCCGGCGTCGTCACCTTCTCCTGTCTCTATGTCGACGGCGAGGCGCTGCTGCACGAGCTGGACCGGGCCGGTTTTTCCGTCTCGTCCGGATCGTCCTGCACGAGCAGCACGCTGACGCCCAGCCACGTCCTGCGGGCCATGGGGGTGCTCAGTGAGGGGAATGTGCGGGTCTCGCTGCCGATGGGCGCGGCCGAGGAGGATGTGGAGAGGTTCCTGGAGGTGCTGCCCGGGGCGGTGGCGGCGGTCCGCGAGAAGCTCGGCGCCCCCACGGCGGCGGTCGCCCGCGAGGAGGACGTCCTCGTCGTCGACTCCCTCGGCAAGCGGTGCCCGATCCCCGTCATCGAGCTGGCCAGGGTGATCGGCGACGTGCCGGTGGGCGGGCTGGTGCGGGTGCTGTCGGACGACGAGGCGGCGCGGCTGGACATCCCGGCGTGGTGCGAGATGCGGGGACAGCAGTACGTCGGGGAGGAGCCGGCGGAACACGGAACGGCGTACGTGGTCCGCCGGACGAGCTGAACGTCCGGGGGCCGGAGGGCGACCCCGGGCGCGGGAGCCGAGCGGACCGGGGGGCCGAGTGGCCGGCCCCCCGCCCGCACGACCCGGCGGTCAGGCCAGGTGCGCCTGGACCTCCGCCGCCGCCTCGTCGCCGTACGCCTTGGTGAACCGCTCCATGAAGTGGCCCCGGCGCAGCTGGTACTCCTGCGTGCCGACGGTCTCGATGACCAGGGTCGCCAGCATGCAGCCGACCTGCGCGGCGCGCTCCAGGGAGACGCCCCAGGCCAGGCCCGAGAGGAACCCGGCGCGGAAGGCGTCGCCGACGCCCGTCGGGTCGGCCTTGCGCTCCTCGTCCGGCGTGCCGACCTCGATCGGGTCCTCGCCGGTCCGCTCGATGCGCACGCCCCGGGCGCCGAGGGTGGTCACCCGGTGGCCGACCCGGGAGAGGATCTCCGCGTCGCTCCAGCCGGTCTTGGTCTCGATGAGGCCCTTCTCGTACTCGTTGGAGAAGAGGTAGGTCGCCCCGTCCAGGAGGATGCGGATCTCCTCGCCGTCCATCCGGGCGATCTGCTGGGAGAAGTCGGCGGCGAACGGGATGGACCGGGCGCGGCACTCCTCGGTGTGCCGGAGCATGGCCTCCGGGTCGTCCGCGCCGATGGAGACCAGGTCGAGACCGCCGACGCGGTCGGCGACGGTCTTCAGCTCGATCAGGCGGGCCTCGCTCATGGCGCCCGTGTAGAAGGAGCCGATCTGGTTGTGGTCGGCGTCGGTCGTGCACACGAAGCGGGCGGTGTGCAGCGTCTCGGAGATGCGGACGGAGTCGGTGTCGACGCCGTGCCGCTCCAGCCAGGCCCGGTACTCGTCGAAGTCGGCGCCGGCGGCGCCGACCAGGATCGGCCGGGTGCCGAGCTGCCCCATGCCGAAGGCGATGTTCGCGGCGACGCCGCCGCGGCGGACGTCGAGCTTGTCGACCAGGAACGACAGCGAGACCGTGTGCAGCTGGTCCGCTACGAGCTGGTCGGCGAAGCGGCCGGGGAAGGTCATGAGGTGGTCGGTGGCGATGGAGCCGGTGACTGCGATGCGCACGGCGGGGATTCTCCTGAGGGAGGCGGACCTTGACGCTCCACGCTATCGGGTGGGCGGGGCCGCCCTGAAGGCAGCGAAACTACCCGATAGTAGATCTTTCTCCGTGAGTCCCGGCGTGCATACGGTGCCGGTATGACGAACCTCAAGGTCCAGGCTCCCGTTCCGGTCGATCTCGAAGGCGAGCTGGCGTCGCTGCCGGGGGACGGGGCACGGATGGCTCCGCACTGGGCGGTGCCCCACCGGGTCGCCGCCCGGCCGGTGTCGCCGGCCCTCATCCACGGCGTGACGGTGCCGCCGTCGTCGGCGCGGCTGCTCGACGCCATGGCGGACTACGGGGACTGACCGGCGCGCGCCCGGGAACCGCGAGCTCCCCCGCTGCGTCCCATCGCTGTCCCCCGTAAAGGGGAGGCGGGATACGACCCCTCCACGGCCTGGTTCTGAGCGGGCCGGGGCCTGAGGGACAGCAGCGCAGCCGAAGGAGCGATGCGGTGAACACCGAGCGACCCGACCACGACGACGACGCCAGGGACGCGGGCGGCGCCGGCACCGCGGACGCCCCGGAACCGGGTGCGGCGCAGACCGGGTCGCGGGCCAGGCCCGCCGGGTCCGGCGGGGTCGTCGGGTCCGGCGGGGTGGCCGGGGCGGATGCTGCGGAGGAGGCCACCGGGACCGAGGTACCTCTCTCCCGCGACGCCGAGGCGGGGACGGAGAAGGAGAAGGAGACGGAGGCCGAACCGGCAGCGGAGCGGGACAGCGCCGCCGGGAGGACCCCGGCTAACCCCGCCCCGGTCCACGAGCTTCCCCGTGACCCCCATGGCGGTGAGGACCCGGTCCCGCAGGGCCGCGGGCGGTCGCGTACGCCCGCGGTCGTCGCCTCCGTCGCCGCCGCCGTGCTGCTGGTCGGCGGGGGCGGGGCCTGGCTCGCCGCCGACGCGTCCGGCGGCGGCGGGGCGACGTCCGGCACGCCCGCCGGGGACGGCACTCCGCCGCCGCTCGCGCTCGACGGGTACTCCGACTCCACCGACGGCGGCAACGGCATCGCGCCCGGCGAGCCCAACCCCTACGGCGTCACCTACCGGGTCGAGGGCACCCTGCCGGAGGGCCCCGGCAAGGCCCCCGTGTACCGGGCGCGGGGCGAGGTCGGCGCGGCGGACGTGGCCCGGCTGGCGAAGGCCCTCGGGGTGGACGGGACGCCCGTGGCGCAGGGCGAGGTCTGGCGGATCGGCGGGCAGGACGGCTCGGGGCCGAGTCTGCAGGTGAACCGCCAGGCGCCGGGTGCCTGGACGTTCAGCCGGTACACCCCGGGCACCGACGACTGCAAGGGCACCGGCACCTGCGCCGCCCCCGAGCCCGGCGGCACCCCGGTGGGCGAGGAGGAGGCGGAGAAGGCCGCGGCGCCGGTGCTGAAGGCCTTGGGTCAGGACGACGCGAAGGTCGACGCGAGCCAGGTCATGGGCGCCCAGCGGGTGGTGAACGCCTCCCCCGAGGTCGGCGGGCTGCCCACCTACGGCTGGACGACCGGCGTCACGGTCGGCTCCGGCGGCGAGGTCGTCGGCGGCAGCGGCCGGCTGAAGGCCCCGGTGCGGGGCGCCACGTATCCCGTGGTGGGCGCGGAGAAGGCGCTGGAGCTGATGGAGGGGCGGCCGCGGGGCGACCACCGCATGGGCATCGGCGGGTGCGCCCGCCCCGTGCCGCTGAAGGACCGGCTGGAGGAGCCCTGCGAGGAGGCGTCCGGCGGCACGCCGGAGGCGGTGACGGTGAAGGACGCGGTGTTCGGGCTGGCCGCCCATGTGGTGGACGGCCGTCAGGCACTCGTGCCGTCCTGGCTGTTCGAGGTGGCGGCGCCGGGCGGGAAGGACCCGTTCACGGTGACGTACCCGGCGGTCGAGCCGGAGTTCCTGGCCTCCCCCGCGCCGAGCCGGCCCGGCGACCAGCCGACGTCGCCGCCCGGGCCGCGCGAGGTGACGGTGGACGGCTACCGGGCCGAGGGCGCGGAGCTGACCGTGACGTTCACCGGCGGGGTGTGCGCCGACTACGACGTGCGCGCGGACGAGAAGGACGGCGAGGTGACGGTCACGGTGACGTCGACGCCGTGGCGGGACAAGGTCTGCATCATGATCGCCAAGCAGTTCCAGGAGACGGTGCGGCTGGACGAGCCGCTCGGCGGCCGGAAGGTCGTGGACGAGGACGGCGAGGGGATCCCGCTGGCCCGCGAGGGCGCGCGGCTGCCGGCGCCTCCCACGCGGGAGCGCTGAGGGTCCCGAGGACCGAGCAGCGCGAAGGCGGCGGCCCCTTCGGAGGGGGCCGCCGCCTTCGTCGTGTCCGCTGCCGCCACGGGGGCGGCCCGGCGGCTCAGCTGAAGGAGTCGCCGCAGGCGCAGGAACCCGTCGCGTTCGGGTTGTCGATCGTGAAGCCCTGCTTCTCGATGGTGTCGACGAAGTCGATCGTGGCACCACCCAGGTACGGGGCGCTCATGCGGTCGGTGACGACCTTCACACCGCCGAAGTCCTTTTCGACGTCGCCGTCGAGCGAACGCTCGTCGAAGAAGAGCTGGTAGCGCAGGCCGGAGCAGCCGCCGGGCTGGACGGCGACGCGCAGCGCGAGGTCGTCGCGGCCTTCCTGGTCGAGCAGCGCCTTGACCTTGGACGCGGCGGCGTCGGTCAGGATGATGCCGTCGGTGACGGTGCTGGTCTCGTCCGATACGGACATCTACATCTCTCCCGGGTTGTACGGAGACTGCTTGCCGACGGTTCCAACCGGCGGGGCCGCGGATTCATTCCGGGCCGGGCGCGCGATCTCGGCTCCTTTTCATGCTCGCACACGTGCCGGGAACCGGAAAACGCCTCTTTCCCGGCCGTCCCGGGAATGAACGGGGGCTCGCCGGGATTCACGTCACACAGACGCTATGGGCATCGTCAAAGTGACGTGAAGCGGTTATGATAGATAGCGTCAAATCGACGAAAAGTCGCCGGAAACAGAAAGGGTGCGTGTCGTGACCACCGCCCAGACCCAGGAGCTCGACGTACAGCCGACGCCCCTCGCCCTGCTGCTCCTCGGCCGGGAGGCCGACCCGAGGAGCGAGCGCGGCGTGGAGTGTCCCGGCGACCTGCCCTCGCCGTCCGACCCGGACCTGGTGGAGCGCGCCCGCCGGGCGAAGGAGAAGCTCGGGAACAAGGTCTTCGTGCTCGGCCACCACTACCAGCGCGACGAGGTCATCCAGTTCGCCGACGTGACCGGTGACTCGTTCAAGCTGGCCCGGGACGCGGCGGCGCGTCCGGAGGCCGAGTACATCGTGTTCTGCGGTGTGCACTTCATGGCGGAGTCCGCGGACATCCTGACGTCCGACGACCAGAAGGTCGTCCTGCCCGACCTCGCCGCCGGCTGCTCGATGGCCGACATGGCGACGGCCGAGCAGGTCGCCGAGTGCTGGGACGTGCTGACCGAGGCCGGCATAGCCGAGCAGGTCGTGCCCGTCTCGTACATGAACTCGTCCGCCGACATCAAGGCGTTCACGGGCAAGCACGGCGGCACGATCTGCACGTCGTCCAACGCCGAGCGCGCTCTGGACTGGGCGTTCGAGCAGGGGGAGCCCTCGGCAACAAAGGTGCTGTTCCTGCCCGACCAGCACCTCGGGCGCAACACCGCGGTCCGCGACATGGGCATGTCGCTGGAGGACTGCGTCGTCTACAACCCGCACAAGCCGAACGGCGGCCTGACCGCCGACGAGCTGCGCGCGGCGAAGATGATCCTGTGGCGGGGCCACTGCTCGGTGCACGGCCGCTTCAGCCTGGACTCGGTGAACGACGTGCGCGAGCGCATCCCGGGCGTGAACGTGCTGGTGCACCCCGAGTGCAGGCACGAGGTGGTGGCCGCGGCCGACTACGTCGGTTCGACGGAGTACATCATCAAGACCCTGGAGGCCGCGCCGGCCGGCTCCAAGTGGGCCATCGGCACGGAGCTGAACCTGGTGCGCCGCCTGGCGAACCGTTTCGCTCCAGAGGGCAAGGAGATCGTCTTCCTCGACAAGACGGTCTGCTTCTGCTCGACCATGAACCGCATCGACCTGCCCCACCTGGTCTGGGCCCTGGAGTCGCTGGCCGAGGGCAATCTCGTCAACCGCATCGAGGTGGACAAGGAGACCGAGGCGTTCGCGAAGCTGGCGCTGGAGCGGATGCTGGCGCTGCCGTAGGTCCCCCGGCGCGTGGGCTCACCCCGGGACGGGTTTCCGCCCGGGGTGGGCCGGGTCGAGGGTGAAGACGTCGCCCTCCGTGGTGGCGACGACCAGGGCGCCCTGGTGGAGCAGCGCCTCGGGGCCCGACCAGCCCGGGTTCGTCACCCGCCGGGCGCGCGGCAAGGTCTCCCACAGCAGCGTGCCCCCGGCCGCGTCGAGGGCGGCGACCCGGCCGCTGGCACTGGACAGATAGACCGCGCGGGCGCGCGGGTCGTGGGTGATACCGCTGGGCTGCTCCAGGCTCGTGCGGGTCCGCCACAGCCGCTCGCCCGTGCGGACCGACACGGCGGTGACCTCCCCGGAGGACGTGGCGAACCACACGGTGCCGCCCGAGAGCGTCGCGTCGCCCTCCAGCGGCTCCGCGAGCCGCACCGCGCGGTCCCGTCCGGTGACCGGGTCCAGCAGCCGGATCCCGGCGAACGCCTCGTCCTGCTCGTCCTCGGTCGGTTCGAGGAGGACCAGACGGCCCTCGAACATGCCGACGGGCGTGTCGTCGACGGGCACCATCAGCCGCCGTGCCGAGCCGTCGGAGGGGTCCAGCCGCAGCAGGACCGCCTCCTTCGAGGGCACCTCGTCCGGGACGCACCGCAGGTAGGGCCTCTCGCCGCTGTCCGCGGGCCCGCAGTACTGACCCGCGGGCAGCGGTGCCGTCCAGCGCCCGGCGCCGGTGCGCGGCGCGCGGGCGGTCACCGAGCGGCCGCCGTCGTCCGGGACGATCACCAGGCCGTCCGAGACGTACGGGCGGACCGCGTCGACGTCGACCGTGCGCTGCCACAGCCGGCTGCCGGTCCCGGTGTCGAGGGCGGCGACGGTGACCTTGACATCGTCACCCTGGTGGGGGTTGTACGTCTGCTCGACCAGCATCGCGTCGTCCGTGATGCCCAGCACGGAGAAGCTGTACCCGCCGTCGCCCTTGCCGGGCGGCAGCACGCCGGCGCGCCAGCGGGCCCGTCCGGTGAGGGCGTCCAGCCGTACGGGCAGCACCCCGTCGCCCGCGCAGAGGACGGCGCCCTCGTACACCGCGCACTCCGGGCCGTTCATCGACCCGCCCTCGGCGATGCCGCGGCCCTGCCTCACCCCCTGGGCGGCGGTGGCGTGCACCGTGGTCTGCCAGGGCTTCCAGCCGGCCGGGACGGGCGTCCAGCGGGAGGGCGTGGACCGGGTGGTGTCCGCGCCCGTGCGGGAGTCGTCCTCGCCGAGCCCGGGTCCGAACAGCAGAAAGCCCGTCAGGCCGAGCGCGAGGGCGCTCGCGGCGCCGGCCGTGACCCACCACCGCCGGCCACGGCCGCGGCGCCCTCCGGAGACGGCGGGGCGGGGGTCGGAAGCCGCCCGGCGGGGGGCGGAAGCCGCGACGCCCGGCCCGGAGGCCGCCCCGTCAGGGCCGGAGGCCGTGGGTCCTGGGTCGGGGACCGACCGGCCAGGGCCGGAACCCGCGAGGCCGGGGGCGGAAACCGCCCCGCCAGAGCCGGAGACCGCCAGGCCAGGGCCGGAACCCGCGAGGCCGGGGGCGGAAACCGCCCGGCCAGGGCCGGAGACCGCCCGGCCAGGGCCGGAAGCCGCCAGGCCGGGGTCGGGGACCGCACCGCCAGGGCCGGAGACCGCCAGGCCGGGGTCAGAACCCGCCAGGTCGGGACCGGAAACCGTCCCGCCAGAGCCGGAGACCGCCAGGCCGCGGTCAGAACCCGCCAGGCCGGGACCGGAAACCGCCCCGCCAGAGCCGGAGACCGCCAGGCCGCGGTCAGAACCCGCCAGGCCGGGACCGGAAACCGCCCCGCCAGAGCCGGAGACCGCCAGGCCGGGGGCGGAAGCCACCCCGCCAGGCCCGGAAGCCACCCCGCCAGGCCCGGAAGCCACCCCGCCAGGCCCGGAAGCCTCCCCGCCAGGGCCGGAAACCGCGGGCCCGGGGCCGGAAACCGCAGGGCCAGAGGCGGAAGCCGCCAGGCCAGGGCCGGAAGCCACCCCGCCAAGGCCGGAAGCCGCTAGGCCGGGGTCAGAACCCGCCAGGCCAGGGCCGGAGACCGCCCGGCCAGGGCCGGAAGCCGCGGGGCCGGAGGCGGAAGCGGCCCCGCCAGGGGCGGAAGCCGTAGGGCCGGGGGCGGGGGTCTCGGCGGGGCGGGTGCCGGCCAGGGCCGTCTCGTCCCTGCGCAGGGCCACGGTGGCCTCGTCGTCCGCGCCCGTCTCCGGCAGCGCGGCCACCAGCTCCCGGGCCAGTTCGTCCAGTGCGGGCCGGCCGGCGGGGTCCTTGGCGAGGCAGCGCTCCAGCAGCGGACGCAGCGGCTGCGGCACGCCGTCCAGGACCGGCTCGTCGTGCGCCACCCGGTAGGCCGTCAGATAGGGGCTGTCGGCGTCGAAGGGGCCCCGGCCGGTGCTGGTGTACACGAGCAGGGAGCCCACCGAGAACACGTCGGAGGCCGGGCCCACCGAGCGGGCGTCGGTGAGCTGCTCCGGCGACATGAACGGCGGGGTGCCGATCATCTGGCCGGTCTCGGTGAGGGTGTGGTGGTCCTCGGCGGCGCGCGAGATGCCGAAGTCGATGACGCGCGGGCCGTCCTCGGCCATCAGGACGTTCGCGGGCTTGAGGTCGCGGTGCACCACACCGGCCCGGTGGATCTCGCGCAGCGCCTCCACCAGCCCGAGCGCCAGCCGGCGCAGCGCGGTGTCCCGCAGCGGGCCCTGGTCGCGGATCAGGGCGGCGAGGGAGGGGCCGGGCACGTACTGGGTCGCCATCCAGGGCCGTACGGCCTCCGGGTCGGCGTCCAGGACCGGCGCGGTGAAGGCGCCGCTCACCTTGCGGACGGCCTCGATCTCCTGCCGGAACCGGGCCCGGAAGACGGCGTCCTCCGCGTACTGCGCGTGCACCACCTTGACGGCGACCTCGCGCCCCGAGCGGGCCCGGCCGCGGTAGACGACGCCCATGCCCCCGGACCCCAGCCGGCCGACCAGCCTGTACCCGCCGATCGATCTCGGGTCGTCCTTCTGCGGCACGCCCGGTTCCTCTCCCCCGCCATGCAGTCCCGGTCAGGATACGTAACGGCGGCACGGCAAGGGCCGGGGCCCGAACCGTTGTCTGCGGTTCGGGCCCCGGCCCGGGAAGGTCTCGCCGCGCGGGCCCGGCGAGCGGCCCGCTACCGGACGGAGGCGGGCTCCGGCTCGTCCGTGGCCTTCGTGGCGCCGGACCGGTCCCCCGCCTTCTTCTCCCGCTTGGCCGCGCGCTTCTTCGCGCGGCGCTCCTTGCGGAGTTCGACCATCGCGTACAGCGTCGGCACCAGCAGCAGGGTGAGCAGCGTCGAGGTGACCAGGCCGCCGATCACCACCACGGCCAGCGGCTGGGCGATGAAGCCGCCCTCGCCGGTGATGCCGAGCGCCATCGGGAGCAGGGCGAAGATGGTCGCCAGGGCGGTCATGAGGATGGGCCGCAGCCGGTGCCGGCCGCCCTCGACCACGGCCTCGACGATGCCGTGGCCCTGCCTGCGGTACTGGTTGATCAGGTCGATCAGCACGATCGCGTTCGTGACGACGATGCCGATCAGCATCAGCATGCCGATCATCGCCGGGACGCCCATCGGGGTGCCGGTCGCCACCAGCAGGCCGATCGCGCCGGTGGCGGCGAACGGGATGGAGACCAGCAGGATCAGCGGCTGCACCAGCGACCGGAAGGTGCCGACCAGCAGCAGGAAGACGATCGCGATGGCCGCCAGCATCGCCAGGCCCAGGTTGGCGAACGCCTCGTCCTGGTCCTCGGAGACACCGCCGATCGACGCCGTGGCGCCGTCCGGGAGCTTCAGCGCGTTGATCTTCGACTGGAGCTCGCTGCTGACCGCACCGGTGTTGTCGCCGGTGGGCTTTGCGGTGATGGTGGCCGCGCGCTGGCCGTCGATGCGGGTCATGGAGACCGGTCCGTCGACCAGCTTCACGGTCGCGATGTCGCCGAGCTTCACCGTGCCGCCCAGGCGCAGGTCCCTCAGCTGCTGCAGGGTCCGCGCGGGCTTCGCCGAGCGGATCACGACATCGCGCTCGGTGTCGTCCAGGACGGCCTTGGCGGCGGTGGTGCCGCGAACGGCCTGGGCGACGGCGGCGCCGAGGGTCTGGTCGTCGAACCCGGCCGCCGCCGCCTTGTCGCCGGCCTTGACCGAGATGCGCGGGACGCTGGTGGCCAGGTCGCTGGTGACGTCCGTGACGTCGTCGAGGGAGGCGACCGCCTTGCGGACCTCCTCGGACGCCGTGCGCAGCACGTCGGCGTCGGCGGCCTTCACCACGACGCTCAGGTCCTGGGCGCCGAAGCCGTCCCCGGCGGCGATGGTGGTGGTGCCGATGCCCTTCAGCCCGGCCAGGCCCTTCTCGATGCGGTCCTGGACGTCCTCGTAGGACGCCGAGTCGTCGAGCATCACCTGGTACGAGGCCTGGTTGGAGTCGGTGCCGCCGCCGAAGGCCGCCATGAAGCCGGAGGAGCCGATCGTGACCTGGTAGTCCTTCACGCCCTCGGTGCCGGCGAGCAGCTTCTCGACCTTCTTCGCCTGGGCGTCGGTCGCGGCCAGGCTGGTGCCGGGCTTCAGCTCCTGCTTGACGGTGAGGACCTCCTGCTCGCCCTGGTCGAAGAAGTTCGTCTTCAGCAGCGGCGCCATGCCGAACGTGCCGACCAGGACGACGACCGCGAGGGCCACGCTGGTGAGGCGGCGGCGGGTGGCGAAGCGCAGGACCGGGACGTAGATGCGCTGCAGGCGGCTCCTGGCCTCCTTCTCCTCGGCCAGCCGGCGTGCCTCGTCCGCGTCCTCGGGGGTGCCCTTGGGGGGCCGCAGGAACCAGTACGACAGGACCGGCACGACCGTCAGGGAGACCAGCAGCGAGGCCAGCAGCGCGGCGGTGACGGTGAGGCTGAAGGAGCCGAACAGCTCGCCCACCATGCCGCCGACCAGGCCGATCGGCAGGAACACGGCGACCGTGGTGAGCGTGGAGGAGGTCACCGCGCCGGCGACCTCGCGCACCGCGTTGAGGATGGCCGAGTGGCGCTCCTCGCCGTAGCCGAGGTGGCGCTTGATGTTCTCCAGGACCACGATCGAGTCGTCGACGACCCGGCCGATGGCGATGGTCAGGGCGCCCAGGGTGAGGACGTTCAGCGACAGGTCCCGCGTCCACAGCACGATCAGGGCGAGGACCACGGACAGCGGGATGGACACCGCCGTCACCAGGGTGGAGCGGACGGAGGCGAGGAAGACCAGGATCACCAGGACCGCGAAGAGCAGCCCCAGCGCGCCCTCGGTGGTCAGGCCCTTGATGGACTTGGAGACGGCCGGGCCCTGGTCGCTGACGACCGTGAGGGTGGCGCCGGAGCCGAGGTCCGCGCGCAGGTCGGGGAGCTTGTCCTGGACGGCGTCGGAGATGGCGACCGCGCTGCCGTCGCGGTCCATCGTCACGGCGACGGCGAGGGAGGGCTTGCCGTCGGTGCGGGTGATGGAGTCGGCCGGGGCCTCCTGCTGCTTCACCGTGGCGACGTCGCCGAGGCGCACCGGCTTGCCCTTGCCGGGCTCGCCCTTGATCTGCAGGTTCCGGATCTGCTCGATCGAGGTGAAGCCGCCGCCGACCTGGACGGTGCGGTTGGCGCCGCCCTCGTCGAAGGAGCCGGCCGGGACGGTCGCGCCGCCCGCCTGCAGGGCCTGGCCGAGGGACTGCGCGGTCAGGCCGGCCTTCGCCAGCTTCGCGTCGTCGGGCGTGACGGTGACCTGGACGTCCCGCACGCCGTCGACGGTGACCTGGCCGACCCCGTCGATGCTCTTCAGGTCCGGCACGACGGTCCTGTCGAGCTGGTCGGCCAGGGCCTGCTGGTCGCGGCCGGAGGTGACGGCGAGGACCACGGTCGGGATGTCGTCGGTGGAGCCGGCGACGACCTGCGGGTCGACGTCGTCCGGGAGCTGCGCGCGGGCCCGGTTGACGGCCTGCTGGACGTCGGCGACCAGCTGCTCGGTGTTGTTGCCGTAGTCGAAGGACGCCATGATCACGGCGTTGCCCTCGCTGGCGGTGGAGGTGACGCCGCTGATGCCGTCGACGGCTTCGAGGCTGTCCTCGATGGGTTCGACGACCTGCTTCTCGACCACGTCCGGCGACGCGCCCTGGTACGGCGCCAGCACGGACACCATGGGCAGTTCGATGGTGGGCAGCAGCTGCTGCTTGAGCTGGGGTATCGCGATCGCCCCGAAGACGAGCGCGATGATCGACATCAGGCCTATCAGGGCGCGTTGCGCGAGGCTGAATCTCGACAGCCAGGACATGGGTCAGGGTCTCTCTTCTGTTCAACGGCAGAAGCGGCAGCGGGCGCGCGGACGAGCGCCCGCCCCTACACCCTGGGCCATGGCCGGGGCCCGTTTCGTAGGCCCCAGGTCCCGTTCCTTGTGCGGCGCGTACTCCCGCCGCAGTACGGCCGGGCCGCGTTCACTCCACCCTTGGACGGACCAGGCCGGACTCGTAGGCGATGACCACCAGCTGGGCCCGGTCCCGGGCGCCCAGTTTGGCCATGGCGCGGTTGACGTGCGTCTTCACCGTGAGCGGGCTGACCTCCAGCCGCTCGGCGATCTCGTCGTTGGAGTGGCCGCCGGCGACCAGCACGAGCACTTCGCGCTCCCGCACGGTGAGCGAGTCGAGCCGCTCGCCGCGGGCCGGGTCGCGATGGTCGTCGGCCGGGTCGCCCTGGGCGAGGAAGCGGGAGATCAGGCCCGTGGTGGCCGCCGGGGACAGCAGGGCCTGGCCGCCGGCCGCGATGCGGATGGCGTTGAGCAGCTCCTCCGGCTCGGAGCCCTTGCCGAGGAAGCCGGAGGCGCCCGCGCGCAGCGACTGCACGACGTAGTCGTCCACCTCGAACGTCGTCAGGATGACCACGCGGACACCGGCGAGGGCGGGGTCGGCGCTGATCATGCGGGTCGCGGCGAGTCCGTCGGTGCCGGGCATGCGGATGTCCATGAGGACGACGTCGGCGCGCTGCTCCTTCGTCAGCCGTACCGCCTCCGCTCCGTCGGAGGCCTCGCCGACCACCTCCATGTCGGGCTCGGAGTCGACCAGCACCCGGAAGGCGCTGCGCAGCAGTGCCTGGTCGTCGGCGAGCAGGACACGGATGGTCATGCGGGGTCCTCCCCGGTGGATGTGCGGCCCTTGACGGGCAGGATCGCATGGATGCGGAAGCCCCCGCCGTAGCGGGGACCGGTGGTGAGGGTGCCGCGCAGGGCGGTGACCCGCTCGCGCATGCCGAGCAGCCCGTGCCCGCCGCCGCCGTGCGGGGCCCGGTCCTCGCCGCCGCCGTCGTCGAGGACGGTGATCTCGATGTTCGGCCCCACGCGCACGACGCTGACCTCGGCCTTGGCCTGCGGCCCGGCGTGCTTCTGCACGTTGGTGAGGGCCTCCTGGATGATCCGGTAGGCGGCCAGGTCGACGGCGGCCGGCAGGGTGGTGCCCTGGTCGGCGCGGGCGACCTCGACGTGCAGGCCGGCGTTGCGGAAGGTGCCGGTGAGTTCGTCGAGGCGGTCCAGGCCCGGCGCGGGTTCGGTGGGGGCCTCGGGATCGCCGGACTGGCGGAGCAGTCCGACGGTGGCGCGCAGTTCGTTGAGCGCGGAGCGGCTGGCCTCCCGCACGTGGGCGAGGGCCTCCTTGGCCTGGTCGGGTCGCTTGTCCATGACGTGGGCGGCGACCCCGGCCTGGACGTTGACCAGGGCGATGTGGTGGGCGACGACGTCGTGCAGGTCCCGGGCGATGCGCAGGCGCTCCTCGGCCACCCGGCGGCGGGCCTCCTCCTCGCGGGTGCGTTCGGCGCGTTCGGCGCGTTCGCGGATGGCCTGGACGAAGGCGCGGCGGCTGCGCACGGCGTCGCCGGCGGTGGCGCCGATCCCGGTCCAGGCGAAGATCGCGAGGTTCTCCTGGGCGTACCAGGGCAGGCTGCCGGCGGCCATCGCGGTGCCGGTGAGCACGGTCATGGTGACCAGTCCGACGCGCCAGGTGGTGGGGCGGTCGGTGGTGGAGGCGACGGTGTACAGGGCGATGACCGCGGACATGGCGACGGGGGCGCGGGGGTCACCGGTGACGGACTCGGCGACGGAGACGGCGCCGGTGAGCGCGAGGACGGTCATGGGGGCCCGGCGGCGGAAGACCAGCGCGACGGCGCCGAGGGCGATGAGGACGAGGCTCAGGGAGTCGGGGGTGCGCAGCGCCCAGCTGACGCTGTCGCGGTGGCGGGGTTCGACGAACGAGCCGGCGACCATGCAGACCAGGACGGCTGCGGCGAGGACGGCGTCCACGGCCAGGGGGTGCGCCTTGGCCCGGCAGCGGGCCCGCGCGAGGGTGCTCACGGGTGTTCACGGTAGCCGGGGCCGGGGTGCGGGGACACGGGGCCGGGGTGCGGTGCCCGCGGCCGGGGGCGAACGGGGCCGCGGCCCGGCGGTGCGGCGCGGGGCGGGGTCATCCGGGGATCAGGCCGTCGTCGCCGAGCAGCTCCCTGACCTCCTCCAGCGTCGCGTCCGGAGCGGGCAGGATCAGGTCCGAGGGCTCCAGGGAGTCGTCGGGCAGGGGCTCGCCCAGGTCGCGGACCTTGGTCAGCAGGGCGTGGAGGGTGCGGCGGAAGCCGGGGCCGTCGCCGTTCTCCATTTCGGCCAGGAGCTCGTCGTCCAGCTTGTCGAGCTCGGCGAGATGGCCGTCGGCCAGGATGACCTGGCCCTCCCCCATGATCCGTACGATCATGTCGCCCTCCTCGGCGTGGGCCCCTACTGCTTGTCGAAGCGCGGGGTGTCCTGCGGCTGCTGCTGCGACTGCTGCCCGCTCGTGCCGCCCTCGATGGCCTGCTGCCCGGCGCTCGGGCCTCCAGCCAGCTCGGCCTTCATGCGCTGCAGTTCCAGCTCTACATCCGTACCACCGGAGAGCCGGTCCAGCTCGGCCTGGATGTCGTCCTTGTGCATGCCGGACGGGTCGTCCAGGGCGCCGGAGGCGAGCAGTTCGTCGATCGCGCCGGCGCGGGCCTGGAGCTGGGCCGTCTTGTCCTCGGCGCGCTGGATCGCCAGCCCGACGTCGCCCATCTCCTCGGAGATGCCGGAGAAGGCCTCGCCGATGCGGGTCTGCGCCTGGGCCGCCGTGTACGTCGCCTTGATCGTCTCCTTCTTCGTGCGGAAGGCGTCGACCTTGGCCTGGAGCCGCTGGGCCGCCAGGGTGAGCTTCTCCTCCTCGCCCTGGAGCGTGGCGTGCTGGGTCTCCAGGTCGGTCACCTGCTGCTGGAGGGCGGCCCGGCGGGAGAGTGCCTCGCGGGCCAGATCCTCACGGCCCAGCGCGAGCGCCTTGCGGCCCTGGTCCTCCAGCTTCGCGGACTGCGACTGCAGCTGGTTCAGCTGCAGTTCCAGGCGCTTGCGGCTGGTCGCCACGTCGGCGACACCGCGGCGCACCTTCTGGAGCAGCTCCAGCTGCTTCTGGTACGAGTAATCGAGGGTCTCGCGCGGGTCCTCGGCCCGGTCAAGGGCCTTGTTCGCCTTCGCGCGGAAGATCATCCCCATACGCTTCATGACACCGCTCATGGGCTTCGCGCGCCCCCTTCTGACCGACTCCGGTTCCAGCTCCAGCGACAGAACCCACAGTACGGGCCCTGCATCCATTACCGCACTGTTCGGGGACGGATGCGCTCATCCCCAAGGACGACTGCGTACGCTCCCGCTCCGGCGTAAGGAGTAGGTGGCCCCCGGGGTCTCCGGGGCGTACGTCCCGGAGACGACCGGGTGCGCACACAACGTCCCCTCTGTCCCCTTACTGACGACTGGTGTTGCCGGATCGTTCCCCACCGGGCTGGGGTCCATGCCCGTCAAGCGCTTACCCTTGGGTTTTGTGTTCCGTAGCCGTGCGAAGGAAGAGAAGACCCAGGCCGCCGACAAGGCGCCGGTGAACTTCTCCAAGCAGCCCCGCGACCCGCAGGCCCCGAAGGGCAGGCCCACGCCCAAGCGCAGTGAGGCCCAGTCCCAGCGCCGCAGCGTCGCCAACACCTCGATGACGCGCAAGGAGGCCGCCAAGCGCCAGCGCGAGGAGCGCCGTGCCGCGCTGGAGCGGCAGCGTCAGGCGCTGGCCAGCGGCGACGAGCGGTATCTGCCGGCGCGTGACAAGGGTCCGGTGCGCCGGTTCGCGCGTGACTTCGTCGACTCGCGGTTCAACATCGCGGAGTTCTTCCTGCCGATGGCCGTGGTCATCCTCGTGCTGAGCATGGTGCGGGTGGCGGCGCTGCAGAACATCGCGCTGCTGCTGTGGCTCGTGGTGATCGTGCTGATCGTGCTCGACTCGTTCGTGACGGCCTTCCGTCTGAAGAAGCAGCTGAACGAGCGCTTCGCCGGCGAGAACAAGCGCGGCGCCATCGCCTACGCCCTGATGCGCTCCCTCCAGATGCGTCGGCTCCGGCTGCCGAAGCCGCAGGTCAAGCGCGGAGAGCGGCCCTGACCACGACGCCGTTCTCCGGGGGTGCGGCCCAGGCCTGGCTGGACAAGCTGGGCGGGCTGCGCGATGTCGTCCGCCAGGAGCTGGTGGCCCGCCAGCTGGACGAGCAGATCGTCGGGCGTTTTCCGGTCGGCCGGCGGCTGCGGGTGCTCGACGTCGGGATGGGCCAGGGCACTCAGGCGCTGCGGCTGGCCCGGGCCGGGCACGAGGTGACCGGTCTGGAGCAGGACGCGACGATGATCGCCGCGGCCCGGGAGTCCCTCGCCGGGGAACCGGAGGGCATCCGGGAGCGGATGCGGATCATCGAGGGGGACGGCCGGGACACCGGCGTGCACTTCCTGCCCGGCAGCTTCGACGTGGTGCTCTGCCACGGCGTGCTCATGTACGTCGAGGAGCCGGACCCGCTGCTGGCGGGCCTGGCCCGGATGCTCGCGCCGGGCGGGCTGCTGTCGCTCCTCGTGCGCAACGGGGACGCGCTCGCGATGCGGCCGGGCCTGTCCGGCGACTGGGCCGGCGCGCTGGCCGCGTTCGACACGACGGCCTACCGCAACCGGCTCGGGCTCGACGTACGGGCCGACCTGCTGAAGGACCTCACGGCGACCCTCGCGGGGATCGGGGCGCCGCTGCACACCTGGTACGGGGTGCGGGTGTTCACCGACACGGCGGCGGACGGCGCCGAGGCCCCGGCCGACCTGGAGACGCTCCTCGCGGTGGAGGAGAAGGCCGGGCGGACGGACCCCTACCGCGGGGTGGCGGCGCTGCTGCACCTGTGCGGCGTACGGGGCTGACGCCGGACGGCGGCGGGGGTGGGCGAGGGCCGTGGGGCCCCCGCCCCGGGGCTCACGCCTCGGCCGCGTGCAGGCTCATCGGCCCGTAGATCTCCGTGGTGTCCTCGAACAGCCGCACCTGGTCGGCGCCGCCCTCCTGCAGTGCCTTCCAGTGCTCCCCGATCCAGGACTCGGCGTCCCCCTGGGTGGGGAACTCCTCCGGCGGCACCGCGGGCTCGACCTCCGTCCCGTCGGTCTTCTCGAACCGCCACGTCCATGCCGCCATGTACGCCTCCCATGTGTGTGAGCACACTGCACAGCGAAAGCCGGATCCAGGTCCGGCTCCCGGTCCGAGCCTATGCGCTCCGCCGGTGGGGCGTCACAGGCCCCGCGGGAGTGCGGGATGTGGGGCGGGTGCGGGTCGTGGGTGGTGTTCGCGCAGTTCCCCGCGCCCCTGGAGGGGCGTCTCCGTCACGCGTGTCGCAGGTGCAGGGGTGAGAATCGGGGCGTGGAACTGACTCTGCTCGGCACCGGCGCTCCTGCGGGACTCCCCCGCCCCGACTGTCCCTGCGCGGTCTGCGCGTCCGCCCTGGGGCCGAACGCGCGGGCGGCCACCGCGCTGCTCCTGGACGGGGTGCTGCTGCTGGACCTGACGCCCGGGGCGGCGTTCGCCGCGGCGCGCGCGGGCCGTTCGCTGACCGGTGTGCGGCAGGTGCTGCTGTCGCATCCGCACGACGGCCCCGCGGTGGAGGTGCCCGCGGGGCTGCCGCAGCCGGGACGGGTGCCGGACGGACGGGAGTTGACGCTGCTGACCGGGCACCGGGTGCGGGCGGTGGCGCTGGACGCGCCGGGCACCGGGTACGCGGTGACCGGGCCGGAGGGGCAGCGGCTGCTGTACCTGCCGCCGGGCGGGGCGCCGGCGGGCCTGGAGGAGCCGGCCGAGCCGTACGACATGGTGCTCCTGGACGTCGTGGGGCGGCCGGACGCGCTGGCGCGGCTGCGGGCGGTGGGGGCGGTGGGTCCGACGACCGACGTGGTCGCCGTGCACCTGGACCACGACGTGCCGCCCATCCCGGAGCTCGGGCGGCGGCTCGCGGCGGCCGGGGCGCGGGCGGTGCCGGACGGGGCGGCGCTGGCGGTCGGGGCGTACGAGGACGTGCCGGACGTGCCGCGCCGGACGCTGGTGCTGGGCGGGGCGCGGTCGGGGAAGTCGGTGGAGGCCGAGCGGCGCCTGGAGGCCTTCCCGGACGTGCTGTACGTGGCGACGGGCGGGTCGCGCAACGGGGACACCGAGTGGTCGGCGCGGGTGTCCGCGCACCGGGAGCGGCGGCCCGGGTCGTGGCGGACGGCCGAGACCTGCGATCTGGTGCCGCTGCTGGAGGCGGACGGCCCGCCGCTGCTCATCGACTGCCTGTCGCTGTGGCTGACGGACGCGATGGACGCGGCCGGGGCGTGGGACGACGCGGTGTGGGCCGAGCGGGGCGAGAAGGTGCTGCGGGAGCGGGTGCGGGAGCTGGCGCAGGCGGTACGGGCCACGCGCCGGACGGTGGTCGCCGTGTCCAACGAGGTGGGGTCGGGGATCGTCCCGGCGACGGCGTCGGGCCGGCGGTACCGGGACGAACTCGGGCGGCTGAACGCGGGGTTCGCCGACGAGTGCGAGCACGTGCTGCTGGTGGTGGCCGGGCAGGCCGTGGCGCTCAAGGGCTGACCGGCCCGGACACCCGGACACCCGGTCAGGCGGGCTTGCGGGCGATCAGCCGGTAGGCGTTCGCGAAGCGGGTGCGGCGGGCCACCGGGGCGGCGAGGTGGTCGGCCAGCGCCGCCAGGGCCACCAGCGGCATGCCCGCGCGGAGCAGGGCCTCGCGGGCGTGGCGGTGCAGCGGGGGCGGCGGGATCGCCCGCCAGGGCGTGTCGGGGGCCGGCAGGGCGTGGGAGAGACTCAGGGCCAGGGCGCCGGAGAGGTCGTGGGGGACGTGGGTGGGGCGGTGGTCCACGGTGACGATCGTGCAGCCGGCGGCCTCCAGTTCGGCCCGCAGGTTCTGCGGGGGCATCAGGTGCAGGTGGCGCGGCTGGTCGTAGGCGAGCCACCAGCGGCCCAGGAGCGCGGCGAAGACGCTGCGGGGGTCGAGGGTCTCGACCAGGAGGTGGCCGCCCGGGCGCAGGACGCCCAGGGCCGCCCGGAGTTCCGCCCGCGGATCCGGCGTGCCCTCCAGGTGGTGGAGCATGCTGACCACGTCGTAGCGGCCGCGCAGCGGTCCCGCGATCCGGGGGTCGGTCAGACGGCCGACGTGGGCCTCCTCGACGCGGTCGGCCGAGCGGGCGCGCACCACGCGGGGCGTGGGGTCCAGGCCGTCGAACGCGGTGTAGGGGAAGAACTCGCGGGCGGTGGCGGGGAAGCGCGCGTGGCCCGTGCCCACGTCCAGCCAGCTCTCCGGTTCGCCGAAGCGCCGCATCGCGCGGGCGGCCGAGCGGTGCCGGGCGCGGCCGGCGCGCAGGGCGAGCAGTCCGTCGCTGGCCGGGTCCCTGGGCGCCCCGCGCACGGTCCGGTGGTACAGGGCGAGGCCCTCGGCGGTCAGGCGGGGGTTCTGGAAGGTGTGGCCGCAGTCCCGGCACGCGTCGACGGTGAAACCGCCCGGCTTGTACTGCCGCAGGTCACCGGTGCGCAGCCGGTTGCGCAGCCGGGCGGAGCCGCACCAGGGGCAGTCCTCGCGGCGCGGTTCGTGCACCCGTGCGGTCGCTTGCGGGGCGGGGACGGCGGAGGAAGCGGCGGAGGGGGCGGGATGTGCGGTCATGGGCGGCTCCCGGGCGCGAGGGCGTGGGCGGGGTCGTGCGGTGAGGCCGGTGGACGACCGCCACAACATGACAATCCGCTGCAAAACGGAACGTAGGGGATGCGGGTGCCGGGTGCAACGACGTCGTCCCGGCGGTGTGGTGATGTGGCGCCGTGCCGTTCGATCGGGGCCGGTACTGTTCGGCGAATGAGCTCGCTTAATCTCGACGACTTCTCCGATCTGATCGAGCGTCCGGACGGCGGGATCCGCCGTGACGCCGAGGCGCGCCGGGAGCGACAGATCGTGCCGCCCGGATCGCTGGGCCGCCTCGACGACCTGGGTGAGTGGCTGGCGGCGGCGCAGTCGGCCGTGCCGGTGCGGCCGGTCGAACAGCCGCGGGTGGTGCTCTTCGCCGGTGACCACGGCGTCGCGGAGCTGGGCGTCTCGGCCCGGCCGGCGGGCAGCGCGGCGGAGTCGGTGCGCGAGGTGCTGGAGGGCGGCCGGCCGGTGTCGGTGCTGGCCCGCCGGCTGGGCGTGCCGGTGCGGATCGTCGACATGGCCCTGGACTGCGACCCCGCGACCCTGCCCGGGGACGTCGTACGGCACCGGGTGCGGCGCGGCAGCGGGCGGATCGACGTCGAGGACGCGCTGACGGCGGAGGAGGCCGAGGCGGCGTTCCGGGCCGGGGTCGCGGTGGCCGACGAGGAGGCCGACTCGGGGACGGACCTCGTCGTCCTGGGCGATGTCAGCGTCGGCGGGACGACGGCGGCGGGCGTGCTGGTCGCGGCGCTGTGCGGGGTCGACGCGTCGGTCGTGACCGGGCGCGGCGGGCTGGCCATCGACGACCTGGCGTGGATGCGCAAGTGCGCGGCGATCCGGGACGCGCTGCGCCGGGCCCGGCCGGTGCTCGGGGACCAGTTGCAGCTGCTGGCGACCGTGGGCGGGGCCGACCTCGCGGCGATGACGGGGTTCCTGCTGCAGTGCGCGGTGCGGAAGCTGCCGGTGGTGCTCGACGGGGTCGTGACGGCCGCGTGCGCGCTGGTCGGGCAGCGGATCGCGTTCCGGGCGCCGGACTGGTGGCTGGCCGCGCACGACAGCGGGGAGCCCGGGCAGGCGAAGGCGCTGGACCGGATGGCCCTGGAGCCGCTCCTCACCCACGGGGTGACGGTCGGCGAGGGCACGGGCGGCCTGCTGGCCCTCCCCCTGATCCAGGCAGCCGCGTCCCTGGCAGCGGAGCTGCCGGAGAGGCCCCGGGAGCGGGAGGAAGCTCCGGCGGTGGCCGGGGAGCCGGCCGGGGCCGGGGAACCCGCCGGGGCGGAGAACTAAGGGGGCCGGGGGAGCGGGCGAGCCCCGGGGGGTTCGCTGGCGCCCCGCGCGGCGGGACCCGGGGCCGGTGCCACCCCGCACGGCAGGCCCCTGGGCCGGGACCGGGACAGCGGGCGTGACCCGGAGGTTTCGCTGCCGTCCCGCGCGGCGGGACCCCGGGCTGTGCCGCACCGCACGGCGGGCCCCCCGGGCCGGTGCCACCCCACACGGCAGACCCCCGGGGGCCGGGACCGGAACAGCGGGCGTGACCTGGGGGGTTTCGCTGCCGCCCCGCGCGGCGGGCCCCCCGGGCCCGGGCCGGAACAGCGGGCGTGACCCGGGGGGGGTTCGGTGTCGCCCCGCGCGGCGAAACCCCCGGTCCGGGGCGGGGTCAAGGACCCGCCGGGGCAGGGTCGGGGCCGGGACAGCGGGGTGCGCCGGGGTCTCGGGGCCGCTCCGTGCGGCGGGACCCCAGGCCGGTGCCGGATCGGGGCCGGGACGGCGGGCCTGCCCGCCGTCCCGGGATTTCGGTGCCCACCCGCCTCGTGCTGTGCGCCGTGGGCGAGTCGCGTCAGCGGCGTTCCAGGGACCGGGCCGGCTGCGGGTCGGGCGCGCCGCCGAGCCAGTCCTGAAAGGTCCGCCGGGGACCCACCCAGCGCCGGTCGTGGTGGTAGGCCCGCAGCCCGGACCTGGCCCGGGCCCGGGGGCGGTTGCGGTAGAACCGCCTGGCCCACACGGAGGTCGGGCGGGCCAGCCGTACGGCCGCGATCAGGGCCACCAGCGGGACGACCAGGCCCACCACGGCGAGGCGGAGCTTGCCCTTGAACAGGGCGATGAGGGCGAAGGCGAAGTTCACCAGGACGTTGACGAGGACGGCGGCGCGGTTCTGCTGCTGGTCCTCGGACAGGTCGTCGACGCCCAGCGGCGAGAAACCGATCAGCAGCAGTCCGACGAGCGAGGCGGTGAGGACGACCATCTCCACGCTCTTGCGGCCGTCCGGGGTCCAGTAGACGTCCGCCAGGTGCAGGATCAGGGCGAACTCGTCGAGGACGAGGCCCGCGCCGATGCCGAAGAGCACCGCGGCCAGGCAGGAGCCGAAGCCGTGCCGGCCGCCCGCGACCGCGCCGAAACCGCCGATGAGCATGAGGATGACGCCGGGGACGACGTGGTGGACGTGGACGCCGCCGCTGCCGCTGATGTTGCGGAAGGGGCCCTTGCCCGCCCGGATGAGGCGGGTGATGACCCGGGTGATCAGGAAGGTCAGCACGAAGGCGACGAGGGCGAGGAGCAGCGGAAGCTTGCCGGGTTCGATGATGTTCCGCTCCAGCCATCCCATATGGGAACTTTATCCTCGGCCCCTGTCTCCGCTCTCCTGACCGGCCGGTAGCCTGCGCCGGTGTCCACGACCTCGCCCCTCGACGGTGTCCGCTTCGCCTTCGGCACGCTCACGGTGTTCCCGGTCCGGGTGACGCGGTGGGACCGGGAGGCGGCGCGCGGCGGCATGCTGTGCGCGCCCCTGGCCGGTCTGGCGGTCGGCGCCGCTGCCGCCGCCACGGGGCTGGTGCTGCTGCTCCTCGGCGCGGGCGCGCCGCTCGCCGCCGTGGCCGGGGTCGCGGTGCCGGCCGCGCTCACCCGGGGGCTCCACCTGGACGGTCTCGCGGACACCGCCGACGGGCTGGGCAGCGGGAAGCCCGCCGGGGACGCGTTGCGGATCATGAAGCAGTCGGACATCGGCCCGTTCGGTGTCATCGCCCTCGTCCTGGTCCTGCTGGCGCAGGCCGCCGCGCTCGCCCAGGCCTACGAGGCCTCCTGGGCCCGGGGCGCGTGCGCCGCCGTCGTCGCCGGGGCCGCCGCCCGGCTGGCCCTGACGCTGGCGGCCCGGACCGGGGTGCCGGCGGCGCGCCCGGAGGGGCTCGGGGCGGCCGTCGCGGGTGTGGTGCCGGTGCGGGCGGCGCTCGGCGCCGCGGCCGCGGTCACGGCGGTGGCGGCGGCCGCCGGGGCCGCCCTCGGGCCGTACGACGTGGTGCGGGGCGTGCTGGCGGTGTGGCTCGCCCTGGCGGCCGCCGAGGCGCTGCTGCGGCACTGCGTGCGGCGGTTCGGCGGGGTGACGGGGGACGTGTTCGGCGGGCTCGCGGAGACGGCGGCGACGGTCGCGCTGGTCGTCCTGTCGCTGGGCTGACGGTCCCCGGCCGCTGCCCCGCCCGGCCGGCGCCGGCTCAGCACGCCCGCCGCCACGCCCCCAGTTCGTACTTCTTGAGCAGCGAACTCAGCTTCAGGCGGCGGGACTCGGCGCAGAACCGCCCGGTGGGCACCTCGTACTCGACGTGGAAGACCGCCTTGCCCGCGCGGATGAACGGCGTCAGGGCCCCGCACTCGCCGTACTGGGCGCACTGCTCGTTGACCGCGAAGTCGAAGTCGCCGACGAGTTCCGGGATCTGGTCGAGGTCGTTCTTCAGCCCGACGGCCAGGCCCCGGTCGTGGGCGAGGCGGGCGACGAGGCGGTTGTAGCGCAGCTGGTCGGCGGCCGTGAGGGGGAAGCCGGTGTCGTTGCGGTAGCCGTCCATGTCGTCGGGCTCGACGGCGTCGAAGCCCTTGTCGCGGCACATGTCGATACGGGCCGCCATGAGCGGTTCCAGGACGTCGGTGCGGCGGATGTCGAGCCAGCGCTCGCCCCGCCAGCCGTTGCCCCGGCCGAGGACGGCCTCGGGGAACTTCTCCGCGTCCGGGCGGAACTCCTCCCAGGCGCCCGTGGACAGGTAGCAGATGACCTTGCGGCCGTCGTCGTGCAGTGCGGCGACCGTGTCGGCGGAGTGGTCGAAGCCGTCGATGTCGTAGACCGGCACGTCGACGGAGGTGTCCAGGCGCCCGCTGAGCTGCCACTGCCAGGCCGTGCCGGGGCGGGGCTGCCAGCGGGGGCCGGGCTTGTCGTCGGGGGCCCGGGTGCAGGCGGCGAGCAGCAGGAGCAGTGACAGCAGGGGCAGCGACAGCAGGGGCGGCAGGGGGCGTCTCACGAGGTGGTCTCCAGGCTGTGGGGCAGGGTGCCCCAAGGATGATCGCCGGTCCCGGGTACCGCGCAGTACACCGCCGCACCCCGCGCCCGGGCGAGGCCGGCCGGGTCGGCGCCCGGCGGCACGCCGTAGAGCAGGTGGCACTGGGGTGCGTCCGGGCCGGTGGGCCACGGCTGCGGGAGCGGTGCCAGGTACGCCTCCCAGGGGCCCTCGAAGGTGACCAGGAGGTCGGCGACGTGAGCGTAGCAGGGGTGCGCTGCCGTGCCGTGGTTGAGGACGAGGGTGCGGCAGCCGACGGCGCGGGCCGCGTCGGCGAGCCGCCGGTAGTGCGCGAACTGGGCCGGTCCGGACGGCACTTGGTCGAGGAAGGCGCCGTCGGTGCCGTACCAGTCGCGGTGCCGGGCGAGGTCGCGGACGACGTCGGTGGCGGCGCGGCGGCCGTAGCCGGTGTCGGCGTACCCGAGGATCCGTGCTCCCCCGGCGGCCCGCAGCCGGCCTGCGACCTCGGCGAAGGCCGGGTCGGGGCGGTCGCCGGGGCCGTCGGCCGGGTTGAGGACCACCCCGTTCAGGCGGGGCGCGGCCGCGACGATCGCGTCCCACTCGGCGGGGCGGACGGCGGGGTGCTCGTAGTACGGGACCAGCAGCGTGCTCATCGGTGGGCGGTCGCCCTTCCGAGCAGGGCGCACGCCAGGACGAGCTGCACGGCGGCCGCCGTGCCGGACACCACGACGCCCGCCCCGTGCGGGTCGCCGGCGCCGGTGACCAGCAGCAGGGTCTGGGCGAGGGCGGCCGCGCAGCACACCGCCGCCGCGCCGGTCACCGCGCCGAACGACTGCAGGAGCAGTGCCGTCCACAGGACGACGCCCAGCAGGAGCAGCCCACCGGTCCGCACCCCGCCCGGCAGCGGGGCGTGCGGCCACAGGGCGGCGGTGGCGAGGCCCAGGGTGAGGAGCGCGGCGAGGTAGGCGGCCAGGCACCCGGCGACGGCGCGGACCGCCGTGCGCCGGAACTCCCGTGCGGTGCCGCTGGAGCGCAGCCCGGCCAGGCCGGCGCTGCGGAAGCGGTACAGCAGCCACTCGGCGGGGCCCATGCTGAGGGTGAGCGCCACGGCCGCCGGCGCGGCGACGGCGCTGCCGGTCCCGCCGGCGAGGACGTCGCCGAGCGCCGCGTACAGCACGAGGACTCCGGTGCCCAGCCCGAACAGGGCGTACGGCAGGGAGCCGGTGAGCCGCGGGCCGCCGGGGCGGCCGGGCGCGGGGACGGCGCCGGGCGCGCCGAACGGGAGCAGGGCGACGAGGCCGGCGGTCCAGCCGCCCGTGTCCTTCAGGGCGGGTGCCACCTCGCGCAGGCCAAGCACCGCGACCGCGGCCAGGGAGCCCAGCAGCAGGGTGCAGGCCGCGGCCCCGGGCAGTGGGTGGACCAGGGACAGCAGGGCGCCCGCCGCCATCGGCGCGAGGGCGGCGAGCAGGTGCCGTTCGCGGCCCATCACCAGCAGGACGGTCGCCGCGGCCAGGTAGCAGGACTGCCCGGCGGCGAAGGCGACGACGGCCGGGGCGGCGGCGCCCGCGCACACCAGGGCGACCAGGGCGCCGAGCAGCGCGCCCGCCGGGGCGCCCCGCAGCAGGGCCCGCCGGGCGGCCGTCCGGTCGCCCAGGCCCAGCCAGGTGTACGCGCGGTGGGCGAGGCCCTGGTTCCAGGCCCAGCCGCACAGGGCGGCGGCCAGCAGCGGGACCGTGCCGGCGGGCAGCCCGAGCCGGCCCGGGCCGGTGAACAGGGGCGCCCCGAGGACGTGGGCGAGTCCGGGCAGGGCGAAGACGACGCCGCGCAGCAGGCAGCCGAGCAGGCCGATCCGCCAGGGGTCGGGGGCGGGGCCCTCGGGCTCGGGGTAGCGGCGCCCGACGCGTGCGTAGAGGGTCTCGGCGAGGGCGAAGGAGTCCTTCACCCCGTACCGCTCGCGTATCCGGTCGTCGGAGAGGCCGTCGGACTCCAGCAGGGCGGCTATCTCGTCCGGGTGGACGGCGGCGGCCGCGAAGTCCTCCAGCCGGCCGGCGAGTTCGTCGACCGGGTCGGGACGGGCCCAGCTCGGGGTGCGCTGCCGGGGGACACCGGGGACGGTGCCCGGGCGGGAGCCCGGGGGCATCCGGACGCCGCCGCTCACCAGTCCGCTCCGTCCGTCGCGACGGCCGCGTACCAGGGGTCGCGCAGCTCCAGCGTCCAGTCGGCGACGGTCTCCAGCGCCGGCTCGTACACCTCGTCCTCACCCGCCAGTTCCTTGTAGATGGTGCGGAAGGCGTCCACCGAACGGCGCAGCGTGAACCGGTCGATGACGCGCTGGCGCGACAACGCGCCCAGTTCCAGGCGCCGTTCGTCGTCCCTGAGCAGGGTCAGCGCGGCGGCGGCCAGCTTCTCCGGCTCGCGCGGGGGCACCACCAGGCCCGTGTCGCCCACCGCCTCGCGCACACCGCCGACGTCCGTGGAGACCGTCGTACGGCCGCACGACATGGCCTCGATGACGGAGAACGGGAAGCCCTCCGAGATCGACGACAGCATGACGAGGTGCCCGGCCGCGTAGGCCCGCCAGACCTCGCTGATCCGGCCCTCGAAGGTGAGTCCGTCGCTCACCCCCAGCTCGGCGGCGAGTTTCTCCAGGCGGGTGCGGTAGGCCTCGCCGCCGGGCGGGACCGGGCCGAACAGCCGCAGCCTGGTCGCCGGGATCTCGGCGCGCACCAGCGCGTAGGCGCGGATCAGGGTCTCCAGGTCCTTGATCGGGTCGATCCGGCCGCACCAGGACAGGGTCGGGACCTCGGGCTCGGGACCGGCGTGCGGGAAGGCGGCCGGGTCGACGCCGTTGTAGACCGTGCGGATCCGGTCGGCGTCGGCGCCGCCGCGCTCCTCCCAGCGCCGGTTGTACCGGTTGCAGGGGGTGATCAGGTCGGCGGCCCGGTAGCCGTGCGAGTTGAGCTCGCGGTAGAAGCCGAGCATGAAGGCCTTCACCGGCCAGCGCCGGGTGTCGCCGCGGTGGCCGAGGTAGCGCTCGCGCAGGTAGATGCCGTGTTCGGTGAGGAGGAACGGCACGCCGTCCAGGTGGCGGGCGGCGAGCGCGGGCAGGGTCGCCAGGCCGCTGCTCACGGCGTGCGCGACGGAGTCCTCGGGGATGCGGACGCCGAGCGGGCGCAGGGCGTGCTCCAGCAGGTCGGTCGCGGTGAGCGCGTCGTGCACGGTGGGGCGGGGCGCGGCCGTCGGCAGATGCGGCATGGTCCAGATCCACATCAGCGACCGCAGCGCCCACTCGGTGCGCAGGGCCGCCGCCAGGTACCCGTCCCGGGCCGGTTCGGCCAGTTCGTGCAGGGACTCGCCGAAGTCGGCGTGCGAGCCGGGGTCGAGGAAGGAGAGCAGGAAACGCTCGTAGGTCTCCGTGAAGCGGCGGCGGGCCCTGCCGTACGGGGGCCGGGCGCGGCCGGGGCGCGGGCCCCAGGTGGGGACCGGGGTGTGGGCGCGGACGTTGGGCGGCAGCTCCCAGGTGACGGGTTCGCGCCCGCTGCCGGTGAGCGAGACGAGGTGGAAGTCGACCTCCGGCATGCCCTTGACGAGCTGGTCGCACCAGGTGCTGACGCCGCCGTGGACGTGCGGGTAGGTGCCTTCCGTGAGCATGGTGACATGACGGCCTGTTCGCCTCATGCGGTGTTTCCCCCTGGATGCGGATGGCGGGCGGGGAACTGCTGCCGGATCCCGGGTGCGGGCCCCTCGTGTCCGGTCGCGCGGTTCCCCGCGCCCCTCTAGGGCAGCTTCAAGGTGAGGGCCGACTGGAGCGCGGCCGGGGTCGTCCAGGCCGAGCGGGCTCCCGCGTACGGGGTGCCGAACGCGGTCGTGCCCAGGGCGAGTTGCTTCCTGGTGCCCTCCGGGACGGTCACCGGGATCTGGGTGCCGGAGGGGGCGGTGACGGTGACGGTGCCGCCGATCCGGTACGCCGTGACGCGGTCGCCGGCCAGGGCGTCGCGCCAGGCGGCGCGGCGCTGCACCTCGGTGCCGATGGCGCTGTGCCGGGGGTTCTCCAGCGGGGTGTTGTCGGCGAACAGCGCCCGGTAGCCGTCGAGCACCTGCTCCATGACCGGGTAGAGCAGCCGGTCCTCGGCCAGGTTGGACTGGTGCGCGTAGTGCGGCCGGGGGTCGCCCGCCAGGACGTGGCCGAGGGCGGTGCGCACCTCCTGCGGGACGATGTGCTCGGCGTAGCCGGTGGCCGGGTCGAGCGGCTCGTCCAGGCACGTCGAGACGGGGTTGTCCTCGCAGACGCCGCTGCCGCCGTCGGCCCGGGCGGTGTAGACCCAGTTGTACTCGTCGGCCATCTCGGCCGCCGTGCCCACGTTGTAGTACACGTTCATCGGGTGGCGCGGCACGGTCAGCGCCCGGCCGACGGAGCGCTGCCGGGGCTCGCGGGAGTTGTCCGAGGCGATCCACCTGACGCCGGTGTCGGCGAGGGCACCGGCCAGGTGGGGGTTGTCGTCCGGCTGCTGGGGCAGCGTCCGCAGGCCCGAGTGCTCGCCGGTGACCAGTTCGGCGCGGTCGACGGGGAGCCCTTTGTTCACGGCCCAGGCGTGGTTGTCGCGGATCTGCGCGGCGATCTCGGCGCGGCTCAGGTACTTCGTCGAGCCGTCGGCGTTCTCGGCGCAGCTCCACGGCACGGTGGAGGTGTCCTGGACGCAGCCCAGGAAGGGGTGCGTCCAGGTGTGGTTGACCCACCGGTACTGCGCCTTGTCGGCGAGGAGCCGGTCGGTGAGGGCGTCGGTGCCGCCGTGCTGGGTCTTCCACTCCTCGCCGGAGCCGGCGTTGAAGACCAGGTCCATGGTGAAGCCGTGCGCGCGCTGCCACTGGGCGGCGTAGGCGGCGTCGTCGGCGGTCATGCGGATCGGGGTGGTGCCCTCGCCCTCGCCGCCCGCGCAGTCGAAGTCGCCCGGGGTGCAGTTGCGGGCGGTGTCCCAGCGGCTGTCCGGGGCGAAGACGTCGTCGACGTGGACCGCGAAGGAATTGCGCGTGCGGCCCAGGTGCACGCCCTGGGTGAGCCACTCGACGATGCCCCGGGCCAGCAACCGGAACTGCTGCTGGTTGCCGTTGTAGGCGAAGGTGACGACGAGTTCGCGGCGGCCGTCGTGCGCGTACTCGCCGACGAGGCTGCCCCGGCCGGTGCCGCCGGGCACGGGCAGGTCGACGTAGCTGGTGTACCCGGCCCGGGGCCGGGCGACGTAGCCGTAGCTCTCCTGCACGCCGGGCGCGTTGTCCTCGAAGCGGAACGCGCCGTCCAGGTAGCCGAACCAGCCCGCCTTCCCGGCCGCGGTGACGGACGCCTCGCGCCCGTCGAGGGCCCCGGCCCAGCCGCCCTCGCTCGTGTAGTCGAGCCCGACCCCCGGGTGGGCCCAGGTGTAGGCGTCCACCTGCGGGATGCCGAAGGTCCGCTCGTAGGTCTCCAGCGCGGCCTGCTCGGCGGAGCCGGCGCCGAACGGGGCCTCGTTCGGCAGGACGACGCCCTGGTACTTGGCACGGGGCCGGCCGCCGGCCGTGTCGCTCAGGAACGACTCGGTGATCGCCGGTCGGCCGCCGTCGTTCAGGTCGACCGTCGTGTACGGGACGCCCGTGCTCTCCAGCTGGGCGATGACGGCCCCGACGGAGCTGTCGCCGTTGTCGACCACCAGCACCCGCAGGTCGATGCGCGGGGCCTCCGCGGCCGCCGCCCCCGGGGCCACCGCCCCCGCCACGACCATGCCCGCCGCCGTCACCCCGGCGGCCGTGTTTCTCCATCTGCGCGCACGCAGCGCCATGGTCCCTCCCCCAGAAGATCCCCCGGGGTCCTCCTGCGTCGTCGGGAGCAGGGACCGCGGGGATCGCGCAACGCGGTGAGCAGGGCGCTCACCGGAACCCGACGAGTGTGACCCAGTTCACCGGTGTGAGGGATCAAGAAATGGCCACTACGCCACCGACAGGTGAACGACCGCAGGAATGAGCGAACGGGGCCACGCGCGTAGTCTCGTCGTCGAGTGTTCGCCGCACCGGGAAGGCCCCGTGCGACCTGCTCCCCGAGGTCCGCATAGGGTCGGCTGTCGGGCCCGGTCGACCCACACCGTTCGACCATCGCAACTTCACATCGGAAGCGAGATTTCACCACCGTGACTGCTCTCACTCTCAGCACCGCCGCGGCGCCCGGTCTGCGGGCCGACGCGATCGTGATCGGTGTCGCCAAGGGAGCCAAGGGGCCGGTCGTCGCACCGGGCGCCGAGGCCGTGGACAAGGCGTACGACGGCAGGCTCGCCGGCGTCCTGGAGACGCTCGGCGCCTCCGGTGCCGAGGGCGAGGTGACGAAGCTGCCGGCGCCGTCCGGCTTCAAGGCACCGCTCGTGCTGGCGGTGGGCCTGGGCCCGGTGCCCGAGCAGGACGCCGGCTACGACGCCGAGGCGCTGCGCAAGGCCGCCGGCATCGCGGCCCGCACCCTGTCCGGCGCCAAGAAGGCCGCCTTCGCCCTGCCGGTGACCGACGCCGCCGACGCCGGCGCGATCGGGGAGGGCGCGCTGCTCGGCGCGTACTCCTTCGACGCGTACAAGGAGAACGGCAAGGACCCCAGGGCGAAGAACGGCAAGGCCCCGCTCGCCGAGGTCACCCTGCTGGGCGGCAAGCCTCGCGACAAGGCGTACAAGGCCGCGGTCGAGCGCGCCGTCGCCGTCGCGGAGGAGCTCAACCGCGCCCGCGACCTGGTCAACACCCCGCCGAACGACCTCAACCCCGAGGCGTTCGCCGCGATCGCCCAGGCCGCGGCCAAGGAGCACGGCATCAAGGTGCAGGTGCTCGACGAGAAGGCCCTGGTCAAGGGCGGCTACGGCGGCATCCTCGGGGTCGGGGCCGGCTCGGCCGCCGGACCGCGCCTGGTGAAGCTGTCGTACACCTCGTCCAAGGCGAAGAAGCACCTCGCCTTCGTCGGCAAGGGCATCACGTACGACTCGGGCGGCATCTCGCTGAAGCCGGCCGGCCACAACGAGACGATGAAGTGCGACATGAGCGGCGCGGCCGCGGTGTTCGCCGCGGTCGTCGCCGCCGCGCGGCTCGGCCTGGAGGTCAACGTCACCGGCTGGCTGGCCCTGGCCGAGAACATGCCGTCGGGCTCGGCGACCCGTCCGGGTGACGTGCTGCGGATGTACAGCGGCAAGACGGTGGAGGTGCTCAACACCGACGCCGAGGGCCGGCTGGTCCTGGCGGACGCGCTGTGGGCCGCGTCGCAGGAGAAGCCCGACGCGATCGTGGACGTGGCGACGCTGACCGGCGCGATGGTGCTGGCGCTCGGCAACCGGACCTTCGGGATCATGGGCAACGACGACGCGTTCCGCACGGCGCTGCACGAGGTGGCCGAGGAGGTCGGCGAGCCGGCGTGGCCGATGCCGCTGCCGGAGCACCTGCGCAAGGGGATGGACTCGCCGACGGCCGACATCGCGAACATGGGCGAGCGGATGGGCGGCGGCCTGGTCGCCGGTCTGTTCCTGCGCGAGTTCGTGGGCGAGGGCATCACCTGGGCCCACCTGGACATCGCGGGTCCGGCGTACAACGAGGGCGGGCCGTTCGGGTACACGCCGAAGGGCGGCACGGGCAGCGGCGTGCGCACGCTGGTGCGGCTGGCGGAGCTGACGGCCGCGGGCGAGCTGGGCTGACCCTCGCCTGAGAGCCCGGTCTCGCCGGTGGTGCGGCGAGTGCGGGGGCGTGGGGGCCGCTCGCGCGGTTCCCCGCGCCCCTTCCGGGGCGGCTCATGTGAACGTGGGGCGTCTCACACCGCAGCCCGGCGTCTCCTTGTGTGCTGACAAGTGCGAAGATGGGGCTCGGCAGGACAGGGCCCCACCGAAGGGCCGAAGAACGAGCGGCCGGACACCAGCCGCCTGCCGGTCAGTGAAGACCGGCTCACGGCGCACATGCATGGAGGACGTGACGTGGCGAACGACGCCAGCACCGTTTTCGACCTAGTGATCCTCGGCGGTGGCAGCGGTGGTTACGCCGCGGCCCTGCGCGGGGCGCAGCTGGGCCTGGACGTCGCCCTGATCGAGAAGGACAAGGTCGGCGGCACCTGCCTGCACCGGGGCTGCATCCCCACCAAGGCCCTGCTGCACGCGGGCGAGATCGCCGACCAGGCCCGCGAGAGCGAGCAGTTCGGTGTGAAGGCCAGCTTCGAGGGCATCGACATCGCGGGCGTCCACAAGTACAAGGACGGCGTGATCGCCGGCCTGTACAAGGGCCTGCAGGGCCTGGTCGCCTCCCGCAAGGTGACCTACATCGAGGGTGAGGGCCGGCTGTCCTCCCCCACCTCCGTCGACGTGAACGGCCGCCGCGTGGAGGGCCGCCACGTCCTGCTCGCGACCGGCTCCGTGCCGAAGTCGCTGCCGGGCCTGAACATCGACGGCGACCGGATCATCTCCTCCGACCACGCCCTCGTCCTGGACCGCGTGCCGAAGTCCGCGATCATCCTGGGCGGCGGTGTCATCGGCGTCGAGTTCGCCTCCGCGTGGAAGTCCTTCGGTACCGACGTCACGATCGTCGAGGGCCTGAAGCACCTCGTCCCGGTCGAGGACGAGAACAGCTCGAAGCTGCTGGAGCGCGCCTTCCGCAAGCGCGGCATCAAGTTCAACCTGGGCACCTTCTTCGAGAAGGCCGAGTACACCCAGGACGGCGTCAAGGTCACCCTCGCCGACGGCAAGACGTTCGAGGCCGAGATCCTGCTGGTCGCCATCGGCCGCGGCCCGGTCTCGCAGGGCCTGGGCTACGAGGAGCAGGGCGTCGCCATGGACCGCGGCTACGTCCTGGTCGACGAGTACATGCGCACGAACGTGCCGACCATCTCCGCCGTCGGTGACCTGGTCCCGACCCTCCAGCTCGCGCACGTCGGCTTCGCCGAGGGCATCCTGGTGGCGGAGCGTCTGGCCGGTCTGAAGACCGTCCCGATCGACTACGACGGTGTCCCGCGGGTGACGTACTGCCACCCCGAGGTCGCCTCCGTCGGCATCACCGAGGCCAAGGCCAAGGAGATCTACGGCGCGGACAAGGTCGTCGCTCTGAAGTACAACCTCGCGGGCAACGGCAGGAGCAAGATCCTGAACACCGCGGGCGAGATCAAGCTCGTCCAGGTCAAGGACGGTGCCGTGGTCGGCGTCCACATGGTCGGCGACCGCATGGGCGAGCAGGTCGGCGAAGCCCAGCTGATCTACAACTGGGAGGCGCTGCCCGCCGAGGTCGCGCAGCTGATCCACGCCCACCCGACGCAGAACGAGGCGCTCGGCGAGGCCCACCTGGCCCTGGCCGGCAAGCCCCTCCACGCGCACGACTGACCCCCTCGGTCGACGAACGCGACGACAGACTTCCGCACTTTCCGTAAGGAGCAACCGAAACCATGGCGGTTTCCGTAACCCTTCCGGCGCTCGGCGAGAGCGTCACCGAGGGCACCGTCACCCGCTGGCTGAAGGCCGAGGGTGAGCGCGTCGAGGCCGACGAGCCGCTGCTCGAGGTCTCCACCGACAAGGTCGACACCGAGATCCCCTCCCCCGCCTCCGGCGTGCTGTCCTCCATCAAGGTCGCCGAGGACGAGACCGTCGAGGTCGGTGCCGAGCTGGCGCTGATCGACGACGGCTCCGGCGCCCCCGCGGCCCAGGAGGCCCCGGCCGCCGAGCAGGCCCCGCAGGCCGAGCAGGTCGCCGAGCCCGCCCCGGAGCCGGCCGCGGCCGCGCCCTCCACCGAGCAGGCCGCCCCGGCGCCCGCCCCGACCGCCGACGCCGCGGCCGGCGGCGGCTCCGCCCAGGGCACGGACGTCGTCCTGCCCGCGCTCGGCGAGTCCGTCACCGAGGGCACCGTCACCCGCTGGCTGAAGTCGGTCGGCGACACGGTCGAGGCCGACGAGCCGCTGCTGGAGGTGTCGACGGACAAGGTCGACACCGAGATCCCCGCCCCGGCCTCCGGCACGCTGCTGGAGATCGTGGTGGGCGAGGACGAGACCGCCGAGGTCGGCGCCAAGCTCGCCGTCATCGGCGAGGCGGGTGCCGCTCCGGCCGCCGCCCCCGCGCAGGAGGCCCCGGCCGCCCCGGCCCAGCCCGAGCCCACCCCGGCTCCGGCCCAGGCCGAGGCTCCGGCTCCGGCGCAGCCCGCCCCGGCCCCGCAGGCCCCGTCGGCTCCGGCCCCGCAGCAGCAGACCACCCCGGCCCCCGAGCCGGTCCCGTCCGCTCCCGCGCCCGCCCCGGCTCCGGCCCAGGCCCCGGCCGCGCCGGCCGCCGCCAAGCCCGCCGACGACGGCGCCTACGTCACCCCGCTGGTGCGCAAGCTCGCCGCCGAGCAGGGTGTCGACCTGTCCACCGTCAAGGGCACGGGCGTCGGCGGCCGTATCCGCAAGCAGGACGTCGTCGCCGCCGCGGAGGCCGCCAAGGCCGCCGCCGCTGCCCCGGCACCGGCCGCCCAGGCCGCCCCGGCCGCCGCGAAGAAGGCCCCCACCCTGGAGGCCTCCCCGCTGCGCGGCCAGACCGTGAAGATGCCGCGGATCCGCAAGGTCATCGGCGACAACATGGTCAAGGCCCTGCACGAGCAGGCGCAGCTGTCCTCGGTCGTCGAGGTCGACGTCACGCGCCTGATGAAGCTGCGCGCCCGGGCCAAGGACGCGTTCGCGGCCCGTGAGGGCGTCAAGCTCTCGCCGATGCCGTTCTTCGTCAAGGCCGCGGCCCAGGCGCTGAAGGCGCACGCGCCGATCAACGCCCGGATCAACGAGGCCGAGGGGACCATCACCTACTTCGACACCGAGAACATCGGTATCGCGGTGGACTCCGAGAAGGGCCTGATGACTCCGGTCATCAAGAACGCCGGCGACCTCAACCTGGCCGGCATCGCCAAGGCCACGGCCGAGCTCGCGGGCAAGGTCCGGGCCAGCAAGATCACCCCGGACGAGCTGTCCGGCGCGACCTTCACCATCTCCAACACCGGCTCGCGCGGCGCGCTCTTCGACACGATCATCGTGCCGCCGGGCCAGGTCGCGATCCTCGGCATCGGCGCCACGGTCAAGCGCCCCGCCGTGATCGACACCGAGGACGGCCCGGTCATCGGCGTCCGGGACATGACGTACCTGACCCTGTCCTACGACCACCGCCTGGTGGACGGCGCGGACGCCGCCCGCTACCTGACGGCGGTCAAGGCGATCCTGGAGGCCGGCGAGTTCGAGGTCGAGCTCGGTCTCTGACCTCCCTCGCCGGTACGGCTGTTCGGTGCCCCGTTCGGATCTTCCGGGCGGGGCACCGTCGTACCCGAGGGGCGCGGGGCCGTGACATGTGCGGCTCCGCCGCGGGGCGCGACGAGCCACCGGACGACCGGCAGCCGCCCACGCGCGCAGCGGCCCGGGCTCCCCCGCGCCACACACACCGTGTGCGCCTCGTCTCACCTGCGCGACAGCCCCCACGTCGGCCCCACCCGCGGAGCGAACCGGCCGTATTGTCTAAGCGTCGATCCCGACCGAGGAGCCCTCATGACCGCGCCCGTCATCCACTCGCTGCGCGAACAGATCCGCGAGCACATCCTGGAAGGGATCATCAGCGGGCGCTGGCAGCCGGGCGAGCGGATCGTGGAGCGGCGGATCGCGACGGAGCTGGAGGTCAGCCAGACCCCGGTCCGCGAGGCCCTGCGCGAGCTGGAGTCGCTGCGCCTGATCGAGTCGGCCCCGAACAAGGGCGTGCGCGTGCGGAACCTGACGGCCGCCGACCTGGAGGAGAGCTACCCGGTCCGGGCCGGTCTGGAGGCCATCGCCGCCGAACTGGCCGCCCCTGCCCTCGCCGAGGACTGCTCGGCCCTGGAACCGCACGTCAGCGCCCTGTACGAGGCCGACCGCGTCTCCGACGGCACGGCCCAGGTCCGGCACACCGTCGCCTTCCACCGGGAGCTGGTCCGCGCCGCCGGCAACTCGGTCCTGCTGCACACCTGGGAGGGCCTGGGCATCGAGGTGTTCACCGCCCTGTCCATCCGCTGGCTGGGCACGCGGCAGCAGTCGTACGCGGAGGAGCACGAGGAACTGGTCGCGGCCTTCAAGCGCCGTGACCCCCGGATCGCGGAACTCGTCAAAGCGCACGTACTGGGTTGCGCGCCCCGGGCGTGACACCCGAGCGCGGTCCCGCTCAAACGCCTCCGACCTGCGACAACCACACCGAAACCCGTCACCGCGTGCCACCGGCGGAGGCACCGCGTGCCGACTTTCTCGTGATCAAGAGGTTTTATCCCTCAACCCTTTGATCGATCATCGATCAGGGAGTTACAGTCGCCGACGGGCTTGCCACCCGAGCCCCAGCCCTGTCCTGCCAAAGACCAAGGGCACCCCCGATCCCCTTACGTGAGGGAACCCCCTTCGACTGAGGAAGGCGGCGACATGACCGACCCCAACGCCATCCAGGCCAGCGAGCTCGACCAGCTCCCCGACCGGGACCCGGAGGAGACCGCCGAATGGCAGGCCTCCCTGGACGCGGTCGCCAAGGCAGCCGGGCCGCACCGTGCCGCGTACCTGATGCGCCGCACGCTGGAGCGTGCCGAGGGCGCCGGCATCGCGCTGCCGAAGCTCCTCGAGACCGATTACGTCAACACCATCCCCACCGCCGCCGAGCCGGACGTGCCCGGTGACGAGGAGATGGAGCAGCGGATCACCGCGTGGAACCGCTGGAACGCGGCCGCGATGGTGACCCGGGGCAGCAAGTACGGCGTGGGCGGCCACATCGCCACCTTCGCCTCCGCCGCCTGGCTCTACGAGACGGGCTTCAACCACTTCTTCAAGGGCAAAGAGGCCGACGGCTCCGGCGACCAGCTCTACATCCAGGGCCACGCCTCCCCCGGCATCTACGCCCGCGCGTTCCTCGACGGCCGGCTCAGCGAGCAGCAGCTCGACAACTTCCGCCGCGAGGCGGGCGGCAACGGCCTGCCCTCCTACCCGCACCCGCGCCGCCTGCCCTGGCTGTGGGAGTTCCCGACGGTCTCCATGGGCCTCGGCCCGCTGTCGGCCATCTACCAGGCGCGCTTCAACCGCTACCTGACCAACCGCGGCATCAAGGACACCTCCGCCTCGCACGTGTGGGCGTTCCTCGGCGACGGCGAGATGGACGAGCCCGAGTCGACGGCGGCCCTGGCGCTGGCGGCCCGTGAGGAGCTGGACAACCTCACGTTCGTCATCAACTGCAACCTGCAGCGCCTGGACGGCCCGGTCCGCGCCAACTTCAAGATCGTGCAGGAGCTGGAGGCCCAGTTCCGCGGCGCCGGCTGGAACGTGATCAAGACGCTGTGGGGCACGGCCTGGGACGAGCTGTTCCGGCTCGACACCACGGGCGCGCTCGTACGCCGCCTGCGCCAGGTACCGGACGCGCAGATCCAGACGTACCAGACGCGCGACGCGGCCTACATCCGCCAGGACTTCTTCGGCGCCGACCCGGCGCTGGCGGAGATGGCGAAGCTGCTGAGCGACGACAAGATCCTGGAGTGCTTCCACCTCTCGCGCGGTGGTCACGAGGCGCGCAAGGTGTACGCCGCGTACAAGGCCGCCGTCGAGCACAAGGGCGCGCCGACCGTGATCCTGGCCCAGACGGTCAAGGGCCACACCCTCGGCGAGGGCTTCGCGTCGAAGAACGCCAACCACCAGATGAAGAAGCTCTCGGTGGACGAGTTCAAGGCCATGCGCGACCTGCTCGGCCTGCCGATCAAGGACAGCGACTTCGTCGACGGCGTGGTCCCCTACGGCCACCCGGGCGCCGACTCCCCCGAGGTCCGCTACCTCCAGGAGCGGCGTGCCGCCCTCGGCGGTCCGGCCCCGGCCCGGCGCGTCCACCCGGTCGCCCCGCTGCCCGCCCCGGCCGAGAAGGCGTTCGCCTCCTTCGACAAGGGCTCCGGCTCGCAGAACGTGGCCACCACCATGGCGTTCGTCCGCCTGGTCAAGGACCTGGTCCGCGACAAGGAGACGGGCAAGCGCTGGGTGCCGATCGTCCCCGACGAGGCCCGCACCTTCGGCATGGAGTCGCTGTTCCCGTCGCTCGGCATCTACTCGCCCAAGGGCCAGACGTACGAGCCGGTCGACCGCGACCAGCTGATGTACTACAAGGAGGCCAAGAACGGCCAGATCCTCAACGAGGGGATCACCGAGGCCGGTTCGATGGCCGACTTCATCGCCGCTTCGACGTCGTACGCGACGCACGGCGAGGCGATGATCCCGTTCTACATCTTCTACTCGATGTTCGGCTGGCAGCGCACGGCCGACCAGATGTGGCAGCTCGGCGACCAGCTCGGCCGCGGCTTCCTGGTCGGCGCCACGGCCGGCCGCACCACCCTGACCGGTGAGGGCCTGCAGCACGCCGACGGCCACTCCCCCGTCATCGCCGCGACCAACCCGGCGGCCCTGACGTACGACCCGGCGTTCGCCTACGAGGTAGCGGCCATCGTCAAGGAGGGTCTGCGCCGGATGTACGGCGAGGCCGCCCCGGGCGAGGACCAGGACGTCTTCTACTACCTGACCGTCTACAACGAGCCGCTGCCGCAGCCCGCGAAGCCGTCCGTGCCCGGGATCGACGAGGGCATCGTCAAGGGCCTGTACCGCTTCAACACGGCGGAGTCGGCGGGTGTGACCGTGCCGGCGAACGCCCCGCGGATCCAGCTGCTCGGCTCCGGCACGGCGATCCACTGGGCGCTCAAGGCGCAGCGGCTGCTGGCCGAGGAGTGGGGCGTGGCGGCCGACGTGTGGTCGGCGACGTCCTGGAGCGAGCTGCGCCGGGACGCCCTGGAGGCGGACGCGGCCGGCTTGCGCGGCGAGGAGCGGATCCCGTTCGTCCGGCAGGCGCTGCAGGGCGCCGAGGGCCCGGTGCTGGCGGTCTCCGACTACATGCGCCAGGTCCCGGACCAGATCGCGCAGTGGGTCGAGCAGGACTGGTCCTCGCTGGGCGCCGACGGCTTCGGCCTGTCGGACACCCGTGAGGCGGCCCGCCGCCACTTCGGGGTCGACGCCGAGTCCATCGTCGTCGCGGCCCTGGCCCAGCTCGCCAGGCGCGGCGAGGTCGAGGCGGCGTCCGTGAAGGAAGCCCGCGAGAAGTACGGTCTGTGAGTCCTCCCCCGAGCACGGACCGTTGAACGGCAGGCCCCCGCCCCGGCGGGGGCCTGCTGCATGATGTGGCCATGCGCGCTGCCCGGCTGATCAAGATGGTGTTGCTGCTCCAGTCCCGGCCCTCCATGACGGCCGCCGAGCTCGCCCGGGAGCTGGAGGTGTCGGAGCGGACGGTGACACGGGACGCGCAGGCGCTGTCGGAGGCGGGCGTGCCCGTCTACGCGGACCGGGGCCGGGCGGGCGGCTACCGGCTCGTCGGCGGGTACCGCACGCGGCTGACCGGGCTGCACCGGGGCGAGGCCGAGGCGCTGTTCCTGTCCGGGGTGCCGGGCGCGCTGCGCGAGATGGGGCTGGAGGACGCGGCCTCGGCGGCCCGGCTGAAGGTGTCGGCGGCGCTGCTGCCCTCCCTCAGGGACGCCTCCCGGACGGCGGCGCAGCGCTTCCACCTGGACGCGCCGAACTGGTTCACGGAGCCGAGGACGCCCGCGCTGCTGCCGGCGGTCGCGGACGCGGTGTGGGACGACCGGCGGATCAGCGCGCGGTACCGGCGCGGCGAGGAGGAGGTCTCGCGGGAGCTGGAGCCGTACGGGCTCGTGCTGAAGGCGGGCGTCTGGTACCTGTGCGCGCGGGTGGCCGGGGGCGCGTCCTTCCGGGTGTACCGGATCGACCGGTTCACGGCGGTGGAGCCGGGCGCGGAGCGCTTCGAGCGGGAGCCGGAGTTCGACCTGCCCGCGTTCTGGGAGGAGCGGGCGGAGCAGTTCGCGCGGTCCATCCTGCGGGCGCGGGTCCTGGTGCGCCTGTCCCCCGAGGGGGTGCGCAGGCTGCCGTACGCGCTGGACTCGCTGTCGGCCCGGGAGGCGCTGGCCGGGGCGGACGCGCCGGACGGCGACGGGTGGGTGACGGTGGACCTGCCGGTGGAGTCCGAGGAGGTCGCCCACACCCAGCTGACGGCGCTGGGCCCGGAGGTGGAGGTTCTGGCCCCGGAGGGCCTGCGGGAGCGGTTCGCGGCGGACGCGGCGCGGCTGGCCCGCCTCTACCGGCCCACCGGCGGCGCATAACGATCCCGCGCACTCCGGGTGCGCCCCTGTGCCCCAGGGCCGATGCTTGACCCGTGATGGACGAGACGGAGTTCTGGGAGCTGGTGGACGACGCCCGCGAGGCCGCCGAGGGCGACCCGGAGGAGCAGGCGGACCTGCTCGTGGAACGGCTCGCCCAGCGGGACCCGGACTCCGTCCTGGACTTCGCCCGGCACTTCGAGTCCCGCTACAACCGCGCCTACCGCTGGGACCTGTGGGGCGCCGCCTGGGTGCTGCTGGACGGGGCCAGCGACGACGCCTTCGACTTCTTCCGGTGCTGGCTGATCGGCCAGGGCCGGGAGGTCTTCGAGGGCGCCCTGCACGACCCGGACGCGCTGGCCGACCTGCTCGGCGACTTCGACGAGGAGATCGACGGCGACGGCGAGGAGCTGGGCTACGCGGCCGACGAGGCCTACGAGCAGCTCACCGGCGTGGTCGCCCCCGATCTGGAGATCCCGCCCGCCCCGGCGGAACCGGAGGGCACCCCCCTGGACTTCGAGGACGAGCAGCTGCTCGCCGAGCGCTATCCGCGGTTGTGGGAGCGCTTCAGGGGCTGATCGGCCGCGGGTGCGGCACGACCGCCGCGACCGCGCGGAGCACCGCCCGGGGACGGCGGCAGGGGGCCCGGGAGCGACGGCGCCGCGCGTTCGCCGCCGTCCTGCCGTGCCTCGGCGGGCCGGCCCTGGAGCCGGGCCGCGAGCTGCCGGATCTCGGGCAGGCGGGCGTGCAGGGCGGCGCCCGGGCAGCTGGTCATGTAGCCGTCGTTGTGCCCGGCCAGGGCGGGCAGTTCGGCGGTGGTGCCGGCCGCGTACCGGCTCAGGCCGTTGCTGGAGACCAGGCGGACGTCGGCCCTCGGGTCGGTGCCGGTCAGGCCCAGCTTCCAGGCGGACAGCGCGGCGATGGAGCGGATCACGGCCCGGGGCACGGGCAGGCCGGCGGTGAAGGTGCCGAGGGCGGCGATGCCGGTGGTGCGGTGGTTGAAGCCCTGGGTGTGGGCGCCGGTGACGGCCCGCTCGACGCCCCCGGCGCGGCCCTCGTAGATCGTGCCGCAGCGGTCGACGACGAAGTTGTAGCCGATGTCGTCCCAGTCGCGGCTGCCGGTCTGGCCGGTGTAGAGGGCCCGGATGATGCGGGGCGCGTCGGCGCAGTCGTAGCCGTTGGGCGAGTCGGTGTGGTGGACGAAGACGGCGGCGACCCGGTCGTCGTAGCGGGGGCGGGGCTGGTCGCGGGCGGCGTCGCCCAGCCAGTGCGAGCGCGGCACGATGGGCGGCCGGGGGGCGGCGTACGGCGTGGCGGCGGAGCGGGCCGGGGCGGCGCGGGCGGGGGTCTCGGCGGCGTTCTCGACGCCGTGGGCGCACAGCACCAGCGCGACGGCGGCGGCGGTCCCCGGCAGGCAGCCGAGCGCGACCCGGGCCGCGCGGGGCACACCGGCCGTGCCGGGTGTCCCGGCGGCGCGGCGCCCCCGCGCACCCCGCCGCCCTCGGTAGACACGCATGGTCCCACTGTCGGCCCGATCCGGTCCGTCCGCGATGTGTGCTGTGCCACCCGGTGGAACCATCGTCACGGTCCGCGACGTTTTTCCGAGTGCACGCGCGCGGGCCGGTTCCGCTCATCCGCGCGGGTGACTGATCACCGGGCCCTTCCCCCACGTACTGAAGGGTTCCGAGAGAAAGGCGGCGTTGCGTGGACCTGCTCGACATCCTGCTGTTGCTGGTCGTCCTGGCCTACGCGGCGTCCGGGTACCGGCGCGGGCTGGTGGCCGGCTGCGTGTCGCTGGCGGGCTTCGTGGGCGGCGCGGTCGTCGGCGTGTGGATCCTGCCGTGGGTCATGGACCTGGTGGAGCCGGGGACGACCCGGGCGACGGTGACGGCGGTGTTCACGGTGCTGCTGCCGGCGGTGGTGGGCCACGAGCTGGCGGGGCGCCTGGCGCTGCGGCTGCGGCGGGAGCTGGACCGGGGGCCGCTCAGGGTGGCGGACGGGATCGGCGGGGCCGTGGCCAACGCGGTCGCCGTGCTGATCGTGGCGTGGGTGGTCGCCAGCGTCCTGGGCGCCTCCTCGTCGCCGCTGGTCACGTCGGCGATCCGGGACTCGCGGCTGCTCGGCGCGGTGCAGCGGACGATGCCGGAGACGACTCCGGCCTGGTTCTCGGAGGCCACCTCCGCGCTGACCCAGGCCGGTTTCCCGCAGGTCTTCAACCCGTTCGAGAACGAGTCGACGGCCGAGGTCGCCCGGCCCTCGGGCGACAGCGTCACGGCGGCCGCGACGGACGCCGCCCGGCGCAGCACGGTGAAGGTCGAGGGCGTCGCGGGCACGCAGGGCCGCGAGGGCAGCGGCTTCGTGTTCGCGCGCGAGCGCGTGATGACCAACGCCCATGTGGTGGCGGGGATCGACGAGCCGACCGTGCAGATCGGCGGGGTCGGGCGGACGTACGAGGCGCGGGTGGTGTCCTTCGACCCGCACAAGGACGTGGCCGTGCTCTACGTGCCGGGTCTGAAGGCGCCGGTGCTCAGGTTCGACGACGACGCCGAGCGCGGCGATTCGGCGGTCGTCGCGGGCTATCCGGAGGACGGCGACCTGAACCTCCAGGCGGCGACGGTCGCCAACCGGGTGCGGGCCACGGGCCAGAACATCTACAACGACGGCACGGCCGTGCGCGAGATCTACTCGATCCGCTCCACGGTCCGCCCGGGCAACTCGGGCGGACCGCTGCTCACCACGGACGGCCGGGTGTTCGGCGTGGTCTTCGCCCGTTCCACCTCGGACGCCGAGACGGGGTACGTGCTGACGGCGGACGAGGTGGCCCCGGACGCCGAGCGGGCGGCCGGCGCGACGGCGCCGGTGGACACGGGCGAGCCGGCGGCGTCGTAGCGGGCTGTCGCCCGGCTCAGAGGAAGCGGCCCATGAACACGTCGTCGACGTACGCGCCGTCGAGGAAGAACTCCTCGGGCAGGACGCCCTCCACGGCGAACCCCTCGGACGCGTAGAGCGTGCGCGCGGGCGTGTTGTGGGCCAGCACGCGCAGGGTCAGGCGCCGCGCGCCCTGCCGCCGGGCCTCCTCCGCCGCCGCCCGCAGCAGGGCCCGGGCGACGCCGTGCCCGCGGGCCTCCTCGGCGACGGCCAGCCCGCGGATCATCCGGACGTGGGCGTTGCAGGCCAGCGGCGTCGCCGTGCCCAGCCGGAGGTAGCCGGCGAGGGTCCCGTCGAGTTCGGCGACGAGGCACTGCGCCCTCGGGTCCCGCTCGCTGAAGAAGGGGCCGTACGGGGGTTCGGGCCGGGGCTGGACGGCGTGCAGCGGGGACCAGGTGGCGCGGTCGAGCCGTCCCAGGGCGTCGTCGTCCTCGGGGCGCGCGGGGCGTATGTGCGGAGTGGGCATGGGGGCACGTTACGTCGGGCGCGCGCCGCCCCGGCGGGGGTTTTCTCCCGCGGGCGGGCAAGATTGAGCCATGCGACGCATCGCGGTGACCGGCGCCTCCGGTCTCATCGGCAGCGCCCTCGTGCGGTCCCTGACCGCGGACGGGCACCACGTGGTGCGCCTCGTGCGCCGTACGCCGCGCACGGAGGACGAGGTCCGGTGGGACCCGGAGGGCGGGCGCGCGGACGCGGCCGGGCTCGCCGGGTGCCACGCGGTGGTCAATCTGGCGGGGGCCGGGGTCGGCGACCGCCGCTGGACGGACGCCTACAAGCGCCGCGTCCGCGACAGCCGGGTGAACGGCACGGCGGCGCTCGCCCGGGCGGTCGCCGCACTGGACGACGGGGACCGGCCGCGAGTGCTGGTCAACGGCAGCGCCATCGGCTACTACGGCGAGACGGGCGACCGGGTGGTGGACGAGGACGCGCCGCCCGGGACGGGTTTCCTGCCCGAGCTGTGCGTGGAGTGGGAGGCGGCGGCGGACCCGGCGCGGCAGGCCGGTGTCCGCACGGTGTTCACCCGGACCGGTCTCGTGGTGTCCCGCCACGGCGGGGCGTGGGGGCGGCTGTTCCCGCTCTTCCGGGCGGGTCTGGGCGGGCGGCTGGGCGACGGGCGGCAGTACTGGTCGTTCGTCGCGCTGCACGACGAGGTCGCCGCGATCCGGCATCTGATCGACACCGACGGCCTGTCGGGGCCGTTCAACCTGACCGCCCCGAACCCGCTGACCAACCGTGAGATCACGGCGGCGATGGGGCGGGTGCTGCACCGGCCGACGCCGTTCGCCGTGCCCGCGCCCGTGCTGCGGTCGGTGCTCGGCGAGATGGCCGGGGACGTCCTCGGCAGCGCCCGGGTGGTGCCGAAGCGGCTGCTGGAGTCGGGTTTCCGGTTCGCGTTCCCGGACATCGAGGGGGCGATCCGGGCGGCTCTGTGACCCCTGCGGCCCCTTCACGCCCACCCGGCGTCCGTATGCGACCGCCGTGCGACCGTGCCCTGCCGATGCGCGACTCCCGCTGACCGATCACGGCCCTACCCTCGACCAGAACTCGCGTATCCCTGCGGCCTGTTGAGGGCATGACGTCTCCAGCGCCCGCGCAACCTCGAGGAGGGGCACGTGCTTGAGCCCGCGTACCAGGCGGACGTGGTCGTCGTGGGGGCCGGGGTCGCCGGACTCTCGGCCGCGCACCGGCTGACCAGCGCAGGAGTGACGACCATGGTCCTGGAGGCCGCCCACGGGGTCGGCGGCCGCATGGCGACGGAGAAGATCGACGGCTTCCGGCTCGACCGGGTCGGCCAGTTGCTGTCCACCGCGTATCCGGAACTACGACTGACACCCGGTCTCGGCGGGCTGGCCCTGCGGCCCTTCGCGCCCGGTGTCCTGCTGCACGGTGACGGCCGCCACCACCGGGCGGGCGTCCAGCCGGGCACCGGGGGCGCACGGGGCGCACTGCACGCGGTGCGCGCGCTGGCGGGCGCGCCCCGCTCGCCCTCCGCGCCGAGGCCCCCCAGGTCGCCCCGGAGGCCGGCGGCCGTGCCCGGCCGGCAGGTCTCGGTGCCCCGGAGCCGCTCCGGCGCCCCGCTGGGCACGGCCGTGGACCAGGCCCGGCTGGGGGCCGCGCTGACCCGGCTGGCGGGCACCCCGGCCGAACGACTGCTGGCCCGCCCGGAGTTGCCCGCGGGTGAGGCCCTGGCGGCGCGCGGGCTGCCCGCCCGGACGATCGACGGCTTCCTGCGCCCGCTGCTCGCCGCCCTGCTGTGCGACCCGGACCTGACGACGTCCAGCCGGTGCGCGGACCTCGCGCTGCGCGCCTTCGCGAGCGGCCGGCTGTGCCTGCCGGAGGGCGGCGCCGAGGCACTGCCGGAGCGGCTGGCGGGGATGCTGCCGGCGGGCACGGTGCACACGGGCGTGCGGGTCACCTCCGTCTCGACGACCTCGGTGACCACGGCGGAGCACGGCGTGATCCGGTGCCGGGCGGTGCTGGTGGCCACGGGCGCGCGGGCCGCGGCGGGGCTGCTGCCCGGGTTGCGGGTGCCGGAGTTCCACCCGGTGACGGTGGTGCACCACACGACGGACGAGCCGCCGGGGACGGGTTCCGCCCTGCTGCTCGACGCGGACCTGGGCGGCCCGGTCGCGCACACGGCGGTGGTCAGCCAGGTCGATCCGTCCCGGGCTCCGGCGGGGCGGGCGCTGGTGTCGTCGACCGTGCTCGGGCGGCCGCCGGGGGACATCGACACGGCCGTGCGGATGCACCTGGCGCGGCTGTACGGGGTGTCGACGGCCCGCTGGGAGACGCTGGCCGTGTTCCGGACGGCCGAGGCCGTGCCGGCGATGCGGCCGCCGCATGATCTGCGGCGGCCGGTGCGGTTGCTGGCGGGGCTGTACGTGTGCGGGGACCACCGCGACACCAGTACCGTGCAGGGCGCCCTGCACAGCGGTCACCGGGCTTCCGCGGCGATCCTGGCGGATCTGGGCGCGGGGCGGTCGATGCATGCCGCCGATCCGCTGCCGACGGTGCCGAGGGCCGCGTAGGCGCCTCGCCGGGTTGCGGGTGCACCGGGGGCGCGGCGGGGGCCGCACGTCGGCACCGCCCCCCGCCCCCGGGCCACCTCACCCCAGGGCCGCCACCTTGTCGCGGTAGGTCCGCACGGGCGCCGCGTCCTTGTACGGCTCCAGCCGCCGCTCGAAGTCCCGCACGTACTCCACCGCCCTGACCGAGCGCATCTCCGCCGCCTGGCCCGCCGCCTCGGCCGCCAGCTGGCAGGCCTGGTCGAGTTCGCCGAGGCCCAGCCGGGCGGTGGCGAGGACGACACGGCAGAACAGGCGGCTGCGGGCGTAGGACGGGGCCCGCAGTTGCAGGGAGCGTTCCGCGTGCTGGGCGGCGGCGCGGAACTGCTGCAGGTCGCGGTGGCAGTGGCCGAACTCGTCGGCGAGCTGGGCCTCGTCGAAGAACTTCGCCCAGTGCGGCACGTCGTCCCCCGGCCGGGCCGTCTCCAGGGCGCGCTCGGCGCGGACCAGGGCGGCGGTGCAGGCCCGGACCTCGCCGAGCACCCCGTGCCCGCGCGCCTCGGAGGCGTGCAGCAGGGCCTGGACGACGGGCGGGCCCGAGGTGCCGACGCCCTGCTGGGCCACGCGGGCCAGCTGGACGGCCTCGCGCCCGTGCCCGAGGTAGACGGCCTGCCGGCTCATGGTGACCAGCACGTACGCCCCGTACGCCCGGTCGCCGGCGGCCTGGGCCAGCCGCAGCGCCTGCACGAAGTAGCGCTGTGCCAGCCCGTGCGCGGCGATGTCGTACGAGGTCCAGCCGGCCAGCCGGGTCAGGTCGGCGGCGGCGGCGAACAGGCGGCGGCCGGTCTGCTCGCCGTAGGTGCCGCGCAGCATGGGCTCGCACTCGTGCTCCAGGTAGCGCACGAGGGCCTGGCGGGCGTGGCCGCCGCCGTAGGCGTCGTCGAGGGTGCGGAACAGCTCGCCGACCGAGCGCAGCGCGGCGATGTCGCCGGCGGTGACCCGCTGGCCGGGTCCGCGCTCGGCCTGGCCGCGCTGGCGGGGCAGGACGGGCACGCCCTGCTCGGCCGTGGCCGGGAAGCGGGCGGCGGGGCGGCCCTGGGCCGGGATGCGCGCGGCGGTCGGCTCGCCCCGGGCCACCTTCTCGTCGGCCCGGCCGATCAGCCAGTCCCGGCTGGGCACGACGAGCCCGGCCGGGGTGAAGGCGATCTTCCGCAGCTCGGCGTGGCTGCCGGAGTCCTTGCGCCACAGCCCGCTGACGATGTCGACGGCCTCCTCGGGGGTGGCGGCGAACTCCAGGCCCGCGTAGACGGGGGCGCAGGCGTCCAGGCCGAGGTCCTGGGCGGTGAGGCGGCGGCCCAGGCGCCGGGTGAAGACCTCGGCGATCAGTGCGGGCGTGGTCCCCCGGGGCTGCTGGCCGCGCAGCCACCGGGTGACGGAGGTCTTGTCGTATCTGAGGTCGAGCCCGTGTTCGAGACCGAGCTGGTCCACGCGACGGGCGAGTCCCGCGTTGGAGAACCCCGCTTCTGCGATGAGCGCGGCGAGCTGTCGGTTGGGGGTGCGCTGCGCGGGTCGTTCCGTCATCTGCGGTGCGGTCTCCTGCCTTCCGGCCTTCGTGGTGTGCGCGGATTGCCTGTGAGCAGGCCTTATGCCTTGCTGGACGGCGCGAATGTAGCGGAGAGTAAGCACCCCATCACACATTTTCCCGGACATTCATCCGATCGTGTGAGGATTGACCCCGGGACTGACGCGTGCGGGCCGGACGTACAGTGGCTTGGGCGCGATACGTGCCTTACACACCCGTTCGAGGGAGGCGCTTGCCGTGAGTGAGTTGCGGTTCGTCCGTATGGGGTTCGGTGACGAGGCCGTCGAGTACCAGGAGGCGTGGGACGAGCAGCGCCGGGTGCACGCGGCGCGCTTCGCCGACGAGGTCCCCGACACCGTACTGCTCCTGGAGCACCCGCCGGTCTACACGGCCGGCCGGCGCACGGCGGACAACGAGCGCCCCCTGGACGGCACGCCGGTCATCGACGTGGACCGCGGCGGCAAGATCACCTGGCACGGCCCCGGGCAGCTGGTCGGCTACCCGATCCAGAAGCTGCCCCGCCCCGTGGACGTGGTCGCCCACGTCCGCCGCCTGGAAGAGGCCCTGATCCGCACCTGCGCCGAGTTCGGGCTGGAGACCACCCGGGTCGAGGGGCGCAGCGGCGTGTGGGTCCTGGGCGACCCCGTGGAGCAGCGCCCCTCACTCGGCGGGCTCTCCCTGGACTTCGACCCGCGCCTGCACGACGAGGAGTTCGACCCGCGGCTGAACGGCCCGGAGTACGCCCCGTCCAACGCCGGCCAGCGCCGCGAGGACCGCAAGATCGCCGCCATCGGCATCCGGGTCGCCAAGGGCGTCACGATGCACGGCTTCGCGCTCAACGTGAACCCCGACAACAAGTGGTTCGACCGGATCATCCCCTGCGGCATCCGCGACGCGGGCGTGGCCTCCCTCGCCGGCGAGCTGGGCCGGGACGTGACGATCGAGGAGGTCCTGCCCGTGGTGGAGCGCCACCTGCGCGACGTGCTGGAGAACGCCGAGCTGAAACCGCGGGAGATCGAGCGGACCCCGGCGGCATAAAAGTCCGCGGGGAGCGGCTGACACCACACAGAGGCATTCAAATCCACGGGCGTACCCTTGAGGACGCCGAAGAATCAAACGCTAGGGAGCCGGTCGTGTCCGCAGTCGCACCCGACGGACGCAAGATGCTGCGCCTGGAGGTCCGCAACAGCCAGACCCCCATCGAGCGCAAGCCCGAGTGGATCAAGACCCGGGCGAAAATGGGCCCCGAGTACACGAAGATGCAGAACCTCGTGAAGAGCGAGGGCCTGCACACGGTCTGCCAGGAAGCCGGCTGCCCGAACATCTACGAGTGCTGGGAGGACCGGGAGGCCACCTTCCTCATCGGCGGCGACCAGTGCACCCGGCGCTGCGACTTCTGCCAGATCGACACCGGCAAGCCCGAGGCGCTCGACCGCGACGAGCCGCGCCGCGTGGGTGAGTCCGTGGTCGCGATGGACCTGAACTACGCCACGATCACCGGCGTCGCCCGCGACGACCTGGCCGACGGCGGCGCCTGGCTGTACGCGGAGACCGTGCGCCAGATCCACCAGCAGACGGCGGACCGCGAAGGCGGCCACACCAAGGTCGAGCTGCTCGCCCCCGACTTCAACGCCGTGCCGGAGCTGCTGGAGGAGGTCTTCGCCTCCCGCCCCGAGGTCTTCGCGCACAACGTCGAGACCGTCCCGCGCATCTTCAAGCGCATCCGCCCCGGCTTCCGCTACGAGCGCTCCCTGAAGGTCATCACCGAGGCCCGCGACTACGGCCTGGTCACCAAGTCGAACCTGATCCTCGGCATGGGCGAGACCCGCGAGGAGGTCAGCGACGCGCTGAAGCAGCTGCACGACGCGGGCTGCGAACTCGTCACCATCACGCAGTATCTGCGGCCCTCCGTGCGGCACCACCCGGTGGAGCGCTGGGTCAAGCCGCAGGAGTTCGTGGAGCTGCAGCAGGAGGCCGAGCAGATCGGCTTCTCCGGCGTGATGTCCGGCCCGCTGGTGCGCTCCTCGTACCGCGCCGGGCGGCTCTACCGGATGGCCATGGAGCAGCGGGACGCGCGCATCGCGGCCCAGGCCGTCTGACGAGCCGTCACCGCTCTTCCCCACCGAGGGGAGGGCAAGCGTGTGAATTCCCGCACAAGACGCTACCGGCGGGTAGCGACCGATATGACGCGGTCCTGACCGTCCTCGCAGATGAGGACACCTGTCAGGGCCGCGTCGGCGTTCCGCCGCTCCCCGCCGGGGCTTCATGGGTGTTTGACCGGTCGGTCACGCCCTGGTAACACCAAACAGTGACGCTGGACTCACAGCACGTACACCCGTACCGAGGGGGGACCTCACCCATGCAGGCCGCGCCTGTTCGCGCCACCGCGATCCCGTCCTTCACGACCGCCCTGCGCGCCGTGGAGTCGCTGCTGCTGAGCGGCGGTCAGCGCACCGCCCGTCGCAACGCCTGGACCTCCGTGCTGGAGGACCGCCGTCGCGCCAAGGACCGGGTCGAGGCGCAGCGCGTCCTCGAGCAGTCCCTCACCCGCTCCGTCTCCGTCCGCCCCTGAGTCCGGGCCCCCTCCCCCACGGGGTCCCCGCGGACACTGCCGTCGTCCGCGCTCGTCGGGCCACGTAGACTTCGTGCCATGGCGAGGAAGGAAACCGCAGCGGACGCTGCGAACACCGGGCGACTGAAGCAGATCGCCCTGACCTACAAGATGACCCGCAGGGCCGACAAGAAGATCGGTCTTGTACTCGCGGCTGTCGGAATCGTCACCTTCGGTGTCTTCCTCGCGATCGGTTTCTTGATCGGTCACCCCATCTATCTCGGCATCCTGGGCCTTCTGCTCGCCTTCCTCGCGACGGCGATCGTGTTCGGGCGCCGGGCCGAGCGGGCCGCCTTCGGGCAGATGGAGGGCCAGCCCGGCGCCGCGGCGGCGGTGCTCGACAACATCGGCCGGGGGTGGACGACGACCCCCGCGGTGGCGATGAACCGCAATCAGGATGTGGTGCACCGCGCGGTCGGCAAGGCGGGCATCGTGCTGGTCGCCGAGGGCAACCCGAACCGGGTGAAGACCCTGCTGGCCGCCGAGAAGCGGAAGATGAACCGCATCGTCGCGGACGTCCCGGTGCACGACCTGGTCGTGGGCACGGGCGAGGGCCAGGTCGAGCTGAAGAAGCTGCGCACGACCATGCTGAAGCTGCCGCGCGTGCTGACCGGCCCGCAGGTCACCGCCACCAACGACCGGCTGCGCGCGCTGGGGGACCTGATGAGCAACATGCCGCTGCCGAAGGGGCCGATGCCGAAGGGCATGCGGCTGCCGAAGGGCGGGCCGAAGGCCCGCTGACCCCCGCAACGCGTGCGACGAAGGGGCGCCCGGATCACTCCGGGCGCCCCTTCGTCGTACGGCGGACCTCAGATGCGGACCTCGACCGTGCCCGCGAGCCGGTCGTGCAGGCCGCGGCCGTCGCGGTCCCAGATCAGGGCGGGGATGGCGAGGAAGAGCAGGACCGTGCGCAGGGCGGAGCGCCAGGGGCTGACGCGGCCGGTCTCCAGGGCCAGCACGCGCAGGCCGAACAGGCGCTTGCCCGGGGTGAAGCCGACCGTACCGACGGTGAGCACCATCAGCGCGAACATGATCAGCGGCGCCCAGATCTGCGCCGCCTCGTTGTAGCTCTGGGTGATGAGGCCGTATGCGATCAGGAGGCTGAGGCCCCAGTCCACGGCGAGGGCGCCCAGACGCCGGCCCGGGCGGGCGATCGAGCCGGGCCCCTCCTCGGGCAGACCGAGCTGCTCGCCCCGGTAGCCGAAGTCGACACCGGCCTCTTCCGCGGCCGCGCGGGGCCCGGAGAGCCACGATCCGAGTGCTTGCCTGTTGTCCACCCGTCCACGGTACTGCGCCCCTATATGACCGGAGCACGGCGGGGTGCGCCGGGGCTACGGTGGAAGGAGAGCCGGTTAACTTGTGCGAAACAAATGAGTCACGCCCGAGAAATCACCCGTCCCTAGGGTCGGGGACAGCGTGTGCCACCCGCACTGGCCGCACGATCGAACTACCACCCCGGCGGGACGGTCGGGAGTAGGAGGAGCTGGATGTTCCAGAACGCCGACGAGGCCAAGAAGTTCATCGCGGACGAGGACGTCAAGTTCATCGACGTCCGCTTCTGCGACCTCCCGGGCGTGATGCAGCACTTCACGGTGCCTGCGGAGGCGTTCGACGCCGACGAGGAGCTCGCCTTCGACGGCTCCTCGATCCGGGGTTTCCAGGCCATTCACGAGTCCGACATGGCGCTGCGCGCGGACCTGTCGACCGCCCGGGTCGACCCGTTCCGCCGGGACAAGACGCTGAACATCAACTTCTTCATCCACGACCCGATCACGGGCGAGCAGTACTCCCGTGACCCGCGCAACGTGGCGAAGAAGGCCGAGGCCTACCTGGCGTCCACCGGGATCGCCGACACGGCGTACTTCGGTCCCGAGGCCGAGTTCTACGTCTTCGACTCCGTCCGCTTCGCGACCAGCGCGAACGAGTCCTTCTACCACATCGACTCCGAGGCCGGCGCCTGGAACACCGGTGCGCTGGAGGACAACCGCGGCTACAAGGTCCGGTACAAGGGCGGCTACTTCCCGGTCCCGCCGGTCGACCACTTCGCCGACCTGCGTGCCGAGATCTCCCTGGAGCTGGAGCGGGCCGGCCTGAAGGTCGAGCGCCAGCACCACGAGGTGGGCACCGCCGGCCAGGCCGAGATCAACTACAAGTTCAACACGCTGCTCGCCGCCGCCGACGACCTCCAGCTCTTCAAGTACATCGTGAAGAACGTGGCGTGGAAGAACGGCAAGACCGCGACCTTCATGCCGAAGCCGATCTTCGGTGACAACGGCTCGGGCATGCACGTCCACCAGTCGCTGTGGGCCGGCGGCCAGCCCCTCTTCTACGACGAGGCCGGTTACGCGGGCCTGTCGGACACCGCCCGCTACTACATCGGCGGCATCCTCAAGCACGCCCCGTCGCTGCTGGCCTTCACCAACCCGACGGTGAACTCCTACCACCGCCTGGTGCCCGGCTTCGAGGCCCCGGTCAACCTGGTGTACTCGCAGCGCAACCGCTCCGCGGCCATGCGCATCCCGATCACCGGCTCGAACCCGAAGGCCAAGCGCGTCGAGTTCCGCGCGCCCGACTCCTCCGGCAACCCGTACCTGGCCTTCTCCGCGCTGCTGCTGGCGGGCCTGGACGGCATCAAGAACAAGATCGAGCCGGCCGAGCCGATCGACAAGGACCTCTACGAGCTGGCCCCCGAGGAGCACGCGGGCGTCCCGCAGGTCCCGACCTCCCTCCCGGCGGTCCTGGACTCCCTGGAGGCCGACCACGAGTTCCTCCTCCAGGGCGACGTCTTCACGCCGGACCTGATCGAGACGTGGATCGACTTCAAGCGCACGAACGAGATCGCACCGCTGCAGCTGCGCCCGCACCCGCACGAGTTCGAGCTGTACTTCGACGTGTGATCGGCACCTGACCGAAGCGGATCGTCCGCGCCCCCGTTGTGCTCGCACAGCGGGGGCGCGGGCGTTTGTTCTACTCTGCTGACAGGACCACACGGGGGTGGAGCGGCGATGCCCGAGCACGAACAGGACTTCCCGGAGCGCGAGTTCGATCTCCGCTGGGCGGACCGGGCCGAGCACAAGGAGCCCTCGGCCAGGGCCCGGATGCTCGCCGCGCGGTGGAAGGACAATCCGCCCGGGCCGGTGCCGTTCCGGGCCGATCCGGAGCACGGGCGGTCACGACGGCGGGGTCTGCGGTCGCGGCAGCGGTCCTCCTCGCGGTCGCCCTGGGTCTCGACGGCCTTGGTGCTCGGCTGCGTGGCGGCGTTGATCGTGCTGCTCGGCTACACCGGCTTCCGCCCGCCTCACTAGCCGGCCGCCCCGGGGCGGCTGCTAGCGTCCGGGCGCGTGGACGACGGGGGGGGTGCACCCGCGGGGCGAGGCGCGTTCGCGGTGGGTGCGGGGTGAGGAGCGGACGGCGCTGCTGGTCCTGATCAGCGGGCGCTTCCGCGTCGAACTGCCCGGGCGCAGCGTTCTGCTGGAGCGGCAGGGGGACTACGTGGTGTGGGGGCGCGGGGTCGATCACTCCTGGCGTGCGGAGGAGGAGTCGGTGGTGCTCACCGTGCGGTGGCCGTCCGTGCCCGGGTACGCGGTGGCCGAGGGCTGACGTCTTCGCCGGTCCGGGGGCGCGCCGCGTGAGTGAATGGCCGTATGAGCGAGCCGATGCCTGCCATGCGAACCGAGTTCACGCACGCCGCCGACGGTGAAACGCTCAGCGGCTGGTACGCCGACGCCGGTGACGCGGGGGCGGCGACCGCCGTCCTGCTGCACGGCGCCGGCCACGGGAGCAAGGAGCGGCTGCTGCCGCTGCTGGAGGAGTTCGCCGCCCACGGCTGCCACGCCCTCGCCTTCGACTTCTCGGGGCACGGGAAGAGCAGCGGCCGGCTGCGGGAGCTGAGCCTGCGCCGCCGGTTCGACCAGGCCGTCTCCGTGATCGACGCGCGCGTGGCCGCGCACGCGCCGCTGGTCCTGGTCGGCTTCAGCATGAGCGGCCAGACGGTGGCCGACCTGGTGCGGCACTACGGGGACCGGGTGGTGGCCCTGGGCCTGTGCGCGCCGGCGGTGTACGCGGCCGAGGCGTGGAACGTGCCGTTCGGCGACGGGGACGGACGGTTCAGCGCGCTCATCCGGCGACCCGGGAGCTGGCGCGAGTCGCCCGCGCTCGACGTGCTGCGGGGCTACGAGGGCCGGGCGGTGCTCGCGGTGCCGGGCACGGACGAGGTCATTCCGCCCGCCGTGACCGAGGCCGTCTCGGCGGCGCTGGCCCGGCGTGCCCAGTTCACCCACTGGGAACTGCCCGCGGCGGAACACCGGTTGGGGCCGTGGTTCCGCGACCACCCGGAGGACCGGCGGGAGTTCGTCACGTCCCTGCTGGCCGGGCTCGGCGAGCAGGGCTGGACGGCCACGCGCGCCTGGGTGGCCGCACAGCTTCCCGCGGGCCGCCGGGTCGTGAAGTCCGCCTTCCTGACCGGCGGTTGGAGCGCCCAGTCGCGGCGGCTCACCCTCGACGACGGCACCGCCCTGGCGCTGCGGACCTTCGTGGCGCCCTTCTTCCGGCGCCACGCGCCCGGGCTGCTGGCCCGCGAGGCGGCCGTGCTCACCCTGCTGGCCGGGCAGGAGGACGTGCCGGCGCCGGAGCTGATCGGCGTGGACGCGGCCGCCGAGCACGGTGACCATCCGTCGCTGCTGATGACGGTGGTGCCGGGGCGGGTCCGGGTCGACGAGGAGGACCTCGGCCTTCGGATGGAGCTGCTGGCGGCCCAACTGGCCGCGATCCACCGGGTGGTGCCCGGGCAGCGGCCCCGCCCGTACCAGGCGTGGACGTCGCCGGAGCGGGTGAACGCGCCGGAGGGCGGGGTGTGGCAGCGGGCGGTGGACGTGCTGCGCCGCGACCCGCCCCCGTACGAGGGGTGCTTCCTGCACCGGGACTTCCATCCCGGGAACGTGCTGTTCACCGGCTCGGGGGCCGGGCTGCGCGTCAGTGGTGTCGTCGACTGGGTGGAGACCTCGTGGGGGCCCGCCGACCTGGATGTCGCCCACTGCTCCACGGCGCTGGCGCTGCTGCACGGAGCGGAGTACGGCCTGGGGTTCCGGGACCGTTACACGGCTCACGGCGGCCGGCGCCTGGCCGACGGCCCGGACCATCTGTACTGGCGGCTGCTCGACGCACTGGCCTACGCCCCGGACGCGGCGAAGCTGGCGGGCCCGTGGCGGGAGCTGGGCCGGACCGATCTGACACCGGAGGTGCTGGGAGCGCGGCTGGAGACGTACGTGACGGGGCTGCTGGAGCGCTACGCCTGAGACGGACCGGTCGCGCTGCGCCCGAAACCGGCCGGTCGTGCGGCGGCAGGGGCGGACCGCCCCCGGGACGGGCCGGTCGGGCCGCGCCTGAGGCGGGCCGGTCGGGCCGCCCCAGCCATGAGCCGGTCGGGCCGGCCCGAGGCCGGCCGCTCGCTGTCGCGCGGCTGGTCGCGGTCGCTGTCAGTGGTGACCGCCATGATGCTGTCCCGTAGGCGAACGCGCGGAGGGAGGCCGGGATGGCGGCGGAGCGGTACATCGGTGTGGCGGAGCGGCGGGCGCGGCTCGCGCTGCGCCACCGGCTGGCCGGGCAGGCCCGTGCGGCCACGCCCGAGGCGGTCGCCGACGCGCTCGTCGCGCTGCACGGCACGGACCCGGCGACGGTGTACCTGGCGGTGGGCGCGCGGCTCGCGGACCCGGCGAAGACGGTGGAGGAGACCGGGCGGGCGCTGTACGAGGACCGTTCCCTGGTGCGGATGCACGGGATGCGGCACACGGTGTTCGTGTTCCCCACGGCCCTGACCGCCGTCGTGCACGCCTCGACGGGCCTGGCGGTGGCCGCGCGGGAGCGGGCCGCGCTGCTGCAGCACATGGCGGCGGCGGGGGCGCCGGACGCGGCCTGGCTGAAGGAGGTCGAGGAGTCGACGCTGGCCGCCCTCGCCCGGCGCGGACAGGCCACGGCCGCCGAACTCGCCCGCGACGAGCCGCGGTTGAGGGAGCAGTTCGTGTACGCGGCCGGCAAGAGCTACGAGGGGGTGCACACGGTCTCCACCCGCCTGCTGAAGGTGCTCGGCGCGGAGGGGAAGGTCGTCCGTGGCCGGCCGCTCGGCTCCTGGACGTCCAGCCAGTTCCGCTGGGCCCTCGCGCCCGAGCACCCCGAGCTGGACGAGGCCCGGGCCCGGGCGGAGCTGCTGGGGCGGTGGCTCGCCGCGTGCGGTCCGGCGACCGAGGCGGACCTGAAGTGGTGGACGGGGTGGCGGGTGACGCAGGTCCGCGCGGCGCTGGCCGCGATCGGGGCGCGGCCGGTGTCGCTGGACGGGGGCACGGGCTATGTGACGGAGGACGACACCGAGCCGGCGCCGACGCCGGACGAGCCCTGGGCCGCGCTCCTGCCGGGCCTCGACCCCACGGCCATGGGCTGGCAGCAGCGCGACTGGTATCTCGCACCGGAGCTGCGGCCCGCCCTGTTCGACCGCAGCGGCAATGTGGGACCGACGGTGTGGTGGAACGGGCGGGTGATCGGCGGCTGGGCCCAGCGGGCCGACGGGGAGATCGTCTGGCGGATCCTCGACGAGGAGGGCGTCGGCCGGGAGACCCGCACGGCGATCGAGACGGCGGCCCGACGGCTCACCGCCTGGCTGGGGACGACAAGGATCACGCCCCGCTTCCGCACGCCCCTGGAGAAGGAACTGACGGCACGCTGAGCGACGGCCGGGAGTCGCCGACGGTCGGGGCTCAGCCGCGGGCGCACCCCACGGTCACCCTCAGCCGCAGCCGCACCCCCAGGTCACCCTCAGCCACGGGCGCACCCCCCGGTCACTTCACCCTCGGCCGCAGCCACCCGCGATGCCAGTCGCCCCGATTCGTCCCCCCATCCCCGGCACCCTCAGCCGCCCGCAACGCCAGTCGCCTTAGAGCCGCCCCCGCACCCCCGTCACCCCCCGGCAGGGCCCCGCACGTACACCCCCGCCCGGGTCGCGATCACCGCTGCCTTCGCCGCGCGGTCGGCCACGGTCTCGTCGAGGCGGCCGCCGCTGACGAGCAGGTGGTAGTAGAGCGGAGCGGACACCGCGCGGATCACCTCGTGCGCGTCCGTGCCCTCGGGCGCCTCGCCCCGGTCGACGGCCTGCCGGACGCAGGGGGCCCACTCGCGGACGCGGATGTCGTAGAAGCGGTGCAGTGCGGCGGCCGTCCTCTCGTCCCCGGTCGCGGCGGCGATCAGCGCCTTGAACAGCGCGCCCTGCCGAGGATCCGTCAGGGTCCGGTGCACGAGCCGGGCGTTGGCCGTCAGGTCGCCGAGCAGGGAACCGGTCTCGGTGCGCGGCGCGGACTGCTCGGCCATGTCCGCCAGGAGGTCGGCCACCAGCCCGGTCACCGTCCCCCAGCGGCGGTAGACGGTCGTCTTGCCCACTCCCGCGCGGCGGGCGATGTCGGCCAGGTCCAGGCCGGTGAAGCCCTGCTCGGTCAGGGCGTCCTCGGCCGCGCGCAGCACGGCCTCCCGCACCCGGGCCGTACGCCCACCGGGCCGCAGCGTCCCCGGCTCGCCTCCGTCAGCCATAACGGTACTCCTGTTCCCTTAAGCGCCTCGCCCTGCTAGCGTAATCACCACTAACGGAACTACAGACCCGTTAGCATTGACCGAGGAGGGTCCGCGATGGAATACAGGCGATTGGGCGCGTCCGGGCTGATGGTCCCCGCGCTGAGCTTCGGCGCCGGCACCATCGGCGGCCGGGGCCCGCTGTTCGGGGCATGGGGCACGACCGACGCGCGGGAGGCGCGCCGCCTGGTGGACATCTGCCTGGACGCCGGCGTCACGCTGTTCGACACCGCCGACGTCTACTCCGCCGGCGCGTCCGAGGAGGTGCTCGGCCAGGCGATCAAGGGCCGCCGGGACCGGGTGCTCGTCTCCACGAAGACCGGCCTGCCGACGGGCGACGGCCCGGGCGACGCGGGCACCTCGCGCTCCCGGCTGATCGCCGCCTGCGAGGACGCCCTGCGCCGGCTGGGCACCGACCACATCGACCTGTTCCAGCTCCACGCCTTCGACGCCGGCACACCGGTCGACGAGGTGCTGGACGCCCTGGACATCCTGGTCCGGGCGGGCAAGGTGCGCTACACCGGCGTCTCCAACTTCTCCGGCTGGCAGCTGATGAAGTCCCTCGCCGCCGCGGACCGGCTCGGCCGCCCCCGCCATGTGGCCCACCAGGTGTACTACTCCCTCGTCGGCCGCGACTACGAGTGGGAGCTGCTGCCGCTCGCCCGCGACCAGGGCCTCGGCGCCCTGGTGTGGAGCCCGCTCGGCTGGGGCCGCCTCACCGGCCGCGTCCGCCGCGGCACCCCGCTCCCGCCCGGCAGCCGGCTGCACGGCACCGCCGACTACGGTCCACCGGTCGACGACGAGCACCTCTACCGCGTGGTCGACGTCCTGGACGAGATCGCGCGGGAGACGGGCCGGGCCGTCCCGCAGATCGCCCTCAACTGGCTGCTGCGCCGCCCCACCGTCTCCTCCGTCATCATCGGCGCCCGCGACGAGCGGCAGCTGCGCCAGAATCTCGGCGCCGTCGGCTGGAGCCTGACCCCCGAGCAGGTGGCGCGACTGGACGCGGCGAGCCACCGCCCGGCGCCGTACCCGTACTTCCCCTACGAGCGCCAGGAGGGCTTCGCCCGGCTGAACCCGCCGGTGTTCGCCGCGCCGGAGCGGGCGGCGTGACCCGGCGCCGGGCACCCCACCCGGCCGGGCACCCCGCCCGGCAGGGCACCCGGCGCTCGCGGACGGTCCGGTCAGCGTGCGTAGCGCATGAACGCCCGCACCATGTGACACGTCGTGTCCGACGGCGGGTGGACGCCGATCAGCTCCGCCGTGTCCCGGATCGTGTCGTTGCCGGCCTGGCGGGGCAGGTAGACGCCGGAGTCGAGCAGGGCGATGGCCAGCCGCATCGCCTTGAGGCGGCGGTTGTGCGTCACGTACCACTCGCGGGGCCGGCCCGGCGGCAACGGCCGCTTCTCCACGGGCGCGTACGGCAGGTCGAGCTGGACGGGACGCTTCGCGGTGGACTGGGTGGGCAACGGCTTGGACTTCAGGGCGGCAGCGGGCACAGGCATCCTCCTGTCGCGGTCGGGCGGTCCGCCGAAGACGTCGGCGTCATCGGCGTCACCCTCGAACACTGCGTCCAGTTTACCGCCGGGCACTGACAACCGGGAGTCCGCAACGACCCGCAAAAGCCCAGGTGGAGACGGAAATTGGCGCTCCGTCACGGCAGCTGCGGAAGGGGCGGGTGGGGTCGGCGGAAAATCGAACAGAACCGGGAGCGCGTACGGTGGGCGGCATGGAGATCTGGATCAATCCGGCCTGCTCGAAGTGCCGCAGTGCCGTGCAGCTGCTCGACGCCGAGGGCGCCGATTACACCGTGCGCCGCTACCTGGAGGACGTGCCGGGCGAGGACGAGATCCGCGACGTGCTCACCCGCCTCGGCCTCGAACCCTGGGACATCACCCGGACGCAGGAGGCGGCCGCCAAGGAGCTCGGACTGAAGGAGTGGCCGCGGGACGCCGGGACGCGCGACCGGTGGATCAAGGCGCTGGCCGAGCACCCGAAGCTGATCCAGCGCCCGATCATCACCGCGGACGACGGCACGGCGGTGGTGGCCCGCACCGACGAGGCCGTACGTGCCGCGCTGGGGCGCTGACACCGGCCAACACCTCTGTGGCGCAGGTCACTTCAGCGTCTCCCGCAACCGCTGAGCAACCCCGTTCGGTATCTCGTACATAGCGGCGTACGCTCCCCTACCGCTTCAGGAGGCGCGCATGTCGCGCAGGAGAACGCTCGGCACGAAGAAGAAGATCGCGCTGCTGGTGAGCGCGGCGACGGTGGCGGGAGGCGGGGCCTTCGTCATGGCGAGCACGTCGAACGCCGCGCCGACCCCCAAGTCGGCGTCGGAGTCGACGGTCTGCCTGGGCCTGGCCACCGCCCTCGGCAACAACCAGAAGTTCATCGCGGACCAGCGGGCCAGGCCCGACGCCCAGTCCGAGGCCCGGATCGCCAACCGCGAGGCGGTCGTCGCGGAGATCAAGCGCAAGCAGGAGGCGTCGGGCTGCGTGGTGGGGGAGTCGGCTCAGGACTCCCAGGCCGCGCAGCCCGCCCAGCCGTCGGCCCCCGCCGCGTCGGCCCCGGCGGCATCGGCCCCGGCCGCCCCGCCCGCCGCCTCCGCCCCGGCCGGGAACGGCGGCGGTGGCGCGGCGGCCGGGCAGCAGGTGTGCAACGGCTCCACGGTCACGCTCTCCGGCGAGGGCGGTGCGCCCGCCGCGTCCAGCAACCAGTTCCCGGCCGGCACGAAGCTGAAGGTCACCAACCTGGACAACAACAAGTCCACGACGGTGGAGGTCACTTCGGTCTCCGGCAGCTGCGTGCTGCTCAACAACGCGGCCTTCGAACAGGTCCGTGAGCCCGGCAAGTTCCTGATCCGCCGGGCCGTGATCCAGAAGGTGGGGTGAGGCCGGACGGCCGACCCTCGTACGTGTCACCGGTCCCGCCGCCCCCGGCCCGGGGCGGCGGGACCGGCACGTCAGGCGCACGGGCACAGGTCACCGGCCGGCCGGGGGGCAGCCGGAGACCCGTGCCCGTTCCGGGGTGAAACACCCTCACCGCGTGCGGTGCGGCACAGCGCCACCAGGTAACACGGGGTTCACATGCGGGCAATGGCCGGGAAATCGCCCGTTGCCAGGCTGCCGGGCAGCACCGCGCGGCGTTTCAGTGCCGCAGCGCCGCAGCACCCGCGATACGCGCCCAGACACACCCCCGAAGGATGTGGCCCGTGACCTTCAAGGCTGAGTACATCTGGATCGACGGCACCGAGCCGACGGCCAAACTGCGCTCCAAGACCAAGATCATCGCGGGTTCCCCCGCCGGTCTGGACGCCCTGCCGATCTGGGGCTTCGACGGGTCCTCCACCAACCAGGCCGAGGGCCACGCCTCGGACTGCGTGCTCAAGCCGGTCTTCACCTGCCCGGACCCGATCCGCGGCGGCGACGACGTCCTGGTCCTGTGCGAGGTGCTGAACATCGACCTCACCCCGCACCCGAGCAACACACGGGCCGCGCTGGCCGAGGTGGCGGAGAAGTTCGCGGCGCAGGAGCCGATCTTCGGCATCGAGCAGGAGTACACGTTCTTCAAGGACGGCTACCCGCTCGGCTTCCCCAAGGGCGGCTTCCCGGCCCCGCAGGGCGGCTACTACTGCGGCGTCGGCGCCGACGAGATCTTCGGCCGCGACGTCGTCGAGGCCCACCTCGACAACTGCCTCAAGGCCGGTCTCGGCCTGTCCGGCATCAACGCCGAGGTCATGCCCGGCCAGTGGGAGTTCCAGGTCGGCCCGCTGGCCCCGCTGGAGGTCTCGGACCAGCTGTGGGTGGCCCGCTGGCTGCTCTACCGCACCGCCGAGGACTTCGACATCGCCGCCACCCTCGACCCGAAGCCGGTCAAGGGCGACTGGAACGGCGCGGGCGCGCACACCAACTTCTCCACCAAGGCCATGCGCGAGGGCTACGACGCGATCATCACCGCGTGCGAGGCGCTCGGCGAGGGCTCCAAGCCGCTGGACCACGTCAAGAACTACGGCGCCGGCATCGACGACCGCCTGACCGGCCTGCACGAGACCGCCCCGTGGGACAAGTTCTCCTACGGCGTCTCCGACCGCGGTGCCTCGGTCCGCATCCCGTGGCAGGTCGAGAAGGACGGCAAGGGCTACATCGAGGACCGCCGTCCCAACGCCAACGTCGACCCCTACGTGGTGACCCGTCTGCTCGTCGACACCTGCTGCACGGCGCTGGAGAAGGCCGGCCAGGTCTGATCCCGCCCCGCGGGACCTGCCAGGGGGCGCTCACCGTACACGGTGGGCGCCCCCTGTCGTGGTCGGTGCGCAAGCGGACGGCCGGGTGACGCACCCGACATCCGCTCGATGTCCAAGCAGTGAGAGAAGGGTCCCGGCAGCCGTACCTCGTCTGCTTCAATGGGCTCATGGCCAGTTACCAGAAGCACGCCGCGACGGGTCGCCATGACCTCGAGCCCTTCTGGCCTTCCCGTCAGCACCACGACTTCGACCGGGTGTGTTGCCGCGCGACGAACGCGCCGGCCCTCTAAAGCCGTACACCCCGGCCTTCGGCCAGCGCGCACCGCGTACGTCCTCGGCGGCCCCGACCACGAACTCGCGGCCGTCGACCTCCCGACGAACCCTTCGCGCGAAAGAGCTGACCTCTCATGGCGACCACTCGTTCCCTGTCCACCGCCACCCTCGACTCCCCCGCCCCCCACGGCCCCCGGCACCGGCTGCGCGCCGTCGACCGGGACGAGGTGGTGACGGTCGCGGATCTGCTGCCGCCCGGGGCCACCTGGCTGCCGGCTCCCCCGCACACCCTGCCGGCGCTGCCCGGACAGCCGCCGATGATCGGCTACCTGGTGCTCGTCCCCGCCGACCAGCAGCCCCCGTTCCCGGTGGCGGTGCCCGACCGGCCCGCGGCGCCCGAGGCCGCGGCCGAGCCGGGCGGCGAGCCGCTGATCCGGGTGGACACCGTGCAGCGCACCGCCCAGGTGGCCGGGCGGCCGCTCGACCTCACGTACCTGGAGTTCGAGCTCCTCGCCCACCTGGTGGCCCACCCGGGCCGGGTGCACACCCGTGACCAGCTGGTCGGCACGGTGTGGGGCTACGGTCACGTGGGCGACGGCCGCACGGTCGACGTCCACATCGCCCGCCTGCGCCGCAAGCTGGGCGCGGAGCACCGCGACGCCATCCGCACGGTGCGCCGCGTCGGCTACAAGTACGTGCCGCCGGCCGAGCGGTGATCCGCGTCTGCTGACAGCAGATCCCCGTTCCGTCCCCTCGCCGCACCGGGCAGAGTCCTCGGCATGAGACTTCTGGTGCTGGGCGGTACGGAGTTCGCGGGGCGGGCCGTCGTGGAGGCGGCGCTCGCGCGGGGCTGGGAGGTGACCGTCTTCCACCGGGGACGGCACGCGGCGCCGCCGGGCGTGCGGGCGCTGCACGGCGACCGCACCGCGCCCGGCGGGCTCGCCGCCCTCGCCGAGGACACCGGCGTGTGGGACGCCGTCGTCGACACCTGGTCGGCGGCGCCCCGGGCCGTACGGGACACGGCGCGGCTGCTGCGGGACCGCGCCGGCCGGTACGTGTACGTGTCGAGCTGCTCGGTGTACGCCTGGGCCCCGCCCGCCGGGTACGGCGAGGACGCGCCGCTGGTGGAGGGCGCCTCGGCGGAGGCCGGAGCGACCGACTACGCCCGGGACAAGCGGGGCGGCGAGCTGGCCGTCCTGGACGCCTTCGGCGCGGACCGGTCGGTGCTCGTCCGGGCCGGGCTGATCCTCGGCCCCTACGAGAACGTCGGCCGCCTCCCGTGGTGGCTGAACCGGATGGCCCGCGGCGGCCCGGTCCTGGCGCCGGGGCCGCGGGAGCTCCCCCTGCAGTACGTCGACGTCCGGGACCTGGCCGAGTGGCTGCTCGGGGCGGCGGAGCAGGGGCTGAGCGGACCGTACAACCTGATGGGACCGCAGGGGCACGCCACGATGCACACCCTCCTCGACGCCTGCGCGCGGGTGACCGGCGGTACGGCCGAACTCCGGTGGACCGACCCCGGGGTGATCCTGGAGGCGGGCATCGAACCGTGGGTCCAGCTGCCGGTGTGGGTGCCGCCGGGCAGCGACCTGCACGACGCCCTGCACAGTGCGGACGTCTCCCGGGCGCTCGCGGCCGGTCTGCGCTGCCGGCCCGTCGAGGAGACCGTGGCCGACACCTGGAGCTGGCTGCGGGCCATCGGCGGGGTCGCGCCGCGGCGGCCGGACCGGACGGTCAAGGGGCTGGATCCGGAGGTGGAGGCGAAGGTGCTCGCGGCCGCGCCGGCTCCTGAGCCACCGGCCGCCCCCGGGGGGTGGAGGTAGCACCACCCCCGGGCCGGGTGCCGGGCCCCGTGACCGCGCGCGCCCGCCCGGCCAGACTGAACGCCATGACCATCGACACGAGGACCAGCGGGGTGCGGACGGCGGGGCGGGGCATGGGACTCGCCGCGGTGCGGGGGCTGGCCCTGGCCCTGATCTCCCTGCCGGGGGCGGTGCTGTGCTTCAGCCTGACCGCGCTCTCGATCGGGCTCATCCCGATCGGGATCGGGCTCGTCACCACGCCGTACGTGCTGACGGGGGTGCGGACGTTCGCGAACTGGCGGCGGGTGCTCGCGGCCGAGTGGGGCGGGGTGCGGATCCCCCCGGCGTACCGGCCGCTGCCGCGGGACGCCAACCCCTGGGCCCGCACCTTCGGGATGCTGCGCGACCCTGCGACGTGGCGGGACCTGAGGTGGCTGCCGGTCGACATGACCGCGGGGTTCACCACCGCGCTGCTGGCGGCCGCGCTGCTGATCTGGCCGCTGGAGGGGTTCGCGCTCGCCCTCGGGCTGTGGCGGGTCTTCCCCGACGGGTACTGGTACGGCTTCGTGCCGGTGACGGGCCAGGCGTCGGCGCTCGGTGCCGCCGCCCTCGCCCTGGTCATCCTGTTCTTCGCGCACTTCTTCACCCCGCGCCTGATGCAGGCCCACTTCCGGCTCACCCGGGCGATGCTCGGCGGCGACCAGGAGCAGCTGGCCGAGCGGGTGCGGGTGCTGACCGAGACGCGGCGGGACGCGGTCGACGCCTCGGCGGCCGAACTGCGGCGCATCGAGCGGGACCTGCACGACGGGGCACAGGCCCGCCTGGTCGCCGTCGGCATGGACCTGGGCACCATCGAGGCGCTCCTCGACAAGGACCCGGACCGGGCCAGGGAGCTGATCGCGCAGGCCCGCACGTCCTCGGTGGAGGCCCTGACCGAGCTGCGCGAGCTGGTGCGCGGCATCCACCCGCCGGTGCTCGCCGAACGCGGTCTCGGCGACGCCGTGCGGGCGCTGGCGCTGCGGCTGCCGGTGCCCACCGAGGTGAACGTGGACCTGCCCGGGCGGGTGGAGGCGCCCGTGGAGTCGGCCGCGTACTTCGCGGTGAGCGAGGTCCTCGCCAACGCCGTGAAGCACTCGGGCGCGGACCGGATCTGGGTGGACCTGCACCGGACGGACGGCATGCTGCGCGCGACCGTGACGGACAACGGCAAGGGCGGCGCGGTGATCGGGGCCGGTTCGGGCCTGGCCGGGGTGGAGCGGCGACTCGGTACATTCGACGGCGTCCTGGCCGTCAGCAGCCCCGCGGGCGGCCCCACCATGGTCACCATGGAGATCCCTTGCGCGTAGTCCTCGCCGAAGACCTGTTCCTGCTGCGTGACGGACTCGTCCGGCTGCTGCAGGCGCACGGCTTCGAGATCGCGGCGGCCGTCGAGTCCGGGCCCGAACTGGCCGCCGCCCTGGCCGAGCTGGAGCCGGACGTGGCGGTGGTCGACGTGCGTCTGCCGCCCACGCACACCGACGAGGGCCTGCAGTGCGCGCTCGACGCCCGCCGCGAGCGGCCCGGGCTGCCGGTGCTGGTGCTCTCCCAGCACGTGGAGCAGCTGTACGCGCGCGAGCTGCTCGCCGACGGCAGCGGTGCCGTCGGCTATCTGCTGAAGGACCGGGTCTTCGACGCCGAGCAGTTCGTGGACGCGGTACGGCGGGTTGCGGCCGGGGGGACGGCGATGGATCCGCAGGTCATCCAGCAGCTGCTGGCGCGGCAGTCGGGCGGCGACCGGCCGCTGACGCGGCTGACGCCCCGGGAGCTGGAGGTGCTGGAGCTGATGGCGCAGGGCCGGTCCAACGCGGCGATCGCCGCGAAGCTGGTCGTGACGGAACGGGCGATCGCCAAGCACACCGCGAACATCTTCGCCAAACTGGGCCTTGAGGTCTCGGACGACGACAACCGGCGCGTGCTGGCGGTTCTCGCGTATCTCGACCACGGCCGGTGAAACCGGACCCGCGCGTGCACCGACGGTGCGAGATCAACAACTCCCGGTACTCCAGGGGCTGTTGAGAACACGGAGTCCTCACGGATCTCGCATCAATTTCCGGGACCTCTGAACACCCGTGGGACGGCCTCCGTATGGAAGGGAGCCGCTTCACTCCTGTCGGGCGCCTCGATGCCCCCGAAAAAGGAAGTCAGAGGAGTTCCATGGGACGCAACACAAGAAAACGCCGTACGCCGCTGGCCACCAAGGCCATTGCCGCATCGGCGGCCCTAGCGCTCGGTGGGGGCGGGCTGATCTGGGCAAACTTCTACGCCTCGGCGCACGAGGAGAACCCGGCGAACCAGACGAAGGCCGCGGGCGCGCAGATCGCCACGATCCAGTGCCCGGACGTCGGTCAGAAACTGACCAAGGTGCCCAAGCGCGCCCGGCGGGGGGTGGACCGGGAGCTGGCGAACCTCGACAAGCAGATCAGCGAGGCGTACGCGCGGCTCGCCTCCACGCGCCGGGCCCAGGCCGGTGACCCCGGCTTCGTCAACAACGCCATCCTCGGCCCGCTGAAGTCGAAGCGGACCGCGGCCCTGGACCGGATCGGCATCAACATCCGGCGGGTGGGCGGCAAGGCACCCGACCTGCGCAGGTTCGCCGGGTGCAGGGGCATGGCCGCGAACCCGAACACCAACGACGGCAACGCCGGAGGCGGCCAGAACGGCGGCCAGGACCAGGGCCAGAACAACGGCGGCCAGGGCAACGGCGGGCAGAACAACGGCGGCCAGGCCGGCAACGGCGGTCAGGCCGACAACGGCCCGGTGGCGGCGGACTTCATCAAGATCGAGGACGTCCAGCCCAACTCCCGCAACCTGCCCAACGGCCTCGCCGCGAACGGCGACGGCGGCTCCACCGGCTCGTTCACCACGAGCTGCGGCACCAACGAGAACGAGAACCGCAACTCCGACAACGTGATCGTGGCGCCCGGCGTGTCCAACGGCGCGAAGCACCAGCACGACTATGTCGGCAACCAGAGCAACAACGCCTTCGCGAGCGACGAGGACCTGGCCAACGCCCAGACCACCTGCCAGAACCAGGGCGACAAGTCCTCGTACTTCTGGCCGGTCCTGCGCATCCAGGACGGCTCGCAGGACATCGACCAGGGTCAGCCCGGCGGTGGCCAGGACGGCAACGTCGGCAAGATCGTCGAGCCGGCCGAGGCGCAGCTGAAGTTCGTCGGCAACCGCACCAGCGACGTCGTCGCCATGCCGAAGGCCCTGCGCATCATCACCGGTGACGCCAAGGCCTTCACCAACGGCCTGAACAACGCCAACACCTCCTGGAGCTGCACCGGCTTCGAGGACCGGCAGGTGACGGACAAGTACCCGATCTGCCCCCAGGGCAGCTCCGTGGTGCGCACGTCCAACTTCCAGAGCTGCTGGGACGGCCAGAACATCGACAGCGCCAACCACCGCACCCACGTGGACTTCGTGGAGGCGGACGGCAGCTGCTCCAACGGCTTCCGGGCCATCCCCCAGCTCCAGGTCCGCCTGGTCTACGACGTGCAGGCGCCGCAGATCAACAACGGGCAGGTGCAGAACGCCTTCGCGGTGGACTCCTTCCCGGAGCAGCTGCACAAGCCGATCACCGACCACAACGACTTCATCAACTTCTTCGACGAGGACCTGATGAACGAGATGGTCCAGTGCATCAACAGCGGCGAGGACTGCCAGTAGTCCGGACCCGGTGAGAAAGCCGGCGGTGGGAATTCCCACCGCCGGCTTTCGCTTGCCCGGAACCCGCCTCGCGGTCAGCCGTGGTGGCCGCCGCGGTTGTGGCTGCCGCCGGGGTTCATGTGCTCGGAGCCCTCTTCCATGGTCCCGCCGAGGGTGCCCTGGAGGGCCAGCACGGTCTTCTTCTGGCCGACGGCGACCCACTTGCGGCCGACGAGGTAGTAACCGCCGTAGTCCTTGGCGCCGTTGAGCCACTCACGCTGGCCGCGGTCGGTGGCGAAGGTGGCGAGGACGTACTTGTCCTTGCCCCGCTCGCAGAGGGCCTGACGGATGGTGTCGGCGTCGGTCTGCATGTTCGGCTCGCACTCGGCCTCGGCCGCGATGTGCTCCAGGCTGCCGGTCACCGCCTCCGGCACGGCCGCCTCGTGCTCGCCGCCGGATCCGCAGCCGGCCAGCGCCAGTATCGCCACCGCGCCGCTCAGCGCGAGCATCGGTCGGGTCACCCTCATCTGTTCCTCCGGTCCTTGTCACGGCACGTCCGGACGCATGCCGCACGGAGCCCTGGCACGAGGCTCTCCCCCTCGATACGGCCGCGGGGCCCGGACTGCTCAAAATCCCGCTGCCCCCATGGGCACCGGCGTGCGAGGGTGGGCCGGTGAACCAGGACTGGGAAGACCGCGTGGCCGCCCTGTGGGACCGTTTCGACGCGTACGCCGAGACGGAGGAGGACGAGGCCCGCTTCCGCGCCGACGTCGACGCCCTGGTGGCGGAACTGCCCGCGGACAGCCCGCTGGGCCCCTTCGAGCAGGCCTGCGCCTGGGACTCGACCGGCCACTCGGACCGGGCCGTCCCGCTGTACCGGGAGGCGCTGGCCCGGGGGCTGGCCGACGTCAGCCGCTACAAGACCCGCCGGACGAAGATCCAGCTGGCCAGCTCGCTGCGGAACATCGGGCGGGCCGAGGAGGGCGTCGAGCTGCTCGAAGCCGAACTCGACGCCCCTTCGGACGAGCTGGACGACGCCGTGCGCGCCTGTCTGGCCCTGTGCCTGTCCAGCCTCGGCCGCGACCGCGAGGGCCTGTCGCTGGCCCTGGGCGCCCTCGCCCCGCACCTGCCGCGCTACCAGCGGTCGATGGCGAACTACGCCCGGCTGCTCGTCGAGCCGGAGGCACCTCCCGGGGCCTGACGGTTCCGCGGTCAGGTGACCATCCACCGATTCGCTCGTTCTGCTGAACGTGCAGTCACAGGATGTCGCCCAGCGCCCCGCAGCCTCTTCCCCGGCCGACCCGGTCGTCGACGTCGAGCAGGCCGAGGCCGCCCTCGTCGAGCACTATCCACGGCTCGCCCGGCTGGCCTACCTGGTGCTGCCGCCCGGTCTGGGCCGCAGCCGGCGCGTCCTGACCGCCCACGCCCTCACCCAGCGGGCGCTCCCCCGCAACCGCACCCCGGCGCCGGTGATCCCGGCCCAGTCCACCGGCCGGGACGGCGACCCGGGCTACGCCCTGGTGCGGCTCCAGGTGCTGCGCACGGCGCTGGAGGCCGGAGTGCCGCTGCGGCTCAGGGCCTGGCCCAAGCGGTCCCAGCTGCCGGCGCTGCTGCCGCAGGTGTGGGGCCTGAAACTCTTCCCGCGCTCCGGCGGCGCCGACGAACTCGCCCTGGACCAGCGGCTGTCCACGCTGTCGGGCCCGGCCCGGGCCGCGTACGCGCTGCGCGGCCTGGAGCGGCTGACGGACGACGGCGCGCGCAAGGTGCTCGCGGCCGCGGGCGTCGCCGACCCGGAGGGTGCGCTGCTGGAGGCCGGGGGCGTCCCCGAGCAGTTCGGCCTGCTCGACTCCCCCGAGTTCGACCCCTGCTCGCTGCAGGCCCGCCCCACCGATCTGATGCGGCGCCGCCAGCATCTGAAGGCCGCGCTGGCCGCCGGTGCGGCCCTGCTGGTGTGCGGGGCGCTGCTCGGACTGCCCGGCGAGGGCTGGGGCCCCGACGGCGCCGCAGCCCCGCCGTACGCGCGCAACCCGGCCGCCCAGGCCGCCCTCGACCCGGCGAAACTGACCCGCGTCCCCCCGGCCGCGTGGCGGGTCTCGGCGCGCACCGACTTCTCCGTGTGGCCGGCCCGGGGCGATCTCACCGGCGACGACGCCCTGCTGCGCCGCGCCCTCGCGGTCTGGGCCCGTCCCGGGGAGACGGTCCAGGTCTCGGCGACGCCCGGCACCCCGTCCGGCGGCCCGGCCGGACCGCCCCAGCTGCTCTACGCGGGGACGGTCGACGCCGCGCGTGTGGTGATCCTCCACGACGGGCTGCGCATCGCCCGGTACGCCGAGCCGAAGGACGGCACGCAGGGGGCCGCCCTCGACTTCGCCCGGGTCGACGGGGCCTCCCGGGCCGAGGCCGGCGCGGTGGTCCTGGGCCGGGCCGACGGCAACGTCCGCTATCTGACCGCCCCCTGGATCGAGCAGGCGGCCGAGCGGGATCTGCTGAAGCCGGGCTCGGGCGCGATGGACCTGGCGCTCGACGACGGGGTGACCGCCCCGCTGGCCAGCCCCGCCCTGCGCTCCGGCCCGTGCACCTCGTGGAACGTGCTGGAGGTGACCGACGGCACCAGGACGCGGCTGCTGACGGACCTCGGCGAACTGGTCCCGGCCCGGCTCACCACGGGCCGGCCCGGCTCCCCGGGCGAGGTGTCCGGCGCCGCGGCGCTGCGCACCTGGCGGCCGTTCGCCTGCTCGCTGGGCACGGTCCGCTCGGCGGGGGTGCGCAGCGTCAACGCCTGGGCGTTCAACGAGCAGCCGCTGCCCGACGCGAGCGGCTCGGCGGCCTGGGTGTGCACGCGGGCGGAGACCTGGCGGGGCGGCGGGGCACGGGTGCTGGCCCAGTTCCACACGCCGGGCGGGGCGTACGGGGCGGTGGCGGCGAAGGCCGAGAACGTGCCGGCGTGCGGGCCGCGGGATCCGCACGTGCTGGCCGGGGTGCTGTGGAAGTCGAAGGCGGGCGACTGGTACCTGCTGGCCGCCGGCAGCCGGCGGACCGACGCGATCCGGGCGACCGGCGGGGTCGACGGGTCGGCCCCGGGCAGTCTGCTCACCGTCCCGGCCGAGCAGGGCGCGCAGGCCGAGCTGAAGGGCACGCTGGAGGACGGGCGTTCGATCGGCGGGCTGCGCTGAGCAGCGGTTCCGGCGACGGCCCGGGAGTCCCGGGCGGACCTCGGCGATCGCTCCGGACCGTTCGCGGCCGGAATCGATCGGTAAGGTGTTCGTATGACTACCGGGGTTCGCCGCAGGATGGGAGTCGAGGAGCGACGGCAGCAGTTGATCGGCGTCGCCCTCGAACTGTTCAGCCGCCGCTCGCCCGACGAGGTCTCGATCGATGAGATAGCGTCGGCCGCGGGCATCTCACGCCCGTTGGTCTACCACTACTTCCCCGGCAAACTCAGCCTGTACGAGGCCGCGTTGCAGCGGGCCTCGGACGATCTCGCGGCCCGGTTCGTGGAGCCGCACGAGGGCCCGCTGGGGGCCCGGCTGCTGCGCGTGATGCGCCGCTACTTCGACTTCGTGGACGAGCACGGGCCCGGTTTCTCCGCCCTGATGCGCGGCGGCCCGGCGGTCGGGTCCTCGACGACCAACGCGCTCATCGACTCCGTACGGCAGGCCGCGTATGTCCAGATCCTTTCGCACCTGGGCGTGACCGATCCGCCCGCGCGGCTCGAACTGGTCGTGCGGTCGTGGATCTCGCTCGCCGAGTCGACGGCGCTGATCTGGCTGGACGGCCGGCGCATCCCGCGCGAGGAGCTGGAGCCCCAGCTCGTCAACGACTTCGCGGCGCTCGCCGCCGTCAGCGCCACCTACGACGAGGAGATGGCCGCCCTGCTGCGCCGCATCGTCGAGGACGAGCCGGCCGACGGCCCGTTCGCGAGCCTGGCCGGCCGGCTGATCGCCCTGGCGAGCTGACCGGGCCGGGCGCTCAGCTCTCGGACTTGGCGTAGGACGGGTCCAGGTCGCGGACCTCGGCGGAGGCGTGCAGCGCGACGCCGGCGGCGGGCTTCAGATGCGTCCGCAGCAGCTCCAGCGCGGCCTGGGTGAGCCGGGCCTTGGTCTCGTCGGTGCGGCCGGCGAGCAGCGCGATGTGGACGTGCACATGGGCGTGCCCCTCAGTGTCGGGGCCGACCACGATGTCCTCGGTCCGGCGGAACCGGGTCTTGCAGGCCGGAGGCTTGGCGGCGGCGATCTCGACCGTGGCCTCGTGCAGCGCCTTCGCGAAACCGGGCCGGTCGAAGTCGTCCGCGAGGTCGGCGGAATAGTCGACGGTGATCTGCGGCATCAGCACTCCTGTTCCAGGTCGGTGGGCTCACCCTAACGGCAGGCGGGGCGGGCCGCCGATCGCGGCCCGCCCCGCCCGTACCGGGTGCGTCAGCCGGCGGTGCGCTCGAAGACCGCGACCGTCCGTCCCGGAACGGCGAACGTCCCGGACTTCTCCGCGTAGGCGGAGGACTTCACGGTGGCGTCGGCGCCGGCCGCCTGCACGGGGTGCAGCCGGTAGCCGGTTCCGGCCAGACCGGGGACGCGCTGCTCCTGCCGCCCGGGCGTGGCGTTGAAGACGACGACGAGGTCACCGAGGCGCATGGTGATCACACCGGGCGTCTCGTCCGTGCCGGACAGCGGGAAGGACAGCCGGGACTGCACCCGCTCGGCCGTGCCGAGGGAGAAGTCCGGTTCGGCGGCGCGGATCCGCAGCAGGTCGCGGTAGGCCGCCGAGGCGCCCTCGATCTGCTCGCAGCCGACCGTCACCGTGCCCAGCAGCGGCTTGGCGTACGGCCACTTGTCCTTGTTGTCGGCCGCCATGGGCAGTCCGCGGCCGAAGCCGTTGCCGTCCCGGCAGTCCCAGTGGATCGCGTTGAACCAGTCGCCGCTGTCGTAGGAGTTGCGGTCCAGGGACTTGGAGCGCAGCAGGTCGGTGCCCGCCTGGGAGAGGGCCGGGCCCTGCGAGAGGGTGGCCGTCGCCATGGCCAGGACCTGCATCCGGGCCCGGTCGGAGGCGCTCACCGTGGCGGGCAGCTTGAAGGCGAGCGCGTCGAACAGGGTCTCGTTGTCGTGCGCGTCCGCGTAGGCGAGGGCGTCACCGGGGGCGTCGGCGTAGCCGGCGGGGGCGCCGTTGTAGTCGACCTGGGAGCCCTTGACCTCCTTGCCGCTGGTGTCGGTGAAGGTGTAGGCGCTCAGGTTGCCGGTCAGGCCCACCTTGATGAGGTCCTGGTAGTGCAGCAGGCGGGCCTTCTGCTCGGCCGGGGTGCCGTTGGCCTTCGAGGAGTTGGGCTCGGTGAACAGGCCGGAGGCGAAGCCCTGCACGCCGGGGTCCTCGTCGAAGGGGCCGCCGCCGCGCACGGCGTCACGGGCCCGGTCGGAGAAGGTGGCGATGCCGGTGCCGGCCATGTTCTTCTGGGTGGCCTGGACGAACCGGGCGTCGTCGGCGACCTCGCCGAAGTTCCAGCCCTCGCCGTACAGGATGATCTTCTTGCCGTCGACGCCGTCCTTCGCGAGGGTCAGCTCGTCCAGGGCCTTGCGCACGGCCAGGATGTTGGCCTTCGGGTGGTGGCCCATGAGGTCGAAGCGGAAGCCGTCGACCTTGTACTCCTTGGCCCAGGTGACGATCGAGTCGACGACCAGCTTGCCCATCATGGCGTTCTCGGTGGCGGTGTTGGCGCAGCAGGTGCTGTTCGCGACCGAGCCGTCGGCGAGCAGGCGCTGGTAGTAGCCGGGCACGATCCGGTCAAGGACGCTCGTCTTCTCCTGCCCGGCGGCGGCGGTGTGGTTGTAGACCACGTCCATGACGACCCGCAGGCCGTCGTCGTTGAGGGCCTTGACCATCCTGCGGAACTCGACCGTGCGGGCCGTGCCGTCCGGGTCGGTGGCGTAGGAGCCCTCGGGGACCGTGTAGTGGTACGGGTCGTACCCCCAGTTGTAGGCGTCCTTCGCGGCGATCTTCCCGACGCACTCCTGCTGCTTGTCGGAGTCGGCCGGGTGGGAGGCCAGGTCGCAGTCGGTGCGCGCCTGGTCGGCCCGGCGCTCGGGGATGGTGGCGATGTCGAAGGCGGGCAGCAGGTGCACGTACGAGGTGCCGGCCTTCGCCAGCTCGCGCAGGTGCTTGCTGCCGTCGCTCGCCTTGTCGGTGAAGGCGAGGTAGGTGCCGGGGTGCTTCGCCGTGCGGTCCTCGACGGAGAAGTCGCGGACGTGCAGCTCCTGGATCTGCGCGTCCCGCAGCGGCACGGCCTTCGGCTTGGTGTACGTCGACCAGCCGGCCGGCCGGAGGGCCTTGTCGGCCAGGTCGACGACGAGGCCGCGCTCGGAGTCGGCGGTGAGGGCCACGGCGTAGGGGTCGGTGACCTTGTTGGTGACGACCTTGCGGACGCTGGGCGCCCAGACCTTCACGACGTAGCGGTAGGGCTTGTTCTTCCAGGAGGCGGGGCCGGTGACGGACCAGACGCCGGTCGCGGAGTCGCGGCGCATGGCGACGGTCTGGCCGTCCAGTTCCAGGGCGACGGACTGCGCGGTCGGGGCCCACACGGACAGGGTGGGGCGGCCCTCGGCGAAGACCGGTCCCAGGCGGGACTGCGTGGCGCCGGAGTACAGGTCGTCGAGGACTCCGGCGATCTGGACGCCGGTCGCCACGAGCACGGCCCCGTTGGCCGCGTGCTGGGTGGCGACGACCTGGCCGCGCAGGGCCTCGCGGACCCGGTCGCGGTCACGGGGGTCGACGGTCCAGGCGTCGTACTCCCTCAGGTGCGGGAACTTCGCCTTCTGGGCGTCGGTCAGCTCCCCCTTCGACAGGCGCAGCCACTTCGCGTCGCCGGTCAGGGCGCCGTCCTCGACCTTGATCGAGCCGTCGCGGGAGTACTGCAGCTGGGTGGAGGCGGCGGCGTCGGAGCCGTTGAAGGCGAGGGTGTTCCGGTCGATCCAGACCGCCTTGGAGGTGGTCGGGTCGAGGGCGGCGGCGCTGCCCGCGGGCTGCGGGAGCAGGTACTTCTCCTGGCCGCTCACCAGCCACACCTCGTGGCCGTTCGCCTTGAGGTCGAGCGACTGGTCGGTGGGCAGGTCCTTCTCGTCGCCCTTGTGGAGGATGTAGCTGAGGCTGGTGGCACCCTCGGTGAGCGGCACCTCGAAGACTGCGCCATAGGAGTCAGTCTTCACCGGCTTGAGGGGGTTCGACCAGTCGGTGGGGTTCGCGGCGCCGGTCCACACGTGCAGGCCCCAGCCGTCGTAGATCCCTCCCCCAGAGCCGAAAGCCTGGGAGGTACCCCCAGCCCGGTGGTAGTGCAGGACGGCCTTGCCCTTGTCGGGCGCCGGGTAGGCCGGCCGCTCGGTGGTGACGGTCTCCTTGCCCTGCTCGATCCAGATCTCACCGGTCCTGGTGACGTCGATCGTGCGGTCGGTGGCGACGTCCTTGGTGCCGTCCTTGTCGATGACGAGGAAGCTGACGTTCGAGGCGCCGGGCTTGAGCTTGACCCAGGCGAAGGCGCCGTAGGCGTCCCGGCCGGTGAAGGGGTGGCTGTCCGGCCACTCGGTGGCCTCGCCCTCGGCGAGGTCGCCCCAGGCGTACAGGCCCCAGTCGGCGTAGTCGCCGTCCGCGCGCTTGTAGTGGACGACCGCGTAGTCGCGGGAGGACGCGGTGGGCGGTTCCTGGACGGGCGGGGTGCCGGTGGTGGAGGACGCCAGGGCGCTCGCGGTGCGGCCGGCCGAGTCGACGACGACGGCCTTGTAGCGCAGGGCGGTGCCCGGCGGCACGTCCTTGCCGATGGTGTGGGTCACCTTGTACGGGGCGTGGTCGGCGGAGCCGAGGACGCGCCAGGAGCCGTTGCCGGTCTGCGCGGCGAAGACGACCCGGTTGAGCTGTCCTCCGTCGACGTCCGCGGAGATCTCCACGGTGCCGGTCGCGCCGGCCGCCGGGGCCTTGAGGGTGAGCGTGGGAGCGGTGGCGGGCTTGGCGAGCTTTCCGGCTGCCTTCAGGACGATCGCGGAGCCGGCCGGGACCGTGACGGTGACCTTCTTGTCGCCGTCGCTCTTGACGGAGGCGTCGGTGCCGTACAGGCCACGGAAGGTCATGCCGGCCGAGCCGGTCGCGAAGGTCGCGGTCTTCTCGTCGGCGGCGTTGTTGAAGGCGACGACGTACTCGGTGCGGGTCTTCGGGTCCGTGCGGGAGAAGGCGTAGACGCCGGGCCCGTCGGCCGCGTACCGCTGCTGCTGGACGCCGTCGGTGAGGGCCGGGTGGGCCTTGCGGAGCTGGGCGAGGGCGCTGATCTGCCGGTAGAGGGGCGCCTTGGTGTCGTAGGCGTCCTCGGCGTGCGTGGCGTCGGTGCCGATGCGGTCGTCGTCGAGGTAGTCGGCGGTGCGCGAGGCGAACATGGTCTGCCGGGCGTCCTTGTCGCCGCCCGCGCCGGCGAAGCCCTGTTCGTCGCCGTAGTAGACGACCGGGTTGCCGCGGCTGAGGAACATCAGCTCGTTGGCCAGCTTGTCCTTGGCGAGGATCTCGGCGTCGGTGGCCTTCGGATCGTCCTGCTTCAGGAACGCCCCGATGCGGCCCATGTCGTGGTTGCCGAGGAAGGTGACCTGCTCGTAGGCGTTGGCCGTGCCGGTCGTGTACTTGTAGTCGTCGCCGAAGACGCCCGCGAGGGCTTGCGCGCTGCCGCCCTGGGAGGCGTACTGGCGGGCCGCCTCCTGGAAGGGGAAGTCCAGGGTGGCGTCGAGCCGGCCCTCGGTGACGTAGGGGGCGGTGACGTCCGTGTCGGCCGAGTAGACCTCGCCGAACATGAAGAAGTCGTCGCGGCCCTTCTTCGCCGCGTAGGCGTCGAGGGCGGTGGCCCACTGCGTCCAGAACTCCATGTTGACGTGCTTGACGGTGTCGATCCGGAAGCCGTCGATGTCGAAGTCCCGCACCCAGCGCCGGTAGATCTTCTCCATGCCGCTGACGACCTCGGGCCGTTCGGTCCACAGGTCGTCGAGCCCGGAGAAGTCACCGTGGGTGGAGCTCTCGCCGGCGAAGGTGGAGTCGCCGCGGTTGTGGTACATCGTCGGGTCGTTGAGCCACGACGGGACCTTGACGTTCTTCTCGGCGGCGGCGACGGCCGGGGTGCGCGGGAAGGAGTCGCGGTCGACCTCGGGGAAGTCCCGCCGCCCGTCGGCGTAGTCGGCGTCGTCGAACGGCTCGCCGTCCTTCGTCAGGTACGGGAAGGCGCCCTTGGAGAGGTAGTCGTAGGACTTCTCCTCGTAGTCGACGACGTCCGCCGTGTGGTTGGTGATGACGTCGAAGAAGACCTTCATGCCCTTGTCGTGGGCCTTGTCGATGAGGGTCTCGAGGTCCTCGTTGGTGCCGAAGTGCGGGTCGACCTGGGTGAAGTCGGTGATCCAGTAGCCGTGGTAGCCGGCCGACGCGTTCGCCCCGGTGCCCTGTACGGGCCGGTTCTTGAAGATCGGGGCCATCCACAGGGCGGTGGTGCCCAGGCCCTTGATGTAGTCGAGCCTCTCGGTCAGGCCCTTGAGGTCGCCGCCCTGGTAGAAGCCCTTGTCGGTGGGGTCGTAGCCGGTGGCGAGGCGCGAACCGGTCAGGCCGCCCTTGTCGTTGCGCGGGTCGCCGTTGGCGAAGCGGTCCGGCAGGACGAAGTAGAACTGCTCCCGGGTGGCGTCGTGCCGGGCCGGCTGGGCGGCCAGCGCGGCATCGGACGGCGGCGCCGGCGGGGCGGCCGCCCGGGCGGCGAGCGGCTGGACGAGTGTGGCGGCCAGCGCGGCGGCGGTGACCGCGGCGACCCGTCCGGCACGGGCGGTACGGCGCCTGGACGGCACCGGCCATCTCGGTATCACAGAGGGGCTCCTAGCGATTGCGGCTCTGTCGGGTCCGACCCCGCGCGACCGTATCGCCGCCGAAACCCTTACAGCAAGAGTCTTGAAACCGTTGGAAAGAACTTTCAACCAGGAGTGCTGGTCCGGAACAGCGGCCCCGGCCACCCCGGGGCGGGGAGGGCGGGGCCGCGCGCGGTGTCCGGCCTCAGCAGGCGGACTTGCCCGCGTGTATCGCCAGAGCCGTGTGCGCACCGAGGGTGGCCGTGAACTGGCCGCTCGCGTTCACCGTCACCGGCGTGTTGTTCTGCACGTTGCAGTACGTGCCCGCCGGCAGCGAGGTCTGGTAGGTCCGGGTCAGGGCGCCGGACTCGTGGTTGAGGGCCACGAAGCCCTTGCTGCCCCGGCCGAAGGCGATGGCGTCACCGCCGTTGTCCCACCAGTTGGTGACGGCCTGGCCGCGGGTGGCGTTGCGGAAGGCGACCATGGACTTGATCTCCGGCCAGTTGTGCTGGCACTTCCAGCCGTCCTGCCAGCAGGCGTTCACCTGACCCCCGTTGGGCGGCCCGGCGTCGTGGTCGGTGAACTCGTAGCCGGAGTTGATGTCCGGGGCGCCGTAGGGCCAGGCCAGCATGAAGACGTTGGCCAGGGTGTAGGTGGCGCCGTCCTTGTAGCTGAGGGTCGAGCCGTTGCGCTCGGTGTCGTGGTTGTCGACGAAGACGCCCGAGACGCCGCTGTTCAGGTAGCCCCAGCCCTCGCCGTAGTTCTTCAGGTAGGCGAGGTTCTCGTTGGTGAAGACGCGCTTGAGGTCGTAGGCGTAGCGGAACTCCTGGACGTCGCCGTTGCCCGTGTACTCGGTGGGCTGGACGGCCTCGCCGGCGCCGTAAATGACCTCCTGCTTCCAGTACGCCGACGGGTTGCTCAGCCGGGACTTGATATTCGCGAGGTCGGCGGCCGGCATGTGCTTGGCCGCGTCGACGCGGAAGCCGTCCACGCCGAGGGAGAGCAGGTCGTTCATGTACCCGGCGATGGCCCGGCGGACGTAGTCCTCGCCGGTGTCGAGGTCGGCGAGGCCGACCAGTTCGCAGTTCTGCACATTGGCGCGGTCCTGGTAGTTGGTGATCTGCGCGGTGCAGTTGTCGAAGTCGTACGACGAGTACAGGCCCGGGTAGGTGTACTTCGTGTACGACGAGCCGCCGGTGCCGGTGCCGCTGCCCGCCGACATGTGGTTGATCACGGTGTCGACGACGACCTTCACACCGGCCGCGTGGCAGGTGTTCACCATGTTCTGGAAGGCCGCGCGGTCGCCGAGCCGGCCGGCGATCTTGTAGCTGACCGGCTGGTACGAGGTCCACCACTGCGGGCCCTGTATGTGCTCGGCAGGTGGGGAGACCTGCACGTAGCCGTAGCCGGCGGGGCCGAGGGTGGTGGTGCACTCGCGGGCGACGGAGGCGAACTTCCACTCGAAGAGGACGGCGGTGACGTCCTTGGTGCCCGGTGGGGAGGCCTGGGCGACCGTCGGGTTCATGACAACCGCAGCCGCGGCGAGCGCGACGGCGGCGGAGAGGTGTCTGCGTGCCATGTGGGGTTTCCTTCTCCGTTGAAGGCTCTTGCTGCAAGGTTCAGAAACCTTGCGGTGACGCAGATGGTAAAGGCCCGCCGCCCGAAAGGGCAGCGGGCCGAACGAAATTCGAAGGGAAAATCAGGCGGTCGTCGCGGTGGTCCACCACACCGTGGTGTCGGCGGGCACCTTCGCCTCGTCGTCGACCTGCACGATCTCACCGCTCGCGACCAGCACCCGGCCGTACGCCGGCATCGCCACCGACTCGCCCGTGGTGTTCGCGACGCACACGAACTCCCCGCGCCGGAAGGCCAGTACGCCCTCGGGCGCGCGCAGCCACTCCACGGACGTGCCGGCTCCCAGGTCGGGCTGCTCCCGGCGCACGGCGAGCGCGGCCCGGTACAGCTCCAGCGTCGAGCCGGGCACCCCGCTCTGCGCCTCGACGCTCAGCTCGCCCCACTCCGGCGGCTGCGGCAGCCAGCTGCCCCCCTCGCCGAAGCCGTACGACGAGCCCGTACGGGTCCACGGGATCGGCACCCGGCAGCCGTCCCGGAAGCCGTCCTGGCCCGCGCCCCGGAAGTACGCCGGGTCCTGGCGCACCTCGTCGGGCAGGTCGACGACGTCGGGCAGGCCCAGCTCCTCGCCCTGGTAGATGTAGGCGGAGCCGGGCAGCGCCAGCATCAGCAGGCTCGCGGCCCGGGCCCGGCGCAGGCCCAGGTCCCGGTCGCCGGCCACGCGGATCTGGGTGCCGAGGCCGGGCGGGTTGGCGAACCGGGTGGCGTGCCGGGTGACGTCGTGGTTGGACAGCACCCAGGTGGCCGGGGCGCCGACCGGACGCATGGCCTCCAGGGTGCGGTCGATGACCTCGCGCATCTCGGCCGCGTCCCAGTGGGTGCTCAGGTACTGGAAGTTGAAGGCCTGGTGCAGCTCGTCCGGGCGGACGTAGTGGGCGGTGCGCTCGATGGTCGGCGTCCAGGCCTCGGCGACGAAGATGCGCTCGCCCGCGTACTCGTCGAGGATGAGGCGCCACTGCCGGTAGATCTCGTGCACGCCGTCCTGGTCGAAGAACGGCATGACATCGTTGCCCAGCAGCTTCACCTGGTCATGGGATCCAAGGTCGGGCAGCCCGTCCGCCTTCACCAGGCCGTGCGCCACGTCGATGCGGAAGCCGTCCACGCCCATGTCCAGCCAGAAGCGCAGGATGGAGCGGAACTCGTCGCCGACGGCCGGGTGGTTCCAGTTGAAGTCGGGCTGCTCCGGGGCGAACAGGTGCAGGTACCACTCGCCGGGCGTGCCGTCGGGCTCGGTGACCCGGGTCCACGCCGGGCCGCCGAAGATGGACTCCCAGTCGTTGGGCGGCAGTTCGCCGTCGACGCCCTTGCCGGGGCGGAAGTGGTAGCGGTCCCGCAGCGGCGAGCCCGGGCCCTCGGCGACGGCGCGCTTGAACCACTCGTGCTGGTCCGAGGAGTGGTTGGGCACGAGGTCGACGATGATGCGCAGCCCCAGCCGGTGGGCGTCGCGGATCAGCGCGTCGGCGTCCAGGAGGTTGCCGAACATCGGGTCGACGGCCCGGTAGTCGGCGACGTCGTAGCCGGCGTCGGCCTGCGGCGAGGCGTAGAAAGGGCTGAGCCACACGGCGTCCACGCCGAGGTCGCGCAGGTACGGCAGACGGGTGCGGACACCCTCCAGGTCGCCCATGCCGTCGCCGTTGCTGTCGGCGAAGCTGCGCGGGTACACCTGGTAGATCACCGCGTCCCGCCACCAGTCGCGGCGCTTGGCGACGGCCACGGCGGAGGTGGAGGTGGGGGCAGGTGCAGCTGAGTGCTGGCTCATGTCGTCCTTGAGGCGTAACTGAGGTGTGGTCATGTGGGACGTGGGTCGTGGTGACGAGGCGGCCGCGGTACAGCGGGGTCGGATGGGCACCGCGGCCGCCTCGGGCTTGTGACGTGCCGTTCGGCGGCGCCCCGAAGGGCCCGGGTCACCCCTTGGTGCCGCCGGCGGTGAGCCCGGTCACCAGGTTCTTCTGCACGAGGTAGAAGAAGACGGCGGCCGGTATCGCGATCAGCACCGCCGTCGCGGCCATCAGGTTGCGCTGTGCGTCGTGCTCGCTGACGAACGTCTGCAGACCGACGGCGAAGGTGTACTTGTCGTCGCTCAGCATGAACGTCGAGGCGAAGGCGACCTCACCGAAGGCCGTGAGGAAGCTGTAGAACGCGGCGACCGCGAGTCCGGGCTTGGCGAGCGGCAGGATGAGCCGCGCGAACGTGCCGAAGGGGGTCAGCCCGTCGACGCGCCCGGCCTCGTCGATCTCGAACGGGATGGTGTCGAAATAGCCCTTCATCAGCCAGGCGCAGTACGGCACGATCGTCGTGCAGTTGACAAGGATGAGACCAAGGTAGCTGTCGATGAGCTGCAGATCCGAGAGGATCTGGTACATCGGCACGATCAGTACCGCGATGGGGAACATCTGGGTGACGAGCAGCACCCACATCAGCTTCCGGTAACCCGGGAACCGCATGCGGGAGACCGCGTAGCCGGTGGACGCGGCGACGACGACACCGATCAGCGTCGTGCCCAGCACCACGACCAGCGTGCTCTTCAGCCAGTCGAAGAAGCTGGTGTCCTGCAGGACGAACGCGTAGTTGTCGAACGTCATCTTGCCCCAGATGCGCCCGGGGTGCAGATAGTCGTCCTTGTCCGGTCCGAGGGACAGGAAGAACAGCCAGGCGACCGGGAAGAGCGCGGTCAGGCTCGCGACGATCAGCACGGCGTGCGAGGCGAGGGACGCCGCGCGGCTCTGCTCGCCGCGCCGGCGCGTCCGGCCCTGGGTCTTCGCGGGGCGCCGCTCGGCCGGCGGGGCGGGGGTCTCGACGGTGGTCGTACTCATTTCGGACTCCTGCCTCAGATCGCGAGTTGCTGGTCGTTACGGTTCAGCCAGCGGCGGTAGAAGGAGGTGAAGACGATCAGGATCGACAGCAGCAGGATCCCGTAGGCGGCGGACTGGGCGTAGTCGCGCGGCTGCTGCCCGAAGCCCAGCTGGTAGGCCCAGGTGACGAGGATCTGCGCGTCGGGGGCGGTGTTGCCGAACAGCAGGAAGATGATGGCGAACTGGTTGAACGTCCAGATGACGCCGAGCAGGACGACCGTGGTGCTGACCGAGCGCAGGCCGGGCAGGGTGACGTAGCGGAAGCGCTGCCAGGCGCTCGCGCCGTCCATCTCGGAGGCCTCGTACAGGCTCGCGTCGATCGACTGCAGGCCGCCGAGGAGCGAGACCATCATGAACGGCACGCCGCACCAGGTGTTCACCATGATCGCGGAGAACCGCTGCCAGAAGGTGTCCTCCAGCCACGACGGCGTCGGCAGGTGCAGGAACTCCAGGCCGCTGTTGATGATGCCGCCGTCGGCGAGCATGAACCGCCAGCCGAACACGGTGACGAAGGTCGGCACCGCCCAGGGCAGCACCAGGATCATGCGGTACAGGGTGCGGCCGCGCAGCTTCTGGTTGAGCAGCAGGGCGAGGCCGAGTCCGATGCCGTAGTGCAGGGTGACGCAGGCCGCGGTCCAGAAGATCGTCCACAGGAAGTGCGACCAGAAGCGGTCGTAGGACGTCGGGCCCCACAGGATGTCGGCGTAGTTGTCCAGGCCGATGAACTTGTAGGTGGCGTCGATCTCGTTGACGCCGATCGTGCGGGCGGTGTTCAGGCTGGTGGCGTCGGTGAGGGTGAGGTACAGGCCGTACCCGAGCGGGTACAGCACGAGGACGCCGAGGACGATCGCCACCGGGGCGACCATCGCGTAGGCGTACCAGTGCTTGTTCAGGCCGTTCCTCAGCCGCTGCACCGGTCCGGGCCGTGGTTCCCGCTCACCGCGCCGCTTGCCGGTCGCTCGGTCGATGGCGACTGTCATGGTTCGACACCTTCTGGAAGTTCAAGGAGGTCACGGAGGGCTGCCCGGTTCGAGGCGCGGGCCGGTGGCCGCCGGATCCCCTCCCCCTTGACCGGGGGACCCGGCGGCCACGCGGCGGTCACTTGCTGTAGTCGGGCACCAGCTTGGCGATGGCGGTCTCGGCGTTGCCGAGGCCCTTGTCCAGGGACACCTTGCCGCTCGCGATCTTCAGCAGCTCGTCGTCGAGCGGGGTCCACAGGGAGCTGTACTCGGGCAGGGCCGGGCGCGGCTGGGCCGCGGACAGCACGCTCTGGAAGCCGGCGATGCCCGGGTCGGACTTGACCTTCGCGGTGTAGGCGTCCTCGCGCGTGGGCAGCGTGGAGTTCTTCAGCGCGATGGTCTCCTGGGCCTTGGCCGAGGTCATGAACTTCACGAACTTCAGCGAGGCCTCCTGGTGGGCCTTGTCCGAGCCCGCGTACACCGAGAGGTTGTGGCCGCCGGTCGGGGCGCCCGCCTTGCCGGTGGAGCCGGCCGGGACGGTGGCGATGCCGAGGTTGTTCTTGTCCTTGAACGCCGCGCCCTTGTAGAAGTTCGTGATCTCCCACGGGCCCTGGACGATCGAGGCGACCTTGCCGCTGACGAAGGCCTCCTGGATGTGGGCGTAGGCGTCGGCGGTGGTGTCGGCCTTGTGCAGGCCCTTGCCCTTGAACAGACCCTGCCAGGTGCCGTAGGCCTTCTTGGCCTCGGGCGAGGTGACGGTGATCTTCTTGGCGTCGACGTCGACGGTGTCGGTGCCCTCGCCGTAGAGGAAGGACTGGGCGTAGTAGGCCTGGGTGGAGCCCCAGTAGCCGTCGACGCCGGTCTTGTCCTTGATGGTGGCGGCGGCCTTCTTCAGCTCGTCCCAGGTCTTGGGCGCCTCGACGCCGGCCTTGGCGAACAGTTCCTTGTTGTAGACGAGGGCGAGGGTGTCCGTGGTGAAGGGGACGCCGTAGGTCTTGCCCTCGTACGTGGCCTGCTCGATCAGGCTGGGCTGGAACTTGTCCTTCTCGGCGAGGGCCTCGGTGCCGTCCAGCGGCGCGAAGAAGCCCTTCTTGGCGAAGGCGGGGGTCCAGCCCACCTCGGAGCGCAGCACGTCGGGGGCGCCCTTGGAACCGGCGGCGGTGTCGAACTTGTTCTGCGCCTGATCGAAGGGGACGTTGACGTACTTGACCTTGATGTCCTTGTTGGCGGCCTCGAACTCCTTGACCAGGGCCTGGTACGTCGGCGCCTCGTTGGTCGCGTTGGAGGTGTCCCACCAGGTGATGGTGACCGGACCGCCGGCCTCGTCGCCGCTGTCGCTTCCGCCGCAGGCCGTCGCCGCCAGGGCGAGGGACGCCACCAGCGCGGTGGCCGCTATGCCACGCCGCATGAGTTCTCCTTGAGGGTGAAGCCCGTTTCGTGCTGCCGACTGCGCCGTTGGCGGCCGGGCGTCGGTGACATTAACGTCGTCGCAACGTGTTGCGAAAGACCTTGCAGCAAAAAGTTGCAAGAGGTGCGGATGGTTATCCCGCCGTGACCTCCCCTCGATCGCCCCGAGCCCTTGATCGGCCTGGATTTCCGGCTGTTCGGCGGGGAGTCGGACAGTTGTGCAAGACTCTGCAAGCACTTGCCATCCGTGTCCGCCGGGGGAATCATCCGTTGCGGAGCGGACGCCGACACGACTTCAGGGGACCGCGATGACCAAGCAACCCGCAGCGGGCCGCGCGCCGGCCCGCACCCGGCGTCCCGTCGGTGTGCAAGCAGAAGTCCGGCCGCTACAGTCCAGTGCTGTGACCACACGGCTTGCGGACATCGCTTTGCAGGCGGGGGTGAGCGAAGCGACCGTCAGCCGCGTCCTCAACGGGAAGCCGGGCGTCGCCGCCACGACCCGCCAGTCCGTGCTGGCCGCCCTCGACGTGCTGGGCTACGAGCGCCCGGTGCGGCTGCGCCAGCGCAGCGAGGGCCTGGTCGGCCTGATCACCCCGGAGCTGGAGAACCCGATCTTCCCGGCCCTGGCCCAGGTCATCGGCCAGGCACTGACGCGGCAGGGTTACACGCCCGTGCTCGCCACCCAGACCCCGGGCGGCTCGACCGAGGACGAGCTGACCGAGATGCTGGTGGACCGCGGGGTCGCCGGCATCATCTACGTCTCCGGGCTGCACGCGGACACCACGGCCGACATGCAGCGCTACGACCGGCTGCGCGCGCAGGGCGTGCCCTACGTGCTGGTGGACGGTTTCTCGCCGAAGGTGCAGGCGCCGTTCATCTCCCCCGACGACCGCGCGGCGATGAGCCTGGCCGTGACGCACCTGGCGTCCCTGGGGCACACGCGGATCGGGCTGGCGCTCGGGCCCAAGCGGTTCGTGCCCGTGCAGCGCAAGATCGAGGGGTTCGTGCGGGCGGTGCAGGAGCAGTTGGGCCTGCCCGCCGAGACGGTCGAGTCGCAGCTGGTGCAGCACTCGCTCTACACGCTGGAGGGCGGCCAGGCCGCCGCCACCGCCCTGATCGAGCGGGACTGCACGGCCGTGGTGTGCGCCAGCGACATGATGGCGCTGGGCGCGATCCGGGCGGCCCGGCAGCACGGTCTGGACGTGCCGAAGGACATCTCCGTGGTCGGCTTCGACGACTCCCCGCTGATCGCCTTCACCGACCCGCCGCTGACGACCATCCGCAAGCCGGTCCCGGCCATGGGCCAGGCGGCCGTGCGCACGTTGCTGGAGGAGATCGGCGGAACGCCCGCGCCGCACAGCGAGTTCGTGTTCATGCCGGAGCTGGTGGTGCGCGGTTCGACCGCATCGGCGCCCGGGGAGCGTGCGCGGTCGTGAGGCGCGCGGCCTGATCTCGCCGTAGAACATGCGGCTCCGGCCGGGCCGCGGGATGATCGGTGGGGAAGTCCTTTTCTGGCAGACTTTGTGCCTATGGGTGACGCGACCGTGACGCAGCCGGAGGGCCTGGAGGCGGCCCTCCCGCCCCCCGTTGCGGCCGAGCCGGGACCGCGGACGCTGCGCCGGCTGCGCACCCCGCGCCGGCCCCGCTTCTGGTTCGAGATCCTGCTGATCGCGGTGAGTTACTGGACGTACTCACTCGTCCGCAACGCCGTGCCCGAGCAGCGGGCCGAGGCGCTGCGCAACGCCGACTGGATCTGGCAGGCCGAGCACCGGCTGGGCATCGCCGTCGAGGAGTCGGTCAACCATGCCGTGAACTCGGTGACTTGGCTGATCATCGGCATGAACTACTACTACGCGACGCTGCACTTCGTGGTCACGCTGGGTGTGCTGGTGTGGCTGTACCGCCGCCATCCCGGCCGGTACGCGGCGACCCGGCTGGTGCTGTTCTCGACCACCGCCGTCGCCCTGGTCGGCTACTACCTGTATCCGCTGGCGCCCCCGCGGCTGATGACCGGCGGCGGCTTCGTCGACACGGTCATGGTCCACCAGACCTGGGGCTCGATGGCGTCCGGCGATCTGAAGAACATGTCCAACCAGTACGCCGCGATGCCGTCGATGCACATCGGCTGGTCGGTGTGGTGCGGTCTGACGATCTTCGCGCTGGCGTCGGTCCCGTGGGTGCGGGTGCTGGGGCTGCTGTACCCGGCGCTGACCCTGGTGGTGATCGTCGCCACGGCCAACCACTTCTGGCTGGACGCGGTCGGCGGCGTGCTGTGCCTGGCGTTCGGGTTCGCGGTGGCCCGGGTCTGGTACGGCACGCTGCCGTACGCCCTGCCGAAGCGGGTGCCGCAGCGGAAGCCGGCCCGGCCAGCTCAGCGCTCGGCCACCCCGTAGAACAGCTCCTCCACCACGCCCCGCGCCCGGCGGGCGGTGCGCCGGTAGGCGTCCAGCATGTCGCCGACGTGGCCCGGGTTGTGGCCCAGGTACCGGCCGACGGCGGCCAGTTCGCGCGGGTCGGAGGGGAAGGTGTCGCCGGCCCGGCCGCGCACCAGCATCACCGCGTTGCGGACCCGGGTGGCCAGGACCCAGGCCTCGTCGAGCGTCGCGGCGTCCTCGTCCGTGATGAGCCCGGCCGACCGGGCGGCGGCCAGGGCCTCGCGGGTGCGGGTGGTGCGCAGCCCCGGTTCCCGGGCGGCGTGCCGCAGCTGCAGCAGCTGTACGGTCCACTCCACGTCCGACAGCCCGCCCGGCCCGAGCTTGGCGTGCAGCTTGGGATCGGCGCCGCGCGGCAGCCGCTCCCGCTCCATGCGCGCCTTCAGCCGCCTGATCTCGCGCACGGCCTCGTCGCCGAGCCCGTCCGCCGGGTAGCGCAGCGGGTCGATCAGCTCGATGAAGCGGCGGCCCAGGTCCGCATCCCCGGCGACCGGCTCGGCCCGCAGCAGGGCGTGCGACTCCCAGGTCAGCGACCACCGGCGGTAGTACGCCGCGTACGAGGTGAGCGTGCGCACCAGCGGCCCGGACTTGCCCTCCGGGCGCAGGTCGGCGTCGATGAGCAGGGGCGGGTCGGCGCTGGGGATCTGCAGCAGGCGGCGCATCTCGGAGACGACCTTGTTCGCCGCCTGGGACGCCTCCCGCTCGTCGACGCCGTCGCGCGGTTCGTGCACGAACAGCACGTCCGCGTCGGAGCCGTAGCCCAGTTCGTGGCCGCCGAACCGGCCCATGGCGATGATCGCGAAGCGGGTGGGCAGCTCGTCGCCCCAGCCGTCCCGGACGACCGCGCGGAGCGTGCCGGCGAGGGTCGCGGCGGTCAGGTCGGACACCGCCGTCCCGACCCGGTCCACCAGGGCGCCCTGGTCGGCCTCGGCGGGCTGCTCCTCGGTGCCGTAGGAGCCGACGATGTCGGCGGCGGCCGTGCGGAACAGCTCCCGGCGGCGCACCCCGCGCGCGGCCGTGACGGCCTGGGCGGCCCCGTCCGCCCGGTTCACCGCGGCGAGTACCTCCTGCTCCAGATGGGCGCGCGGGCGGGGCGAGAGGCCGCCGCCGTCCCCGTCGCCGAGCAGCGCGACCGCCTCGGGCGCGCGCATCAGCAGGTCGGGGGCGAGGCGGCCGGCCGACAGCACCCGGGCGAGGTTCTGCGCGGCGGCGCCCTCGTCCCGCAGCAGCCGCAGGTACCAGGGCGTCTTGCCGAGGGCGTCGGAGACCTTGCGGAAGTTGAGCAGGCCCGCGTCCGGGTCGGCGGAGTCGGCGAACCAGCCGAGCAGCACGGGCAGCAGGGTGCGCTGGATGGCGGCCTTGCGGGTGACGCCGGAGGCCAGCGCCTCCAGGTGCCGCAGGGCGGAGGCCGGGTCGGCGTAGCCGAGGGCGACCATGCGTTCCCGGGCGGCCTCGGCGCTGAGCCGGGCCTCGCCGGTGGCGAGCTGGGCGACCGCGTCGAGCAGCGGCCGGTAGAACAGCTTCTCGTGCAGCCGGCGTACGACGGTGGCGTGCCGCCGCCACTCGCGGAGCAGGTCGGCGACCGGGTCGGTGCGCAGGCCCAGGGAGCGGCCGATGCGGCGCAGCTCCGCCTCGTCCTCCGGCACGAGGTGGGTCCGCCGCAGCCGGAACAGCTGGATGCGGTGCTCCAGGGTGCGCAGGAAGCGGTAGGCCTCGTCGAGCTGCGCGGCGTCGGAGCGGCCGACGTAGCCGCCGGCGGCGAGGGCCTTGAGCGCGTCGAGGGTCGTGCCGCTGCGCAGGGAGGGGTCGGTGCGGCCGTGCACCAGCTGCAGCAGCTGCACGGCGAACTCGACGTCCCTCAGGCCGCCCGGGCCCAGCTTCAGCTGGCGGTCGACCTCGGCGGCGGGGATGTTCTCCACGACGCGGCGGCGCATCTTCTGCACGTCGGAGACGAAGTTCTCGCGCTCGGCGGCCTTCCACACCAGCGGCTGGACGGCGTCGACGTACTCCGCGCCGAGGTCGAGGTCGCCGGCGACCGGGCGGGCCTTGAGCAGCGCCTGGAACTCCCAGGTCTTGGCCCAGCGCTGGTAGTAGGCGAGGTGGCTGGCGAGGGTGCGCACCAGCGGGCCGTTGCGGCCCTCGGGGCGGAGGTTGGCGTCGACGGGCCAGATGGAGCCCTCGACGGTGGTCTCCGAGCAGATCCGCATCATGTGCGAGGCGAGCCGGGTCGCGGCCCGGATCGCCTTGGTCTCGTCCGCCCCCTCGACGGCCTCGCCGACGAAGATGACGTCGACGTCGGAGACGTAGTTCAGCTCGTGGCCGCCGCACTTGCCCATCGCGATGACGGCGAGCCGGCACAGGGCGGCGTCCTCGGGCGCGGCGGCCCGGGCCAGGCCGAGGGCGGCGCGCAGGGTGGCGGTGGCGAGGTCGGCCAGCTCGGCGGCGGACTCGGCGACCCCGGTCGTGCCGCACACGTCGCGGGCGGCGATGGACAGCAGGCAGCGCCGGTAGGCGACGCGCAGCGAGACCGGGTCGTCGGCCGGTGCGAGGCCGGCCTCGAACTCCGCCACCCCGGGGTGCAGGTCCCGCGCCTCGTAGGTCACGAGGGCCTGCCAGTCGTCCGGGTGCCGGGTGAGGTGGTCGGCGAGGGCGGTGGAGGCGCCGAGGACACCGAGGAGCCGGTCGCGCAGCGGCTTGGCCGAGATCAGCGTGTCGAGCAGCTCCCGGCGGGCGCCCGGGTGCGGCTGGGCCTCCAGCAGCCGGACGAGGCCGAGCAGCGCGAGATCGGGGTCGGCGGTCGCGCCCAGCGCGTCCAGCAGCACCGGGTCGTCGCGCAAGGGCGCGAGCTCGACGCTGTCCAGGAGCCGCTCGGCGGCGGAGGCGTCGGTGAAGCCGTGCCGCAGCAGCCGTGTGAAGGTACTGCTCCTGCGCCCCGGGGCCGCCGTCATCCGGGCCTCCCTCGCACTGTTTCCGGACCTGCATCGGATCAAGGTCGTACGGCTTCGAGCCTAACGGCAGGGCCCGGGTCAGCGCCGATGAGTTCGGCAGGCGGCCGGAGTCCGCACGGGGGAGGGCCCGGGTCGGGAGGACCTCGTGGAGAGCCCAGCCACCACGGCGCGGGGCGCGCGGCCGTCTACTCGGTGGCGCCGCGTACGGTTTTCGGCTTCGGTGAGGGAGAGCCGTTCAGCCAGACACGGTGGCGTTCGACTGACGCCCGGTGCCTGGTCCGGGTGCCGACCGGCGCCTGGTCGCGGTATCGCCCGACGAAGGAGTCACGCCGTGGACATCACCCTCGAAGTCATCCCGCTGCCCGTGACCGACATCGACCGGGCCCGGGACTTCTACCGGGACAGGGTCGGCTTCCACGTGGACATCGACCAGGAGGTCATGCCCGGGATGCGGATCGTCCAGCTGACCCCGCCGGGTTCCGGCTGTTCGATCGCCCTCGGCGACTCGCTGTGGGAGATGACCCCGGGCCCCACCCCGGCCCCCGGGTCCTACCAGGGTCTGCAGCTGTGCGTGGCCGACATCGAGGCGGCGCACGCCGAGTTCGTCGCCCGCGGCCTGGACATCTCGGAGCCGGTCCGGTACGCCCCGGACGACGGCGCCACCTTCATGCACTTCCGGGACCCGGACGGCAACGGCTGGGCGGTGCAGGAGTACCGCAGGCGGGCGACGGAACCGCTGCACCAGCTGCTGGCGAACCAGAAGCGGCAGCGGGAGGCCTGACCGGCCGCGGTGGGGGGAGACCTGACCGGCCGCGGCAGCGGGAGGCCTGACCGGCCGCGGTGGGGGCGATCGGACCGGTCAGGAATCGAGAAGCCGGAAGCCCGGGGCGCGGCTAGCGTCGAAGGCATGACCTCCCTCGCATGCGTCATCCTCGAAGTGGACGATCCGGCCGCCGCCGAACGCTTCTACGGCATCGCCTTCGGCCTGGGCGGGCAGGTGCGCCTGCGGGCCTCGCAGGCGCCGTCGACCGGTTTCCGCGGCTTCACGCTGTCCCTGGTGACCTCCCAGCCTGGCAACGTCGACGCCCTCGTCGACGCGGCCGTGGCGGCCGGTGCCACGGTGCTCAAGCCCGCCGCCAGGTCCCTGTGGGGCTACGGCGGCGTGGTGCGGGCCCCGGACGGCACGATCTGGCAGCTCGCCTCGTCGTCGAAGAAGGACTCCGGCCCGGCCGGGCCGGAGTTCGACGAGATCGTGCTGCTGCTCGGCGTCGAGGACGTGAGGGCCACCAAGCGGTTCTACGTCGAGCACGGCCTGGCCGTGGCCAAGAGCTTCGGCGGCAAGTACGTCGAGTTCGAGACCGGGCCGGGCCCCGTGAAGCTGTCGCTGTACAAGCGCCGCGGCCTGGCGAAGGTCGCCGGCGTCTCCCCCGACGGCACGGGCTCCCACCGCCTCGTCATCGGCGGCGACGCGGGGGCGTTCACGGACCCGGACGGCTTCGTCTGGGAGGCGGTGCCGCAGACGGCATCACTGTGAGCGGAGGCCGACGCTCCCCGGCCGGCCTCCACCGGGCCGGAGAGCACGTCGGTCCTCACCGGCCGCCCGACCTGATCCAGGGCCACTTGACGACGCACACCACGACGGGCGCGACGAGCACGGCGAGCAGCCACAGGCCCACGCTCGCCGGAGAGTAGACGTAGTGCCGCCACCGCTCCGGCAGGGGCGACGGCGCGAGGAGAAGCGCGATCAGGGCGGCCCATGTGCCCAGCACCGCCGCCGCCATGCGTACCGCGACCACCCCTGCCCGCCCCTACAGCGCCGGAAGGTTCTTCCGCAGCTCGAAGGCGGTGACCTCCGAGCGGTACTCCTCCCACTCCTGGCGCTTGTTGCGCAGGAAGAAGTCGAAGACGTGCTCGCCGAGGGTCTCGGCGACCAGGTCGCTGCGTTCCATCAGGGTCAGGGCCTCGCCCAGGTTCTGCGGGAGCGGCTCGATGCCCATCGCGCGGCGCTCCGCGTCGGACAGGGCCCAGACGTCGTCCTCGGCGCCCGGCGGGAGCTCGTAGCCCTCCTCGATGCCCTTGAGGCCCGCGGCGAGCAGGACGGCGTAGGCGAGGTAGGGGTTCGCGCCGGAGTCCAGGGAGCGGACCTCGACCCGGGCCGAGCCCGTCTTGCCGGGCTTGTACATCGGGACCCGGACCAGCGCCGAGCGGTTGTTGTGGCCCCAGCAGATGTACGACGGCGCCTCGCCGCCCGCGCCCGCCGTGCGCTCCGCGCCGCCCCAGATGCGCTTGTAGGAGTTGACCCACTGGTTGGTGACCGCGGAGACCTCCGCCGCGTGCCGCAGCAGGCCCGCGATGAAGGAGCGGCCCACCTTGGACAGCTGGTACTCCGAGCCCGACTCGTAGAACGCGTTGCGGTCGCCCTCGAAGAGGGAGAGGTGGGTGTGCATGCCGGAGCCCGGGTGCTCGGAGAACGGCTTCGGCATGAACGTGGCGTGCACGCCCTGCTCCAGCGCCACCTGCTTCATGACCAGGCGGAACGTCATGACGTTGTCGGCCGTGGAGAGCGCGTCGGCGTAGCGGAGGTCGATCTCCTGCTGGCCGGGCGCGCCCTCGTGGTGGGAGAACTCGACCGAGATGCCCATCGACTCCAGCATCGTGATGGCCTGGCGGCGGAAGTCCATGCCGACGTTGGTCGGGGTGTGGTCGAAGTAGCCGGAGTTGTCGGCCGGGGTGGGGCGGGAGCCGTCCAGGGGGCGGTCCTTGAGCAGGAAGAACTCGATCTCCGGGTGGGTGTAGAACGTGAAGCCCAGGTCGGAGGCGCGGGCCAGGGCGCGCTTGAGCACGTAGCGCGGGTCGGCGAAGGACGGGGAGCCGTCCGGCATGAGGATGTCGCAGAACATGCGCGCCGTGCCCGGGGCCTCGGCGCGCCAGGGCAGGATCTGGAAGGTCGACGGGTCCGGCTTGGCGATCATGTCGGACTCGTAGACCCGGGCGAAGCCCTCGATCGCGGAGCCGTCGAAGCCGATGCCCTCGTCGAAGGCCTGTTCCAGTTCGGCCGGGGCCACGGCGACGGACTTGAGGAAGCCCAGCACGTCCGTGAACCACAGGCGTACGAACCGGATGTCGCGCTCCTCCAACGTCCGGAGCACGAACTCCTGCTGCTTGTCCATCTTCCGCTTCCCCATCCTTGCTGGTCAGGCCGCCTGTCTTCCGTACCACGGGAGGCGGTCGGGCACCTGAGCATCCCACCACACGACCGTTTCGTACGCGTTGCGGACCATGATCGCCCGACCGGCGGGGACCGGACGATCCGCGTACCGCGGGTGGACTGCTCCTGAGCCCATAGTGCCTGCTCGTACCGACATCCGTAACGGCCGGTCCGTTTCGCTCCCCCGGGCCTTAATTTGCATCTCAAATGCAACTTTAATTAGCGTGCGCGCAGTCGAGTTGTGAGGAGGCCCGATGCTGTCCGAGCAGTCCGCCACCACCGTCCGCGCCACCCTGCCCGCCGTCGGCGCGGCCCTGGAGACGATCACCGAGCGCTTCTACGCCGGTCTGTTCGCAGCCCACCCGGCGTTGCTGCGCGACCTGTTCAACCGGGGCAACCAGGCCGCCGGCACCCAGCGGCAGGCGCTCGCGGGCTCCATCGCCGCCTTCGCCGCGCACCTGCTGGACCATCCGGAGCAGCGGCCGGACGCGATGCTGCGGCGCATCGCCCACAAACACGCCTCCCTCGGCGTCGCCCCCGAGCAGTACGGCATCGTCCACGAGCACCTGTTCGCCGCCATCGCGGACGTGCTCGGCGAGGCCGTCACCCCCGAGGTCGCCGCCGCCTGGGACGAGGTCTACTGGCTGATGGCGAACGCCCTGATCGCCGTGGAGCGGCGGCTGCACGAGGAGCGCGGCCCGGTCGCCTGGCGGCCGTGGGAGGTCGTCGAGCGGGTCGTCGAGACCCCGGACGTGGTGACGTTCCGGCTGCGGCCCGCCGACGGCGGCCCCGTGCGGGACTTCGCCGCCGGCCAGTACGTCTCCGTCCGCGTCGCCCTGCCGGACGGCGCCCGGCAGATACGGCAGTACAGCCTCTCCGGGGCGCCGGGAGGGGACCTGCGGCAGATCAGCGTGAAGCGCGTGCACGGCGACGGCGCCCCCGACGGCGAGGTCTCCCATCACCTGCACGCGCGCGTGCGCGAAGGCGACGTCCTGGAGCTGTCCGAGGCCTTCGGCGACCTGGTCCTGGACGCCGGCCCCGACACCCCCCTGCTGCTGGCCTCTGCGGGCATCGGCGTCACGCCGATCACCGCGATGCTGGCCCACCTCGCCGGCTCGGGCCACCGCGCCCCGGTCACCGTCGTCCACGGCGACCGCTCGCCCGCCACCCACGCCCTGCGCGCCGACCACGAGTCCTGGGCGGGCAAGCTGCCGGGGGCGGCCCTGCACCTCTGGTACGAGCAGGACGCCCCGGCCGGCGCCCGTACCGGCCTGGTCGACCTCACCGAGGTCCCGGTCGCCCCGGGCACGCGCGCGTACCTGTGCGGCCCGCTGCCGTTCATGCGGGCCGTGCGCACCCAGCTGCTGGCCAAGGGCGTGGCACCGGCCGACATCCACTACGAGGTCTTCGGCCCGGACCTGTGGCTGGCCGGACAGGGCTGACCGCACGCGGGACCGACCGCACGCGGACCACACGCAGGACGGACCGCACGCGGGGCGGCCGCACATGGGGCGGCCGCACATGGGGCGGCCGCACGCCGGGCGGCCGCACGCCGGGCGGCCGCTCATCCGTCGGCAACGGTCTAGGGCCGCCGCTCCTCGGGACGGTCCGGCCGGGAGATCCCCAGCAGCAGGGCCCCGGTCGGCTCCGCCGCGATGTCCGCCACGGTGAGCGGGTCCAGGGAGGCGAAGAACGCCTCCTGGGCCCGGCGCAGGGCGCCGCGCAGGCGGCAGGCGGAGTTCAGGGGGCAGGGGGTCGGGCCCTCGCAGTCGACGACGTCGCCCTCGCCCTCGAAGGCACGGACCACGGCGCCCACCGACGCCGTGCGGCCCCGCTCGGTGAGGGCGAGTCCGCCGCCGCGGCCGCGGCGGGCCGTCAGCAGCCCGCTGTGCTGCAGCTCGGCGACGACCTTCGCCAGGTGGGTGTACGGCACGCCCATGCCGTCGGCGACCTCCCGGGTCGTCGGACTCGACTCGCCGGCGACGGCGAGCCGCATGAGGACCCGCAGGGCGAGGTCGGTGGAGCGCAGCAGCCGCATGCGGGCAGCGTAGGTAAACAGGTACGGGCGGTTCAAATGATCCGGGGCCCGGCCGGCCGGAGCTGTCGGGCAGCTGTCGTTGCCGTATCGATTCGGCCCTTTCCCGCGGCCGCTCTACGAGGGGCCCCGCCTCCCCCATTACGATCAGGCCACCCGACCGTCCCACTTTTCCCCCGAAGGACACCTCATGGGCTCCGCCAAGAAGAGCAACACGGCACGCAAGGCGCGAATAGAGGAGATGCGGCGTGCCGAGCAGGCCCGTGACCGCCGCAACCGGATCCTCACCATCGCGGCCAGCGTCGTGATCGTCGGCGGCCTGGTGGCCGGTGGCGTCGTGCTCGTGCGGTCCCAGTCGGACGGCGGCAGCGGCACCGCGGCGAGCGACTCCTCGGGCAAGGGCAAGTTCGTCACCGGCAAGGACGGCGTGAAGACCTGGGAGGGCAAGCTCTCCCGCAACCACGTCACCAAGGCGGTGAAGTACGCCACCGAGCCGCCGGTCGGCGGCGACCACAATCAGGTGTGGATGAACTGCAACGGCGACGTCTACACCAAGGAGATCAACAACACCAACGCCGTGCACTCGCTGGAGCACGGCGCGGTGTGGGTGACGTACAACGCCGCCGCGAAGAAGGCCGACGTGGACGCGCTCGCGGCGAAGGTGAAGAAGACGCCGTACACGCTGATGAGCCCGATGGACGACCAGAAGGACCCGATCATGCTCTCGGCGTGGGGTCACCAGCGCACGGTGACGGGCGCGGATGACCCGAACGTCGACAAGTTCTTCGAGAAGTTCGTCCAGGGCGAGCAGACCCCCGAGCCGGGTGCCGCCTGCACCAACGGGCTGTCGCAGTGAGGCAGGCCGGTCTGATCGCCGGGGCCGCGGCGACGGCGCTCGTCGCGGCCGGGGCGATCACCTACGCCGTCGCCGGGGACGACGGCGGGAGCACGACCCCCTCCGCCGAGTCCGCCGACGCCGGGTTCGCGCGCGACATGGCGGTGCACCACCAGCAGGCCGTGGAGATGTCGTACATCGTGCGCGACCGCACCGAGGACGAGGAGGTGCGCCGGCTCGCCTACGACATCGCGCAGACACAGGCCAACCAGCGCGGCATGCTGCTGGGCTGGCTCGATCTGTGGGGCCTGCCCAAGGTGTCCTCCGAGCCGCCGATGACCTGGATGGACATGGGCGGCATGGCCTCCGGCAAGGACGGCGCGCTGATGCCGGGCATGGCGACCAACACCGAGATGCGCAAGCTCGGCCGGCTCAGCGGCGAGCAGGCCGAGATCTTCTACCTGCAGCTGATGACGGACCATCACAAGGGCGGCATCCACATGGCCGAGGGCTGTGTGGACAAGTGCGCGGTCGGGGTGGAGAGGCGGCTGGCGCAGGGCATGGTGGACGCGCAGCAGTCGGAGATCGATCTCATGGCGGACCTGCTCAAGGCGCGCGGCGCCGAGCCCCGTTCCTAGGGCGTAAGCCCCATATCGCCCTGTGCGGACGCCCCTTGGGCTCCTCTTGGCCTCCCGAGGGCGCTTCTTGGGGTGCGCATTCCCCCCGCATGAACGGTTCATCGCGAGAGTGGCGAGCGGCGAGTGATCACTCGCGACGAACCGCACAGGGGGTTCCATGAGATCCAAGCGCGCCACGGTGCGCGCCGGGCTGAGCAGGGCGGCGACACTGCCGCTGCTCGCCGGTGCGCTGGCGCTCGGCATACCCGCGGCGCACGCCGCCGGCCATCCGCTCCGCGACCCGCTCGCCGGCACCAGGCCCGCGTGGGCCACGGCCCGCGCCGACCGGGGCGCCGCCCCGGACGGATCCGCGGTCTCGGCCCGGGTCTACCTCCGCGGCAAGGACTCCGCCGGTCTCGCCGCCTACGCGCGGGCCGTCTCCGACCCGCACTCGTCCTCGTACGGCGCGTATCTGACGGCGCAGCAGGCGCAGGCCCGCTTCGGCGCCACGAAGGCGCAGGTGGCGGCCGTCAAGGCCTGGCTGACGGGCGCCGGTCTGCGGGTCACCGGTGTCACCCGGCACCACGTCTCGGTCACCGGTGACGTGGCCGCCGCCGAGCGGGCCTTCGGCACGCAGCTGCACGACTTCGCCAAGGGCGACCGCACCTACCGCGCCCCGGCGGGCACCGCCTCCGTGCCGCGGGGCCTGGCCGGCGCCGTCCTGACCGTGACCGGCCTGGACACCGCGCCGCACCGGGTCGGCCACGACGACCGGCTGCCTCCGCCCGACACCGTGTTCCGCAACGCCGGCCCGTTCTCCTCGTACTACGGCTCGAACACCGCGAGCACCCTGCCGGACGCGTACGGCACGAAGGTCCCGTACGCGGTCAGGGGCTACACGGGCAGGCAGCTGCGGGCCGCCTACGGCGCGGGCAGCCGCACCGGCAAGGGCGTCCGGGTCGCCGTCACGGACGCCTACGCCTCGCCGACGATCGCCTACGACGCCGCCACCTACGCCGGGCGCCACGGCGACGCCACGTGGCGGACGGGCCAGCTGCACCAGGTGCTGCCGGCGCAGTACACCGGCACCGAGGACTGCTCGGCGTCCGGCTGGTACGGCGAGGAGACCCTGGACGTGGAGGCCGTGCACGCGGTCGCCCCGGCCGCGGACGTGACGTACGTGGGCGCCACCTCCTGCACCGACGGCGACCTGCTCGACGCGCTCGGCAAGGTCGTCGACCACCACCTGGCGGACATCGTCTCCAACTCCTGGGGCGAGGTGGAGTCGGCGCAGACCCCGGACCTGGCGGCCGCCTACGACCAGGTCTTCCAGCTCGGCGCGGTCGAGGGCATCGGTTTCTACTTCTCCTCCGGCGACGACGGCGACGAGGTCGCGGCCTCCGGCACGAAGCAGGTCGACTCCCCGGCGAACTCGGCGTGGGTCACCGCCGTCGGCGGCACCTCGCTGGCCGTCGGCAAGGGGGACACCTACCTCTGGGAGACCGGCTGGGGCACCGAGAAGGCGAACCTGTCGGCCGACGGCACGAGCTGGACGGACTTCCCGGGCGCCTTCACCTCCGGCGCGGGCGGCGGCACCAGCCGGACGGTCGCCGAGCCCTCCTACCAGCGGGGCGTGGTACCGGACGCGCTGGCCGGGGCCCACGGCGCCGACGGCAACCGGGTGGTGCCGGACATCGCCGCGATCGCCGACCCGAACACCGGCTTCCTGGTCGGGCAGACGCAGACCCTGCCCGACGGGAGGAAGCAGGCGTACGGCGAGTACCGCATCGGCGGCACCTCGCTCGCCGCGCCGACCATCGCCGCCGTCCAGGCGCTGGCCCAACAGGCCCGCGGCGGCAGGGCGATCGGCTTCGCCAATCCGGTGATCTACGCGAAGTACGGCTCGAAGGTCTACCACGACGTCACCGACGACCCGACGGGCAAGGCACTGGCGGTGGCCCGGGTCGACTTCGTCAACGGCTACGACGCCACCGACGGCCTGGCCACGTCCGTGCGCAGCCTGGGCAGGGACAGCTCGCTGAAGGCGGTCAGGGGCTACGACGACGTCACCGGCGTGGGCTCGCCCGGGACCGGTTACGTCGAGTCGTACCGGCGCTGACGACCGCACGGCGGCACACGGGGTGGTGTGGGATGACCCACACCACCCCATTGCGTCGCTCTGACGATTACACTGGCCACGTGCCTCAACTACGTCTCGCCCTGAACCAGATCGACGCGCGCGTCGGCGACCTCGCCGCGAACGCGGAGTCGATCGTCCGCTGGACCCGGCACTCCGCCGAGCAGGGAGCGCATCTCGTGGCGTTCCCGGAGATGGCGCTGACCGGGTACCCCGTCGAGGACCTGGCCCTCAGATCCTCCTTCGTGGAGGCCTCCCGGGCCGCGCTGCGCTCGCTCGCCGCCCGGCTGGCCGAGGAGGGACTCGGCCGGCTGCCGGTGATCGTGGGCTATCTCGACCGCAGCGAGACCGCCCAGCCGAAGTACGGCCAGCCGGCCGGCGCGCCGCGCAACGCGGGGGCGGTGCTCCACGGCGGCGAGGTGGTCCTGACCTACGCCAAGCACCACCTGCCGAACTACGGCGTCTTCGACGAGTTCCGCTACTTCGTGCCCGGCGACAGCATGCCGGTGCTGCGGGTGCACGGCGTGGACGTCGCCCTGGCCATCTGCGAGGACCTGTGGCAGGACGGCGGCCGCGTCCCCGCCGCCCGGTCGGCGAAGGCGGGCCTGCTGGTGTCCATCAACGCCTCCCCCTACGAGCGCAACAAGGACGACACGCGCCTGGAGCTGGTGCGCAAGCGGGCCCAGGAGGCCGGCTGCACCACGGCGTACCTGGCCATGATGGGCGGCCAGGACGAGCTGGTCTTCGACGGCGACTCGATCGTCGTCGACAAGGACGGCGAGGTCGTGGCCCGCGCGCCGCAGTTCTCCGAGGGCTGTGTGGTCCTGGACCTGGACCTGCCGGCGGCGGCCGCGGACGCCCCGGAGGGCGTGGTCGACGACGGCCTGCGCATCGAGCGCGTGGTGCTGTCCGAGGAGCCGCTGCCCGCGTACGAGCCGGAGCTGACGGGCGGCTACGCGGACCGGCTGGACGACGACGAGGAGGTCTACTCGGCGCTGGTCGTGGGCCTGCGGGCGTACGTCGAGAAGAACGGTTTCTCGTCGGTGCTGATCGGCCTGTCGGGCGGCATCGACTCGGCCCTGGTCGCGGCGATCGCCTGCGACGCGGTGGGCGCGCGGAACGTGTACGGCGTGTCCATGCCGTCGAAGTACTCCTCGGACCACTCCAAGGACGACGCGGCCGAGCTGGCCCGCCGCACGGGCCTGAACTACCGCACGGTCCCCATCGAGCCGATGTTCGACGCCTACATGGGCTCGCTGGGCCTGACGGACCTGGCGGAGGAGAACCTCCAGTCGCGCCTGCGCGGCACGCTGCTGATGGCGATCTCCAACCAGGAGGGCCACATCGTCCTGGCCCCCGGCAACAAGTCGGAGCTGGCGGTCGGCTACTCCACGCTCTACGGCGACTCCGTCGGCGCGTACGGCCCCATCAAGGACGTGTACAAGACGTCGGTCTTCCGGCTGGCCGAGTGGCGCAACCGGGCGGCCCGGGAGCGCGGCCAGACCCCGCCGATCCCGGAGAACTCCCTCACCAAGCCGCCGAGCGCGGAGCTGCGCCCGGGCCAGGTCGACACCGACTCGCTGCCCGACTACCCGGTGCTGGACGCGATCCTGGAGCTGTACGTCGACCGGGACCGCGGCGCGGACGAGATCGTCGCGGCCGGCTTCGACCGCGAGCTGGTCGTGAAGACCCTGCGCATGGTCGACACGGCCGAGTACAAGCGTCGGCAGTACCCGCCGGGGACGAAGATCTCCGCGAAGGGCTTCGGCAAGGACCGGCGACTGCCGATCACGAACGGGTGGCGCGAGTCGGTCTGACGCGCGGGGGCGAGGGGACTTGATAGGCAAGTGACCACTTGCCTATCCTGGGGTCATGGCCGACGACCTTTTCAGAGCCTTGGCCGACCCCACCCGTCGCACCATCCTCGACGAGCTCGCGGAGAAGTCCGGACAGACCCTGTTCGAGATCTGCTCGCGGCTGAGCATGAGGCACCGGCTCGGCATCTCGCGCCAGGCGGTCTCCCAGCACCTCGCGGTGCTGGAGGCCGCCGGGCTCGTCGAGACCCGGCGGGAGGGCCGCTACAAGTTCCACGATCTGAACACGGCCCCGCTGCGGCACATCACCGAGCGGTGGCCGGCGCCCGATCCCTCCCGGCCGGAAGAGAGCACCCCATGAAGATCCACCTGACCAGCGTCTTCGTCGACGACCAGGCCAAGGCCCTGCATTTCTACACCGAGGTCCTCGGCTTCGTGAAGAAGCACGACGTCCCGGTCGGCGAGCAGCACCGGTGGCTGACCGTGGTCTCCCCGCAGGAGCCGGGCGGCACGGAACTGCTGCTGGAGCCCGCCGGCCACCCCGCCGTCAAGCCCTACCGCGACGCCCTGATCGCCGACGGCATCCCGCTCGCCCAGTTCGCCGTCGCCGACGTGCACGCCGAGTACGAGCGCCTGCGCGCCCTCGGTGTCCGCTTCACCCAGGAGCCCCTGGAGATGGGCCCCGTCACCACCGCGGTCTTCGACGACACCTGCGGCAACCTGATCCAGATCGCGACGCAGCCGGAGTAGGGGGCCGCTCCCGCGCACAACGGAACAGCCCCGCCGGCGGGGGAAGACCGGCGGGGCTGCGTGCTACCGCGGTGGCTCAGTGGACGGAGTGCTCCTCCTGGGGGAACGTTCCGCCGACCACGTCCTCGGCGAAGGCCCTCGCCGCGTTCCCCATGACCTCGCGCAGGTTCGCGTACTGCTTCACGAACTTCGGCACACGCCCGCCGGTCAGACCCAGCATGTCGGTCCACACCAGCACCTGCGCGTCCGTCTGCGCACCCGCCCCGATCCCCACGGTCGGGATGTGCAGCACCCGCGTCACCTCGGCCGCGAGCTCGGCGGGCACCAGCTCCAGGACCACGGCGAACGCGCCCGCGTCCTGCACGGCCTTGGCGTCCCGCAGCAGTTGCTGGGCCGCCTCCTCGCCCCGGCCCTGCACGCGGTAGCCCATCGCGTTGACGGACTGCGGGGTCAGCCCGATGTGGGCCATCACCGGGATGCCCGATTCGACGAGCAGCCGGATCTGCTCGTGCGAGCGCTCGCCGCCCTCCAGCTTCACGGCCTGCACACCGGCCTCCTTCACCAGCCGGGTCGCCGAGCGCAGCGCCTGCACCGGACCCTCCTGGTAGGAGCCGAAGGGCAGGTCGCCGACGATCAGGGCGCGCGAGGTGCCCCGTACGACCGCCGCCGACAGCATGGTCATCTCGTCGAGGGTGACGGGCACGGTGGTCTCGTACCCCAGGTGGCAGTTGCCCGCCGAGTCGCCGACGAGCATCACCGGGATGCCGGCCTCGTCGAAGACGGACGCGGTCATCGCGTCGTAGGCGGTGAGCATGGGCCACTTCTCGCCGCGCTCCTTGGCGGCGGCGATGTCGCGGACGGTGATGCGGCGGGTGCCCTTGCCCCCGTACAGCGTCTTGCCGCCGTCGGAGGGCTTCGGTGCGTTCTGGGCAGCCGGAAGCTGCGTCATGGCACGGCTCCTAACACGTCATCTCGAGGCGCCCTGACGGCGTCCCCGGACCACGTCCATGGTGGCACCTCGCGCCGAGGAGGACCAGGGGAGCCCCTGTGAGTTCCGCTGCGGCCGTCGCGGCCCGCCCGTCCGTAAGAGCTCGGTAAAAGTATTCCAATACGAGACGGTCTCGTATCGGAATGGGCCTAGGCTCGACGGCATGACCACACCTGCCGACGGCGCCGCCCCCACCGGCCGCCGCATACCGGAAGCGGTGCACCGGCGCCGCTGGGCGATCCTCGGCGTGCTGATGCTGAGCCTGCTGATCGTCGTCCTGGACAACTCGATCCTGAACGTCGCCATCAAGACCATCTCCACCCCGGCCCCGACCGGCCTGGGCGCCACCCAGAGCGAGCTGGAGTGGGCGATCAACGCCTACACCCTGGTCTTCGCCGGCCTGCTGTTCACCGCCGGGCTGCTCGGCGACCGGCTCGGCCGCAAGAAGGTGCTGCTCGGCGGACTCACCGTGTTCGGCATCGGCTCGGCGTTCGCCGCGTTCTCCGGCTCGCCCGGCGAACTCATCACCTTCCGTGCCGTGATGGGCCTGGGGGCCGCGTTCGTCATGCCCGCCACCCTCGCCGTGCTGATGAACGTCTTCGAACGCGAGGAGCAGCCCAAGGCCATCGGCATCTGGGCGGGCGGCGTCGGCCTCGCCATCGCCATCGGCCCGATCACCGGCGGCGTGCTGCTCGACCACTTCTGGTGGGGGTCGGTCTTCCTCATCAACGTGCCGATCGTGCTGCTCGCGCTCGCCCTGATGCTGTGGCTGGTCCCCGACTCCCGCGACCCGAGGCCGGGCCGGCTCGACCCGGTCGGCGTGATCCTGTCGGTCGTCGGCCTGGTCCTGCTCGTCTACGGCATCATCAAGGGCGGCCAGCTCGCCGACTTCACCGATCCCGCCGTGCTGACGACGATCGGCGCGGGGCTCACCGTGCTCGTCGCCTTCGTGGTGTTCGAGAAGCGCAGCGCCCATCCGTCCATCGACGTCACGTACTTCAAGAACAAGGTCTTCTCGGCCGCCATCGCCGCCATCGCGCTGGTGTTCTTCGCGCTGATGGGCGTGACCTTCTTCTCCGTCTTCTACACGCAGAGCGTGCGCGGCTACTCGCCGCTGCAGACCGGTCTGCTGATGCTGCCGCTGGCCGCCGCCCAGATGATCTTCGCGCCGCGCGCCCGGCTGCTGGTCGACCGGTTCGGCAACAGGGCCACCACGACCGCGGGCCTGCTGGTCATCGCCGCGATGCTGGCCGCCTTCGCCACCCTGGACGCCGACACCCCGATCTGGGTCCTGGAGGTCGTCTTCTTCCTCATGGGCACCGGCATGGCGCACATCATGACGCCCGTCAGCGTCGTCATCATGCAGGCCCTGCCCCGCGAGAAGGCCGGCTCGGCCTCCGCGCTCAGCAACACCTTCCGGCAGGTCGGCGGCGCCCTCGGCATCGCCGTCCTCGGCTCGGTCCTGTCGACGGCGTACCGCACGGGCATCGAGGACAGGCTGGGCGCGCTGCCGCCCGCCCTGCGGCACACCGCCGGCGAGTCCATCGAGGCGACCCTGGGCGTCGCCGCGAAGCTGGGTCCGCGGGGCGATGCCCTGATCGCCCCCGCCCACGACGCCTTCCTGCACGCCATGCACGTCACCGCCCTGTGGGGCGCGGGCGTCGCACTGGTGGGCGCGGTCGTGGTGGCCCTGTTCCTGCCCGGCAGGCAGCCGGCCGCTCAGCGGGAGGAGGAGCGGGAGTTGTCGGACGCCCGGTCGTAGACCTGCTGCGACAATCGGTCCACACCCCGGTCCGCACCGGTCCGCCCCGGTCGCCCCCGGTCGGCCGGATCCGCACCGGTCCGCCCCGGGCCCCTCCCGGTCAGAAAGGACGCAGCGACGTGAGCCTCGCCGAACGGCAGCCCCGGCACGACGGCCCCCCGAGGGGCCGCCCCAGAAGCGAGGCCGTCGAGCGCGCCATCATCGAGGGCGTGATGAGGCTCCTGGAGGAGGGCGTGCCGCTGGCGGAGGTGTCCATCGAGCGCGTGGCCCGGACCGCCGGGGTGGGCAAGGCCACCATCTACCGCCGCTGGAGCGGCAAGGAGGAGCTCTTCGTCGACGTCGTGCGCGCCGCCGAGCCCGCCGACCCGCCGCTGCCGGGGACGTCCATGCGCGACGACCTGGTGGTGCTGCTGGAGCAGATGCGCCGGCGCGGGCTCGCCAAGCGCTCGTCGGCGATCCTGCACAGCGTGCACGCCCAGATGAAGAGCAGCCCGAAGATCTGGGCGGCGTATCACGCCATCGTCGTCGAACCGCGCCGCCGCCTGGGCCTGGACATCCTGCGCCGGGGCCAGGAGAACGGCGAGCTGCGCACGGACGTCGACCTGGAGTTGCTCAGCGACCTGTTCGTGGGCCCGCTGCTGGTGCGTTCCGTGCTGCACCCGGACGCCGACCTGCCGGAGGGCCTCGCCGAACAGGTGGTCGACACCCTGCTGGAAGGCCTGCGGCCGGCCGGCTCACCGCCCGTCGGTTCCGCCTAGCCGCGGCCCCCGTGTGCGCGTTTCGTCACAGAGCGCGCTTTCGGGGGCCGTGACCGGAACTCGCCGGACGGGCTCGAACGTCCTCGCCCCCGTACGGCCGTCGCGGGACGGCGGGAACGGAACGGATCATCCCCTAGGGTCGTAAGGACGCGGGGGGCGATGGTGTGCACGGCAGGTAGTGAGGCGACGGTATGGCGCAGCAGGCGTACATGACGGAGACGGACAACGGCGGCTCGGGGCCCGAGCACCGCGGAACCCGGCTTCGGCGCCTGTTCGACCGGCTGGTGAGCGGCTGGCGGGGCGATCCGAGAATCTGGCGGCGCGGAGTGGTCCTGGCCGGGTGCGCGGTGCTGCTGGCCGTGATCATGCTGCTGCACGCGCAGATCCCCAACGCCGTCGGCAACCTGGGCAGCCTCATCGAGACCTTCCTGCCCTGGCTCGGGCTGTTCGTCCCGGTGCTGCTCGTGCTGGCCCTGGTGCGTAAATCGGCGACCGCGCTGATCGCGGTGCTCGCGCCGACCCTGGTGTGGTTCAACCTGTTCGGTGGGCTGCTCAGCGACAAGACCGTCGCCGGCGGCGACCTCACCGTGGTCACGCACAACGTCAACGCCGAGAACCGGGACCCGTCGGGCACGGCCCGTGACGTGGCCGCCTCCGGCGCGGACGTGCTGGCCCTGGAGGAGCTGTCCCCGGCGGCGGTGCCGACGTACGAGAAGGCGCTGGCGTCGACGTACCGCTACCACGCCGTGGAGGGCACGGTCGGCGTGTGGAGCAAGTACCCGCTCAGCGGCGTCCGGGCCGTCGACCTGGACATGGGCTGGACGCGGGCGATGCGCGCCACCGTGACCGCGCCGGCCGGGCAGGTCGCGGTCTACGTCGCCCATCTGCCGTCGGTGCGCGTGAAGATGGAGGCCGGGTTCACGGCGAGGCAGCGCGACCGCAGCGCCGACTACCTGGGCGAGGCCATCGCGCACGAGCCGCTGGCGAACGTGGTGCTGCTGGGCGACCTGAACGGCACCATGAACGACCGCGCCCTGAACGCCGTCACCTCCCAGATGCGCTCCACGCAGGGCGCGGTGGGCAGCGGCTTCGGGTTCAGCTGGCCGGCCTCGTTCCCGATGGCGCGCATCGACCAGATCATGGTCCGGGGCCTGGAGCCGCAGAGTTCGTGGACCCTCCCGGAGACCGGCAGCGACCATCTGCCCGTCGCCGCCCGTGTGAGGGTCACCACAACCGGTTCCTGAGAACCGCAGGTCAGCGGCGTATCGGCACGATTCGGCAACCTCGGCTTCACCGCGTGGAATAGTGCGCCTGCGAGACTTTGTTCCGTACTTGAACATATGACGTACGGATCTTCACGCAAGTCTCGAGAGGTTTTTCATGCCCCTGGCCCTGCTCGCCCTCGCCGTGGGTGCCTTCGGCATCGGCACCACCGAGTTCGTGATGATGGGGCTGCTGCCCGATGTCGCGGACGACCTCAACATCTCGATACCCGACGCCGGCCACCTGGTGTCGGCGTACGCGCTCGGCGTCGTCGTCGGCGCCCCGCTGCTGGCCGCGGTCACCGCCCGGATGTCCCGCCGCACGGTCCTGATCGGGCTGATGGGGCTGTTCGTCGCGGGCAACGCCCTGTCGGCCCTCGCGCCCGACAACGGCTGGCTGCTGGCCGCCCGCTTCCTGAGCGGGCTGCCGCACGGCGCCTTCTTCGGCGTGGGCGCCGTCGTCGCCACGAACCTGGTCGCCCCCGAACGCAAGGCGCGCTCGGTCTCCCTGATGTTCCTCGGCCTGACGGTCGCGAACGTCGCGGGCGTGCCGGTCGCGACCCTCATGGGCCAGCACCTCGGATGGCGGGCCACCTTCCTCGGCGTCAGCGCCATCGGCCTGGCGGCGATCGCCGCGCTCGCCCTGCTCATCCCGCACGACCACGAGCACGCCACCGCCCAGGGCCTGCGCGGTGAACTCGCCGCGCTGCGCTCCGTCCCGGTCTGGCTGGCGCTCGGCACGACCGTCGCGGGCTTCGGCGCCCTGTTCGCGGCCTACAGCTACATCACCCCGATGCTCACGGACGCGGCCGGCTACGCCGACGCCAGCGTGACCCTGCTGCTGGCGCTGTTCGGTGTCGGCGCGACCGCGGGCAACCTGCTGGGCGGCCGGCTGGCCGACCGCTCCCTGCGGGGCACGCTGTTCGGCGGCCTGGTGTCGCTGGTGGCGGTCCTGGCCCTGTTCCCGCTGCTGATGCGCACGGAGGTCACCGCCGCCGTGGCGGTGACGCTCCTGGGCACGGCCGCCTTCGCCACCGGCTCCCCGCTGCAGCTGATGGTCATGGAGAAGGCCTCCTCGGCGCCCTCGCTGGCCTCCTCGGCCAACCAGGCCGCCTTCAACCTGGCCAACGCCGGCGGCGCCTGGATCGGCGGCCTGGCCCTGGCCGCCGGCTTCGGGGCCACCTCTCCGGCCCTGGCCGGCGCCGCCCTGGCCGTCCTCGGCGTGGGGGTCGCGTCGCTGGCCGCCGTGGTGGACCGGCGCCGGGCTCCGGTCGCCGGGCGCGAGCGGGTCGTGGCCGGCCACGTCCCGCGGGAGGCCGAGGCGGTACGCCGCTGACGGTTCCCGGACGTACGGCAGCCCGTGGGGGTCGACCCCACGGGCTGCCGTCGCGTCTGCCGGACGGGGCTGTCGGCGGTCTGTCGGCGATTTGTCGGTGGGGCCTGGCACCGTCGGGGACATGACGCGAATCGACGACAACACCAGCGGTGCCGCTGTGACCGTGCGGGGGCTGGTGAAGCACTACGGCGAGACCAAGGCGCTGGACGGGGTCGACCTGGACGTGCGGGAGGGCACCGTCATGGGTGTCCTCGGGCCGAACGGGGCCGGCAAGACCACCCTGGTACGGATCCTGTCCACCCTGCTCGCCCCCGACTCGGGCCGGGCCACCGTGGCCGGCCACGACGTCGTACGGCAGCCCCGGCAGCTGCGGCGGGTGATCGGCCTGACGGGCCAGTACGCCTCCGTGGACGAGAAGCTGTCCGGCTGGGAGAACCTGTACATGATCGGGCGGCTGCTCGACCTGTCCCGCAAGGACGCCCGCAACCGGGCCGACGAGCTGCTGGAGCGCTTCTCGCTCACCGAGGCGGCCAAACGGCACGCGGGGACGTACTCCGGCGGCATGCGGCGGCGGCTGGACCTGGCCGCGTCCATGATCGGGCGGCCCTCCGTGCTCTTCCTCGACGAGCCGACCACCGGCCTGGACCCGCGCACCCGCAACGAGGTCTGGGACGAGGTCAAGCGCATGGTCGGCGAGGGGGTCACCGTGCTGCTGACCACCCAGTACATGGAGGAGGCCGAGCAGCTCGCCTCCGAGCTGACGGTCGTCGACCGCGGCCAGGTCATCGCCGGCGGCGCCATCGAGGAACTGAAGGCGAAGGTCGGCGGCCGGGCGCTGCGGATCCGCCCGGCCGATCCGGTGCAGCTGCGGCCCCTGGCCGGGGCCCTGGACGACCTGGGGATCACCGGTCTGGCCACCACGACCGTGGACACCGACCGGGGCGACGTCCTCGTGCCGATCCTCAGCGACGCGCAGCTGACCGCCGTGGTCGGCGCGGTCACCGCGCGCGGTATCACGCTGTCCTCCATCACCACCGAACTGCCCAGCCTGGACGAGGTGTTCCTGTCCCTCACCGGCCACCGCGCCAGTGCCCCGCAGGACACCGTGCCCGCCGAAGACCTTCAGGAGGCCGCCGTATGAGCGCCGTCACCCTCGACGACACCGGGGCCGACGCCCGTATCCCGCTGCGCGGCCATCTGCGCCACACCGGCGCGCTGATCCGCCGCAACCTGCTGTGGATCCGCAAGGACCCCGAGTCCATGGCCGACGCGCTGCTGATGCCGGTCATCTTCACCCTGCTGTTCGTGTTCGTCTTCGGCGGCTCCATCGGGCAGGCGCTGGGCGGCGGGCAGGAGCGGTACGTGCAGTACGTGATCCCCGGCATGATCGCGATGATGAGCATGACGCTGTCCCAGGGCGTCGGCACCGGGTTCAGCCAGGACTTCAACTCCGGTGTCATGGACCGCTTCCGGTCCCTGCCGATCGGGCGCGGCTCGGTGCTGTTCGCGAAGATCTCCGTGGAGCTGCTGCGGATGCTGTTCGCGACGGCCGTGCTGATGATCGTCGCCGTAGTGGTCGGCTTCGAGATCACCAACTGGCCGGGGCTGCTGGCGACCGTGGCCCTGTCCACGGCGTTCGCCTCGTCGATCATGTGGGTGTTCCTCACCCTGGGCGTGATCCTGAAGAACGCGCAGTCCGTGCAGGCGATGGGCTTCCTGGTGCTGTTCCCGCTGCAGTTCGGCTCGTCGATCTTCGCCCCGACGACGTCGATGCCGGGCTGGCTGCAGGCGTTCACCGACTACAACCCGCTGTCCACGCTGGCGGACGCCGCGCGCGGGCTGATGATCGGCGGGCCGGTCGCGCACGACCTGTGGGTGACGCTCGGCTGGTCGGTGGCGATCACGGCCGTGATGGCGCCGGTCGCGATCCACAAGTTCCGCACGAAGAGCTGACCGGGCGCGGCCGTGGGCCGTCAGAGCAGGGCGGTGGCCTCCTCGACCGAGAGGCCACCGCCCTGCGCGTACGCGCTCTCGTACGCCGCGTCGCCGAGCAGCGCCCGGGCCTGCCGCTCCGCCTCCTCGCGGGTCTCGCGCTCCTGCCGCTGGGCGACATGGCCGGGCGGCAGCAGGGCGTCGGCGGCGCCGAGGCAGCGGGCCGCGTCGGCGGCGCCACGGCCCCCGTCGTGGACGGCCAGGGCCCGGGCGCCGACGGTCAGGAACACCGCCGGCATGTGGGGCGCGATCGCCTCGGAGACCGGGTCCCCCGCCCGCTCCAGTGCCTTGCGGGTGCGGTCCAGGCAGTCCTCGTACCGGCCGTCCCGGGCGTCCAGCCAGGCCTCGGCGCCGAGGATGAACGCGTCGAAGACGATGAAGTGGGCGATGCGGAAGTCCTCGCGCAGCCGCCGCAGTTGCTCGCGGGCCTCGGCGGTGCGGCCGGTCATGCCGAGCCGGCCGGCGAGGAAGAGACGGGCGGCGGGCATGGCCTCGCTGTGCGTGTTCTCGTGCGTGGCGATCACCTCGCGCAGCAGCCGCTCGCCCCGCTCCTCCTCGCCCGACTCCAGCAGCGCGTTGCCCAGCCGGGCGGTGAGGACGGCCGCCTGGGCGCGGGCGCCGAGCAGTTCGGCGTGGGCGATGGCCGCCTTGTAGTCGGCGGCGGCCAGCGCGTGGTGCCCCTGCCGCTCGTGCGCCTCGGCGCGGGCCGAGAAGGCCTCGGCGGTGCCCCAGGCGTCACCGAGGCGGCGGTAGATCTCCAGCGACTCGTCGGCGTCGCGCCCGGCGTCACCGGCCCAGTCGGTGCGGTTGGCGAGGAAGTTGGCCCGCATCTGCAGCCCGGAGGCCAGCTCCCAGTCCAGGCCCGGGGTCTCCCGGCAGGTGCGGATGGCGGCGTCCATGATGACGCGCAGCCGGTCCATGTCGCCGGTCAGCATCACGGCGAAGAACCAGAGCAGGCCGGGCAGCCGGCAGGTCTGCGGCAGGCCGGGCTCGTAGGTGAGCGAGATGGTCCGCAGCTTCTGCTCGGCGCGCGGGTTCTGCCAGGCGTCCAGTTCGGTGTCCATGCAGGCCAGGTGGGCCAGGTGGACGCCGCGCCGGGCCTCCCAGAGGACCTCTCCGGTCATCGGGGGCGGGCTGTCGGTGCAGCGCTGCCAGACGGGGGCGGCGCGGCGGACGGGCTCGGTGAAGGGGTCGGGGCCGAGGGCCATGACCTCGCGGCACCAGTTGCGGGCCTCGATGCGCAGGTCGCGCATCTGCCAGTACCAGACCAGGGACAGGGCCAGGCACAGCGCCTCCTGCTCGTCGCGCAGGGCGACGGCGTGACGCAGGGCGGTACGCAGATTCTCGTACTCCCGCTCCAGCCGGCGGATGGCCGCGAGCTGGTCCGGGCCGCGCAGCAACGGGTCGGTGGTGCGGGCAAGTTCGCGGAAGTACGTCAGATGGGCGCGTTCGGCCTCGGCGCGCTGCCCGGACTCGTCCAGCCGTTCGGCGGCGTACTCGGCGACGGTCTCCAGCAACCGGTAGCGCATCTCGCCGTCGGCGGTGTCGCCGGGCGGGGCGGCCACGACCAGGGAGCGGTCGACGAGCGAGCCGAGCGCCTCCAGCGCGAGGGGCCCGCACACGGCCTCGGCGGCGGACAGGTCGCAGCCGCCGGCGAACACCGACAGGCGCCGCAGGACGTCGCGTTCGTCCTCGTCGAGCAGCTCCCACGACCAGTCGACGACGGCTCTGAGGGTCTGCTGGCGGGGCAGGAGCGTGCGGCTGCCGGAGGTGAGGAGGCGGAAGCGGTCGTCGAGCCGGTCGGCGATCTGGCGGGGGGTGAGCATCCGCAGCCGGGCGGCGGCGAGTTCGATGGCGAGGGGCAGGCCGTCGAGGCGCCGGCAGATCTCCGCGCAGGCCTCGGGGTCGTCCTCGACGCGGAAACCGGGGCGGGCCGCGGCACCCCGCTCGGCGAGCAGCCGCAGCGCGACCGGCTCGGGCAGCGGCTCCACCGGGCGCAGCAACTCCCCCGGCACGCCGAGGGGTTCGCGGCTGGTGGCGAGGACGGTCAGACCGGGGCAGCGCTCCAGCAGTTCCCCGGTGAGCCGGGCGGCGGCTTCGGCGACGTGCTCGCAGTTGTCCAGGATGAGCAGCATGCCGGGGCGGGAGCAGTGCTCGGCGAGGCGTTCGACGGGGTCGTCCAGCCGGTCGGCGACGGCGGCCCGGATGCCCTCGGCGCCCGCGCCGTACAGGACGGTCTCGCGGGCGCCGACGGCGGTGAGCACGGCTTCCGGTACGGCGGCGGGGTCGTCGACCGGGGCGAGTTCGGCCAGCCACACCCCGCCGGGCATGGCGTGCCGCACGGTCTCGGCGGCCTCCTGCGACAGCCGGGTCTTCCCGGCGCCGCCGGGTCCGAGCAGGGTGACCAGACGGGCCGTCGCGAGATCCGCGCGGATGGTCTCGATGTCGCTCTCCCGGCCGATGAAGGAGGTCAGCCGGGCGCGCAGGTTGCCGGGGGCGGGGGTGGCCGGGGGCTCCGGGGACGCCGGGGGTGTCGCCGCGGGGGCGGCCGGGCCCGCGTCGGCGGCCAGCAATTGAGCGTGCAGGGCGCGCAGTTCGGGGCCGGGGTCGGTGCCCAGCCGGTCGGCGAGGAGGCGGCGTACGTCGTCGTAGGCGGCGAGGGCCTCGGCGGTGCGGCCCGCGTCGCGCAGGGCGCGCAGGCGCAGCGCCTGGAGGGGTTCGTCCAGGGGGTGGCTGTCGCACAGGGCGGTCAGTTCCGGCAGCGCCTGTCCGGCCTGGCCGAGGGCGAGGGCGGCGCCGTGGCGGGCGCGCAGCACGTCCAGCCGGCGGGCCTCCCGGCGGGCCGCCTCGGCGGTGCGGTCGGGGAGGTCGGCGAGGGCGGGGTCGCGCCACAGGGCGAGGGCGTCGTCGAGGACCAGTGCGGCCTTGGCGGGGTCGCCGTCGGCCAGGGCCCGCAGTCCTTCGCCGGCCAGCCGCTCGAAACGGTGCAGGTCGATGTCGTCGGGCGCGGCCGTGAGCCGGTACCCGCCCTCGGCGGAGACCACCGCGTCCGCGCCGAGGGCCCGCCGCAGCCGCCCGATCAGCGCCTGGAGGGCGCCGGCCGCGTCGGCGGGCGGGTCACCGCCCCACACCTCGTCGACGAGCATCCCGGCGGGCACGGTGCGTCCCGCCCGCAGGGCGAGCACGGTCAGCAGCGCGCGCAGCCGCGCCCCACCGACCGGTACGACCGTGCCGTCGGTGCGGATCGCCTGCGTGGTGCCGAGGATGCGGTAGTGCACGGGGTCCATTGTCTCCGGAGGTGAAAGGGCGGTCACGACGGTCCCACGGCGCGGCGGACACGGACCGAGGAGCGTCCGACACCGGGCGGGGCGGGCGAGTGGGCGGGCGTTCGACGCCGGCGGGGCAGTCGAGCGGGAGGCATCCGGCGCCCGGCAGGGCGGTGCGGTCGGCGGGGCGTCCGGCGCCCGGCAGGGCGAAGGCGGACCGACGGGGCGTCCGGCGCCCGGCAGGGCGAAGGCGGACCGACGGGGCGTCCGGCGCCCGGCAGGGCGGGGACGGACCGACGGGGCGTCCGGCGCCCGGCAGGGGGGACGGGCCCCGGCCGGGGTCCGGGCCCGGCAGGGCGCGGCAAGTCGGCGGCACCAGGCACCCGGCACGGCGGAGGCGAATCGGCAAGGTACCCGGCACCCGGCAGGGCCGACGAGGCCCCAGCCGGTGTCCGAGCCCGGCAGGGCGCGGCAAGTCGGCGGCACCTGGCCCCGGCCCGGCACAGGTGAATCGCGCGGAACCCGGCGCCCGGCACGGCGAGGACGGACCGACGGGGCACCCGGCGCCCGGCACGGCGGAGGCGAATCGGCAAGGTACCCGGCACCCGGCGCGGCCTCGGCGAATCCGCGGAGCACCCCGCACCCCGCACCCGGCGCAGTGGGGTGTTCGGTGGGGCGGGGGTGGGTCCGTCGGGGCTCGGGGGCGTGGGGCGACGAGTGACCGTGGTGGGGGTGCGGCACGGTGCCGGCGGGGTGCCTCGGCACGTCCTCTGCCGGTCTCTCCGGATCACCTGCCGCAGCCCCATGGCCCCACCCTCCCCGGAACCGGCGGCCCCGCGCGAGACGTTTTCCTCCCGCGCCCGGTACCGTCGGGCCGTCCCATCGCGTGTTCGAGAGTGCAGGGAGTCCCATGACCACCGCCACCAGCCGCCACAGTGAGCGGCGGATCAGTCCCGTCTTCGTCGGGATCCTGGCCGTGACGGCGGTCACCGGGTGGGCGACCTGGACCGGGTTCGCCGAGCAGCCCGGGGTCGCCGTGTTCCTGTTCGTGACGGCGGCGTGGATCGTCTCGCTGTGCCTGCACGAGTACGCGCACGCGCGCACGGCCCTGCACAGCGGCGACATCTCGGTCGGCGCGAAGGGCTATCTGACCCTGAACCCGCTGAAGTACACGCACGCGCTGCTCAGCATCGTGCTGCCGGTGATCTTCGTGATCATGGGCGGGATCGGCCTGCCCGGCGGCGCGGTGTTCATCGAGCACGGGCGGATCCGCGGGCGCTGGAAGCACAGCCTGATCTCGGCGGCGGGCCCGCTGACCAACGTGCTGTTCGCCGTCGTGTGCACCGCCCCGTTCTGGCTGGACGCGCTGGACGGCGTGCCGAGCGACTTCCGCTTCGCGCTGGCGTTCCTCGCGCTGCTGCAGGTGACGGCCGCGCTGCTGAACTTCCTGCCGGTGCCCGGTCTGGACGGCTACGGCGTGATCGAGCCCTGGCTGTCGTACAACGTCCGGCGCCAGGTGGAGCCGTTCGCGCCGTTCGGCCTGCTGTTCGTGTTCGCGCTGCTGTGGCTGCCGGCGGTGAACGGCGTGTTCTTCGACGTGATCGACGCGATCCTGAAGTCGCTCGGGATCAGCGACTTCGAGACGTACTGCGGTCACGAGCTGTACCGCTTCTGGCAGGGCTCGAACGAGTTCTGCTCGGCCGCGTCCTGATGGCTCAGCCCGCGACGGACTTCTGCTGCCTGGCGCGCTTGAGGTAGTACCAGCACATGTTGGACGACAGGCCCGCCAGCAGCACCCACACGATGCCCAGGAAGCTGCCCCGGGTGAAGGACACGACGGCGGCGGCCACGGACAGCACGCAGACGATCAGCGCGTAGAGGGCGAGGCGGGGCATAGGGGTCGACTCCTGTCGGGGGACACTTCGGGCACTGCTGTGCCGTCCAGTGTCCCCCATCGGCTCAGACGTCCGTGACCCGGAGCCCCGCGTGCGCCTTGTACCGGCGGTTCACGGAGATCAGGTTCGCCACCAGCGACTCCACCTGGTGGGCGTTGCGCAGCCGCCCCGCGAAGATGCCGCGCATGCCGGGGATCCGGCCGGCCAGCGCCTGGACGATCTCCACGTCCGCCCGGTCCTCGCCGAGCACCATCACGTCGGTGTCGATCTCGTCGATCTCCGGGTCCTGGAGCAGCACGGCCGACAGGTGGTGGAAGGCGGCGGTGACCCGGGAGTCCGGCAGCAGCGCGGCGGCCTGCTCGGCGGCGCTGCCCTCCTCGGGCTTGAGGGCGTAGGCGCCCTTCTTGTCGAAGCCGAGCGGGTTGACGCAGTCGACGACGAGCTTGCCGGCCAGTTCCCCGCGCAGGGACTCCAGGGTCCTGCCGTGGCCGTCCCACGGCACGGCGACGATCACGATGTCGCTGCGGCGGGCGGTCTCGGCGTTGTCGGCGCCCTCGACGCCGTGGCCGATCTCCTCGGCGGCGGCCCGCGCGCGGTCGGCGGCCCGCGAGCCGATGATCACCTTCTGCCCGGCCTTGGCGAGCCGGTAGGCGAGGCCCTTGCCCTGCGGTCCGGTCCCGCCGAGCACCCCGACGACGAGTCCGGAGACGTCGGGCAGGTCCCAGGGGTCCTTGGCGGGGGCCTTCCGGGCGGGGTCGGTGGCAGCACTGTCGGTAGAGGTCATGGCCCCGACTCTACGACCGTGCCCCCGCTCCGACCGGCTCAGGTCAGCTCCGCCACCGGCACCCGCCGGAAGGTGATCGTCTCGTAGGCGCCGAAGTCGCCGGTCTCGTACAGCAGCCCCACGGTGTCCTGGTCGGCGCGGACGAGGTCGGAGTAGGCGGCGGGCAGTCCGTCCACGGTGTGGGCCGGGCGCCAGGTGGTGCCACCGTCGGTGGAGGCGCGGATGGTCATCAGGGCGCGGAAGCCTGGGTCGGCCGGCCCGGAGTACAGCAGCAGGTCGGGGTCGCGGAGCTGGAGGACGCTCGCCTGGCACACGGGGGCGGTCAGGCCGGCCTGCGGGCGGAAGGGCTTCAGCAGGGTCCGCCCCCCGTCGGCGGAGTGGGCGTCGGCGCGGGTGCCGGGTGAGGGTGAGTCGTTGCGGGTGTTGAAGTAGACGCGCCCGTCGGGCAGTTCGGCGGCGGTGGTCTCGTTGGCGTTGATGTAGCCGTCGGGGTCGTCGTCGACGTAGCCGATGCGCCAGGTGGTGCCGCCGTCGTCGCTGAGCAGGCTGTGGCCGCCGTTGTACCGGCCCTCCGTGCCGTTGTCGGTGCCGGTGGGCGGCAGGGAGTGGTTGGCGGGGACGACGATCCGGCCGGTGGTCAGCCGGAGCGCGTGACCGGGGGTGGTGGCGTACCAGCGCCACTCGGGTTTCTTGGCCTCCCGGGTGATCTCGCGTGGCGCCGACCACGTCAGGCCCTCGTCGTCGCTGTGCCGCACCCACACGCGGCGCCCGTCGGCCGCGCTCACCTTGCCGCGCCGGATGGCGTCCTCGGTGGCCGCGGCGGCGTTGCGCACGTGCACGAGGAGCACGCGGCCGGTGCCGAGGACGACGGGCGCCGGGTTGCCGGCGAGGGCGTCGCCGTTGCGCGCGGCGACCTGGAGCGGGCCCCAGGTGCGGCCGCCGTCCGTGGAGCGCTTCAGCACGATGTCGATGTTCCCGAAGTCGTCGCGGGAGCCGACCCGGCCCTCGCAGAAGGCGAGCAGGGTGCCGCTGTTCGCGGCGACGACGGCGGGGATGCGGAAACTGGCGTATCCCTCCCGGCCGGCGCGGAAGGGGACGCTGATCTCGGTCATCGGCGGGATCCTCCGGGCGTTCGACGTCGGAATGCGTGACCGGGCCGCCTACCCAGGCCGGGCGAATACGCGGTGAACTCCGCGTCACGACCGGGCGGTTCGGGCAGGATGCGGGCCTATGGACGCGGTACGGGTGGCACTGTTGCGGGAAGTGCTCGCCGGGACGGAGTGGCTGGGCGCCACCCGGCGGTTCGCCAGGGCGCTGCGCGGGTCGGTGGTGTCGCACGGGGGCGGACTGCTGCTGGTCGGCACGCCCGCGTACGAGCCGTGGCATCTCGCCGCCCATCTGGTGGACGAGGCCGCCTGGTCGGGCACGCCGGAGCTGGCCCCGACGCTGGTACGGCACGACGCACGGCCCTCGGACCCGGCGCACCTGGCGGTGGGCCTGGGCCGGCTGGAGGCGGCCCGGCGGGGCGAGACACTGCTGGTGGTGTCACCCGGGTCACCTGTGTCACCCGAGGGCCCTGCCGCACCCCTGCTCGAACGGGTGTCGGACGCCCGCCGCGCCGGGGCGACGGTGCTGGCCCTCGGCCCCGACGGGGGCGAGCTGCCGGCCGTGGCCCACGAGACCCTGGCCGTCCCGGCCGGCTCGGAGCTGGATCTGGACACCGTCCAGCACCTGGTCAGCGCGGCAGCGGGCGAGAACGCGCTCCCGGCCCCACGGGGCCGGCGCCGCTTCCGCGACCGCGTCGCGAGACTGGCCGAACACCTGACGGCCCCACCACCGGCCCGCTGGTGAAGCGACCGGAGCCGGGCGCAGGCCCGGGCGCAGGCCCCGGGCGCTGCGAACGCCCGAGGCGGCGATGCCCCCGGGCGCGGCGAACGCCCGGGGCGGCGGTGCCTCCGGGCGTTCGGTGGGTCAGTTCTCCTCGCGGCCGCCCGCGGGGGCGTCGTGCCACTTGGGGTCGTTCTCCCACTGGAGGTTGCGCTCGCGGGCCGTCTCCATCGCGTGCTCGGCCTCGGTGCGGCTCGCGTACGGGCCGAAGCGGTCCTTGCCCGGGCAATCGGGCCCCTCTTCGACCTTCTTGTGCTCCAGGCAGTAGTACCACTCGCCCGGCTTGCCGACCGTCCGCTTCTTGAACAGGGCCATGACCAGCTCCTCTCGCCATCGACATGTTCCCCCACGGCCGCTGGTTAGACTCGCTGGCATGTCTGGCCAGTCGCTGCTCGTCCCCGGGGAACTGTCCCCCACCCGTTCCGTGCCCGGAAACATCCGCCGCCCGGAGTACGTCGGCAAGCCCGCTCCGACGCCGTACACCGGACCGGAGGTGCAGACGCCCGAGACGATCGAGGCGATGCGGCGCGCCGGCCGGATCGCCGCCCGGGCCATGGCGGAGGCCGCGAAGCTGATCGCCCCCGGGGTGACCACGGACGAGCTGGACAAGGTGGCGCACGAGTACATGTGCGACCACGGCGCCTACCCCTCCACGCTCGGCTACCGGGGCTTCCCCAAGTCGCTGTGCACCAGCGTCAACGAGGTCATCTGCCACGGCATCCCGGACTCCACCGTGCTGCGCGACGGCGACATCGTCAACCTGGACGTGACGGCGTACATCGGCGGCGTGCACGGCGACAACAACGCCACCTACCTGGTGGGGGACGTCGACGAGGAGTCGCGGCTGCTGGTGGAGCGGACCCGGGAGTCCCTGAACCGGGCGATCAAGGCGGTCAAGCCGGGCCGGCAGATCAACGTCATCGGCCGGGTCATCGAGTCGTACGCCAAGCGCTTCGGCTACGGGGTGGTGCGGGACTTCACGGGCCACGGCATCAACTCGTCGTTCCACTCGGGCCTGATCATCCCGCACTACGACAGCCCGCACGCGACCACGGTGATGCAGCCCGGCATGACGTTCACCATCGAGCCGATGCTGACGCTCGGGACGCACGAGTACGACATGTGGGACGACGGCTGGACGGTCGTGACGAAGGACCGCAAGCGCACGGCCCAGTTCGAGCACACGCTGGTGGTGACGGACTCGGGCGCGGAGATCCTCACGCTGCCCTGACCTGAGCCGTACCCCGGCCGACGGCCCGCTCTCTTCGGAGGGCGGGCCGTTTTCGTGCTCGCGCGGGTTTTTCCCGACAAGCCGTCGGGAAGTTTACCGACAACCGGTCGGCAAGCCATTGACTTAGGTAACCCTAACCAGAGAAAGTGGGTCCATGGAATCCTTCTCGACCCTCATCCGGACCGCTTCCCGCGAGCAGCACGAGGAGGTCAGGGGCTCGACCTTCCTGAGCGACCTGCTGGGGCACAAACTGGGGGTCGACGCGTTCGCGCGCTACACGGAACAGCTGTGGTTCGTGTACGGGGCGCTGGAGTCCGCCGCCGAGCGGCTGGCCGGGGACCCGGTGGCGGGCCCCTTCGTCCGCCCGGAGCTGTTCCGCTCGGCGGCGCTGGAGCAGGACCTGGAGTACCTGCGCGGCCCCGGGTGGCGCTCGCGGATCAGCGCGCTGCCGGCCACGCTGGAGTACGCCGGGCGGATCACCGAGTGCGCCCGCGACTGGCCGGCGGGCTACGTCGCCCACCACTACACCCGCTACCTCGGCGACCTCTCCGGCGGGCAGATCATCCGCGACACGGCCGAGAAGACGTGGGGTCTCCCGAAGAAGGGCGACGGGGTCCGCTTCTACGTCTTCGAGGAGATCCCCAACCCGGCCGCCTTCAAGCGGACCTACTGGGAGCTGCTGGACGCGGTGCCCGGGGACGAACTGGAGCGGCAGCGGATCGTGGCCGAGTGCAAGCGGGCCTACGGGCTGAACAACGCCATGTTCGTGGCGCTGGGCGAGGAGTTCCCGCTCTCGGCGTGAGGGCCCGGGACGACGGGCGGGGCCCCCTCGCACACGGCGAGGGGGCCCCGGATCCGTCTCGGGTGGAGCGCCGGTCCCGGCTCAGATGTCGAACGGACCGTTGTGGCAGACGGCGCCGCCCCACTCGATCTCGGCGGTCTCGGCCTCCAGCTCACCGAAGTACGGGCTGCACGCCACGTGGTGGCCGCGGCCGTCGCGGTGGTCCCGGTCGTCGTCGCCGGCGGCGGCGGTCGCCGCGCCGGTGGCGGTGACGGCGACGGTCAGGGCGGCTACGGCCAGAGCGGATCGAATGCGCATGAGATTCCTCTCGCGGTGGTGCCTTGTCACGCCCAGAGGTCCCCGTTCGCAGCCGCGCACACACGCTGTTCCACCCGTACGGCCGCGGGCCACCCGGGTCAGCGTTCGAGACGCACCCGCCCGCCGACCTCGGTCCAGCCGCCCGGCTGGGGCGCGGTGAGGATCTGGGAGCCCGCCCCCTGGGTGATGTTGAGGGCCCGGCCCAGCCGGTCGGTGAGCAGCAGGGCCGCCGCCCCCGTCGCCTCGTCCTCGTCGATGCCGTCGCCCCGGCCGGGGAAGGCCCGGGCCCGGACCCGCCCGGCGGGCTCGTCCTCCCACGCCCAGGCGTACACCCACTCCCCCGGCGGCGGCACAGGCAGGCCGTCGACCTCGGCGGCGCCGCCGTACTGCCGCAGGGTGCGCGGCGGCACCCAGTCCGCCCGTGCCTCGATCCAGCAGAACTCCCCGTCCTGCCGCGCCCCGACCACCCCGGCCGGCGTCACCAGCTCGCCCACGTCGAGCAGCCAGGCCGCGCCGACGCAGGGGTGCCCGGCGAAGGGCAGCCGCAGGGTGGGCGTGTAGATGTCGATCACACCCCGCTCGGGGTCGTCGACGAACACGGTCTCGCTGAATCCGAGCTTCGCGGCGAACGCCTGACGGTCGTCCGGACCGGGCAGCACGGACCCGTCCCGCACGACACCGAGCTCGTTGCCGTATCCACCGTTCGGCCCGCAGAAGACGCGGAGCACGTCGTAGTCAGTCACGGGGGCATTCAAGCACCGGCGGGACGGGCGCCCGACGGGCCGCCCGTCCCGCGGAGCGCTCAGGCCCCCGCGCGCCGCCTGCGCACCGCCAGGACGGCACCGGCGCCCGCGGCGACGGCCGCCGCCGCGGCCGCGCCCAGGGGGCCGGCCGGGACGGAGGAACCGGTGCTCGCGAGGCCGCCCGTCACGGCGCCCGTGGTGCCGCCCGTGGTCGAACCGGCGCCGCCGGCCGTCCCCGCGCCGCCGGTGGTGCCGATGCCGCCGGACGCGCCGCCGGACGTGCCGCCAGTGCCACCGGACGTGCCGCCGTCGCCGCCGGGGAGCTGGGCGTCGTCCGTGAGGGCCACCGTCAGGTCGACCGGGTCGAGCCGGGTGCCCGCCGGGTAGAAGTCACCGAAGGCGTCGGCCCCGGCCTCGGTGAGGGTGGCGGTGACGTCGTCGAGCGTGATGACGTCGTCCTCGGGGACCAGGTCGGAGGCGTCGGCCTTCAGCTCCGCGAGCACCACGTCCCGCGACTGCTCGCCGAGGCTGGTGACGTCGGCGGTGAGGCGGCCGGTGCCGTCGTCGAGGGTGGCCGTCAGGCCGGCGAGGGTCAGGTCGAGGCCGTAGCGGCCGTCGCTCTCGTGGCCCTGGAACGTCACGCTGCCCTCGAAGGACGCGGAGAGGGTCCCGGCGTCCGTGTCGTAGCTGCCGGTCGCGCCCGGGAAGGTGAAGGGGCCGTTGCCGGACGCCTGCGTGGCGCCGCCGGAGGCCGTGATCCGTCCGTGGGCGACGGGGCCGACGACGTAGGTGCGGAAGGACTCCTTCACCCCCCAGCCGAGCCTGCCGTCGGCTATCTCGCCCCGGGCCGACGGGGCGGAGGCGCCGTCCGAGGGGGCGCCGGCCGCGGGGCTGCTCGGGACCGGGGACGGGGAGGCCGGCGGGGACGCCGGGCCGGGGGACGTGGTCGCCGGCTGCGACGGGGTGGAGGTGGGTGTGGCGGTGGGGGTGGGGGTGGGCGTGGGTGTCGGGCTGGGGGACGCGGGCGGGGTCTTCTGCACCACCGTCAGGGGGTCACCGGCCGCGCCCTCGTAGCCCGCGCTGCCGAAGACGTCCGCCGCCTCCTTGGTCAGCGTGGTGGCCATGTCCTTCATCGCGCGGGTGACCGTCACCGTGGCGAGCGGTACGTCGTCCTTCGTGACGCCGTCGCGCGTGACGTCCGCGGTGACCTCCGCCTCGGCGCTGTCGAACCTCACGTCCGACAGGGTGAGGGCGAAGCCGTGCAGCTTGGACTCGATCCGCAGGGTGCCCTTGAAGGCGAGGTCCACGGTGTGGGCGGTGGAGTCGTAGCTGCCGGCGCCGTCCGTGAAGGTGAACGGGCCGTTGCCCGCGGCCTGGCTGGCGCCGTCCGCCGGGGTGAAGGCACCGGCCGCCATGCCGGTGACGTAGGTGCGGTACGACTGCTTGATGCCCCAGGTCAACTCGTAGCCGCTGAGGGGAACTTCGGCCGCGGTGGCGGAGGGGGCGAGCGCGGTGGCGCCGAGGGCGGCGGCGGTGGCCACGGCGGCGGCGAGGGCGGCGGTCCGGCGTCGTCTGACAGGCATGGCGTGCGTCTCCTGGGTAGGGGGTGGGTCGGCTGGTGGGTCAGTGCTGGTCCGGGGCGTCGGCCGCCGGACGGGTGCGGCGCCGGCGGACGGCGACGACCGTGACGGCCGCTGCCGCGACGGCCAGGAAGCCGGCCGCGAGGACGACGGGCAGGGCGGGCGTCCCGCCGTCGTCCGCCGTGTCGCTCGCGACGGGTCGCGCGGAGGCCTCCGGCGGCGCCGGCGTGGGCGGTGGGCTCGCCGTCGGCGCGCTGCCCAGGTCGGGCAGCGCGGGCAGTTCGGCGTCGGCCGTCAGGGCCACGGCCAGCGAGACCGGGTCCATGGCGGTGCCCGGCCGGTACATCCCGCCGAAGGCCCGCGCGCCCTGGGCGGTGAGCCGCGCGGGCGCCTCGGTCACCCGGACGAGCCCGCCGGACGCCTTCAGCTCCCCGGCGGTGAAGGTGACCAGCGGGGCCTTCTTCGCGCGGTACCCGGGGCTCGTGACGTCGGCGAGGAGCGTGCCCCGGCCCTCGTCGACGGTGACGCGGAACGCGCTCAGGCGCAGGTCGAGGCCGTGGGCGCCGGTGAAGCGCACGGCGCCGTGGAACGAGGCCGTCAGGCGGCCGTCCCGGTAGGTTCCCTCGCCGCCCGGGAAGCGGAAGAGGGCGCCGCCGTCCCGCGCGCCGGCGGAGAGGGTCCAGCGGCCGTCGGCGATGTCGCCGGTGACGTACTCGCGGAAGGTGCGGCGCACACCCCAGTCGACGGCACCGTCCTCGACGGCCTCGCCCGGGGTGCTCCGCCGGGACGGGGACGCCGAGGGCGCGGCGGGCGTGCGGGACGGCGGGGCCGCGGCCCGGCGCACATCGGCCGACAGGCTCACCGGGTCCAGCGCGGTGCCGGCCGTGTAGTACCCGGCGAAGGACCGGGCGCCCTGGGCGGTGAGCGTGGCGGGGACGTTGTTCAGCACGACGGAGGTGCCGGCGCCGCGCATGTCGATCCCGCCCAGCGAGAGGGAGGCGAAGGGCACCTGACGGGACGTCGTGACCGTCCCGGTGCCCTTCGCCTTGCTGGTGACGTCCACGAGGAGCGTGCCCGTGGAGCCGGTGACGCTCACGGTGGGACGGCTGAGGGTGAGGTCGAGCTGGTGCTCCCCCGTGCCGGTGCGGTGGCCGAGGAAGCGCACCCCGCCCGAGAAGGTGGCGCGGAAGGCGCCGGTGTCGCCGTCGTACGTCCCGGTCGCCGAGTGGAAGCGGAAGCCGCTGCCGCCGACGGTGGCCGCGCCGCCCGTGAGGGAGTAGCCGCCCTTGGCGATGGGCCCGGTGACGTAGGCGGAGAACGACGACTTGACGCCCCAGTCGAGCCGGCCGCCCTGCACGGCGCGGCCGGCGGCGTGGGCGCCGGTAGCCGGCAGCAGAGCGCCGAGGGCACCGACGAGGGCCGCGCAGAACAGGGTGACCAGGGCGCGTGGGCGGGCGGGCATGGCGGAGTCCTCCGGTAGCGACGGTGATGTCAGCCGTAGCGAATAAGGTAAGGCTAACCTAAGCTTCACTCGGGCCACAGGGACGGCGCCCGGCCTCAGGAGCGAAGGGAACGGAACGGATGGTGCGACGCATGCGCACACGACTGGCGGGGGCGCTGGTGTCCGCGCTGGCCCTCACGCTCACGGCGACGGCGTGCTCGGGGCCGGCACGGCCCGCCCCGGCGCCCGCCGTGACGACCGCGAACCGCGTCCAGCCCCTCTCGGGCACGCCGGAGCCCCGGCTCCCCGTCACCGTGCGCTCCGCCGACGGCGCGCGGGTGACGGTCGGCCGGGCGGCCCGGATCGTGCCCCTGTCCGGCAGCCTCAGCGAGATCGTCTTCACGCTCGGCCTCGGCGACCGGGTCGCGGCCCGCGACATCACCACCACGTTCGCGCAGGCCGCCCGGCTGCCCCTGGTCACCCGGGGCCACGACGTCTCCGCCGAGGGCGTGCTGTCGCTCAGGCCCGACCTGGTGCTCGCCGAGACCACGACCGGCCCCCGGGAGGCCATGGACCAGATCCGCGCCGCCGGCGTGCCGGTCCTGGTCGTCGCCCCGGCCACGGGCCTGGACGACGTCGGTGCGCGCATCCGGGCGGTCGCCGACGCGCTCGGCGTCCCGGACGCCGGTGAACGGCTCGTCCGCCGCTCCGAACAGCGCATCGCCGCCGTGCGGGAGTCGGTCCCGGCCGAGCGGCCCCGTCCCCGGGTGGCCTTCCTCTACCTGCGCGGCTCCGCCTCGGTCTACCTCATCGGCGGCGCAGAATCGGGCGCGACGTCGCTGATCGAGGCGGCCGGCGGCGTGGACGCCGGGGCCGATTCGGGCCTGGAGAAGGACTTCACCGCCCTCACCAGCGAGGCCCTTGTCAAAGCCGCTCCCGACGCCATCCTGGTGATGTCCGAAGGGCTCGCGTCGGTCGGCGGCGTCGACGGCCTGGTGAAGATCCCGGGCGTGGCCCAGACCCCGGCGGGGGCCGACCGGCGGATCGTCGCGGTCGAGGACGGCGTCCTGCTCACCTACGGCCCGCGCACCGACCAGGTGCTCGGGTCGGTGGTGCGGCAGCTGTACCCGGAGGGTGGCGGGCGATGACCGCGCTGCAGCGGACGACGGCCGGCGCCCCGACCCGCAGCCGACGCACCACGGCCCGGCTGCTGACGGCCGCGCTGGCCGCCGCCCTCCTCGTGCTCGTCCCGGTCGCCGCCGGCACCGGCGCCTTCCCCGTGCCCGTCGGTGACGTCCTCGCCTCCGTGCAGCACCGGCTGGGCCTGGGCGGCGCGGAGCTGGACCGAGTGGCCGAATCCGTGCTGTGGAACGTGCGGTTCCCGCGGATCGTGCTGGCGCTGCTGGTCGGCGCCTGCCTGGGCTGCGCGGGGGCGCTGATGCAGGGCGTGTTCGGCAACCCGCTCGCCGAGCCGGGCGTCATCGGCGTCTCCTCCGGGGCGGCGGTCGGCGCGGTCGCAGCCATCGCCCTCGGCGTGGACGCCCTCGGCACCTGGACGGTGCCGGCCTTCGCCTTCGTCTCGGGGCTGCTGACGGTCCTGCTGGTGTACGCGATGTCCCGTTCGGGCGGCCGCACGGAGGTGGTCACGCTGATCCTCACCGGCATCGCCGTGAACGCCTTCGCGGGGGCGCTGATCGGCCTGTTCCTCTTCGTCGCGGACACGGCCGCGGTCAACCAGATCACCTTCTGGCAGCTGGGCTCGCTCTCCCAGGCGACCTGGCCGAAGGTGCTGGCGGTCCTGCCGTGCGCGGCCGCCGGCCTGGCGGCGGCGCCCCGGTTCGCCCGCCGGCTGGACCTGCTGGCCCTCGGGGAGCGTCCCGCCCGGCACCTGGGCGTCGACGTGGAGCGGCTGCGGATCGTGCTGGTCCTCGTCATCGCGCTGCTGACGGCGGCGGCCGTGAGCGTCGCCGGGATCGTCGGCTTCGTGGGCCTGGTCGTCCCGCACCTCCTCCGCATGGCGGCCGGGCCGGGCCACCGCTTCCTCGTGCCGGGCAGCGCGCTGCTCGGCGCGCTGGTCCTGCTGGCCGCCGATCTCACGGCCCGTACGGCCGCGGCGCCCGCCGAACTGCCGCTCGGGGTGCTGACGGCCCTGCTCGGCAGCCCGTTCTTCTTCTGGCTGCTGCGCCGCACCCGGCGCCGGCAGGGAGGCTGGGCATGATCCGCCCGTACGGCCGGCGTCCGCGGCCGCCCGCGCCGCCCGCGCCCGGCGACGTCCTGGCCGAGGCCCGGGACCTGCGGGTCCGGCTCGGCGCCCGCGACGTCCTCACGGACGTCGCGCTCACCGTCCGCGCGGGCGAGGTCCTCGCCCTGGCCGGCCCCAACGGCGCGGGCAAGTCGACCCTGCTGAGCGCCCTGGCCGGCGACGTCCCGCCCGTCCGGGGAACGGTGAGCGTCCACGGCCGCCGCGCGGCGGACTGGAGCGCGCCGGAACTCGCCCTGCGCCGCGCGGTCCTGCCCCAGGCGCCCGCGCTCTCCTTCCCCTTCACGGTGGAGGAGGTCGTCCGCATGGGCCGGGCCCCGTACGCCGCCGACCCCGCGACCACCCCCGCGGACGACGACCGGGCGGTGGCCGAGGCGATGGCCGCGACCGAGGTGACCGCCTTCGCCGCCCGTCCGTTCTCCACGCTCAGCGGCGGCGAGCGGGCCCGGACCGCCCTGGCCCGCGTGCTGGCCCAGCGCGCCCCGCTGCTGCTGCTCGACGAGCCGACCGCCGCCCTCGACCTGCGGCACCAGGAACTGGTGCTGCGCCTGTGCCGGTCCCGGGCGCTCGCCGGGGACGCGGTGGTCGTGGTGGTGCACGACCTGGGGTTGGCGGCGGCTTACGCGCACCGGGTCGCCCTGTTGCGCGCCGGCCGGGTCGTGGCGACGGGCACACCCGCGGAGGTGTTCTCCGAGCGTCTGCTCTCCGACGTCTACGACCAGCCCGTGGAGGTCTTCCCGCATCCGCGCACGGACGGCCTGCTGATCGCTCCGCGACGCGACCTTTGACCGTCCCTTGACTGCCCCATGGGGGTGACTTTGAGCCACTTACGTCATTCTTATCTGGCTTAGGTGAGCCTCACCTTCCTGTTTTGGAGCCCAGATGCGACCCGTCAGACCAGCCTCCGTCGTCATCGCCGCCGCGGCGGTCCTGACCGCCGTCACCGGCTGCACCGAGAAGGGCGGTGCCGAGGACGGCGACCACGTGATCAAGGTGACGGCCACGGACGACAAGTGCGAGGTGTCGAAGAAGCAGTTCCCGGCCGGGCACGTCGAACTCGCCGTCGAGAACAAGGGCTCCAAGGTCACCGAGGTCTACGTCCTCTTCCCCGACGACCGCGTCGTCACCGAGCGGGAGAACATAGGCCCCGGCACCAAGCAGCGCGTCACCGCCGAGGTGAAGGCGGGCGACTACCAGATCGCCTGCAAGCCGGGCATGAAGGGCAAGGGCATCCGCCAGGCCGTCAAGGCCACCGGCGGCCGCACGGCGGAGCGCGACCCGCGTCTGGACAAGGCGGTGGCCGCCTACCGCGCCTACGTGCAGCGGCAGGCCGACGAGACGCTGCCGAAGGCGGAGGCCTTCGCCGCTGCGGTGCGGGACGGCGACGTCCAGGCGGCGAAGAAGGCGTACGCGCCCTCCCGCATCGGCTGGGAGCGCACCGAGCCCGTCGCCGAGTCCTTCGGGGACATCGACCCCAAGGTCGACGTCCGCGAGGACGGCCTGGAGGACGGGCAGGACCCCGCCACCGACTGGACGGGCTGGCACCGCCTGGAGAAGGCGCTCTGGCAGGACGGGAAGATCGGCGACCGCGAGAAGGAACTCGCCGGCCTGCTCGTCAAGGACCTGAAGGACTGGCAGAAGCGCGTCGGCACGGCCGAGATCACCCCCACCTCCATGGCCAACGGCGCCAAGGAACTCCTCGACGAGGTCGCCACCGGCAAGGTCACCGGCGAGGAGGAGCGCTACTCGCACACCGACCTGGTCGACTTCAAGGCCAACGTCGAGGGCGCGCAGCAGTCGTTCGACCTGCTGAAGCCGGTCGCCCGGGAGAACGACGCGGCCCTGGTCACCGAGCTGGACCGGCAGTTCGCCGCCCTGGACAAGCTCCTCGACCGCTACCGCCCGAACACCGCCTCCTACGAGTTCACCTCCTACGACAAGGTCGGCAAGGCGGACCGCAAGGAGCTGTCGGACGCGGTCAACGCGCTGGCGGAGCCGCTGTCGAAGCTCGCCGCGGCCGTCGTGAAGTGACCGGGACCCCACCATGACGGACACCGACGCACCCTCCCCCTCCCGGCGCGCGCTGCTCGGCTGGGGCGGCGCGGGCCTGGCGCTCGGCGCCGCCGCGGCGGGCGGCGCGGTGGCGATCGCCCGCACGGACGACGACGCCGCCACGCCCGCCGCCCACGCGGCGGTCCCGTTCCACGGCGCCCACCAGGCGGGCATCGCCACCCCGGTCCAGGACCGCCTGCACTTCGCCGCGTTCGACGTGACCACCGAGGACCGCGCGGCCTTCGTCCGGCTGCTCAAGGACTGGACGCAGGCGGCCCGGCGGCTGACGGCCGGCCGGACCGTCGGCGAGGGCGCCTACGGCGGCCTGGCCGAGGCACCCCCGGACGACACCGGCGAGGCGCTGGGCCTGAAGCCCTCCCGCCTGACCCTGACCATCGGCTTCGGCCCGAGCCTGTTCGAGAGGTTCGGCCTCGCCGACCGCCGCCCCGAAGCCCTGGTCGACCTGCCCAAGTTCGCGGGCGACAACCTGGACAAGGCCCGCAGCGGGGGCGACCTGTGCGTCCAGGCCTGCGCCGACGACCCGCAGGTCGCCGTGCACGCCATCCGCAACCTGGCCCGCATCGGCTTCGGCAAGGTCGTCATCCGCTGGTCGCAGCTCGGCTTCGGCAAGACGTCCTCGACGACGCCCGAGGGGCAGACCCCGCGCAACCTCTTCGGCTTCAAGGACGGCACGCGCAACATCGCGGGCACCGAGACGGCCCGCCTGCGCGAGCACGTCTGGGTCGGCGAGAAGGACGGCCCGGCCTGGATGACGGGCGGTTCCTACCTGGTCGCCCGCCGCATCCGCATGCACATCGAGACCTGGGACCGCACCTCGCTGCAGGAGCAGGAGGACATCTTCGGCCGCGACAAGGGCGAGGGCGCGCCGGTGGGCAAGGCCAAGGAGCGGGACGAGCCGTTTTTGAAGGCGATGAAGCCCGACGCGCACGTGCGGCTCGCGCACCCCGACTCCAACCACGGGGCGACCATCCTGCGCCGCGGCTACTCCTTCACCGACGGCACGGACGGCCTGGGCCGGCTGGACGCGGGCCTGTTCTTCCTGGCCTACCAGCGCGACGTCCGCACGGGGTTCATCCCGATCCAGCGCAACCTGGCCACGGACGCGCTCAACGAGTACATCCAGCACGTCGGTTCGGCGCTCTTCGCCATCCCGCCGGGCGTCCGCGACCAGGACGACTGGTGGGGCCGGACGCTGTTCTCCGAGGAGGCCTAGGCCCGTGTTCTCCAACTACCTGATCGGTCTGCGCGAGGGCCTGGAGGCGAGCCTGGTCGTCTGCATCCTCATCGCCTACCTCGTCAAGACCGGCCGCAGGGACGCGCTGAAGCCGATCTGGACGGGCATCGGCGTCGCCGTGGCACTCGCGCTCGGCTTCGGCTGCGCCCTCGAATTCGGCTCCCAGGAACTGACGTTCCAGGCGCAGGAGGCGCTCGGCGGCTCGCTGTCGATCCTCGCGGTCTGCCTGGTGACGTGGATGGTGTTCTGGATGCGCCGCACGGCCCGGCACCTGAGGTCGGAGCTGCACGGCAGGCTGGACGCGGCCCTGGCGATGGGCACGGGCGCGCTGGTGGCCACGGCGTTCCTGGCGGTCGGCCGGGAGGGACTGGAGACGGCCCTGTTCGTCTGGGCGTCGGTCCACGCGGCCGGCGACGGCACGCCGCGTCCCCTGGTGGGTGTCGCCCTGGGCCTGCTCACGGCCGTCCTGCTGGGCTGGCTGTTCTACCGGGGCGCCCTGCGCATCGACCTGTCGAAGTTCTTCACCTACACCGGCGCCATGCTGGTGGTGGTCGCGGCGGGTGTCCTGGCGTACGGCTTCCACGACCTGCAGGAGGCCGACTTCCTGCCCGGCCTCAACGACAAGGCCTTCGACGTCTCCGGCACGATCCCCCCGGACAGCTGGTACGGCACGCTGCTGAAGGGCGTCCTCAACTTCCAGCCGGACCCGACGACCCTCCAAGTCACCGTCTGGCTGCTGTACTTGGTCCCCACTCTGGCCCTCTTCCTCGCACCGGCCAGGGCGCGGCGGACGGAACCGGTGGGCGACCGGGCCTGACGCCGTAACCGCCGGAGGCACCCGGTAGGGTTCGCCTCCGGAAAGGGGAAGGTGAAGGAACCCGATGAGCAGGGATCGCGACCCTCGAACGCTCCGCAGGCCCGCCCGGAGCGCCCTCATAGCAACGTCGGTGACCGCTTTGTCGCTGACGACCGGCGGATGCGTCGTGGTGCACGGCGAACGGGAGATCCTTCCGTCCACCACCCGCGCCGAAGCCGCCGAGGCCCTCCGGCAGTTCACGACCGCGTACAACGCGGCCGACAAGGCCTACGACCCGGCCCTGGACGCCGACCACACCACCGGGGCCCTCGCCGACATCGACGCGGCCCGGCTGGAGGCCGGCCGGGCGAACAACCCGGGCGGCAACCCGAACCACACCCCCCTGAAGCTGACGGACGCGAAGTTCACCATCCCCAAGAAGGCCGGCTGGCCCCGCTGGTTCCTCGTCGACGCGGCCGGCAACAAGGGCGGCACCGCCCGCTGGCTCCTCGTCTTCACCCGCGGCAGCCTCGACGCCCCGTTCCAGGTGGCGTATCTGACGCTCGTCGCCCCGGGGAAGGTCCCGGAGTTCAAGAAGGACGCGGACGGCTGGGCCGAGGCCGTCCCCGCGAACGCGGCCGGCCTGGCCGCCGCTCCGGACGAACTGAGCCGCAGCTACAGCACGTACCTGAAGAACGGCGGCGCGGCCTTCGCGGACGGCCCGCACACCACGCAGTGGCGCGCCCTGCGCCAGAAGAACGCCAAGAAGCCGGGCCTGGTCACCCAGTACGTCGACGAGCCGCTGACCAACGGCGACTACGCGCCGCTGGCCCTGCGCACGGCGGACGGCGGGGCGCTGGTGTTCTTCACCACACGCCACTACGAGAAGCAGACGGCCGCGGCGGGCACGACGGTCCCCGCCCCGAACCAGGACGTGCTGGCCCTGACCAAGGGCGAGATCAAGCAGTCCCTCCTGATGGAGTTCGTCTCCAACGAGGTGGCGCTGGCTCCCGAGGGCCGCGGCAAGGTGACGATCCTGGGCAGGATCCAGGGCCTGACGTCGGCGGAGGGCTCGTAGCGGCCCGAAGGGCTCAGTGCCGCAGGGGCCAGGCCGCCCGCTGGTCGGTGTCCTCACCGGCGTAGCGGGCGCAGACCTCGGTGAGCACCTCCAGCAGGCTCAGCGGATCCGGCAGCGCGTGCTCCGGCCCGCGCACCCAGCGCACCGCCTGGTCCTCACCGGGCAGCCGGGCCGGCGGCACGAGGACGTAGGAGCCGCGGCAGTGCCAGCGCAGTCCGGGGTGCTCGTCCATCGTCTCGGGGTGGCAGTCCAGCTCGCACGGCCACCACTCGTCCTCGTCCTCGGGCGTACCGCGCGTGAGCGTGAAGAAGAGCATGCGCCCGTCGTCGCTCTCGGCGACCGGTCCGACCTCGACGCCCTCGGTCAGCAGCCGCTCCAACGCGACGCGACCGGCGTCGAGTGGCACGTCGAGGACGTCGTGCACCATGCCGGTCGCGGTGATGAAGTTGGCCTGCGGCTGATGGCGGGCCCAGCGCTCGATCTGGCCGCGGTCGGTGGTGGACTGCGTCTGCCAGGCGAAGGACACCGGGTGCCGGGCGGGGGTGGGACAGCCGACGCGGTCGCAGGAGCAGCGGTACCCGGCCGGGTGGGCGGCGGGCGCGAGGGGCAGTCCCGCGCCGGCGGCGGCAAGCAGCAGGGCCTCACGGCCGCCGTCCCCGGCGGTCTCCTTGGGCCGGCGCCCCGCGCGCAGCCACTGGGTGAGTTTGCCCTGCAGGCCGGTCCGGCCGCCGAACTCCGCGCTCATCTATCCCCTCGCCTCGCCGTCGTGCGGAACAGCATGCCCTATCGTCCCATCTTGCCGCGCACCGGGGGGCCAGTGCCCACATCCGGGGCATGGGGGCCGAGACGTGGACCGGTGGGGCGAGACACGGACCGGTGGGGCGAGTGGCGCAGGCGGGGCGAGGCATATGCCAGGGCGCGAAAAGGGGCGCAGCACCGCCATCGGGTGTCATTGACGGCTATGCCAGGACATGGCGCCCTACCGTGGTCGCCATGGTCACAAGCATCGCGCTGACGGCCCTGGCCACTGCGGCGTCCGTGGTCTCGCTCGCCCTCTCCGGCCCCGGCGGCCGCGCCCCGGCCCCGCTGGAGTGGGGCTCGGGCCCGCTGACCGTGGCGGCGCTCCCCCGCGTCACCTACGTCGCCCACCGCGGCGGCGCCCGCGAGGTCCCGGAGAACAGCATGACGGGCCTGATGGCGGCCTATTCGCGCGGGACGGCACAGGTGCTGGACTTCGACACCCGGCTGCTGCGCGACGGCACGCCGGTGGTGTTCCACGACGAGACCCTGAACCGGACGACCTACCTGGGCGGCGCGGTGCGCGGTCTGGACGCCGGGGAGTGGCGGGGTGTGCGGCTGCGCCCGAAGGACCGGCTGCCCGGGAGCTGGCGGTCGGAGCGGCCGCCGACGGTCGCCGAGGTGCTGGACCGGTTCGGCGGCCGGATCGTGCTGATGCTGGAGGCGAAGGACCCGCGGGCCCTGGACCGGCTGGCCGCCCTGATCCGGGCCCGGGGCCTGACCCGCTCGGTGTTCGTGAACTCCAACGACCCCGAGGTGGCCCGGCGCGCGCACCGCCTCGGCCTGCTCGCCCAGGTGTGGCGCTCGGCGGAGCAGCTGCGCACGGACCGCCCCGAGCGCTGGCGGTCGTTCGTCGACCTGCTGGACGTGGACCACCGGGCGCGCGACGCGGACCTGCTGCGGGCGGTGCGGTCGGGGATCCCGCGGGTGTGGGCGCACACGGTGGTGACGGACGCGCAGCGGGACCGGGTGCTGGCGCTGGGCTGCGACGGTGTCATCACGGACGCGCCGGGGCGGCTCGCCCGGGCCGCTCAGCGGGGCGCCAGGCCCTGAAGGGCGTAGTCGACGAGGGTGTCGGTGTACTCGTGGGTGATCGGCCCGGTGTGCTGGAGCCAGCGCTGGGCGAGCGGGGAGATGAAGAACTCCAGGGCGATGCGCAGGTCGAGGCCCTCGCGGACCTGCCCGGCGGCCTGGGCGGCGCGCAGCCGGTCCATGTAGAGGTCGAGCGAGGGCTGCATCAGCTTGGCCACCAGCTCGCGTCCGAGCTGCTCGTTGACGACGCCCTCGGCGGCCAGCGCGCGGGACGGCGCCTCGAACCGCGGGTCGCGCAGCTCGTCGACCGTGGCCCGCAGCACGGTCTTGAGGTCGGCGGCGACGTCCCCGGTGTCCGGGAATTCGTACGAGAGCGGTTCCGCCGCCGCCTCCCGCTGGGAACGTTCGGCCAGGTCGAGGAAGGCCTCCATCAGCACGTCCGCCTTCGAGGACCACCACCGGTAGATGGTCTGCTTGCCGACGCCGGCGCGGGCGGCGATCCCCTCGATGGTGGTCTTCGGGTAGCCGACCTCGACGACGAGGGCGAGGGCGGCGTCGTAGATGGCGCGGCGGGACCTCTCGCTGCGCCGGGTGGAGTCGGGGGCGGACTTGCCGGGGGCGGGCTGGGCTGACTTCTGGGCGGCCATGGGTCGAATTTACCAGGTTGACAAGACGGAGCGTCTCGCGGACAGTGGGAGGGAAATTGCGAGACGAACCGTCTCGTTTCCGTTGGTGGTGAGGAAGGAGCCCGACATGGCACGAGGTGCGGCCGGAAACATGCTGGGGGTCGGCGGTGCGCGCAAGACGCTCGGCCGCGAGGCCCTGCGGGGCGGCGGCCGGGGCGGCCGGGTCGGCGGCGGGCTCGATCCGCAGGCCCAGAAGCGCGAACTGCTGCGCAGGCTCCAGGAGAAGCGACAGCAGCGACGGCAGGAGGGCGACACGGCCGAGCCGTCGTCGTGAGCCTCCCCCGCCCGGGGGAGGGGCGCCCCTCGCGGGCGGGATCCTCCCGGGGGCGTCCGGCGGATGTACTGAGGCGGTCGCGGCAGCGCGACCGCCATCGGCACCGCGGACACCCGGGAGGGACCTCCATGCGCATGTGGACGAGACGAAGGATGCTCACGACGGCCGTCGCGACGGCGGGCCTCACCGCCTCGGCGGCGGGCCCGGCGCGGGCCGCGTACGGAGGGCGCGGCGGGCACGGCGGGCACGGGGGGCGCGTCGGGCACGACAGGCACGGGGGGCGCGTCGGGCACGGTGGGCACGGGGGGCGCGATGGACGCGGCGGGCACGATGGACGCGGCGGGCACGGGGATGTCGCGGACGCCCTGCGCGCACTGCCCGGGCTGCGGCTGGTCGAGGAACGGCCGGACGCCGAGCCCGGGTACCGGCACTTCGTCCTGGGCCTGCGCCAGCCGGTCGACCACACCGACCCCGCCGCCGGCACCTTCGAGCAGCGGCTCACCCTGCTCCACACGGCCCTCGACGCCCCGACGGTGCTCTTCAGCACGGGCTACCACGCGGTCCTCACCCCGCGCCGCACCGAACCGGCGGTGCTGCTCGGGGCGAACCAACTCCAGGTGGAACACCGCCACTTCGGCACCTCGGTCCCGGCCGGGCGGCCGGACCGCACCCACCTCACGATCCGCCAGGCCGCCGACGACCACCACCGCGTCGTCCGTCTCCTCCGCCGGCTCTACCCCGGCGCGTGGCTCTCCACCGGCGCCAGCAAGGGCGGCATGGCGACCGTCTACCACCGCCGGTTCCACCCCCGGGACGTGGACGGCACGGTCGTCTACTCGGCTCCGCACAACGTCGACGACCGCGACGACTCCGCCTACCTGCGCTTCCTGGAGACCGTCGGCACCGCTCCGGCCCGCGAGGCCGTCAAGGCCGCCCAGCGCCGGATGCTGCTCCACAGGGCGGAGCTGGTGGCCCGTTACGAGGACTGGGCGGCCGCCACGGGCGACACCTTCCGCCTCGTCGGCAGCGCCGACCGGGCCTTCGAAGTCGCCGTGCTGCGCGTGCTGTTCATGTTCTGGCAGCGCGCGGCACCGGCCGACCTCGCCGCGATCCCCGGCCCGCGGGCTACGGCCGGCGAGCTGTACGCGTGGCTGGACTCCTGGGCGGGACTGCCCCTGTACGCCGACACGGCGGCCCGGCGGTACGTCCCGTACTGGTACCAGATCGGCACCCAGCTCGGGTACGGCGACATCCCCACCGCCCATGTGGCGGACCTGCTGCGCCACCCCGGCTCCCTCACGGCGCGCACCTTCGTCCCCCCGGAGATCCCCCTGGCCTTCGACGGCGCGGCCATGCCGGACATCGACCGCTGGGTCCGCCGCCACGGCAGCAGGCTGCTGTTCGTCTACGGCGATCAGGACCCGTCGGTCGCCGAGTTCTTCCGCCCCGGGGGCGCGGACTCACGGGTGCTGTGGGTGCCGGGCGGCCATCACGGCGTGGACCTCGCGGACCTGCCCGCGGCCGACCGGGCGTGGGCGGAGGAGGCGCTGCTGCGCTGGACGGGGACGCGTCGACTCACCCGGCGGAGGCGGTAGGCGGCCAGGGGTCTCCCCAGTCGGCGTCCCGGGCCGCCTTGTAGAGGTCGCCGTGGCGTTTGGTGACCGTGGCCCGGCGCAGGGACGGCTCCGTCTCGCACAGGTCCAGCAGGACCTGGCCCTTGCGGAGCTGCGGGCGCCGCACGACTCGGGAGGGGGCCGGTCCGACGGGGAAGCGGGCGGCGGCGACGTAGCTGAACTTCTCGTCCTCGTAGGCCAGGGAACCGCCCTTGACCTGGCGGTGCAGGGAGGAGCGGCTCACCCGGGCGGAGAAGTGGCACCAGTCCGTGCCCGGGGCGATGGGGCAGGCGGCGCTGTGCGGGCAGGGGGCGGCGATCCGGAAGCCGGCGCCGATCAGGCGGTCGCGGGCCTCGATGACCCGGGCGTAGCCGTCGGGGGTGCCCGGTTCGACGATCACGACGGCCCGGGCGGCGGCCGCGGCGGCGTCGACGAGGGCGGTGCGGTCGGGGGCGGTCAACTCGTTGAGGACGTAGGAGACGGTGACGAGATCAGTGCTCTCCAGGGAGAGCGCCGCTCCGATCCGGGAGCGCTGCCAGCGGACGTCGCGCAGGGCCGGCCGGGCGGCGGCGATCTCCCGGCCGAGGGCGAGGGCCGGCTCGGCCCAGTCGAGCACGGTGACGGGCCGCTCCCCCGCCCAGGTGGCGCTCACGGCCCAGGCCCCGGCGCCCGTGCCGCCGCCGACGTCGGTGTGCGATCCGGGCACCCATCCGGGCGCGGCGCCGGCGAACGCCTCCAGCGCCGAGCGCACCGCCTCGAAGGTCGCGGGCATCCGGTAGGCGGCGTAGGCGGCGACGTCGGCCCGGTCCCGCAGGATCGGGGCGTCGGTCGGGGTGGCCCCCCGGTAGTTGCTGATCAGCCGCTCCACGGCCTGCGCGGCCTGCCGGGGCGGCAGCCCGTCGAGCAGACCGGCGAGGGAGGCGCGCAGGGAGTCGGCCGGGGTCAGGGGATCGTTCACCCGGCGATTCTACGAGGGTCCCGGCACTGCCGGACTCCCCCGTCCGGCCCCGCCGGACTGCGCCCGCGGGACGCCCGGCGTGACCCTGGAAGCCACCTCTCGCCCCGAACGCACACCTGCCTGGAGCGTGGCCATGGCCCGGAACCGCCGTCTGATCCTGACCTCGCCCTCCGAGGTCTGGCGCCTGCTGTCGGACGGCCACCGCTACGGGGAGTGGGTGACCGGCACGCGACAGGTCCTCGCCGCCGACCCGCACTGGCCGGACGTGGGCGCCCGGCTGCGGGTCCGCGTCGGCGCGGGCCCGCTCACCCTGGACGACACCTGCGTGGTCCGCATCTGCGAGCCGGGCCGCCGCCTGGAACTGGAGGCGAAGGCCGACCCGTTCGGCGCGGCCCGCATCGCCATGCGGCTGCTCCCCTGGGGCGAGCACACCCTCCTCACCCTCGACTGGCACCCCCTCCGCGGCCCGGGCACCCGCATGCACGGCCTCCCGGTCGACTACCTCGTCGCGGTCCGCAACGGCATGATGCTGACGAAACTGGCCCGGATCGCCCTGCGCGAGCGGGACCGGAGCGGCCGGCCCTCATCTCCCCCGCACGGCCCGCGCCACCCGTGAGGCCGCCGCTGACCTCGGGGCGTGGTCGGGGCGGCGGCGGCGGGGGTGGACCGTGTTGGCGAGGAGGATCAGGAACGTGTCCGTCGCCGGGTCGAGGACCAGGGACGTGCCCGTGAAGCCCGTATGACCCGCCGCGCCGCGGCCCGCGAGGTCGCCCATGAACCAGGGCTGGTCGAGGGTGAAGCCGAGGCCCGGCGGGGTGAAGAGGAGTTCCACGAAGTCGGGGCCGAGGATGCGGGCGGGGCCGTAGGAGCCGCCGGCCAGGAGGGCGCGGCAGAACACCGCGAGGTCCCGGCCGGTGGAGAACAGGCCCGCGTGGCCCGCCACTCCGCCGAGCGCCCAGGCGTTCTCGTCGTGCACCTCGCCCCGCAGCATGCCGCGGTCCGCCTTGGCCCAGGGGCGGCGCTGGTCCTCCGTCGCCGCGGCGCCCGGGCACGGTCCGAAGGCCGTCGCCGTCATGCCCAGCGGCCGGGTGATGCCGTCGTGGATCAGGACGTCGAGGGTGCGGCCGGTGAGGCGTTCCAGGACGTGCTGGAGGAGGAGCATGTTGAGGTCGGAGTAGCAGTACGTGCCGGGCGCTCCGACCGGGGCCTCCGAGCGCAGTGCCGCGAGGCGCTCGGCGTCGTCGGCGCAGTCGTACAGGGGGAGTTCGGGCCGCAGGCCGGACGTGTGGGTGAGGAGCTGGCGGACGGTGATGCCGTGCCGGGCCGCCGCGGTGAAGTCGGGCAGGTACGCGCCGGCCTTCGCGTCGATGCCCAGCGTGCCGCGCTCGATCTGCTGCACGGCGGCGACCGAGGTGAACAGTTTGGTGAGGGACGCCAGGTCGAAGGGTGTGCCGACGGTCATCGGGACCCGCTCCCCGGGGGGCAGTTCCACGCCCGCGTCGGTGGCCTCGTCGTAGGCCGCGTAGCGGACGGCCCAGCCCGCGGCCTCCTCGACGGCGATGACCGGGCCGCGGCCCACGACCAGCACCGCGCCCGGTGCCCAGGGGCGCTGCCCGGTGGTCAGGACGTGGACCTCCCGGACGAGCCGGCGCAGTTCCGCGGGGTCGAGTCCGGCCCGTTCCGGCGTGCCGTCGCGCAGTCTCGGTGCGCTCAGCTGTCCGCTCCCTCCGCGCTCGCGCGAGCCCTCCAGGGTCGGCACATTCCCATGAAGCAGGCCAGCGCCACCAGGGCGGCGGCCAGTTGGACGACGGCCATCGGGAGGGCGGTGTCCTCCCCGGCGACGCCGACCAGCGGGGAGGCGACGGCCCCGATGAGGAAGGAGGTCGTGCCGAGCAGGGCGGAGGCGGAGCCCGCGGCGTGCCGGACGCGCATCAGGGCGAGCGCCTGCGTGTTGGGCAGGGTGATGCCCATGGCCGACATCAGCACGAACAGCGCGACGGCCACGGGCGCGAGCCCGACCTCGCCGAACACGCCCAGGGACATCAGCAGCAGCGCGGTCGCGGCGGTGATGACGACCGCCAGGCCGACGCCCAGCACCCGGTCCAGGCTGACCCGGCCGACCAGGATCTTGCCGTTGATCTGGCCGACGACGACCAGTCCGACGGAGTTGACGCCGAACAGCAGGCTGAACGTCTGCGGGGAGGCGCCGTAAATCTCCTGGACGACGAACGGGGAGGCGGAGATGTAGGCGAAGAGGGCGGCGAAGGCGAAGCCGCCGGTGAGCATGTAGCCGGTGAAGGAGCGGTCGGCCAGCAGGGTGCGCATCGCGCGCAGGGCCTCGCCGACGCCGCCGCTGTGCCGTTCGGCGGGCGGCAGCGTCTCGGGCAGCCTCGTCCAGACCAGGACGCCGATGAGGACGCCGACGACCGTGAGGACGGCGAACACGCCCCGCCAGTCCGTCACGCGCAGCACCTGCCCGCCGATCAGCGGCGCCACGACCGGGGCGACCCCGGAGATCAGCATGAGGGTGGAGAAGAAGCGGGCCATGGCCATGCCGTCGTAGAGGTCGCGGACGACGGCCCGGGCGATGACGATCGCGGCGGCGCCCGCGAGGCCCTGGGCCAGCCGGAAGGCGACGAGGGTCTCGACGGTGGGGGCGAGCGCGCACAGGACGGTGGCGACGACGAAGACGGCGAGCCCGGCCAGGAGCGGGCGGCGGCGCCCCCAGCGGTCGCTCATCGGCCCGACCACGAGCTGCCCGAGGGCCATGCCGGCCAGGCAGGCGGTGAGGGTGAGCTGGACGGTCGCGGCGGGCGCGTGCAGGGAGCGGGTGACCTCGGGCAGCGACGGGAGGTACATGTCCATCGCCAGGGGAGGTACGGCGGTCAGGCTTCCGAGGAGGAAGGTGACCAGGAGCCCGGTGCGGCGGTGCGGTGCGAGGCCGGGGGCCGCCGTCCCGGTCGCGGCCCCCTGCGCGGTCTTCGATATGGACGCCCCACCCTCGGGCATGAGTCCCTCCCTCTTCGAGTCGATCGGCACCTATGCTCTCAGCTCGTACGGACTGCTAGGGGTCACGAGGCGGAGGCGGGCGGGAATGACGGTGGACACGGTGCGGTGGGGGATCCTGGCGACCGGAGGGATCGCGGCCGCGTTCACCGCGGACCTGATCGACCTGCCGGACGCGGAGGTCGTGGCGGTGGCGTCGCGGTCGCCGGAACCGGCGAAGGCGTTCGCGGAGCGGTTCGGGATACCCCGCGCCTACGGCGACTGGAACGCGCTCGCGCAGGACGAGGACATCGATGTCGTCTACGTCGCCACGCCGCACACCGCGCACCGGGCCGCCGCCGGGCTGTGTCTGGCGGCCGGGCGGCACGTGCTGTGCGAGAAGCCGTTCACGCTGAACCTGCGCGAGGCGGAGGAACTCGTGGCGCTGGCGCGGGAGCACGGGCGCTTCCTGATGGAGGCGATGTGGATGTACTGCAATCCGCTGGTGCGGCGGCTGAAGGCGCTGGTGGACGACGGGGCGATCGGCGAGGTGCGCAGTGTGCAGGCGGACTTCGGGCTGGCCGGTCCGTTCCCGCCCTCGCACCGGCTGCGCAACCCGGAGCTGGGCGGGGGCGCGCTGCTCGATCTGGGCGTGTACCCGGTGTCGTTCGCGCAGCTGCTGCTCGGGGAGCCGTCGGACATCGCGGCGCGAGCGGTGCTCTCGGACGAGGGCGTCGATCTCCAGACGGCAGCGGTGCTCTCCTGGGAGAGCGGCGCTCTCGGTTCGGTGCACTGCTCCATCGTGGGCGGGACGGCGACCGCCGCCTCGGTGACCGGCTCCGCGGGCCGCATCGACATTCCGCACGGCTTCTTCTTCCCGGAGCGGTTCGTGCTGCACCGGGACGGCCGTGACGCCGAGGAGTTCACGGCCGACCCGGCGGACGGCCCGCGCAACAGCATGCGCCACGAGGCGCTGGAGGTCATGCGGGCCGTGCGCGCCGGCGAGACCGAGTCGCCGCTCGTCCCGCTCGACGGCACGCTCGCGGTGATGCGGACGCTCGACGCGATCCGCGACCGCGTCGGCGTCCGCTACCCCGGGGAGAGCCCGGGCGAGGCCCCCGGCGAGGGCCGCGCCACGGAACTCACGCCGGCTTGAGCCCCTGCTCCCCCACCTCCGTCACGAAGGACGCGGCCGTCGTGACCGGCGCCCCCTGCCGGGTCACGTACGGCACGGTCCGGAAGTCGGCCCGCGCCGCCCGCCGTCCGAGCTCGACGGTGACGTAGCCGCGCCGGCCGTTGAAGAACTTCAGGTGCGGGTTGGCGGACATGTAGGTGTCCCAGGTCGCGGGCTTGTCGGCGCCGTCCCGGCCGCTGGAGACCGAGGTCGCCACGATCTCCGTGCCGAGCGTGGCGGAGGCCGGGTCGTCGAAGTCGTCCTTGATGTCGAAGGCGTACGCGGAGTGCACGTCGCCGCTGAGCACCATCAGGTTCGCCACGCCGGCGGCCTTCGTGCCGTCCAGGACGCGGCGGCGGGAGGCGCTGTAGCCGTCCCACGCGTCCATCGACACCCGGGACGGGGTGGTGGCGTCCATGTTCCGGCGGGCGAACAGCACCTGCTGCGGCACGACGTTCCACAGCGCCCGTGAGGAGCGCCAGCCGTCGAGCAGCCACCGCTCCTGCGTGGCGCCGGTCATGGTGCGTGCCGGGTCGTCGGACTCGGGGCCGGGCACGTGGGCCGTGTCGCCGTAGGCCTGGTCGGAGCGGTACTGGCGGGTGTCCAGGACGTCGAACTGGGCGAGCCGGCCCCAGGTCAGGCGGCGGTACAGCCGCATGTCGGATCCGGCCGGGCGCTGCGGGCGGCGCAGGGGCTGGTTCTCCCAGTAGGCGCGGTAGGCGGCGGCGCGGCGCAGCAGGAACTCCTCCGGCGGGACGCTGTTCTCCGGGGTGTCGCCGGCGTAGTTGTTCTCGGTCTCGTGGTCGTCCCAGGTGACGACGAAGGGGTGCGCGGCGTGCGCGGCGGCCAGGTCCGGGTCGGACTTGTAGAGGGCGTAGCGCAGCCGGTAGTCCTCCAGGGTCAGCGTCTCGCGGTCGAACAGGGCGGGCAGGGTGCGGTCGGTGTACCGGCGCCGGCCGCCGACCGCGTCGACGGCGTACTCGTAGAGGTAGTCGCCGAGGTGGAAGACGAGGTCGACGTCCTCGGCGGCGAGATGGGCGTAGGGGGTGTAGTAGCCGTCGTGGTAGGCCTGGCAGGAGACGGCGGCGAGGGTGAGGGACGCCGGGCGGCTGCCGGGGCCGGGGGCGGTGCGGGTGCGGCCGGTGGGGCTGGTCCAGCGGCCCGTGCGGAAGCGGTAGTGGTAGACGCGGCCGGGCTCCAGGTGGCCCACCTCGACGTGGACGGTGTGGTGGAACTCGGGGTGCGCGGTGGCGGTGCCGCGCCGGGCGACGCGGCGGAACCGCTCGTCGTGGGCCAGCTCCCAGTGCACGGTGACGCGTTCGGCGGGCAGTCCGCCGTCGGCCTGGAACGGGACGGGCGCGAGGCGGGTCCACAGGATCACCGAGTCCGGCTGGGGGTCGCCGGAGGCGACGCCCAGCGTGAAGGGGTCGTCGGCGATGCGCCCGGCGTCGAGTTCGGCGGCGGCCGCGACTCCGGGCGCGGGCAGGTTGGTCGAGAAGGCCAGCGCGGCGGCGGCGCCGGTGGTGGTGAGGAAGCGGCGGCGGCCGATGTGGCGCGCGGCGGCGCGGAGTTCGGGGGCGTGCTGGGACGGGTGTGCTGCGGGTGTCATCCGGTCCTCCCCTGGCGAATGGCTGCAGGGGGCATTGGAGTGGCCGGGGACGACACCTGGTCGACGCGTACCTCGCACCCACATGACGGACGGATGAGTTCCGGATGGCGGACCCTCCCGTACGCTGCGGGCCCATGGACGCGAAGGAGAACGGAATCGCGGTGGTGACCGGCGCGGGCTCCGGCATCGGCCGGGCGGTCGCGGTGGAACTGCTGCGCGCGGGCTGGTCGGTGGCGCTGGCGGGCCGGCGCGCCGGGACGCTGGAGGAGACGGCGGCCCTCGTGCCGGAGGCCGCGGCCCTCGTCGTCCGGACGGACGTCTCACAGCCGGAGGACGTGGACGCCCTCTTCGCCGCCACCGTCGGGCGGTTCGGGCGGGTGGATCTGCTGTTCAACAACGCGGGCACGTTCGGGCCCGGCGGCGTGCCCGTCGAGGAACTGCCCTACGACGCCTGGCGGCACGTGGTGGACACCAACCTCAACGGGGCGTTCCTGTGCGCGCAGGCGGCGTACCAGCAGATGAAGGAGCAGGACCCGCAGGGCGGGCGGATCATCAACAACGGCTCGATCTCCGCGCACACGCCGCGCCCGAACTCGGTGGCCTACACGGCGACCAAGCACGCCCTGACCGGCCTGACCAAGTCGCTGTCGCTGGACGGGCGGCCGTACCGGATCGCCGTGGGGCAGATCGACATCGGCAACGCGGCGACCGACATGACGGCCGGGATGCGGACGGGAGCCCTGCAGGCCAACGGGGTGGTCGCCCCGGAACCGGTGATGGACGTGGCGGACGTGGCCCGCACGGTGCGGCACATGGCGGAGCTGCCGCTGGAGGCGAACGTGCAGTTCGCGACCGTGCTGGCCACGGCGATGCCGTACGTGGGGCGCGGCTGAGCCCTCAGGGGTGCGCCTGTGCGGTCGTTCAACTCGTCAACTCGTCAACCTGCACAAACGGAATAAGTACGTCCGGACCATTGCGGCCGGTGGGGCGCTTATGCTCAACTCTCCTACACCAAAGCTTCACACTTGGAGCAGAGGACTTCCGTAGGCCACATCCAGGGGGGGGTGGGGGCGGCAGTCGTTCCACGGGACCGGGTGGGGGTGGACCCCGCGAGGGACCGCGGGGTGCGCACCGGTGCGTGGAACGACTGCCGAATCAGGCCTGGCCGGTCTCGAAGCGGGAGATCCTGCCGTCCTCGTCGACGGTGAAGCTCCACCGGGTGCGCATCTCGCCCCAGGTGTCGTTGCTGTAGCGGGCGAGCAGGGACCGGCCGCCGTCGGACTCGTTGTCGACCTCCATGTGGCCGCGGGAGGAGAAGATCTCCCGGTCGACCCAGTCCTCGAGGTCGCGGTCGGACCCGTCGTCGGCCATGGTCGCGCCCGGGGCAAGAAGCTCCATGAAGCTCTCGCGGTCGTGGTTGTTCACGGCGGTCACGAAGGCGCGGACGACCGGGTCGCTCAGGCGCGTCGTCTGAATCGTCATACGCGTCAGCCTCGTCCCGGCCGCCCGGCCACGCCACCCGTGCCACCCGAACGGCGCCCCGGGCGCGGCCGTGGGGTGTCGCGCGGCGCCGCGGGTGCGACGGTGGAGACGCGACGAGGGGTCTTCCCCTGTTCCTGCTGTCTGCTCCGGGAGACGACGTGAGGCACGTGAGGCACGCGAGGCACGACCACCGAGGCGATCTGGGCCTGCTGCTGCTCCGGCTGGGAGCGGGGAGCGTCCTGGCCGCCCACGGCGCGCAGAAGCTGTTCGGCTGGTTCGGCGGCCACGGCATCGAGGGCACCGGCCAGTTCATGGAGTCCGTGGGCTACGCCCCGGGCAGGGCGAGCGCGACGGCGGCGGGGCTCGCGGAGACGGGCGGCGGCGCGCTGCTGGCCCTCGGCCTGGCCACGCCCGCGGCCGGGGCTGCGGCGGCCGGGGCGATGGCGGGAGCGGCCGCGGTGCACGCCCCGAACGGCTTCTTCAACCAGGGCGGCGGCTACGAGTACGCGGCGACGCTCGGCCTGACGGCCGCCGGCCTCGCCGTCACCGGGCCGGGGCGGTACTCCCTGGACCACGCGCTCGGGCACGCGGTGAACCGGGGCTGGATGATCCCGGCGGCCTTCGCGGCGGCCGCGGCGGGCACCGCCCTGGTCGTCGGGGGGCGGGCCCGGCGGCTGCGGAAGGCCGAGGAGGGCGAGCAGGAGGCCCTGTTCGAAGAGGAGTCGATGGCGTAGCGCCCCGCCGGGGCGCGGCCGGGGGCGTTGTCAGACCCGCGTGGCAGGCTGCCGCCCATGAGTGATGACACGCCCCCCACCCCGCCCGCGCCCGAGCTGTGGGAGACCGTCGACGTCCTGTACGCGTGGCTGGACGCGCAGCGCCCGGTCGAGGGCCGTGAGGGCCTGCTGCTGCGCGTGCTGAAACTCAGCGAGGAGGTCGGCGAGGTCGCCGAGGCGGTCATCGGCGTCACCGGCCAGAACCCGCGCAAGGGCGTGACGCACGGCTGGGAGGACGTGCAGGCGGAGCTGTGCGACGTCGTCATCACGGCGCTGCTGGCGCTGCGGACCCTGACGCCCGAGGCACGGGAGGTGTTCACGCGCCACCTGGAGCGGGTGGCGCGGCGGTCACTGGCCTCGGCGCGGCAGTGACCGCCACGGCGTCGGCCCCCGGTGGGGCCCCCGGTGGGGCCCCCGGTGGCCTGTTTCCACCCGTCGGCCCGAACGCTTCTGCAATGATCGACCGAACGCTCGGATGGTAGGGCGGCCGACTTCGGCCACCGAGGGTGAGGGGTCCGGTGACGGGGGTGGACGGGAGGTTCCGGTCCCTGGTGGTCGCGCACGCCGTGTCGGCCTACGGGACGTACCTCAATCTGATCGCGCTCAGCCTGTTCTCGTACGAGGTCACGGGCAGCGCCCTGGGCGTGGGCGCGGTGATGGCCGTACGCCTGCTGTCCGGTGTCGCGGCCGGGCTCGCGGCGGGGGCCGTGACGGCCCGGGTGACCCGCCGCACGGTCATGGTGACCACCGACCTCGCCCAGACGCTCGCCATGGCCGTGCTCGCGCTGGGGGCCCGGGACGTCTCGCCCGGGGTGCTGTTCGGCGCGGTGCTGGTGCTGGGCGCGGGCAACACGCTGTTCAACGTCGCCCTGCGCAGCGCGGTCCCGGTCATGGTCGGGCAGGACAGCCGCGCCCGGGCCAACGGCGTGCTGGTGACGGCCCGTTCCGTCGCCACGGTGCTGGGCTTCGCCTCGGCGGCGCCGATCATCGCCTTCGGCGGCTTCGGTCTCGCCTTCGCGGTCAACGGCGCGAGCTTCGCGGTGTCGGCGGCGGCGGTGCTGGTGCTGCGCCCGCGCACGGACTCCGCGGCGGCGGTCAGCCCGGCGACCGAGGCGGACCAGCCGGGTGACGCAGCGGCCGGGGCCTGCCGTTCGGCCGACGCGAAGGCCAACCCGACCAGTGGAGCCGACCGTTCGGCCAGCTCGGCGAACAACCTGGTGACCAAGGCTGACCGTTCGGCCGACGAGAAGGGCAACCGGGTGGCCGACGGCGACCGTTCGGCCGACGCGGCGAACAACCCGGTGGCCGACGGCGACCGTTCGGCCGACGCGGCGAACAACCCGGCGACCGAGGCCGACCGATCGACGGCCGGAGGGCGGCGGCGCCCGGGCGCGAGGGTCCGTGGTGGGCGGCTGGGGCTGCGGGTCGCGGGGGTCGCCGGGCCGTTGCTCGGCCTGATCGCGCTGCGGGGCCTGGACGCGCTGGCGTCCGCCTCGCACAACGTCGCGCTGCCGCTGGCCGCCACCGCGGCCGAGCCGTCCGAACCGGCGTTGTTCATGACCCGGTTCTGGTCGGCCTGGGCCGTGGGCACGCTCCTCGCCCACCAGGTCCTCAAGCGCCGCCCGCACGGGACGACCTGGGGCGAGCGGGCCTTCGCGGCCGGCACCTGCGCGATGTCGCTCTGCTTCGTCGCGGCCTTCACCGGCCCGCCCGCCCCGGCCCTGATCGCGGCCGCCCTCGCGGCGGGCTTCGCCGACGGCTGGACCGAGATCGTCTACACCTCGCGCCTCCAGGCCGCCCCCGACCGGCAGCGCGACCGGCTGTTCGGCCTGTCCGCCACCGCCGAGCAGTCCGGGTTCGCGCTGGGCACGATCGCCGCCGCTGCCGCGTTGGAGACGCTGTCCGCCCTGACCGTCGTGGGCGCCTTCCACGGGGTGGCGGCGTGCGGGGCCCTGGCCCTGCTGTTCACCGTACGGAAGCGCCACGCGCGCAAGGCCACGAACCGTTCGTGCACCACCGCAGAAGAGGGAGAGGACACGCATGGAGCGTCTACGGGGGCAGGCCGTCTGCCGGGGTCCTGAGCCCGAGCGGACCGAGGACGACCCGGTCGACGCGGTACGGGCGCTGCTGGGCGCCGCCGCCTCGGCGCGCGGCGGTGCCGTCGTCACCCTCGCCGCCGACGGCACGACCGGCTCCCGGTCCTATCCCGAACTGCTGGACGCGGCACGCCGGATGCTCACCGGGCTGCGCGAGCAGGGGGTGCGGCGCGGCGACCCGGTGGTGCTGTGCGGGCTGCCGCTGGACGAGTTCTTCCCCGCCTTCTGGGCCTGCGTGCTGGGCGGAGCGCTCCCGGTGGCCATCGCCGAGCACCCCGCCCCGGGCTCCCCGGCCCTCGAACGCCTGGGGCAGACGCACGCGTTACTCGACGGGCCGCTGGTCCTGACCGACGCGCCCGGCGCCGCCGCCCTCGCCCACGCCTCGCCCGCCCCCCGGATCGCCCTCGCCCGGGACTGCCTGGCCGCGCCGCCCGCGCCGGACCACGTCGAGCCCGGCCCCTCCGACACCGCCCTGCTGATGCTGTCCTCCGGCAGCACCGGGGTCCCGAAGGCGGCGCGGCTGACCCACGCCGGGCTCGCGGACTTCGCGGCGAGCAGCCGCCGGATCCTCGACGTCCGCCCGGACGACACGATGGTGAACTGGCTGCCCGTCGACCACAGCGGCGCCTTCCTCCTCTACCACCTGCTCGCCGTCTTCACCGGTGCCACCAACGTCCACGCCCCCACCGAGCACGTGCTCGCCGACCCGCTGCGCTGGCTCGACCTCCTGCACGAGCACCGGGCACGGCACAGCTGGGCGCCGACCTTCGCCTACCGGCTCGTCGCGGACGCGCTGGCCGAACGGCCCGACCGTCACTGGGACCTGGGCGGGCTGAAGTCCCTGCTGTGCGGGGGCGAGCGGGTCGTGCTGCCGGTGCTGCGCCGCTTCCTCGACGCGACGGGCCCGTACGGCGTGCGCGAGGAGCACATCGCCCCGGTGTGGGGCATGGCCGAGACGGTCACGGCCGTCACCTACGGCCGGCTGGACCGGCCGGGCACCGTGCACCGCCTGCTCAAGAGCAGCCTGGGCGGCGACCTGGTACGGGCCGGTGAGGACACCCCGGACGCGGACTGCGTCACGTTCGTCGCCTGCGGCTCGCCCGCGCACGGCGTCACGCTGCGCGTCGTCGACGACCACGGCGACCTCGCCCCGGCGGGCCGCGTCGGCCGGCTGCAGGTGCACTCCCCCGCCCGTCTCACCCCGGGTTACGTGCGCAACCCCGACGCGGACGCGGCCGCCTACCCGGCCGGGCCGGACTGGCTGGACACCGGCGACCTGGCCTTCCTCGACGGCGGCCAGGTCGTCATCACCGGGCGGCGCAAGGACGTCATCATCCTCAACGGCCTCAACGTCTACTGCCACGAGGTGGAGGAGGCCGCCACGGCCGTCGCCGGGGTCCGGCAGGGCGAGGTCGCCGCGTGCGGGATCCCGTCGGCGGAGCAGGGCACGGAAGAACTGGCGGTGTTCTTCGTCAGCCGCGGTGCCGCCGAGGACACCCGGATCGCCGCGGAGGTGCGGGCGGCGCTGTTCAGCCGCCTCAGGCTCACGGCCGCCCACGTCCTGCCCGTTCCCGAGGCGGAGTTCCCGCGCACACCGGCGGGCAAGGTACGCCGGGAGGAGCTGCGGAGCCGGCTGAGCCGGGGCGAGCCGCGGGACATGGCCCCGGGCGGCGAGCCGCAACACGGGCCGGGCCCGGACCAGGACCAGGACGCCGACGCGGTGACCCGGGCCGTCCGGGAGGAGTTGGCCGCCGTACTGGGCCGCCCGGCCGATGCGGACGTGCCGTTCTACGAACTCGGGCTGACGTCCGTGCTGTTGGTGCGGCTGCGGAACCGGCTGACGGAGCGCCTGGGCGTGCCCGTGCCGCAGACGGCGTTCTTCGAGCACCCGACGGTCACGGCGCTCGCGACCCACCTCGCGGCCGATTTCGCCACCCACCTCGCGACCCACCCCGCGAACGGACCCGCGCCGAACTCGACTTCGGCGCCCGTGCCCATCCCCACACCCACACCGGCACCCGCGCCCACACCCGCCCCCGCACCCGCGCCCGCAGTCCCGTCGGCGAGTGAGACCACTCCGGGCCCGGCCGCCGGACCCGACGCGGTGCCCACGGGCAGCCGCCCTGACCAGCGTGTGGCCGTTATCGGGATGGCGCTGCGCTTCCCCGGCGCCCGTACGGCCGACGAGTTCTGGGCGAACCTGCGGGACGGCGTGGACAGCGTGCGGGTGTTCGGTGAACGGGAGCTCGCCGCGGCCGGGCTCACCGCAGAGCAGCGCCGCGCCCCCGGTCATGTGCCCGTGTCCGGAGTGCTCGACGGCGTCGAGGAGTTCGACGCGGACTTCTTCGCGCTCAGCCCCCGCGAGGCCGGGCTCACGCACCCCGCGCACCGGCTGTTCCTGGAGTGCTGCCACCAGGCCCTGGAGGAGGCCGGCCACGCGGCGACCGCCCCGGGCACGCGGGTGGGGGTGTTCGCCGGGTCCGGCATGAACCTCTACGACCACCAGCGGCGGCCCGCGACCGGCACCCCCTACGACCCGGCGGACCCCGCCGCCGGCATGCAGTCGGCCATCGGGCGGGAGCCGGACTTCCTCGCCACGCGCGTCGCCTACCGGCTCGGCCTGACGGGCCCGGCGATCGGCGTGCAGACGGCCTGTTCCACGTCCCTGGTCGCCGTGCACCTGGCGGTGCAGGCGCTGCTCACCGGGGAGACGGACCTGGCCCTGGCCGGCGCGGCGGCCGTGCACCTGCCGCAGGAGACCGGCTATCACAGCCACCCCGGTTCGATCCTGTCCCCCACCGGCCGCTGCCGGGCCTTCGACGCGGAGGCGGACGGCACGGTCGGCGGCAACGGCGTGGCCGCCGTGCTGCTCAAGCGCCTGGACCGGGCGCTGGCCGACGGCGACACCGTGCACGCGGTGATCCTGGGCTCCGCGGTGAACAACGACGGTGCCGCCAAGGTCGGCTTCAGCGCCCCCGGTGTCGAGGGGCAGGCCGAGGTGGTGCGCCAGGCGCTGCGCCGGGCGGACGTGCCGCCGGAGACGATCTCCTACGTGGAGGCGCACGGCACCGGGACCCGGCTCGGCGACCCGGTGGAACTCACGGCGCTGGCCCGGGCCCTGCGCCCGGGCGAGGACGGCCCGGCCGGTTTCTGCGCGGTCGGTTCCGTCAAGCCCAACATCGGACATCTCGACAGCTGCGCGGGCATGGCCGGGCTCGTCAAGACGGTCCTGATGCTGCGCCACCGCACGCTCGTGCCGACCCCGCACCTGACGCGCCCGAACCCGGAACTCCCCCTCGCCGACAGCCCGTTGCGGCTGGCGACGGAGCTGGAGCCGTGGCGGGTCCCGGACGGTGTGCCCCGCCGGGCCGGGGTCAGCGCCCTGGGCGTCGGCGGCACCAACGCGCACGTCGTCCTGGAGGAGGCCCCGCCCGCACGCCCCCGCCCGGTGCCCGAACTGCCCGTCCTGGTCCCGGTGTCGGCCACCGACCCCGAGTCCCTCGACGCGCTCACGGCCGCGCTCCGCGAGCGGCTCCTGGCCGACCCGGACCTGGCGGCCGCCGACGTGGCCGCCACCCTGGCTCTCGGCCGGCCGCACCGCGCGGCCCGCACCGCCGTGACCGGCCGCACGGCCGGCGACCTCGCCCGTGCGTTGGCGGAACACCGGCGGACCGTACCGGCCCCGCTCGGCCCGGTCGCCTTCGCCTTCACGGGCCAGGGCAGCGCCCGCCGCGGCATGGCACGGGGCCTGTACGCCGCGCACCCGGCGGCGCGGGCCACGCTCGACCGCTGCGAGGAGCTGCACGTCCGGGAGTTCGGCGGCAGCCTGCTCACCGCGCTGCTCACCGCCCCCGGCCCCGACGGCCCGGACGGTCCCGCCGGCCCTGATCGTCCCGCCGGGCCGGACGGTGCCGCCGCGCCGGACGGTCCCGCCGCGCCGGACGAGATCTGGCCCACCGACACCGCGCAGCCCGCCCTCTTCGCCCACCAGGCGGCGCTGGCGGACGCCTGGCGGGCGGCCGGGATCCGGCCCGGGCTGCTGTTCGGCCACAGCGTCGGCGAGTACGCCGCGCTGTACGCGGCCGGTGCCCTCTCCCTGGAGGACGGGCTGCGGCTCACCGCCTGGCGCGGACGTCTGATGCGAGACCGATGTCCGGCCGGAGGCATGCTCGCCGTCCGGTGCGACCGTGCCACCGCCCGCCGGATCGCCGCCGCCTCCGGTACGGAACTCGCCGCGGTCAACGGCCCGGACGCCCAGGTGCTGTCGGGTTCGCCGCAGGCCCTGAAGGAAGCGGCGCGGCTGCTGGACCTGGAGGGCCTGCGCCGGCGTGCGCTGCCGGTCGACCGGGCGTTCCACTCCGCGGAGATCGACGGCGCGCTGGACGCGTTCCGGGACCTCGCGGCAGCGGTGACGTACCGCGCGCCGCACACCCCGCTGGTGACCACGGCCGACGGGGAGCTGCGCCGGGCCGGCTGGACGGTCGACGCGGAGTACCTGCGCCGCCAGGCCCGGCAGCCGGTCCGCTTCGACCTCGCCATGGCCACGGCCGTCGCGCAGGGCTGCCGGGACTTCGTGGAGATCGGCGCCGGGCGCACCCTCACGGGCCTCGGGCGGCACTGCGTACCCGACAGCCGGTGGCTGCAGGGGCAGGGCGCGGGCGACACGGCCGCCGAGCAGGTGCACGGCTTCCTGACGGCCCTCGGCTCGCTGTACGGCAGGGGCGCCGACCTGGACTGGCGGGCGCTCACGGGAGCCGGCGGCCGGGTGCCGCTGCCCGGGCATCCACTGCGGCGCCGGAAGGTGCCGTACCTGACGGCCGCGATGCCGTCCGAGGGCGGGACGCCGCTCGCGGACGCGGCTGCGCTGACAGCTCCCGAGGCCGTCACGCGGACCGGGCCGGACAACGATGTCCTCGACTTCGTACGGCGATCGGCGGCGGACAAGCTCGGCCGTCCGGTGGCGGACGTGACACCGGACCGCTCCTTCTTCGAGCTGGGCGCCGACTCGCTGTCCCTGATGGGCCTGACCACGGAACTGCAGCAGCGGTACGGCGTCCGGGTCCCGGTCCGCGAGGTGTTCGACACGGCCGACACGCCGGGGAGGCTGGCGGAGCGGGTCGCGGAGCTGCGGGGGAACGGGCGGGACGCGATGGATCCCCCGTCGCGAACGGTGATCGAACCGCCGGCCTTGGAGGAGCCGGTCGCTCAGGAACCGGTCGCTCAGGAGCCGATCGCTAGGGAACCGGTCGCTAAGGAGCCGGTCGCTCAGGAGCCGGTCGCTCAGGCGGCAGCGGCGCCCACCGCCCCGCAGGAGTCACCGGACGGCCTGACCGCCCTCTTCGGTCAGCAACTGCGCCTGGCCGAGCAACTCGTCGACCAGGTCGGCGGGATGATCTCCCGCCAGCTCGACGTCCTCGCGACGACCCCCACCGGGACGGCACCGCCCCGGGCCACCGCCGTCACCCCGGCACCCGTGCCCAGCCCCCGCCCCTCCCCCTCGGCCGCACCCGGCGGCACCGACTTCAGCCTGTACTTCTTCGGCGACTACCCCGAGGACACCGACCACGACAAGTACGGCCTGATCATGGCCGCCGCCGACTTCGCCGACCGGCACGGCTTCCACGCCCTGTGGTTCCCGGAGCGGCACTTCAACTCCTTCGGCGCGCTCTTCCCCAACCCCTCCGTCCTGGCCGCCGCCCTCGCCGCCCGCACCAGCCGGATCCGGCTGCACGCCGGGTCCGTGGTGCTGCCGCTGCACCATCCGGCCCGGGTGGCCGAGGAGTGGTCGGTCGTCGACAACATCTCCGGCGGGCGGACGGGTCTGTGCTTCGCGAGCGGCTGGCACGCCACCGACTTCGCGCTCGCCCCGCAGCACTTCGGCCGGCACCGCGAGGTGATGTACGAGCACCTGGCGACCGTACGGGACCTCTGGTCGGGGCAGCCGGTGAAGACCACCGCGGGTGACGGCACGCCCGTGGAGATCACCCTGCACCCGCGGCCCGTGCAGGAGCGGCCGCCCATGTACGTGGCCGTCGTCGGCAACCCGGACAGCTACCGCCGGGCGGCCGCCGAGGACCTCGGTGTGGTCACCAACCTGATGACGCAGACGGTGGAGCAACTGGCCGAGAACATCGCGCTGTACCGGCGCAGCCGTGCCGAGCACGGTCTCGACCCGGCGGCCGGGCGGGTGGTGGTGCTCGTGCACACGTACCTGGAGGACGACGCGGAGCGGGCGCGGGCCGAGGCGTACCGGCCGTTCCTGGCGTACCTGCGGTCCTCGCTCTCCCTCTTCGACCAGGTCACCAACAGCCTGGGCTTCCAGGTGGACCTGGAGAACACGCCCGAGGAGGACGTGGAGTTCCTGCTGGGCCGCGCGTACGAGCGCTACTGCGCGTCCCGCGCCCTGATCGGCGACGAGCACACCGCCGCCGAGACCGTACGGCGTCTGCTGGCGGCCGGGGCGGACGAGATCGCCTGCTTCGTGGACTTCGGCGTGCCGAAGGAGAAGGTGCTGGCCGCGCTGCCGGTCCTGGACCGGGTGCGCCGGACGACTCCCGCACCGGACCCACGACCGCGGCCCCGGCCCGAGCCCCGCCCGCAACCCGCCGTGCACACGGCCGCCCCTCCCCCCGCACCCCGCCCGCGACCGTCCGCCGGCGCCCCCACCGCCCCTCCGCCCCGCCCCCGCCGCCGTCCTCTCACCCCCGCCCAGCGCCGCATCTGGTTCCTGGAGCAACTGCACCCGGGCACCGCCATGTACCACGAACCCAAGGCGATCCTGCTCGACGGCCCCCTGGACGTCGCGGCGCTGCGCTGGGCGCTGGACCGGGTCGCCGACCGGCATCCCGCCCTGCGCACGGTCTTCGGCGACACGGACGGCGTCCCCTACCAGGAGATACGCGACCGCATGCCGCTCGACTGCCCCGTGGAGGACCACACGGGCGCGACGGAGCGGGAAGCGCTGCGCTCGGTGCTGGCGGCCGATCACGGGCTGGACCTGTCCGCGGGCCCCCTGGTCGCGGCCCGGCTCCTGTGCCTCGCCCCGGACCGTCACCTGCTCTTCCTGCTGGCCCACCACATCGTCTTCGACTCCTCCTCCACGACCGTGCTGGCCCGCGACCTCGCCGCGTACTACCGCGCCCGGCGCGGTGCGGAGCCCGAGCCCCGGCCCCTGCCCGAACTGCCCGCACCGGCCCGCCCGGACCCCGCCTCCCTCGGCTTCTGGCGGCACCACCTCGCCGGTGCGCCCGAGTCGACGCTTCCCACCGACCGCCCGCGCCCACCCGTCCGTTCGGGAGCGGGCGCGAGCCTCACCCACGCCCTCGACGCCGAACTGGCGGACGCTGTGCAGAAGTTGGCAGCCCGGCACCGCGCCACCCCCTTCATGGCGCTGACCGGCGCGATCGGCGCGGCCCTCGGCCGGTTCGCGGGACAGCGGGACGTGGTGATCGGCACGGCGCTGGCGTCCCGTCCGCCGGGCGCCGAGGACCACGTCGGCCTCTTCCTCGACACCGTCCCGCTGCGCCTGGACCTCACCGGCGACCCGGACTTCCCGGCCCTGCTGCGCCGGGTCCGCGAGAGCAGCACCGCGGCGTACGAGCACAGCGGCGTCCCCTTCGACGAGCTGGTCGGCGCGCTCAATCCGCCCCGCGACCCGGGCCGCAACCCGCTGTTCCAGGTGATGGTGGAGTACGAGAACGAGGGCGAGGCGGAGTTCGACCCGCCGCACCTGACCGCCACCCTGCTCGACGTCCCGAGCGAGCGCGCCCCGTTCGACCTCAGCGTCTACCTCACCCGCCACCCGGGCGGCATCCGCTTCATGGTCGAGTACGACACGGCTCTCTTCGACGAGTCCACGGTGCGCCGCTTCGTGGACCACGTCGAGCAGGTGCTGCGCCGGGCGCTGGACACCCCCGGCGCGCCGCTGTCCGGCCTGACGGCCCCCACGGCGGCCGACCGCGCGCTGCTGGCCGCCCTGGACCGCACGGCGGAGGCCGCGCCGCCCGGCACCCTGCACACCCTGTTCGAGGAGCAGGCCCGCCGCACACCGGACGCCGTCGCGCTCCTCGGCGACGAAGTCGAGCTGTCGTACGCGCGGTTGGACGCGGCGGCGAACCGGCTGGCCCATCTGCTCCGCAGCCGGGGCGCGCAGCGCGGACGGCGTGTGGCGGTCCTGCTCCCCCGCGGCCCGCAGTTGATCACGGCCCTGCTGGCGGTCCTCAAGACGGGCGCGGCCTACGTCCCGCTGGACCCGTCCCTGCCCGCCCCCCGCCTGGCCCTGCTCCTCGCCGACACGGAACCGGTGCTCCTCGTCACGTCCGAGGGCACACCCCGGCCCGGCACCGAAGTCCCCGTCGTCCTCGCGGAGTCGGCGGACGGCACCTTCCCGTCGACCCCCGTCACGGACGGCCCCGGCCCGCAGGACCCGGCCTACTGCATCCACACGTCGGGCTCGACCGGCCGGCCGAAGGGCGTGCTCGTCCCCCACCGGGGCCCCGCGAACCTGGTCCGCGGCCACCTGGCCCGTCACCCGGCGCTGCGCACCCTGCAGTGGACGTCACCGGCGTTCGACGTGAGCGTCCAGGAGATCTTCACGACGCTCGCTTCGGGCGCGGCACTCGTCCTCGTCGACGACGCCGTACGGCACGACCCGGCGGCGGTGGAGCGCACGGTCCGCCACCACCGGGTCCAGCGCCTGTTCATGCCCTGCACCCCACTGAAGTACCTGATGGAGACGGCCCCCGAACTGCCGTCCCTGCGCGAGCTGTTCAGCGCCGGCGAGGCCCTGCACCTCACTCCCGCCTTCCGCCGCTTCCTCGCCGCCCACCCGCACTGCGCGCTGTACAACCAGTACGGCCCCACGGAGACGTCGGTCATCGTCACGTCGCACCGCGTCGACCCGGCCGGCGAGAAGTGGCCCCCGATCGGCACCCCGGTGCCGGGGGCGCGCGTCCTGCTGCTGGACGAGGCGGGCCGGCCGGTGCCGGCCGGAGCGGTCGGGGAGATCCACGTCGGCGGGGTGCCGGTGGCGCACGGCTACCACGACCGCCCCGCCGAGACGGCCGCCGCGTTCCTCGACGACGGCGCGGGCGGGGCGCGTTACCGCACGGGCGACCTGGGACGCCTGCGCGCCGACGGCACCCTGGAGTACCGGGGCCGGGCCGACGACCAGGTCAAGATCCGCGGCCACCGGGTCGAACCGGGCGAGGTGCGGGCGGCGTTGACGGCCCTGCCCGCCGTCCGCGACGCGGCGGTGCTCGCGCGCCGCGACCAGCACGGCGACCAGGAGCTGGTGGCGTACGTCGTCCTCACCGAAGGAACGTCCTGGACCGAGGATCGCGCCGCGCTCGCGACCCGCCTCCCCGACCACCTGGTCCCCCGCCGCTGGGTGCCCCTGGACCGCCTCCCGGTGAACACCTCCGGCAAACTGGACCGCGCGGCCCTGCCGGAAGCCGGGCGGGACCCGGCGGAACCCGGGCAGGACCCGGCGGACCCCTCGCACTCGGCACCGGCCACGGACCTGGAGCGGGTGCTGCACGACCTGTGGTGCGAGGAACTGGACACCCGGCGGGTCCCGGTCACCACCCCGTTCTTCGAACTCGGCGGCCACTCGCTGAGCGCGATCCGCCTGCTGAACCGGATGCGGGAGGCGGCGGACATCGACCTGACCATGGCGGAGTTCTTCCTCGACCCGACGATCCGGGGCATCGCGACCCGCCCCAGGGTGATGGACACAGCGCCGATGCCCTCCACCCTGCGCCGCCTGTGGCACCGCCACCACACCCTCACCGACCCGAGTGTCTACAACATCGCCCACCGCATGGACCTGCGCGGCGCGTTGGACCCCGAGGCGCTGCACCAGTCCCTCCGCGACGTGGTGGCGCGCCACCACGCCCTGCGCGCCAGGCCGGTGCGCCGGCCGGACGGCAGTCACGCGGTCGACATCCTGGCCGAGGTCCCGGTGGACCTGCCGGTCACCGACCTGCGCGCCGGGCCGGGGACGGCGGCGGACCGGTGGTGCGCCGAACGCGTCACCCTCCCCTTCGCCCTGGACCGGCCCCCGCTGTTCCGCTTCGCCCTGGCCCGCCTGGCGGACGACCACTGGCTGCTGCTGACGGTCTTCCACCACGCGGTCTGCGACGGCTGGTCCCTGGGCCTGATCCGACGGGACCTGCAGGAGTTCTACAACGCGCGCCGGACCGGCGGAGCACCCCAACTGCCGCCTCTGACGCACCACTTCACGGACTTCGCCCGGACGGAACACTCCCTCCCGGACGACCGCAGGAAGACCTTGGAACACTTCTGGCGCAAGGAACTCACCGGCGTCCCCCTGCGCCCACGCCTCCCCTACGACCACCCCCACCCCGGCACGCTCTCCGGCCGCGGCGCCCTGCACACCTGGACCGTCGACGACGACACCCCGGCCCGCCTCACGGCCACGGCGACCCGCCTGGGCACCACGCCGTACACGGTCCTGGCGGCCACGTTCGCGAAGTGGCTCGGCACGCTGTGCGGTGAACAGGACGACATCGTCCTGGCGGCGTCCAGCGCGAACCGCCTCCCCCGCGAACGCGCCGAAACGGTCGGCATCGTGGGCGACGCGGTCCTCCTCCGGGCCCGCCTGTCGGAGGCGGACTCGTTCGCCGCCCTGGTGACCCGGCTGGGCACGACCCTCTTCGAGGCCCTGGACCACCAGGACCTCCCCCTGACGGACGTGGTCTCCCTGGTGGCCCCGGAGCTGACGAAGACCCTGTTCCCGACGGTCCTCTTCACGGTGATCACGACGGAACCCCCGGCCCTGCACCTCGAGGACGTCCGCACGACCGTCCGCCCCCTCCCCGTCGAGGGCGTGGCCCGCAACGAGCTCTACACGGTGATCACTCCGGAGGCGGACCGCATCACGATCACCTTCGAGTACTCGACGGACCTGTTCGGGGCGGAGACGGTGGAGGGCTGGGCTAAGTCCTTCACGAGGCTCCTGAGGGAGGTGACGACCACTCCCTGATCACCGCGACGGGGTGGCCCACTCCTCGGCGGCGAGTCACCCCTGAGCGCATCACCTGCGGGGAAAGCGCCCCCGAACCGGCGGTGACGATGGGAGACTTGGGACCTGACGATCCGAGGAGTTCGAGGCATGGCAGCAGACGCCCACGACGGACAGGTTCCCGAGCCGAGCGAAGGCGGGCGGCGAGCCCTCGACCTCCTGGACAAGGCGATCGACAGCCAGAGCGTCCTGGTGCGCAAGAACATCGCCCGGGCCCGTCAGCGCAACCCGGAGGCGACACCGGCACAGGTGATCCGCACCCTGGAGCGCATGTACGTGAGCACGTTGACCGGGACCGGCGCCGCGGTGGGAGGGACCGCGGCAGCGCCCGGTGTCGGTACGGGGGTCGCACTGGCGCTGTCGGCCGGCGAGACGTTCTCCTCGCTCGAGTTGAGCGCCCTCTTCGCCCTGTCACTCGCCGAGGTCCATGGAATCCCCATCGACGAGGTCGAGCGCCGCCGGACGATCGTCATGGGCATCATGCTCGGCGGGAGCGGCTCGGCCACCATCACCAAGGTCGCCGAGCGCACGGGGCAGCACTGGGGACGGCAGGTCGTGGCCAAGGTACCGGTCGAGACGTTGCGCCAGATCAACAAGATCCTGGGGAAGAACTTCGTCACGAAGTACGGGACCAAGCAGGGGATCGTCGTCCTCGGCCGCGTGGCGCCGTTCGGCATCGGCGCGGTGATCGGCGGCGGCGCCAACGCCGCCATGGCCACCCTGACCGTCCGGGCGGGCCGCCGCGCCTTCGGCCCTCCCCCGACGACCTGGCAGGACTGACACGCGGCACACCACCACTGCCGCTCCCGCGGCGCCGACGGAGAGCGGCAGACGAGTCGGGCTGTACGCCGGGTTCTGTTCCCGGTGCTCCTCGCGGAGCGCCGGGCGACGGCCATCCATCTAGGGCCGGCGTTGCCGCCGGCCTCGTGCGGTCTACCCGCGGACTCGGGCGGGCAGCCCTCGAACGTCCGCGCAGAGACACCGGGGTGTCTCCTCCTGACCTTGCTCCGGGTGGGGTTTACCTAGCTGCCTGGGTCACCCCAGGCACTGGTGGTCTCTTACACCACCGTTTCACCCTTACCGAGGACCGAGGTCCCCGGCGGTCTGCTTTCTGTGGCACTGTCCCGCGGGTCACCCCGGGTGGCCGTTAGCCACCACCCTGCCCTGTGGAGCCCGGACGTTCCTCGGGAAGCTCCCCGTCAGGGGGACTCCACGCGGCCGTCCGCCCGGCTCGTCTGCCGTGCCGACCATGGTACCCGGCGTGCCGCGGGCTTCGGCGCCGCCGCCGTGGCCAGGACCGAGCCGGCCAGGATCAGGGCGAACGCGGACAGCACCGTCGGGGTCAGGTGCTCGTCCAGGAAGGCGGCCCCGGCCGCCACCGCGACGGCCGGGTTGACGTACGTGATGACCGCCGCGCGGGTCGGGCCGACCTCCTTGATCAGTTCCAGGAAGGCCACGAACGCGATGGCCGTGCAGACGACGCCGAGCGCCACGAGGGCGGTGAGGGTCTGCGGTGAGGGGAGGGTGGCGGGGCGCGAGGCGACGGCCGCCGGGGCGTAGACCAGGGCCGCCAGGGCCAGGCAGGGCGTGATGAGGTGCAGCGTCGGGACGTCCTTGAGGTGGCGGCTGGCGATCAGCGGGGCCGTGGCGTAGCCCACGACGGTCACCAGGACCTCCGCCAGCGAGAAGGCGTCGCCGCCGGTCAGGTGCGGGACGGTGAGGACGCCCACGCCGGCGAGGCCCAGCGCGAGACCCGTGATGCGGCGGGTACCGAGAGACTCGGCCGCGCCGAAGAAGCGGGAGAGGACGACCGCGACGATCGGCACGCCGGCGATCAGCAGGCCCGCGGTGGAGCTGGAGAGATGGCGTTCGGCGTCGGTCAGGGTGTACCAGGGGCCGACGATCTCGATGACCGCGAAGGCCAGCATCGGCTTCCAGTGCGTCCGCACGGTGCGCGCCAGGCCCGGCTGGCGCAGGGCGAAGGGCAGCAGGAGCGCGGCGCCGAGCGCGCAGCGCGCGAACACCACCGCCGACGGGGACAGCTCGTCCACCGCCACCTTGATCAGCAGATAGGGGATGCCCCAGACCACTCCCATCAGGGAGAACAGGAACCAGCCGCGTGCAGTCATGTGCCGAGTTTCGGCCGTCTCACCGCGCCGCGTCTTGAACGCTGTTGCGGTACGCCGCCGGGGTCACGCCCAGCACGCGGCGGAACCAGCGGGTGAGGTGGGCCTGGTCGGCGAAGCCGACGAGCGCGGCGACCTCGGCGGGGCGCAGGCCGGAGTCGAGCAGGCGGCGGGCACGGGACACGCGGTGCTGGGCGAGCCAGGCGTACGGGGGGACGCCCATGGTCGTGCGGAAGGCACGCAGGAGCTGGTAGCGGGACAGGCCCAGGTCGGTGGCGAGGGCGGCCAGGGACGGGGGTTGAAGCAGTTCGTCCGCGAGGCGGTCGCGTACGGTCCGGGCGATGTGGCCGGCGCCCGGCACGGTGTCGCTCGCGGCGCGGGCCGTGGAGTGGCGGTGGGCCAGGGCGGTCAGCAGCCAGGGCAGGCGGGACTCGGCTTCCAGCGGGTCGGGGCAGGCGCTGATGTCGGTGTGGGCGGCGCGCAGGGCGGCGGCGAGTTCCGGGTCGTGCAGGACGGGGTCGTGGAAGTGCGGCGGGCCGCCGCCGAGGGTGCCGTCGGTGAGCAGGGCCGGTTCGGCGTAGAGGGCCTGGTAGGCGTAGCCGTCGGCGGCGGCCGGTCCGCCGGTGTGCATCTCGCCGGGCTCCAGCACGACGATCGAGCCGGGATAGGAGTGGATGTGTCCGCCCCGGTACGCGATGACCTCCGACCCGCCGACCGTGACGCCGACGGTGAACTCGTCGTGCGCGTGGGGTGCGTAGGTGTGCCGGTCGAAGTGGGCCGTGAGCAGGTCCAGGGGCGGACCGGCCCGCCCCAGCCGGGCTCGGGTCCAGCTGGCTCGTTCCCGTATCCCCATGACACACACCCCCGCCCCCCAGGGGATCAGAGGAGGTCCGCGGTGTCCAGATCGGAGGCGGAGGGTTCCTGGAGGGTGACGGGCCTGCCGAAGGGGCGGGCGGAAGCGGGACCCGCTCCCTCGACCACGGCACACGGTCAAGACGGCCCGCAGACACCGGGCGGCGTGCTTGACCCTGCCGCGGCGTCAACGTCTTCACTGGTGGCATGCGGATCGGAGAACTCGCCGCGGTCGTCGGCGTCACCACGCGGGCCGTGCGGCACTACCACCATCTGGGGCTGCTGGCCGAGCCGGAGCGGCGCCCCAACGGGTATCGGCAGTACACGCTGCGGCACGCCGTCGTACTGGCGCGGATCCGGCGGCTGACCGAGCTGGGGCTGGGGCTCGCCGAGGTGCGGGACGTGCTCGCGGACGACGCGGGCAAGGACCTCGTCGAGGTGCTGACCGAGCTGGACGAGGATCTGGCCCGGCAGGAGGAGGCCGTCCGGGAGCGGCGCGGACGGCTGCGCGCGCTGCTGGAGGCGGAGGGCGGGCTGCCCGCCGAGGGGCCCGTCTCGCCCGAGCTGGCCGCGCTGTTCGCGGGGACCGCGCACCTGACGGACAGCCCCATGGCGGCCAAGGACCGCGAGATCATCGCCTTCCTGGAGACCTCCATGCCTGCCGGGGCACGGGAGCGGATGGTCGCGTCGATCGGTGAGGCGCTGGGGAGTCCGGGGGCCGTGGCGCGGGCCGGTGAGGCGTACGCGCTGCTGGACGCGCTCGCCGACGCCGAACCGGACGATCCGCGGGTCGGGGACGCGGCCCGGGTGCTCGCCGGCTGCATTCCCCCGGGGCTGCTCCCGGAGAGCGCGACCTGGGGGCTCGACCGGGACGACGGCGTGCTGCGCGCCTTCTACGACGACCTGGCCCCGGCACAGGCCGAGGCGGTCCGCCGTGCGCTGCGGATCCTGGCCGGACAGCGGCGATGAGGGTCGCGGGGCTGCTGGTCCGGCACGAGGCGCGGGTGCTGGTGAGCCTGGTGCTGTGGGCGGCGCGGCGCACGCACGGGACACGGGGCGGGACGGCCTTCGGGTACGCGCGCGGGCAGGGCGCGATGATGGCGGGTCTCGCGTTCGTCTGCGTGGTCGAGACGGTCGCGATGTCCGTGCTGCTGCGGGACTTCCCGGCCGCGCACGCGGTGCTGCTGTTCCTGGACGGGTACGGCGTGGTGGTCGTCGTCGGGCTGCACGCCTCGTCCGTGGTGCGCCCGCACGTGCTGGACCCGGACCGCGGGATCCTGCGCATACGGCGGTACGTCCATGTCGACCTGTGCGTGCCGCTGGAGCGGATCGCCTCGGTACGCCGCGAGCTGCGCATGACGCACCAGCGGGCCGACGGCGAGCTGGACGTCGAAGTCGGGTCGCAGACCACGATCACGCTCGAACTGACCGAGCCGGTCACCCACGTCTCCTTCCTCGGCCGGCGCCGCCGGGTCCGGGTCGTCCGCTTCCACGCCGACGACGCCGACGGCCTGGTCCGTGCCCTCGGCCCGGCACGGGTGTGAGGCCCCCGTACGCTGTCGGCGGAGTTCGATCGAAGGAGTACGCGTGCTTGTCCTGCTGCCGCCGTCCGAAGGAAAGGCCTCGTTCGGCCGGGGTGCGCCGCTGAAGCCGGAGTCGCTGTCCCTGCCGGGGCTGGCCGGGGCCCGGGAGGCGGTCCTGACCGAGCTGGTCGAGCTGTGTTCGGGCGACGAGGACAAGGCGCGCGAGGTGCTGGGGCTCAGCGAGGGGCTGCGCGGCGAGGTCGCGAAGAACGCCCGGTTGCGGACGGCGGGGGCGCGGCCGGCCGGGGAGATCTACACCGGTGTGCTGTACGACGCGCTCGGCCTGGCGACCCTCGACGCGGCCGCCAGGCGGCGTGCGGCGCGCTCGCTGCTGGTGTTCTCCGGGCTGTGGGGTGCCGTGCGGGTGACGGACCGGATCCCGTCCTACCGGTGCTCGATGGGGGTGAAACTGCCGGGGCTCGGGGCGCTGAGCGCGCACTGGCGTACGTCGATGGCGCCGGTGCTGGACGAGGCGGCCGGGGGCGGGCTGGTGCTGGACCTGCGGTCGGCCGCGTACGCCGCCGCGTGGAAGCCGAAGGGCGAGGTCGCCGGGCGGACGGCGACCGTGCGGGTGCTGCACGCGCCGACCCGGAAGGTGGTCAGTCACTTCAACAAGGCGACGAAGGGGCGGATCGTGCGGAGCCTGCTGACCGACGGGGCGGCTCCCCGGTCGCCCGCCGAGCTGGTGGAGGCGCTGCGGGACCTCGGCTACGTGGTGGAGGCCGGGGCGCCCGCGAAGGCCGGTCAGGCGTGGGCGCTGGACGTCCTGGTGGACGAGGTCCACTGACCCGACGTTGCAGCACGCGCAACGCCCTTTGCGCGCTCTGCATCCCGGACGGCAGGATGAGGCCATGGCCTCCTCCTCCGCCCTGCCCGCGTCCGTGCTGGACCTCGCGCCCGTCGTCCCCGTGGTCGTCGTCGAGGACGTCGGCGCCGCCGTACCGCTGGCGCGCGCGCTGGTGGCGGGAGGGCTGCCGGCGATCGAGGTGACGTTGCGGACGCCCGTGGCCCTCGACGCGATCCGGGCCATCGCCCGGGAGGTTCCGGAGGCGGTGGTCGGCGCCGGGACGGTGATCAGCGCCGGGCAGGTCGCGCAGGCGGTGGCGGCGGGGGCCCGGTTCCTGGTGAGCCCCGGCTGGACCGAGGGGCTGCTGGAGGCGATGCGGGCGTCCGGTGTGCCGTTCCTGCCGGGGGTGTCGACCACGTCCGAGGTGGTGGCGCTGCTGGAGCGCGGGGTGCGGGAGATGAAGTTCTTCCCGGCGCAGGCGGCGGGCGGCACGGCGTATCTGAGGTCGCTGGCCGGGCCGTTGCCGCAGGCGCGGTTCTGCCCGACGGGCGGGATCGGCCCGGACTCCGCCCCGGAGTATCTGGCACTGCCCAACGTCGGTTGCGTGGGCGGCAGTTGGATGCTGCCGCCGGACGCGGTCGCGGGCGGCGACTGGGGGCGGGTGGAGGAGCTGGCCCGGGCGGCGGCCGGGCTCAGCGCAGGTGGGACGTGTCGTTGAAGAGGCGGACGCTGGCGTTGCCGTCGGCGTAGTACGCCACGGCCGACAGGGACGCGGCCGACAGTTCCATGCGGAACAGGGACTCGGGCGGGGCCCCGAGGGCGAGCCGGACGAAGGTCTTGATCGGCGTCACGTGGGTGACGAGCAGGACCGTGCGGCCCTGGTGGGCGGCGATCAGCTTGTCGCGGGTGGCGGCGATCCGCTCGGCGGTCGCGGCGAAGCTCTCGCCGCCGCCGGTGGGTTCGGCGTCCGGGGAGGCGAGCCAGGCGTTCAGGTCCTCGGGGTGCCGCTCGCGCACCTCGGCGAAGGTGAGTCCCTCCCAGGCGCCGAAGTCGGTCTCGCGCAGCCCGTCCTCGATCTCCACGTCCAGCCCGAGCCGGGCCGCGACGATCCCGGCGGTCTCGCGCGTGCGGGCGAGGGGCGAGGAGACGACCGCCTGGATCGTCCCGCGCCGGGCCAGCATCGCGGCGGCCCGCTCGGCCTGCTCCCGCCCCACGTCGGACAGGGAGGGGTCGGTCCCGCCGCTCCCCGAGAACCGCTTCTGCGGCGTCAGCGGCGTCTCGCCGTGCCGCAGCAGGACGAAGGTGGCCGGCGCACCCATGTCGGCGGGCGCCCAGCCGGGCGCCGCCACGGGTTTGCCGGCCCGGGGGCCGGTAGCGGTTTGGGTTTCGGCAGCGGCCTGGGTGTCGGCATCGGCGTGGTTGCCGGAGTCGGCGTGGTTGCCGGAGTCGGCCCGCGTGTTGGCACCAGCCCGGATACCGGCATCAGCCGGCGCCTCTGCACCGGCCCGCGCATCGGCACCAGCCCGGGTGCCGGCATCAGTCCCCTCCGTGGAGGGCCGCACCGTCGTGGCTCGGGTGCCCGAGCCGATCCCCTCGGTGGTGACCGCGGCCCGCGCCACGCGGGTACCGGCGTCGGTCTTCGCACCGTACTCGTCCGCCTGCGCGGCGCGGCCGTCGGCGACGGACCCGGCCTCGGCAACGCCGCCTCCGGTGTCCGCCGTCCCGCCACCGTCCTCGGTGTCCGCCGTCCCGCCACCGTCCTCGGTGTCCGCCGTCCCGCCACCGTCCTCGGTGTCCGCCGTCCCGCCACCGCCCTCGGTGTCCGCCGTCCCGCCACCGCCCTCGGTGTCCGCCGTCCCGGCACCGTCCTCGGCGACGGCCCGTGCCGCACGCGCATCGGCGGCCGCGGCCGCCGGGGCGACGGCGGTCTCCTGGCCGACGGTCTCCTGGCCCGCGGTCTGCGCGTCCGCGCCGCCCGGCGCGCTCGTCGCCCCCCGGGCGGACGGCACGGCACTCGGCCCCGGGCCGGGCGCCGCGGCGGAGGCCCGGCCCGCCGCCAGGGCGTCGCGCACCCGGGCCGCGCCCGCCGCCGCGTCGCCGGGCGGTTCCGGCGTCGCCGCCGGCCCGGCCGTCGTGTCCAGGCCGGCCGTCGAGGCCGGCTCCGACCACTGTTCGCCTCTGGCGCCCGCGTCCATCGCCTCGTTGGCCAGCCGGTCCGCGTGCTTGTTCCTCTCGCGCGGGATCCACTCGTACGTCACGCGCCCCGGCGGGAAGATCCGGGCTGCGTCCGCCGCCAGGGGCTTCATCGCGGGGTGCTTGATCTTCCAGCGGCCCGACATCTGCTCGATGACGAGCTTGGAGTCCATCCGGACGTGGACCGTGGCGTCGGGGTCCAGGGCGTGGGCGGCGCGCAGGCCGGCCAGCAGGCCCCGGTACTCGGCGACGTTGTTCGTGGCGACGCCGATGTACTCGGCGGCCTCCCGCAGCGTCCGGCCCGTCGCCGCGTCGCTCACCACGGCCCCGTAGCCCGCCGGTCCCGGGTTGCCCCGTGACCCGCCGTCCGCCTCGACGATGAACTCCCGCACCGCAACTGCCCCCTGAGGACTAGAGACTGAACTAGGGACTAGCGACCAGCGACCAGCGACCAGCGACCAGCGACTGAACGAGGGCTACAGACCGGACTCGGACGTGCGCACCAGGATGCGGCCGCAGTTCTCGCAGCGGACCACCGTGTCGGGCGCCGCCTTGCGGATCTCGTTCAGCTCCGTGATGGCCAGCTCCTGCCGGCATCCCTGGCAGCTGCGCGCGTACAGCTTCGCCGCGCCGACGCCGCCCTGCTGCCCGCGCAGCTTGTCGTAGAGCTTGAGCAGGTCGGCGGGGATGGACCCGGCGACGACCTCGCGCTCCTTGGTGACGGTGGCCACCTCGGCGTCGATCTCCTCGAACGCCGCGTCACGCCGCCCGGTCGCGTCGTCGATCTTCGCCTGGACGGAGGAGACCCGCTCGGTCAGCTCGGCGACCCGCTCCTGCGCGGACTCCCGGCGCTCCATGACCTCCAGCACCACGTCCTCCAGATCGCCCTGCCGCTTGGCCAGCGAGGCGATCTCGCGCTGGAGGTTCTCCAGGTCCTTGGGGGAGGTGACGGCACCGGAGTCCAGGCGCTGCTGGTCGCGGGTGGCGCGCTGGCGCACCTGGTCCACGTCCTGCTCGGCCTTGGTCTGCTCGCGGGCGGTGTCGCTCTCCTCGGTCTGCGCGGCGACGAGCAGGTCGCGCAGCTGGGTGTGGTCCTTGGTCAGCGACTCGATCTCGGCGTGCTCGGGCAGCGACTTCCGCCGGTGGGCCAGCTGCTGGAGGCGGACGTCGAGGTCCTGCAGGTCGAGGAGGCGGATCTGGTCGGCGGGCGCGGCGTTCAGTTCGGGGCTCCCAGGGGGTCAGAAGTGGTCGAGGCCGCGTGGGCGGTCCAGGGGTCGGTGACCGTCTTGGAGACGTGGACGCGCAGGTCCCATCCGTTGCGGTCGGAGATCTCGTCGAGCTGGCTCGCGGCCAGCTCGCACCAGGGCCACTCGGTGGCCCAGTGCGCCGCGTCGAGCAGCGCGAGAGGGCTGTGGGCGCGGTCCGCCATGAACTCGGATGCCGGGTGGTGGCGCAGGTCCGCGGTGAGGAAGGCGTCGACGCCGGCGGCGCGCACCCGGTCGAAGAGGCTGTCGCCGGAACCGCCGCTGACGGCGACCGTGCGCACGAGCGCCTCGGGGTCGCCGGCGACGCGGATGCCCTGCGCGGTGGCGGGCAGCCGCTCGGCGGCGCGGGCGGCCAGTTCGCGGACGGTCAGCGGGTGGTCCAGCGCGCAGACCCGGCCCAGGCCGCGGCGGCTCTCCGGGTCGGCCGGGTCCGGCACGAGCGGCCCGGTGACCCTCAGGCCCAGGGCGCCCGCGAGGGCGTCGGAGACGCCCGGGTCGGCGGTGTCGGCGTTGGTGTGGGCGACGTGCAGCGCGATGTCGTTCTTGATGAGCGTGTGCACGACGCGGCCCTTGAAGTGCGACGCCGCGACCGTCGTGGTGCCGCGCAGGTAGAGCGGGTGGTGGGTGACGAGCAGGTCGGCGCCCAGCTTCACCGCCTCGTCGGCGATCTCCTGGACCGGGTCGACGGCGAACAGCACGCGCGTGACCTCCTGGTCCGGGTCGCCCGCGACGGTGCCGACCGCGTCCCAGGACTCGGCCCGCTCGGCGGGCCACAGGCTCTCCAGCGCGGCGATGACTTCAGACAGACGGGGCACGGGTGCAAGGCTACCCGCCTGATCTGTGGCGTTGAACCGCCACCGCCTCCGCCGGCCCGCGCTCGCCCCGCTCAGCACACACGGCCCCTTCCCTTCAGGCGAATCGTTCCTGGAACACCCTTATGTGTGAAGTGGGGCGCCAGGGAATTCCCCGCCTGTTCGTGCGAAAACTACGTTCGTCACTGGAGGTGACCGAACGATGACTGCCTGTGCGATCGAGCCTTCGGCGGGACACGGGGACGGGGACGGTGCCGCGCCGGCCGGCTGCACGCTCAGCGCGGACGGCGCCTACGGCGCGCGCCTCGCGTCGGCCGGTGACGCCTGGTTCCCGGAGCGCTGGACCCTCGACGGCCCCGAGCCCTACGCCGTGCCCCTGCCCCGCAACCAGCCGGAGGAGCCGGGCACGGAGGTGCAGCCGATGGGTGACGGGCGGGTCCTCATCCACCGCCGGGTGGCCGGGCGGCACGCCTTCTCGCTGCTGTACCCGACCGGGCCCGGCACCGGGGAGCTGCCGCTGGGCGCGGTCGAGTGCCATGACGACCGCGCCCGGCTGCGGTTGCTGCCGCCCGCGCCCTGCGGGGAGAAGGCGTACGCCCTGGCGGTCGGCCCGCGCTCGACGTCGGTGTGGCTGGTGGCGGGCGGCGCCTTCGGGCCCGAGCGGGTGGCGGAGCTGCCCGGCCGCGGCTCGGGCGGGGTCTGGCTGGACCGCGCGGGGCGGCTGCTGGCCCTGGACCGGGAGACGGGCGGGCGCACCAAGGCGGTCGTGGTGGACCTGGAGCGCGGCGGCGAGGTGTCGCCGCTGCTGCAGATCGCCGCGGACAGCGACGACCGGCTGCTGCTCGCCGATCACGACAGCGGCCTGCTGATCGTCCGCTCCGACGCGCCCTCGCCGGGGCAGGAGCGGCTCGGCTGGGGCGTGCTGGGCAGCACGCTGCCGGTGCGGTTCCCGGAGTGCCTGCGGTTGCGGGACTGCTCCGTCACGCCGTTCGCGATCCAGCCGGGGCAGGTGCTGACGCCGGAGAGCTGCGCGGTGGCGCTGCGGGTCGACGGGCCCGCGGGCAGCTGGGTGGGGGTGTGGCGGCCGGCCGAGCGGCGGGTGCACCATCTGCCCGCGCCGGAGGGCTGGTTGACGGGGACGGGCCTGTGGACGGCGGACGGGGTGCTGCGGCTGCCGTACGCGACGGAGGCGGTGCCGTGCGGGGTGGCACGGCTGCGCCCACCCGCACCCGCCCTGCCGGACCCGGACACCACCCCCACCCCGCCGGCCCCCGGCCACGCGCCCTCCCCGACCGGACCGGCGCTGGGCACCACCGACCCGCCGCCAGGCCTCCCACCCTCCCCCACCCAACCGGCACCCGACCTCGCACCCTCCCCCACCGACCGGGCACCGGGCACCACGCCACCGCCCCCCGACTCACACTCACACCCTCATCCGCATCCGCATCCGCATCCGCATCCGGATTTGAGACCCGGCCTCGTGTCCCCGCACGCGGCCGGCGGGGACACGACGACCCCCTTCCCCGCATTCCCCGCACCCCCGCTTCCGGAGCGGCCCGGACCGCCTCCGGCGCCCTCGGCCGCACGGCCGGTGCCCCTCCAGGAGGCCCCGCTGGGACGCCTTGTAACGAACTAGTGCCGGTTGGCGCGGCCGCCTGGATCCGGGGCGAGGGGCGCCGGTTAGACTCACCCGGCTGAAAAAAGATCATGTTGACGGGGTGAATCCATCCGATGAGCGACGCCAGCAAGAACCAGCCGCACACCGCCGACGTCCAGGAGACCTCCGCCGGCCACGGCCGGCACCGTGGCGAGGTCTCCCCGCACGACGGCGAGACGGCTCCGCGCGGACGCCACCGCAAGCCGGTGGCGGAGACCGAGCAGGCCGTGAGCGTGGCCTGACGGCACATCAGTCACCGGACTGCGCACCGCCCCTCCCGCCACCCGGCGGGAGGGGCGGTTCTTCGTCCGGCGGCGTACTGGACTCAGGTGTGTTCGACGATCGTGTCGGCCAGAACCGGGGCGTCCCCGCGTTCGACGGCGCCGACGGCGACCCGGGTGGACTCCGGCGCGTGCCACATGCGGATCCGCAGCGTCTCCCCCGGGTACACGACCCCGGCGAACCGGGTGGTGTACGACCGGACCCGGGTGACGTCCCCGCCGAGCAGCGTGTCGACGACCGCCTTGAGCGTCATGCCGTAGGTGCACAGGCCGTGCAGGACGGGCCGCTCGAACCCGGCGCGCTGGGCGAACTCGGGGTCCGCGTGCAGGGGGTTGTAGTCGCCGCAGAGGCGGTAGAGCAGGGCCTGGTCCTCGCGGACCGGGCGTTCGACGGTCCGGTCGGGGTCGCCGGCCGGGGGTTCGAGGCGGGCGGAGGGGCCGCGGTCGCCGCCCCAGCCGCCCTCGCCGCGGACGAAGATCCGGGCGTCGTCGGTCCAGAGCGGGCCCTCGGCGTCGGTGACGACGGTGCGCAGCACCAGGACGGCCGCCTCGCCCTTGTCGTACACGGCGACGATCCGGCGGGTCGCGCTGGCGGTGCCCGTCGGGGGCAGCGGCCGGTGGATCACCAGGCTCTGACCGCCGTGCAGGACCTGGGCGAGATCGACGTCGACGCCGGGCACGGACAGTCCGAAGGTCACGCCGGGTTTCCCGCCGCCCGCGACGGTGGCGAAACTGGGCAGGACGTGCAGCCGGGACTCGAGGGTGTAGCGCAGCTCGTCGGGGTCGGTGGCGGGGACGCCGGCGCCGATGCCGAGGTGGTAGAGCTGCACGTCCTTGCGACGCCAGGAGAGCCCACCGGCCCGGGATCCGGCGGCAAGCGCCTTGGCTGCGTCGACGGGCATGGGGCTCCTGATCGTCGTAGGAAAAGACCACCGTGGGAACGACCACCGTGGAGACGACCACCGTGGACGACCACTGCAGTGAGATCTCATGAACCTGAATCACGAGACCTCGCAGGAATTCGGCTCCTGTGGCTGCTCGCGGCCGGCGGGCGACGGCTGCGGAGCTGTCGGCCCGGTGCCGGCTGCGGCAGAAGCAACTGCGCCTGCCACTTGAGGATCTGATGCGGCATCATGTCATCGCGGCGGCCTCCCTCGGTACCGAGCTTCTCTGGCTGCCCCAGCCGACCGCTGCGGCGCAGCGCGCCACTGATGGCTCGGCCGAGTGCACCGTCGAACCGCCGCGCGTCGCGGCCCGAGTACAGGAGTGTCCCCCCTTGCCCCACCCGGTCTCTGTGGCAGGCGCCGAGACGGACCGCGACCGGACACAGCTCGTCGGCACAGGGCCCTTCCTCCCCCTGCCCGAGGACGCCTCCCTGGACGACCGCACCGCCCGGGTGGACGAGATGACGCGGGACCATGAAGAGCGGCTGCTCACCGACGGCCGCCGCGCCGTGGCCACGCAGGGACACACGCTGAAGGAGCCGCTCCGGTGACATCCCTGCGACAGGGCCGGGCTGCGGCACTCCTGGTGATCGCGGCCCTGCTGGTCAGTACAGTGGGTGACGAGGTCGCCATGGTGGCGCTGGCCCTGCGCGGTGCCGACCGCACGGGCCTGACATCGGTGGTGTCGGCCCAGATGCTCGCCGGCCTGGTTCCGGGCATCGCCCTGGGCGGCCCCATCGGGCGGATCGTCGACCGCTTCCGCGCGGACGCGGTCCTGGGCGTGACCCTGGCCCTGGAGTGCCTGATCGCGGCGGCCGCCGCCGCGGTCGCGGACGGCGCGGTGCTGCTCATCGCCACGATGCTGCTGCTGGGTGCCCTCGGGGCCGTGGCCCAGACCTGCGTGATGGCACTCGTGCCGGAGCTGTTCCCGGCCTCCGACGCACAGCTGCGGGTGAACAGCCTCATGGAGTCGGTACGCAACGCCGGGTACATCGTCGGCCCGCTGCTGGTGGGCCTGCTGACGGCGCATGGTGGTACCGGGCTGGCTCTGGCGGTCGACGCGGGCACCTTCGCCTTCGCCCTGCTGGCCGTGCCGGTGATCAGCCGCTGGCTGGTCAGGGCGGCCCGGGATCGTACGCAGACGGCCGATGCCCCCGACGCCGTGACGGACGAACCCGGCACTGACGGACCGCGGACTGCGGGGAAGACCGCGGGAGGCCTGCGGGTCGGCCTGGCCCTTCTCTGGGCGGGGGCACAGCGCCGGACCACGCTCGCCACCATCGCGGTCACCGTCGCGGCGACCTCGGTCGTCAACGTGCTGCTGCCCTTCTTCGCGGACGAGATCCCCGGCGGCACGGCCGTCTACGGCGTGCTGCTGGCCACCTGGAGCGTGGGCCTGGTACTGGGGCCGTTCGCCCTGAGAGGCCGGCTCGGTCGCCGGCCCACCGCCGTCGTCGCCGTGGGAGCCGCGGCGGTCATCGGCCTCAGCTATCTGGTGACCGGCGCCTACCCGGTCGTTCCGCTGATGCTGGCCGCTTTTCTGTGCGGCGGCATGGCCAACGCCGTGCAGAACGTGGCGCTCCGCACGTATGTCATGGCCGACTGCCCACCGGACGTGCGGGGCCGTGTCGGCGCCGCGTACGGAGCGACGCTGCAGAGTTCGGTGGCTGTCGGCTTCGCCCTGGCGGGTCTCGTTCCCGCTGGCTGGGCCCGCTGGGGCATCCTCGCCGGAGGCTCGGTCGCCTTCCTCGCCGGCTCGATCGGCTGGCTCCGCACGCGCGCGCAGGCCCCTTCCACGGCAGCGGCCGAGGACGTGCCCGTACCGACCGGGCGAGCATCGGAAGCCGGCACGCCGTGAGCAACCCGCGGACCGAGCTCGATCCGGTCATCCCCCGCTTCTGCGCCCAGACAGGGGCCTCGCTGCCGCTCGCCTGGGAATTCGCCTGGGCGGATCAGCCCGACGAAGCCGTGGTCCGACCGACACCACCGCCGTGTCCCGTCCCCTCGAAGCAGGGCAAGCGCAGAATGTTCCTGGAAGGGCTGGTACCGCTCTTCGCCCCGCGACGGCGTTACCCGGAGACCGAGGTCAACGACATCCTGCGCGAGGTCCATCCGGACGTGGCCGCGCTGCGGCGGTACCTGGTGGAGGAGCGCCTGCTCATGCGAGCCGACGGTCACTACTGGCGGCCGTGACCGACTGGGCCGACGGCGGGCACCGGGCGGAGGGGCCGGGAGGCCGAACCACCCGCCCCGGCGTGTACGTTGGCCGCTGGTCCGGGGCCGCACCCGCACGTGCTCGGCGCCGGTAAGCGCTAGGGGAAATGGAGCTCATGGCACGCGTCGCCGTCATCACCGCGCCGAACATCGGGTACCGCAACACCGGCATGCTGAGCGTCGACCTGGCGTTCGAGTCCCTGCGGCGGCGGGCGGGCGGTGCCTTCGACGCCACCTGGTACACGCTGCACACGCCGGGGACCGTGCCGCTGCGGGCGGGCGCGCGCGGCACCGACGTCCCGTTCGTGTTCCACCCGCTGGCCGAGCACCTCGACGCGCTGCGCGACCACGACGCCGTCGTCTTCTGGGGCGACTTCCTGCACACCCGGCACTACCTCGCGCAGGACGCGACGAACCGCCTGCTGGACTTCGGCATCGCCGCCGACCGGGACGCCGCCCGGAGCCTGCTGCACCGCACCCTGCTGCTCGCGGACCAGCCCGACGAGCTGCTGGCGCGGACCCTCAGCTACGGCGGCACCATCCTGCACAACACCCAGTCCGACTACGAGGACAAGGAGTACGGCCCGCTCTTCACGCGCCTGGTCAGGGGCAGCCACCGGATCTGGGTGCGCGACCCGCTGTCGGCGGCGAAGATCGCGCATCTGCGCGGGGACCGTACGACCGACCACTTCGGCTCGGACGCGGCGCTGCTGTCCCGCCCCGGTGACCTCGACCACCTGCCGACCACGCCGTGGTCCCGGTCGGTGCCGACGGGCGGAGCCATCGGCGTGTTCCTGGGCGCCCGCACCCCGGTCCCCGACTGGCTGCCCGCCCACTGCCAGGTCCTGTCCGACCGGCTGGGCGTCCCGCTGGAGTGGCTGCCCTGGTTCGACCGGGATGTGCCCGGTCCGGTCGGCCACATCCCGGTCCGCCCGGGCGAGTACACCATCGGCGACCTGCTCGCGGTGCTGCCGCGCTACCGGCTGGTCGTCACGGACACCTACCACCTGGCGGTCAACGCCTGGGGCGCCGGCACCCCGGCGGTGTGCGTCGGGGCGCCCGAGCCGACGCCGAGGACGCACGACGACTACCTGACGCTGAGCGACGTGAAGAAGCACGTCTTCCACATGGCGTACGACGCGACGGACTTCTACCTGTCCACCCAGGAGGGCCGGGACGGGCCGGAGGGGCGCGAGCGGGACCTGGACCGGCTCGTGCGGCTGCTGGAGGGTGGCGGGGCCGAGGCCGTCGCCACCCGCATCCGCGCACACGCCGACCACTCGGCGACGGCCTTCACGGACACCCTGACCGCCCTGCTCGCCTCACCTAGCCCACCCCGCGGCGCCTGACCGGCACCGCCTCGGCGGGCCGGGCCGAGCCCGCTCGCCCCCCGCCCCCCGCCCCCCTACCCGGCCACTCCCCGCCCACGCCGGAACAGCGCGGTCCACAGGAAGGACTCGCCGAAGCGGTCCGAATCCTCCGGCTCGGCGCGCATCCTGCGCAGGTCGAGCACGTCGAGGCTGGAGAAGATCTCGCGCAACGCCTCGGGCGTGTAGGCGAGTCCGCCCCGCAGTCCGGCTCCCTCCCGGTAGAAGTCCGCGTCGGGCACCTCCGACCCCATGCCGCCCGTCCCGGCGGCGAAGCACGCCAGGCCGAACAGGCCACCGGGCGCCAGGACCCTGTCCAGCAGGGCCAGGTAGCTGATCCGCCGGTGCGGGGGCAGGTGGTGGAAGCAGCCGGAGTCGTAGACGAGGTCGTAGGGGCCGGTGAGTCGGGTCCCGGCGAGGGCGAAGGCGTCCCCGCGGTGGAACCGCACGCCCCGCACCCCGGTCTCGTCGGCCCGTTCCCGGGCCCAGTCGAGGGCCGCCGGAGAGAGGTCGACCGCGTCGACCTCGAAGCCCCGGGCCGCCAGGTAGAGGGCGTTGCGTCCCGGGCCGCAGCCCAGGTCGAGCGCCCGGCCCGGGCCGGCGGTCCCATCCTCCACGTGACGCACCAGGTTCTCGTCCGGTTTCGCCGCGAAGAACGGCACCGGCCGGGACCGTTCGGCGTAGAAGCCGTCCCACCAGCCGGCCCCCCGCCGCGACCACCGGTCGGCCTCGGGTGCGAACAGCCCGTCGAGCAGGGCGAGTACGTCGTCGACAGTGCGTATGTTCCGGTCCATCCGGCCCCCTTCCGCGACTGCCGACCCTAGGCGCACACGTGACGAAAGACCAGGTCAGGCCGGTTTTCGCGGTCCGGCGGGAGGCGTGTGACGGCCCGTCGCGCGCCCGGGCGCGCGATGGGTGGCGGGCCCTGCCGCCCCTGCCGTGAAAGACATGCGGCGCACCCTCCGGGGGCCACCGAGGGGCCGTTGCGGGCCGGGCGACGGACGGTTTTCCGGCCGTGCCGAGCGCCTCCGGCCGTACCGAGCGCCTGGTCTAGGAGCCCTCCGGCTTCGTCCTCCGTGGCAGCCAGAGCCACATCAGCGCCACGCCGGCCGCCAGCACCACGGCGCCCACCCGGAAGGCGAGGGCGTACCCCTCCGTCAGGGCCCGCGGTGTGGTGCTCCCGGCCGAGCGGGAGGCCGCCAGGGTGGAGAGGACGGCGAGGCCGAGGGAACCGCCCATGGTGCGGGAGGTGTTGACCAGGCCGGAGACCAGCCCGGCCTCCTCGGGAGCCGCGCCGGAGGTGGCCAGGGAGGCGAGCGGGGTCGCCGCCAGGCCCGCGCCGAGCATCATCAGGACGCCGGGGACGAGGATGGCGGTCGCGTAGGCCCCGTCGGAGGTCATCGTGGACTGCCAGGCGAAGCCCGCCACCGCGACCAGCGTGCCGAGCACCGCCACGTTGCGCGGGCCGACCGGCCTCATCAGCCGGGGCGCCAGCTTGGAGCCGAGGATGACGGCGAGGGAGCTGGGGACCAGGGCGAGTCCGGCCTCCAGCGGCGTGTAGCCGAGGACGTTCTGCGCGTAGAGGGTCATGAAGAACCACATGCAGAACATGGCGGAGCCGCACAGGAACATGGCCACGTTCGCGGAGGAGACCGAGCGCAGGCGCAGCAGGCCGAGCGGCATCAGCGGGCTCGCCGTGCGGGCCTCGACCGCGAGGAACAGCCCGATCAGGGCCAGTCCGGCGAGCAGCGGCAGCAGTGTGGCCGACGCCGTCCAGCCCTGCGCCTCGGTCTGGGAGATGCCGTAGGCGAGGGTGCCGAGCCCGGCCGTGACGAACAGCGCGCCGGGCAGGTCCAGGCGCCGCCCGTCCCCGGCCCGGCCCTCGGTGAGGAACCAGGCGGCGGCGCACAGCACGACGGCGCCGACGGGCACGTTGATCAGCAGCACCCATCGCCAGGACAGCGTCTCGATCAGCAGCCCGCCGACCAGGCCGCCGGCCGCGCCCCCGCCGGCGCCGACCGCCGTCCAGGTGCCTATGGCCCGGGCCCGGGCCGCGCCCTCGGGCACGGACGCCGTGAGAATGGTCAGTGTCGAGGGCGCCAGCACGGCCGCGCCGAGCCCCTGCACGGCCCGGGCGAGGAGCAGTTGCCACTCGGCCACGGCCAGTCCGCCGGCCAGCGAGGCCAGGGTGAACAGGCCGAGCCCGACGAGGAACATCCGCTTGCGGCCGTAGAGATCACCGGCCCGGCCGCCGAGCAGCATGAACCCGGCGAAGGCGATGGCGTAGGCGTTCACCACCCACTGCAGGCCCTGCTCGCTCAGCCCCAGCCCGCTGCGCATCGAGGGCAGCGCCACGTTGACGACGGAGACGTCCAGGACGACGAGGAACTGCCCGGCGCAGGTGAGCGCCACGACGAGCCAGGTGGGGGGCGAGGTGCGGCGGGGTGTGCGGGTCATCTCGGCGGCTTCGACCATGGGTGTCATGCTCTCAACCACCCCACGCTCCCGGCATCGGGATTTCGTCCTAGGCCGTGTCCGTAAAGTCCCGTCGTCCGCCCGGAGGGCGGGCCCTGCGGCGTCTGGTGCGTGCTCTCGGCGCGCCGGGCGGAGTCCCGCGTACTGGATGTACTTGGGGCTTCGCTCGGTGCGGCGAGAGTGCGTGCCAGGCGTCGCGGGGCAGGCGGGACTTTACGGACACGGCCTAGGGCCACGGCGGGTCCGCCTCTCCGTACCAAGAGAAGGTCAAGATTTCGTTAGAGTGCCAAAGCAACGGAATAGTTGCCTGCGCATACAAGGTTCACACTCCATGTAACCGTGCACGCCAACCCCCCGGCCTGGAGGCCCCCCTCAATGACGCAGACGACGGCAGAACGTCCCGCCGGCCGAGCGAGCGGGGCCGTGGTCCCGGTGCTCGCCTTCGCGGGCATCGTTGTCGCGGTGATGCAGACCCTGCTCGTCCCGGTGATCAAGGACCTGCCGCAACTGCTGGACACCGCCCCCAGCAACGCCACCTGGGTCCTGACCTCGACCCTCCTCTCGGGTGCCGTGGCCACCCCGATCATGGGCCGCCTCGGCGACCTCTACGGCAAGCGCCGCATGCTGATCCTCAGCCTGTCGGTGATGGTCGTGGGCGCGCTGGTCAGCGCGCTCACCAGCGACCTGCTGCTCATGATCATCGGCCGTACGCTCCAGGGCTTCGCGATGGGCGCCATCCCGCTCGGCATCGGCCTGATGCGGGACATGCTGCCCCGCGAGAAGCTCGGCTCGGCGATGGCCCTGATGAGCTCCTCCATAGGCGTCGGCGGCGGCCTCGCCCTGCCCGCCGCCGCCCTGGTCGCCCAGCACAGCGACTGGCACGCCCTGTTCTACGGCGCCGCCGGCCTCGGCGTGCTCTCCATCGCCCTGACCCTCCTCGTCGTGCCGGAGTCCCCGATGCGCGCCGCGGGCACCTTCGACCTGCCGGGCGCGTTCGGCCTGTCCGCCGGGCTCGTGCTGTTCCTGCTGCCGATCACCAAGGGCAGCGACTGGGGCTGGTCCTCCGGCACCACGCTCGGCCTGTTCGCCGCGGCGGCGGTGGTGCTCGCGCTGTGGGGCGTGATGGAACTGCGCGTCAAGGCCCCGCTGGTCGACCTGCGCACCACGGCCCGCCCGGCGGTGCTCTTCACCAACCTCGCCTCGATCATGGTCGGCGTCTCCTTCTACGTCGTCTCGCTGGTCCTGCCCCAGCTGCTCCAGCTGCCGACGTCCACCGGCTACGGCCTCGGCCAGTCGATGGTCGTCGCGGGCCTGCTCGTCGCGCCGCTCGGCCTGACGATGATGTTCACCGCGCCCGTCTACGCCCGGCTGTCCGCGCGGTACGGCCCCAAGGTCACCCTGATCCTCGGCCTGCTGATCATCGCGATCGGCTACGGGGCCGGCCTCGGGCTGATGAGCGCCGCCTGGCAGAGCCTGGTCATCTCGGTCCTGCTCGGCGCGGGCATCGGCCTCGCCTACTCCTCGCTGCCCGCGCTGATCGTGGGCGCGGTCCCGGCGTCGGAGACCGGCGCGGCCAACGGCCTGAACACACTGATGCGTTCCATCGGCACGTCGGTGTCGAGCGCCGTGATCGGCATGGTGCTGGCCGACACCGCGCACACCGTCGGCGGCGTCGAGGTCCCCACCATGCACGGCTTCCGGGTCTCCTTCCTGATCGCGACCGGCGCGGTCGCGGTGGGCCTGGTGCTGGCGCTGTTCCTGCCGGGCCGCCGCCCCTCGGGCAAGCCGCAGCTGCGCGCCAGCAGCGAGGAGGACGCGGCGCTGGAGCGGGCCGAGCAGGTTCTGCGCGGCTTCCGCGGCCGGGTGCTGGCCGCCGACGGCTCCCCGGTGGCCCGGGCCAGGGTCACCCTGATCGACCGCGGCGGCCGGCAGGCCGGGGCGACCCTGTCCGCCGAGGACGGCAGCTACGCGCTCGCCGTCCCCGCGCGGGGCGCCTACGTCGTGGCCGCCCGCGCCGCCGGCCACGGCCCGCTCGCCTCGTCCGCGACCCACGCCGGCGACGACCGGCCGGTCGACCTGGACCTGTCGCTGCCGGGCGAGACCGTCTCCGCCTGACCCCCGCTCACTCCCGTACCCCCCGTCGTGCTCCGGCGGGGGGTACGGCAGCATGGGCGCCCGGAACGTCGTACGACCGAGAGGAACCCCATGCCCGCGGCCCCGAAGCCCGAGATCCTGGCCGCGTTCGAGGCGGCGAAGGGATTCATGCCCACGGCCGAGGGACTGGCCGTGTACGCGGCGGCCGTGGAGGCCGGGCGGCTGGGGCTGCCCCTGCTGGAGGTCGGCACGTACTGCGGGCGCTCCACGATCCTGCTGGCCGACGCGGCCCGCGAGGCCGGGGTGAGCGCGCTCACCGTGGACCACCACCGCGGCAGCGAGGAGCAGCAGCCGGGCTGGGAGTACCACGACCCGGCAACCGTCGACCCCGAGCTGGGCGTGATGGACACGCTGCCGGCGTTCCGCCGCACCCTGTACCGGGCGGGCCTGGAGGAGCACGTGGTGGCGCTGGTGGGGCGCTCCCCGCAGATCGCCGCGTTCTGGCGCACACCGCTCGGCCTCGTCTTCATCGACGGCGGTCACACCGACGAGCACGCCACGGCCGACTACGAGGGCTGGGCCCCGCACGTCGCCGAGGGCGGGTTGCTCCTCATCCACGACGTCTTCCCGGACCCGCGGGACGAGTTCACCGGCCAGGCCCCGTACCGCGTCTACCTCCGGGCCCTGGCCTCGGGCGCCTTCACGGAGGTCTCGGCGACCGACTCGCTGCGGGTGCTGCGGCGCACCGGCCCGGGCGTCTGAGGCTGGGCGGGTGAACCGCGCCCCGTCCGCCGCCGCCCGGTCGGCCCACGGGCGGCGTGGCGCGTCGGCGGGCGCGCGGCGCTGCCCAAGGATCCGGGCGCGTGGCACACACCTTCGCAGAGCTCGTGGAGAAGCAGCGCGCGGCGGACGAGGCGTACGCCCGCGTGCGCGAGCTGCAGGACGCCTACGGTCCGCCCACCCGGACACCGTGGAGCGACCGGCAGACCACCACCTGGGAGACCGCCTGGCGCGCCTGGCGCGATCTCGCCCGGGACGTCCAGGCGGCGGTGACGGCGTACGCGCGGCAGGAGCAGACGCCGCGCCAGGAGGTCGAGGCGCGGGTGAAGGAGGCGGTACGGCACGGGGACGGCGGCGCGAACGGCGCGTAGCGGGCACCCGCCCCGGCCCCGCCCGGCCCGCTCCCCTCCGCCACGGCCGCTAGGGTGGCTGCGTGTCGTACGCAGGCCCGGACTTCGAACCTCCCCAGCCCCGCCGCTTCCGCCGCGGCCCGCTGACCGTGGCGCTCGCCGCGCTCGTGCCGGGCGCGCTGCTCGGCTGGCTGGTCTACGCGACGGTGGGCGGCTCGGGGGACGGCGGCGCTCGGGACCGGGCGAGCACGTCCGCGTCCGCCGCGCCCACCACCCCCACCGGGCCCGGCGAGCCCACCGACGACGGCAAGGGGCCGTCACCGGCGGCCAGCGCCTCCGCGCCCGCCGCCTCGGGCCCGCTCAAGGGCAAGGTCGTCGTCATCGACCCGGGCCACAACCCGGGCAACTTCCGGCACCCGGACGAGATCAACCGCCCCGTGGACATCGGCACCAACCGCAAGGAGTGCGACACCACCGGCACGTCCACCGACGACGGGTACACCGAGGCGAGGTTCACCCTGGACGTGGCGCACCGGATGCGCACGCTCCTGCGGGAGCAGGGCGCCACGGTGAAGCTGACGCAGGACGGTGACCGGCCCTACGGCCCGTGCGTGGACGAGCGGGCGCGGATCGGCAACGAGGCGAAGGCCGACGCGGTGGTGTCGATCCACGCGGACGGCTCCGGCGCCGGCAACCGCGGCTTCCATGTGATCCTGCCCGGCTCGGTCCGGGCGGGCGCCGCGGACACCCGGGCGATCGTCGCCCCGTCCCGGGACCTCGGCGAGCGCGTGGCGGGCCGTTTCGTGGCCGTCACCGGCAGCGCGCCGTCCAACTACGCCGGCGACGGCACCGGTCTCGTCACGCGTAAGGACCTGGGCGGTCTCAATCTGTCAACGGTTCCCAAGGTGTTCATCGAGTGCGGCAACATGCGCGATAGCAAGGACGCGGCGTTGCTCACCAGTGGCGCCTGGCGACAGAAGGCGGCGCAAGGGATCTCTGAGGGAATCGTGAGTTTCCTGCGCGGGTAGGTGCGGACCGGCGGATCCCGGCGGACACCCTGATCGGGCGGACGATAGTGTCCTCCTTACGATGAGGGCCACCCCCGCGCTTCACACCGAGTCCGGACGGCGACATGGTGACAGCGACGCCTCTACCGACGACGAGACGACCTACGAAGGACCTGAAGTGAATATCCGCTCCCTCACTCGGGGCGACGGCGTGGTGATCGGAGCAGCGGTGTTGCTGTTGATCGCGTCGTTCCTGAACCTCTACTCGTTCGACAATGTCCCCGACAGCGTCGACCTCCCCAGCCTGTGGGGCAGCGGCCCGGTCGTGTTCAGCGTCGTGCTGGCCGGGATCATCGGCGCCGCGCTCGTCGTCGTCGGCCGGGGCCTGCCGCAGGCCCCGAAGATCGCGGGGCTGGAACTCGTCCCGTTCGGCATCGCCTTCACGGTGTTCGCCGCGTGGAGCGCGCTGGGCAACATCTTCGACGTGCCGGGCGGCTTCGACAACATCGGTGAGAACGGCGGTTCCGGCGCCCCGAGCCCCGGCATCGGCATGATCCTCGCCCTCGTCGCCACGCTGCTGATGGCCGCCGCCGCCCTCGCCACCCCCCTGGTCCCCGCCCTCAAGGGCTCCCTCGTCCCGGCCCCGCGCCCGGCCGCTCCGCAGCCCTACGGCGGTCAGCCGCAGGGTGGTTACGGCTACCCGGGCGCCCAGCAGCCCGGCGGCTACGGCCAGCCGCAGCCGGGGCAGCCGTTCGGCGGCCAGCCCCAGCCGCAGCAGGCGCAGGCCCCGCAGCCGCCGGCCGGGGACTTCTCCCCGTTCTGGTTCGCGGTGCCGGTGCCGCGGCCGCTGTTCGCGGAGGACGGTTCGCCTACGCCCATCGCCGAACTCGCGCCGGGCACCTGGTACCTGGCGGTCGAGCAGCGCGGCGCGGCCCTGGTCGCCCAGACGCAGGACGGCCGCCGCGGTGTCCTGCAGGACACGTCGGGCATCCAGCGCGGCTGAGCCCGCACGCCTCTCGCGCGGCCCCTCGCCCTCCCGGGCGGGGGGCCGTTGCCGTACCGGCCCCGTGGAGGCCCGCCGAGGTGAACTCCTGCGCGATTCCCCTGGTTTCATCCGGGGTTCAAGGGCAATCCGGAGACTATGTCCCCTCGATATCGCAACGGCGCGAATCAGGCCGGCACGATCATCGCGGTCGTAGCCGACATCATGGCCCTCATCCTGGGCCTGTGGATTCTGATGTACCTGCTGGACGCCAACCCGGCGAACGACTTCGTCCAGTTCGTACACGACGCGGCCCGCTGGCTGGCCGGCTGGTCGCACGACCTGTTCACGTTCGACGAGGCGTGGGCCAGGGTCGTCGCCGGGTACGGCCTGGCGGCGGTGGTCTACCTGTTCGTGGGCCACGCCATCGCCAACCGGGTGCACCGGCACTGACGGCGTCCTGAGGGCTCGTGCTCCCCGCGCGGGGAGCGCGAGCCCTCAGGCGCAGCAGTCCGCTTCGAGCCCGGTCGGCAACTGCTCCCCGCCGAACACCGCGCAGGTCGCCTCGTGGCCGCCGAGCGCGGCGACGGCCAGCAGCAGCGACCCGGCCGTCCATGTGGTGAGTTCCCGCGGCCAGATCGCGTCGTCGTCGAAGACGTACCCGGTCCAGTAGAGCCCGCTGTCCGTATCGCGCAGGTGCTGGATCGACTGCAGCACCTCCAGCGCCCGGTCGGACTCGCCCATCGCCCACAGGGCCAGGGCGAGTTCGGCGGACTCACCGCCCGTCACCCACGGGTTGGGCACGACACAGCGCACCCCGAGGCCGGGGACGACGAAGCGCTCCCATCCCTCCTCGATCCGGGCCTTGGCCTCCGCCCCGGTCAGGGCGCCGCCCAGCACGGGGTAGTACCAGTCCATCGAGTAGCGGTTCTTGTCCAGGAACCGCTCGGGGTGGTGCCGGATCGCGTGCCGCAGGGCACCGGCCGCCAGCTCCCAGTCGGGCTGCGGCTCCTCGCGCTGCTCGGCGATGGCCAGGGCGCAGCGCAGCGCGTGGTGGATCGAGGAGGAGCCGGTCAGCAGGGCGTCGGCGGTCGCCGTGCCGTCGTCGTCGCGCCGCCAGCCGATCTGCCCGCCGGGCTGCTGCAGGCGCAGCACGAACTCCACCGCCGCGTACACCGCCGGCCACATCCGCTCCAGGAACGTGTCGTCGCCGGTGGACAGGTAGTGGTGCCAGACGCCGACGGCTATGTAGGCGACGAAGTTGGTCTCGCGGCCGCGGTCGGTGACGTCGGCGAACTCCCCGTCGGCGTACGCCGCGTACCAGGAGCCGTCCTCGTTCTGGTGCCGGGCCAGCCACAGGTAGGCGCGCTCGGCGGCCGCGTGCTCACCGGCCGCGTCCAGGGCCATCGCGGCCTCGACGTGGTCCCACGGGTCGAGGTGGTGGCCGCGGAACCAGGGGATCGCGCCGTCCTCGCGCTGCACGGCGAGGATGCCGGCGACGGTCTCGGCGGCCTGCCCGGCGGTGAGGACCCCGGGCAGGACCAGGTGTTCCGTCCGGGGCGTCGTCACGTGGCGTCCGCCCCGGTGGCGGCCGGACGGGGCAGGTGCGGCTTGGTCGCGTACGCCACGAAGCTCTTGCCGATGAGCGGGTTGAGCGCCTGCTCGGCGACCCGGGTGGCCAGGGGCTTCTTCATGATGTCCCAGACCAGCAGCTTGTGGTACGCCCGCACCGGCAGCGCCTTGTCGTTGTCGACGCCGAACGCGCACTTCAGCCACCAGTAGGGCGAGTGCAGGGCGTGGGCGTGGTGGGTGCCGTAGGGCTTGAGGCCGGCCTCGCGGATCTTCTCCAGCAGTTCGTCCGCGCGGTAGATGCGGATGTGGCCGCCCTCGACCTCGTGGTAGGCGTCGGACAGGGCCCAGCAGACCTTCTCGGGGCCGTAGCGCGGCACGGTGACGGCGATGCGGCCGCCCGGCTTCAGCACCCGCACCATCTCGGCGAGGACGCCCTTGTCGTCCGGGATGTGCTCCATCACCTCGGAGATGATGACGACGTCGAAGGACTCGTCCGGGAAGGGCAGCGCGAGCGCGTCGCCCTCCATGGCGGTGGCCGTGGCCCCCTCGGGCGCCTCCCCAGCCTCCTTCATGGCCGCGAACCACTTCGCGACCTCGCGGATCTCGTCGGCGTTCCGGTCCAGCGCCACGACCTGCGCGCCGCGCCGGTAGCACTCGAACGCGTGCCGTCCGGCACCGCAGCCGAGGTCCAGGACACGGTCGCCCGGGGCGAGCGGGAACCGGGAGAAGTCGACGGTCAGCACGTGGCCCTGCTTTCGGAGTTGACGCCTGTTGCATCGGCGGGGGCCGGGGGGACGGCACCCGCCGGGGACGTGGGGGACGAGGAGACGGCTCCCGCCGCGGTGGCCACCGGCACGGACCCGGCGGCCGGGGAACCGTCGCCGCCCGACGGTGGGACGGCCCCCGCGGCCGGGGAACCGGCCCGCACCGCCGGTTCGGCCGGCCGGCGGCCGCCACCCGGAGCCGGAGAGCCGAGACCCTCCGCAACCGCCGCGCGCGACCGGTCGCTTCCGCCCTCCCGGGCGGCCGAGGAACTGTCACCACCCGACACCGAAGCAGCCCCCGCGGCCGGGGAACCAGCCCGCGCCGCCCGGCCGGAGACCGCCGGGGCCGACGCGCGCGAGCGGTCGCGTGCGGTGCGTCCCCCGGCCCGTTCGATCGCCTCGCGGTAGCGGGACACCGTGCCCTGCGCGGCCCGGGCCCAGGTGAAGTGGCGCAGGACCCGTTCACGTCCGGCCGCGCCGAGCCGTGCCCGCAGGTCCGGGTCGCCCAGCAGGCGGCTCAGCCCCGCGGCCAGGGCCTGGGAGTCGCCCGGCGGCACCGCCAGGCACGTCTCGCCGTCCCGGCCGGCGACCTCGGGGATCGCGCCCCCGGTCGTGGCGAGCAGCGGCGTCCCGGTCGCCATGGCCTCCGCGGCCGGGAGCGAGAAGCCCTCGTAGAGGGACGGCACGCACGCGACCTGCGCCGAGCGCACCAGGTCGACGAGTTCCGCGTCGGAGATGCCCTTGACGAACTCCACGGCGCCTTCCAGCCCGTAGCGCTCCACGGCCTGGGCGACCGGCCCCTCGGCCGGGCGCTTGCCCACCACGACGAGATGCGCCCCGGGGTGCTCCGCGCGCACCTTCGCCAGCGCCTCGACCAGATGCACCAGGCCCTTGAGCGGCACGTCCGCGCTGGACGTCGTCACGATCCGGCCGGGGACGACCGGCACGGACGGATCCGGCGAGAACAGGTCGGTGTCGGCGCCGATGTGCACCACGTGGATCCGGTCCGGCCGGACGCCGAGGTGGTCGACGATCTCCTGGCGGGACGTGCCGGAGACGGTGAGCACGGACGGCAGCCGCCGCGCCACCCGCTTCTGCATGCGGGTGAAGGCGTACCACCGCCGCACCGACCAGCGCCGCTGCCGGCCGTCCGCCGCGTCCAGCTCCAACTGCCGGTCCACGGTGATGGGATGGTGGATCGTGGTCACCAGGGGCGCGCCGATGTCGCCCAGCAGCCCGTAGCCGAGGGTCTGGTTGTCGTGGACGACGTCGAACGCGCCGCGGCGGGCGCGCAGATGGCGGCGGGCGCGCAGCGAGAACGTCAGCGGCTCGGGGAAGCCGCCGGTCCACATCGTCGCGACTTCCAGGGCGTCGATCCAGTCGCGGTACTCGTCGCGCCCGGGTGTGCGGAAGGGGTCCGGCTGGCGGTACAGGTCGAGGCTGGGCAGCTCGGTCAGGCGCAGGCCGTCGTAGCCCTCGTCGAGGACGGGGTAGGGCTGGGCGCCGATGACCTCGACGCGGTGGCCGAGGCGGGCCAGCTCGCGCGAGAGGTGCCGGACGTAGACGCCCTGACCACCGCAGAACGGGTTCCCTTTGTAGGTGAGGAGCGCGATGTCGAGCGGTCGCAAGCCGTCGGCAGCGGGGTCCTCCGGAGCCCCGGCCTCCCTGGCCTCAGCGGTCACTCTGGGCCCCCTTCTCCCTGCACTGTCCCGCGAGATTACGCCGGGACGCTAATCTAGAACAAGTTTCAGACTTGATCGTTCGGAGGCTCCGAATCTACCGGCAGGTAGGGGCGCTGTGACCAGTGGATCAGGTGATTCACGCCACGGCCGGCGCCGTGCCATGCTGTCTGATCACTCGTCCTCACGGACGGTCACGGACGGGACCGAGCCATGCCCGCGCAAGCCCAGGTGAACGCCGAGGTGAACAAGGTGGTCAAGCCGGCCAGGGGGGACGCCGCAGCCCCGGCCTCCGCCGCGCTGACGGAGCGGCAGGAGGCTCGCCGTCGCCGCATCCTGCACGCGAGCGCGCACCTGGCCGGCCGGGGCGGTTTCGACGCCGTGCAGATGCGTGAGGTCGCGGAGTCCTCGCAGGTGGCGCTCGGCACGCTGTACCGCTACTTCCCCTCCAAGATCCATCTGCTGGTCGCCACGATGCAGGACCAGCTGGAGCACCTGCACGGCACGCTGCGGAAGAAGCCGCCGCAGGGCGCCACGGCGGCCGAGCGGGTCGCCGAGACGCTGATGCGCGCCTTCCGCGCCCTGCAGCGCGAGCCGCACCTGGCCGACGCCATGGTGCGCGCGCTCACCTTCGCCGACCGCAGCGTGAGCCCCGAGGTCGACCAGGTCTCCCGGCAGACCACGGCGATCATCCTGGACGCGATGGGCCAGGAGGACCCGACCCCGGAGCAGTTGTCGGCGGTCCGCGTCATCGAGCACACCTGGCACTCGGCCCTGATCACCTGGCTCTCGGGCCGTGCCTCCATCGCCCAGGTCAGGGTCGACATCGAGACGGTCTGCCGTCTGATCGACCTGACGGCGCCGGACGCGCGGGGGTGACCTGCTCGTCGGGCCCTTTGGCACCCCCACGCCTGCCGGGGCCCGAGCCGGCCGGTACGTGGCGGTGTAGGTCGGATCCGGTGAACTGTCCGCCGCCGCGCGGCATTTGATGGTGTGCTGCGCCCTCTAGGATGGTCCGACGCAACGCTCGCACCGGGAGAGATGCCATGGGCACCGAAGAGGCCGCATCCGTCACGACCGGGGGCGGGGCGCTGGACGCCCGGTCGGCCGGGCCCATGGTGCCGCGGCTGGTGCTGGGCGCCCGGCTGCGGCGCCTGCGCGAGGAGCGGGGCATCGGCCGCGCGGACGCCGGGGAGGCCATCCGCTCCTCCTCGTCGAAGATCAGCCGCATGGAGGCCGGGCGCCACGGCTTCAAACTGCGCGACGTCGCCGACCTGCTCACCCTCTACGGCGTCACCGACGAGGCCGAGCGCGCCACCCTGCTGGCCCTGGCCGAGCAGGCCAACACCCCGGCCTGGTGGCGCTATTACAGCGATGTCGTGCCCCCGTGGATGCAGACCTACCTCGGGGCCGAGCAGGCGGCGACCCTGGTCCGCTGCTACCAGGTGCAGCGCGTGCCCGGTCTGCTGCAGACCCCCGACTACGCCCGCGCCTCCCTGCGGGTCGCCCACCCCGACGCCGGACCGGCGGAGATCGAGCGCCGGGTCGCGCTGCGGATGACCCGCCGGCGCATCCTGTACCGGCAGCCGCCGACCCGGCTGTGGGCCGTGCTCGACGAGGCGGCGCTGCGCCGTCCGGTGGGCGGGATCCGGGTGATGCGCGCCCAGCTCAGGCAGCTCATCGAGGCCTGCCGGCTGCCGCAGGTGACGCTGCAGATCCTGCCGTTCACCTCCGGCGGGCACGCGGCCGAGGGCGGCCCGGTGACCATCCTGCGCCTGCCCGGCGGGCAACTGCCGGACATGGTCTACGTGGAGAAGCTCACCACCGCCCTGTACCCGGACAAGCCCGGGGAGATCGAGCGCTATTGGGACGCCATGAACCGGCTGGTGGTCGAAGCCGAGTCACCGGACGAGACTCCGACCATCCTGCACCGCGTGCTCCAGGAGACCTGACGGCCGGCGGACCGCCCGGCGGCCGCGACGCCGGGGCGGCCGCTCAGGCCTTGCGGGCCACTCCGCCGTACTGGTGCACCTCGGCGGGCAGCCCCAGGGCCGCCGCGTCGGGGCGCCAGCGGGAGCAGGACGTCACGCCCGGTTCGAGCAGGTCCAGTCCGTCGAAGTGGCGCGCGATCTGCTCCGGGCTGCGCAGGATGTAGGGGACCGAGCCGCCCTCGTTGTACTGATGGATGGCCCGGACGTACTCCTCGCTGGTGTCGGTGGAGTCGTAACTCACGAGGAAGCTGCCGGAGGGCAGGGCGTCCACCAGCTGCCGCACGATCGAGCGGGCCTCGTCATGGTCCTCGATGTGGCCCAGGATGCCCATGAGCATCAGCGCGACGGGCCGGTCGAAGTCCAGGGTCTTGCCGGCTTCCCGGATGATCGTCTCCGGCCGGCGCAGGTCGGCGTCGACGTAGTTGGTGACGCCCTCCGGGGTGCTGGTGAGCAGCGCGCGGGCGTGGGCGAGGACCAGCGGGTCGTTGTCGACGTAGACGATCCGGCTCTCCGGGGCGACGCTCTGGGCGATCTGGTGGGTGTTGTCCACGTTGGGCAGTCCGGTGCCGATGTCCAGGAACTGCCGGATGCCCTCCTCGGCGGCGAGATGGCGGACGGCGCGGGCGAGGAAGTAGCGGGCGGCGCGGGCGCCGGTCTCGATGCCGGGGAAGATCTCCCGGAACGCGTCACCGGCGACGCGGTCGACCTCGTAGTTGTCCTTGCCGCCCAGCCAGTAGTTCCAGATCCGGGCCGAGTGCGGCACCGAGGTGTCGATCTTGTCGAACGGCTCCTGCGCGGAGTTCTCCACCTGCTCGGTCATGGACGCTCCTGCCTGTGGTCGGGAAGCCCCACGTTAGCCGGTCCACACCGCTGGGCGGATCAACTCCACTGCTGTTCACAGGAGTTAGCTGCCCGGCGGACCTGCTGCGGACGCCGCCATCGGGCGGTTCGCTACGGGCGGGTACAGTGAGCGGGTCGTCATCACACCGTACGGGGGGAAGCCGGTGCAATTCCGGCGCTGACCTTCGCAACCGTGAACCGCCACCCCACCAGGCGGTGAGCCGGATCGCCCCGTCACGGTTCGTGACCGGCTCACGTGCCCGGCAGCCCGCCGGCGCACGGCACCGTCGAGGTATACGGAGCCGAGCCGCCGGGGTGTCCCGTGCCGCCCGGCTCCCTCACAGGGAGAGGCACCCGCCGATCATGAACGTTCGCCGCAGCGCCGCGGTCCTGGCCGCCGTCGCCGTGATCGGCGCCGCCACCCCGGCCGCCGCCGACCCGTCCCCCTCGCCGTCCCGGGCGCTCCCCTCCGCCCTGTACGGCGACTCCGACCCGAAGTACGACGGCGTGTGGCGCCAGTCGCTCGCGCTGCTCGCGCAGGACACGGCCGGGGTGAAGCCGGCCGCGAAGTCCGTGCAGTGGCTGGTGCGCCAGCAGTGCGCGGACGGCGGCTTCGCCGCCTACCGCCCCGACCCCGCCGCCGCCTGCGACGACAGGACACCGCTCGACACCAACGCCACCTCCGCCGCCGTGCAGGCCCTGGCCGCGCTGGGCGGGCACGACGACGTCACCGGCAAGGCCGTCGGCTGGCTGAAGTCCGTGCAGAACAAGGACGGCGGCTGGGGCTACGCGCCCGGCGGCGCCAGCGACACCAACTCCACCTCGGTCGTCATCGGCGCGCTCGCGGCCGCGGGCGAGGAGCCGGGCCGGGTGGAGAAGGGCGGCCGGTCGCCCTACGACGCGCTGCTGAAGCTCGCGCTCCCCTGCGACGGGGACGGCGCCGGGGCGTTCGCGTTCCAGCCGGACAAGAAGGGCAAGCTGGTCGCCAACGCGGACGCCACGGCGGCCGGGGTGCTCGGCGCGCTGGGCCAGGGCATGGTGGTGAAGCCCGGCGAGAAGAAGTCCGGCGCGGGCTGCGCCGAGCCGCGCACGCCGGAGCGGGCGGCGGCGAACGGGGCCGCGTACCTCGCCTCCGCCCTCGGCGAGGACGACGACCACCTGATGTCGGCCCTGGCCGGAGCCGAGCCCCAGCCCGACTACGGCAACACCGCCGACGCGGTCGTCGCGCTCGCCGCGCGGGGCGACCGCGAGCAGGCGGTCGAGTCCGTGCGGTGGCTGGCGAAGCACTCCGCGACCTGGGCCGCGCAGAGCGGCCCGGCCGCCTACGCGCAGCTGATCTTCGCCGCCCACGCGACGGGCACGGACCCGCGCGACTTCGGCGGCGCCGACCTGGTGAAGCAGCTGAACGCGACGGGCCCGGCCCCGCAGTCCGCCGCGAAGTCCGGCGCGAAGGCCGCCGATGAGGACGAGGACTCCGGCTCCGTGTTCGGCGTGTGGTGGTACGTCGGCGTCTGCCTCGTGGCGGGCATCGGCATCGGGTTCCTGTTCACCGGCCGCCGGAAGCAGCAGCCGTGATCCGGCGGGCCGTTGTCCTCGTCCTGGCCGCGCTCCTGCTGGTCGTGGGCGCGGGTCAGGCGGCGCAGGCCACGGGCTACCGCTACTGGTCGTTCTGGGAGCGCGAGGGCGACCGCTGGGTCTACGCCACCCAGGGCCCGTCCACGGCCCGCCCCTCGGACGGTGCCGTCCAGGGCTTCCGCTTCGCGGTGAGCGAGGACTCCGCCGACGCGGCCCGGCCGCGCGGCCGAGCCGGTTTCGCGGAGATCTGCGCGAGGACACCCGCCCGGGACGGCACCAAACGCGTCGCCCTGGTCCTGGACTTCGGCACCCCCGCGGACGCCCCCGAGGGCGAGGAACCGCCCGCCGCGCGCACGGCCTGCGCCCGGGTCTCCCCCGAGGCGACGACCGCGCAGGCCCTGGCCGCGGTGGCCGGGCCGCTGCGCTACGACACCAACGCCCTGCTGTGCGCGATCGCCGGCTACCCGGAGCGGGGCTGCGGCGAGCCGGTCGCGCAGCGGAAGAAGGGCCCGGCGGCCGGGGAGCGGGAGCAGCCGGACGACGGCCCGTCCCTCGGCCTGGTGGCGGGCGTCGGCGTGGTGGTGCTCCTGGGCGGGGCGGCCCTCTGGCAGGCGCGCCGGCGTGGGTAGCTCGCTCCACCCCGGCGCCTGGTGGCTGTGGGCCCTGGCCCTCGGCACCGCGGCCACCCGCACCACCAACCCGCTGCTGCTCGCCCTGCTCGTCGCCGTCTCCGCGTACGTCGTGGCCACGCGCCGCCCGGACACCCCCTGGTCCCGCTCCTACGGCGCGTTCGTGAAACTCGGCCTGGCCGTGCTGCTGATCCGGCTGTGCTTCGCGGTGCTGCTCGGCTCCCCCATTCCGGGTACGCACACCCTGTTCACCCTGCCCGAGGTCGCGCTGCCCGTCTGGGCGCAGGGCATCCGCCTCGGCGGCGCGGTCACCGCGGAGGCCGTGGTCTTCGCCCTGTACGACGGCCTGAAACTGGCCACCCTGCTGATCTGCGTGGGCGCCGCGAACGCCCTGGCCAACCCCTCGCGTCTGCTGAAGTCCCTCCCGGGCGCGCTGTACGAGACGGGCGTCGCGGTGGTCGTGGCCCTCACCTTCGCCCCGAACCTCATCGCCGACGTCCAGCGCCTGCGCGCCGCCCGCCGGCTGCGCGGCCGCCCCGACAAGGGCGTCCGGGGCCTGCTGCAGGTGGGCCTGCCCGTCCTGGAGGGCGCCCTGGAACGCTCGGTCTCCCTCGCCGCGGCGATGGACGCCCGCGGTTACGGCCGTTCGGCCCGGGTGCCCGCAGCGGTACGCCGGACCACCGCCGCCCTCACCCTCGGCGGCCTGCTCGGCGTCTGCGCGGGAACGTACGGGCTGCTCACGGCCGAGGGCGGCACCTACGGTGTGCCCGTGCTCCTGGCCGGTGCCGTCGCCGCCCTCGCGGGACTCAGGCTGGGCGGCCGCCGCTCTCTGCGCACCCGCTACCGCCCGGACCGCTGGGACGTGCGCGCCTGGCTGGTCGTCGCCTCGGGCGTGGCGGTCGCGGTCCTGCTCACGCTCGCCTCCGTGCGCGATCCCGCCGCCCTGCACCCCGGCGTGGTCCCGCTCGTGGCGCCGGTTCTTCCCCTCTGGCCGGCGGCGGCCGTCCTGCTCGGCCTGCTGCCCGCGTTCGCCGCCCCCGATCCCAAGGAGCCGTCGTGATCCGCTTCGAGGACGTGTCCGTCACGTACGACGGGGCCGCCGCGCCGACCGTCCGGGGTATCGACTTCGAGGTCCCCGAGGGCGAACTCGTCCTGCTGGCGGGCCCGTCCGGGGTGGGCAAGTCGACCGTGCTGGGCGCGGTCAGCGGTCTCGTCCCGCACTTCACCGGCGGCACGCTGCGCGGCCGGGTCACGGTCGCCGGCCGCGACACCCGCACCCACAAGCCGCGTGACCTGGCCGACGTGGTGGGCACGGTCGGCCAGGACCCGCTCGCCCACTTCGTCACCGACACCGTCGAGGACGAACTGGCCTACGGCATGGAGTCGCTGGGTCTCGCGCCGGACGTGATGCGCCGCCGCGTGGAGGAGACCCTCGACCTGCTCGGCCTCGCCGGTCTGCGCGACCGGCCCATCGCCACGCTCTCCGGCGGCCAGCGGCAGCGGGTGGCGATCGGCTCGGTGCTCACCCCGCACCCGAGCGTCCTGGTCCTGGACGAGCCGACCTCCGCGCTCGACCCGGCGGCCGCCGAGGAGGTCCTGGCGGTCCTCCAGCGGCTGGTGCACGACCTGGGCACGACGGTCCTCATGGCCGAGCACCGCCTGGAGCGCGTCATCCAGTACGCCGACCGGGTCGTCCTGCTGCCGTCCCCGGGCGCCGCCCCCGTGCTGGGCGCCCCGGCCGAGGTGATGGCCGTCTCGCCGGTGTACCCGCCGGTGGTGGCCCTGGGCCGGCTGGCGGGCTGGACCCCGCTGCCGATGACGGTCCGCGACGCCAGGCGCAGGGCGGCAGACCTCAGACGCCGACTGGAGAACGACGCCCCTCAGGGGCGCGGGGAACTGCGCGAGAAGCCACAGCCCACCCGCACCCGCGAACGCTCGGCAGCTCCCACCCCGGTAGGCGCACTCCACGCCCTCTGCGTCACCCGCGCCCGCGTCCGGGCCCTCCGCGACGTCGACCTCACCATCACCCCCGGCGAGACGATCGCCCTCATGGGCCGCAACGGCGCCGGAAAGTCCACCCTGCTCAACTCACTGGTCGGCCTGGTCACCCCCAGCTCGGGAACCGTCCGCCTCGGCGAAGCCGTCCCGCACCGCACCTCCCCCAAGGACCTCGTCCGCAAGGTCGGCCTGGTCCCGCAGGAGCCCCGTGACCTGCTCTACGCCGACACCGTCGCCGCCGAGTGCGCCGCGGCCGACAAGGACGCGGGCGCCTCCCCCGGCACCTGCCGGGCCCTGGTCACGGACCTGCTGCCGGGCGTGGCCGACGACACGCACCCCAGGGACCTGTCGGAGGGGCAGCGGCTCGCGCTGGCCCTGGCCGTCGTGCTGACGGCCCGGCCGCCGCTGCTCCTGCTGGACGAGCCGACCCGCGGTCTGGACTACGCGGCGAAGGCCCGGCTGGTCGCGGTGCTGCGCGGCCTGGCCGCCGAGGGCCACGCCATCGTGCTGGCGACGCACGACGTGGAACTGGCGGCGGAGCTGGCCGACCGGGTCGTGCTGCTCGCCGAGGGCGAGGTGATCGCGGACGGCCCGACGGCGGAGGTCGTGGTCTCCTCCCCGTCCTTCGCCCCGCAGGTCACCAAGATCCTGGCCCCGCAGCAGTGGCTCACGGTCTCCCAGGTCCGCGCGGCCCTCGGCCCCGAGGACGCCGCGTGAGCGGGCAGCGGCAGGCGCGGGCCGTCCGTCTCGGCCCCCGTTCCGTCGCCGCGCTGGTCCTGGTCGGTGCCGTCGGGGTGGCCGGCTTCGGCTGGCCCTTCCTCGCGCCGCCGGACTCGCGGATCAGCGCGCACGCGCAGGACGCGCCCTGGCTCTTCGCGGGTCTGCTGGTGCTGCTGGTGGCGGTCGTGGCCGCGACGATCTCGGAGTCGGGGCTGGGCCCGAAGGCGGTGGCGATGCTCGGCGTGCTGGCCGCGGCGGGGGCGGCCCTGCGGCCGATCGGCGCCGGGACCGCCGGCATCGAGCCGATGTTCTTCCTGATGGTGCTGAGCGGCCGGGTCCTCGGCCCCGGGTTCGGATTCGTCCTCGGCGCGGTGACGATGTTCGCGTCGGCACTGCTCACGGGCGGGGTCGGGCCCTGGCTGCCGTTCCAGATGCTGGCGATGGGCTGGTTCGCGATGGCGGCGGGCCTGCTGCCCGGCCCGGACCGGCTGCGGGGCCGGGCCGAGCTCGCGCTGCTCGCGGTGTACGGCTTCCTCGCGGCGTTCGTCTACGGCACGGTGATGAACCTGGCGGGCTGGCCCTTCATGGGCACCCTCGCCTCGAACGTCGCCTTCGACCCGGACGCGCCGGTCGCCACGAACCTGGCCCGGTTCCTCGCGTACTGCCTGGCCACGTCGCTCGGCTGGGACCTGGGCCGGGCGGTCGTCACGGTGGTGCTGACGCTCACCCTGGGCCCGGCGGTGCTGCGGGCGCTGCGCCGGGCCACCCGGCGGGCGGCCTTCGAGACGCCCGTCACGTTCGACGCGCCCTCGGTCCAACCGGGGAGTGACGCGTCACCTTCGATCAATCGGCGGTCGCAGCCGCCCAGTCGACGAAGGTGGTGAACACGGCGGGGTCGAGGCTGAGGATCGGACCCGCCGGGTTTTTCGAGTCGCGTATGGAGACAGCGGTTTCCGGGTTCTCGGCAACTTCGAGGCACTGGCCGCCCTGGTCGCTGCTGTACGTCGACTTACGCCACTGCATCTCCATAGCGTTCCTCCATCGCGCGCCGGATGAGCTCCGCCGAGTCCTTGAGGGAGAGGGCGGCAGCTCGGAGATGATCGTAACGGAGCGAACAGTCCTTCACGGTGTCCGGATTGGCCGTCGTGAGCCCGCTGCCGTAGGTCTCCGTGTAGACGATGGTGGGGTCGCTCGCGAAGTGGTAGACGTCAAATGAGCCTGTCAGCCCCGCATGCGCCCCCACCGACAGGGGCAGCACCTGAATGTTGATCCGAGGATTGCCCTGGAACGACAACAGGTGGGCGAGTTGCTCCCGCATGACGTCCGGACCGCCGATCTCCAGGTGCAGGGCGGCTTCACTCAGGACCGCCCAGAAGACCGGCGGCTCAGCCCTCTCGAAGACCCGCTGGCGAGCGAGCCGCACCGCCGTGCGGTCGTCGAGGTCGCTGCGGTCCAACGCGCCCAGCACGGCCCGTGCGTACCCGGGGGTCTGGAGCAGTCCGAGGACCATGTGCGTCTGGAAGGAGCACACTTGCGTGGCCCGCATCTCCAGCTCCGCCACCTGCTGGAACCAGGCCGGGAGCCGACTGCGCAGCACCAGCTCCACGAGCCGGGAGAACAGGCCGTCCGTGCCCAGCGCCGCGTCCGCCCGTTCGCTGAACTCCGGTGTCGGCACCTTGCGGGCCGTCTCGATCTGCCCGACGAGCGAGCCGGTGTAGTTGAGGATCCCCCCGAGTTGCTTCAGCGTCAGCCCGGCCGCCTCCCGGTGACGGCGCAGTTCGTAGCCGTAGTAGTCCAGCGGTGAGGCCCCTGGATCGAGGGCGTTGATGTTGGTCACGCAGAGCCCCTCTCACGCAACACCGTCCACTACAGGACGGGTTGTATCCGTTCCGTAGCCGAGGGTAGTCACCGCACGTCAGCCTCGTACCGTGAACGAATACATTCCCGCCCAGTACACGATGCGCCTCACCGTCGGCTCGCACGCCCCCCGGCACATCCGCCGTATCGCCCGCTCGCTCCTGGCCGGATGGGGCATGCCCGAGCTGTCCGACGCCGTGGAGCTGGGCGTGACCGAGCTGCTCGCCAACGTCGTACGGCACGTCCCGGACCGGCGCTGCACCCTGCTGTTGCTGCGGCAGCGCACCGGCGTACGGGTGGAGGTCACGGACGGCAGTGCCGAACTGCCGCGCATCCCGGCGTCCTTGGACGACCAGTCCGAGGGCGGCCGGGGCCTGCTCCTGCTCGACGCCGTGGCCGACAAGTGGGGCGTGTCGCTGGTCGGGCGGCGGAAAGACCGTCTGGTTCGAGTGCGGGGCCGACGGCAGCGCGTCTTCCGCGGCACGTACAAGACGACCTGAGCCCGAACACGGCATGCACGAGGAGGTAGTACAGGCCGTGCACGGCGTCCATCTCACCGAGCAGGCCCCACAGTTCACCGAGTGAACGGTGGCCGGGCGACGCCGCCCCGGGAGGGTCAACTCCTCATCTTCGTAGGGGGATTTCGGTCCGGTTCCCGGTCGTCTTCGGGTGCCGCGGCGGTGCCGGCCCGCGGCCCCTGCAACACGTACGTCAGGCCGAACCCCAGCCCGACCGCCACCGCTCCCCCCACCGCGTCCAGCACCCAGTGGTTGCCCGTCACGACGATCGCGACCGCCGTGAGCAGCGGATGGACCGCGCCGAGGGCCTTCGCCCACCGCCCGCGGGCCAGCACCGCGATCACCACCCCGCACCACAGCGACCAGCCGAAGTGCAGGGACGGCATGGCCGCGTACTGGTTGGTGAGGGCCGTGAGCGTGCCGTAGTCCGGCTGGGAGAAGTCCTGGACGCCGTGGACCGTGTCGATGAAGCCGAGCGTCGGCATCAGGCGGGGCGGCGCCAGGGGGTAGAGCCAGAAGCCGGCCAGGGCGAGCAGGGTGGTGATGCCCAGGGCGGAGCGGGCCCAGCGGTAGTCGGCGGGGCGGCGCCAGTACAGCACCGCGAGGACGGCCAGCGGCACGGCGAAGTGGAAGGACGTGTAGTAGTAGTCGAAGAACTCGCGTAGCCGGTCGATCCCGGCGACCGTGTGGTTGGCCCAGTGCTCGATGTCGATGCGCAGGGCCCGTTCCAGTGCGTGGATCTGCGCGCCGTGCTCCTCGGCCTCCGCCCGCCCGGCCGAGTTGCTGCCCCCGGTGGCCGCGAGGCGGACCTGGGAGTAGGCGGCGTAGGTGACCCGGATGAGGAGCAGTTCGAGCAGGAGGTTCGGCCGGGTGAGGACCCGCCGCAGGAGCGGGGGCGGCACGTACCGGAAGCGGGACGGGGCGGCGGGCGCGTACCGCGCCGGCAGGGGGGACCGGTAGTACGGCGAGGTGCGGGACAGGAACGGCACGGCGGTGGCGGCGGCGAGGGCGGCCAGCAGGACGACGTTGTCACGCAGCGGCGCGAGGATCGTCATGTTCGGCAGGAGCATCTTCGCCGGGAGGGTCATGACCATCACGACCGTCGCCGGCCACACGTACCGGTCCGAGGCGCGCCGCCCCGCCCGGCCGACCACCGCGAGCAGCACCCACAGCAACTGGTGCTGCCAGGCGGTGGGCGAGACGACGAGCGCGGCGCAGCCGGTGACCGCGACGGCGAGCAGCAGCTGGCCGTCGCGGAAGTAGCGCACGGCCCGGCGCAGGGCCAGGACGGCGACGGCCGCGCCGAGCACGAGGAAGAGCGCGATCTCCGGCGGGCCGTTCAGGCCGAGCCGCAGCAGGGCGCCGTGCAGGGACTGGTTGGCGAGGTCGTCGGCCGGCCCGCCGAGGCCGGCGCCCGCCATGTGGTGGACCCAGTAGCGGTGGGAGTCGTGCGGCATCGCCGCCCAGGCGATGCCGGTGCCCGCGGCGACGGTGGCACCGGCGGCGACGGCGGCACGCCTGCGGCCGGTGCACCACAGCAGGGGGGTGAAGAGCAGCAGGGTGGGCTGGAGCGCCGCCGCGACGCCGATGAGCAGGCCGCTGAGCCGCTGGCCGTGGGCGACGAAGCAGCCCAGCAGGACGAGCAGGACCGGCATGATGCTGGTCTGGCCGAGCCACAGGGTGTTGCGCACCGGCAGGGACAGCATGAGCAGGCTGACGGCGACGGGGGCGGCCAGCAGCGCCGTGCGGCGGCCGACGGGCTGGGGCAGGGCGCGGGCGGCGATCAGGCCGAGGGCCACGACGAGCAGCAGCGTGCCGAAGGTCCAGCCCCAGCCGAGGGTCTGTTCGGCCGCGCGGGTCAGGGGCTTGAGGACGAGGCCGCCGAAGGGCGTGCCGGTGAAGCGGGTCGAGTCGTACAGCGAGCCGGTCACGTGCAGGACGCCGTCCGGTCCGAGCCAGGTTTCCAGGTCGGTGAGCCGCTCTCCGCGCGGGGTGGCGAGGACGACGGCCACCTGCCGGGCCGCGAGGACGGCGGCGATCAGCCACAGGGCCAGCCGGGCGGCTCTCAGGCGCGGGTGGACTCCTCCGGCGGCTGTCGCTCCGAAGACTCCCGCCGGTCGTCCGCCGTGATCCGCGTTCCTCACGCCTCGTCGGCCTCCCGCCCCGGTTCATCCCGCATGTCCGAGATGCGGGAATTCCTCCGCGAACCCTAAGGGGCGCACGGCGCCCCCGGGGGGAAGACGCGGGACACCCCGGGTTCACCTGACGCATGTCGCCTTTTTCCGGACGTCGATAATCCGGGCGGCCCGCACCCGCCTCCCCCGGACGCGAGAAGGATCACATCAGGGCCGCGCGGGAACCGCGCCCGGCCGGGCAGACGTACCAGCGCAAGCACGTTTTACGTGCAGTCGGCAACGATCGGCGTACCGCCCGTGACCGGCGAAAATCCGCCTATCGTCGCTTTTCGGCCCGTACGACAGCGCCGCCGCGCGGGACCGTGCCCCTGTCCCCGTCGAAAGGAAGGCGAGCGAGTTTTGTCGACTGCCCCGGTCGTCGCCCCCGCATCCGCCCTCACGTCCCGTACCGCCGAGGGTCCCGACGCCACCGTCACCGACCCCGCGCTCGTCAAGCGCGCCGTGAAGGCGGCCGCGCTGGGCAACGCGATGGAATGGTTCGACTTCGGTGTCTACAGCTACATCGCGGTCACCCTGGGCAAGGTCTTCTTCCCCTCGGGCAACCCCACGGCCCAGCTGCTCTCCACGTTCGGCGCCTTCGCCGCGGCCTTCCTGGTCCGCCCCCTCGGCGGCATGGTCTTCGGCCCGCTCGGCGACCGCGTGGGCCGCCAGAAGGTCCTCGCCCTCACCATGATCATGATGGCGGCGGGCACCTTCGCGATCGGCCTGATCCCGTCGTACGCGACCATCGGGGTCGGCGCGCCCGTCCTGCTCCTCGCCGCCCGTCTCGTGCAGGGCTTCTCCACCGGCGGCGAGTACGCCGGTGCCTCGACCTTCATCGCCGAGTACGCCCCCGACAAGCGGCGCGGCTTCCTGGGCAGCTGGCTGGAGTTCGGCACGCTCGCCGGTTACATCGGCGGCGCCGGCCTGGTCACCCTCATGACCGCCCTGCTCTCCGCCGACGACCTGACCTCCTGGGGCTGGCGCATCCCGTTCCTGATCGCGGGCCCGATGGGCCTCATCGGCCTCTACCTGCGCATGCGCCTGGAGGAGACCCCGGCGTTCGCCGCCGAGGTCTCCAAGGCGGAGAAGGACCGGCCGAAGGTGCCGCTGCGCGAGATGGTCACCGGCCAGTGGCGCGCGCTGCTGCTCTGCGTCGGCCTGGTGCTGGTCTTCAACGTCACCGACTACATGCTGCTGTCGTACATGCCGAGCTACCTGACCAGCGAACTCCACTACGACGAGACGCACGGTCTGCTCGTCGTCCTCGGCGTGATGGTGCTGATGATGGTCGTCCAGCCGTTCGCCGGCGCCCTCACCGACCGCGTCGGCCGCCGCCCGGTGATCGCCGCCGGCTGCGCCGGCTTCCTGCTGCTGTCCGTCCCCGCCCTGCTGCTGATCCGCGAGGGCAGCCTGCTCGCCGTCGCGCTCGGCATGGGCGCCCTGGGCCTGCTGCTGGTCTGCTTCACCGCCGCGATGCCCTCGGCGCTGCCGGCCCTGTTCCCGACGAAGGTCCGCTACGGCTCGCTGTCCATCGGCTTCAACGTCTCCGTGTCCCTGTTCGGCGGCACGACCCCGCTGGTGGTCACGGCCCTGATCGGCGCGACCGGGGACATGATGATGCCCGCGTACTACATGATGGCCGCGGCCGTGATCGGCGGTTTCGCGGTGTGGCGCATGGCGGAGTCGGCGGGCCGCCCGCTGCCCGGCTCGGCGCCCTCGGTGGCCGGTCGACACGCCGGGTGAGAAGCCCCTGACAGGCGACTGCCGCACCGACTATCGTCTTCCGCGCCAGTAGTTAGACATGCTAACCATGCGCGGACGTACGGAAGGCAGGGCGGTATGAGCGAGTCGCACGTCTGGGACGAGGTCGACGCCTACTTCACCGACCGGCTCGCCCCGGACGACGAGGCCCTGGCGGCCGCCCTGCGCGACAGCGACGCCGCCGGGCTTCCGCACATCAACGTGGCGGGCAACCAGGGCAAGCTCCTGCAGCTCCTGGCCCAGATCCAGGGCGCCCGGCACATCCTGGAGATCGGCACGCTCGGCGGGTACAGCACCATCTGGCTGGCCCGCGCCCTGCCCGCCGACGGGCGGCTGGTCTCCCTGGAGTACGACCCCCGGCACGCCGAGGTCGCCGTCCGCAACATCGCCCGCGCCGGGCTGGAGAAACTGGTCGAGGTGCGGGTCGGCCCGGCCCTGGAGTCGCTGCCGCAGCTGGCCGACGAGAACCCGCCGCCGTTCGACCTGGTCTTCATCGACGCCGACAAGGTCAACAACCCGCACTACGTGGAGTGGGCCCTCAAGCTCACCAGCACGGGCAGCCTGATCGTCCTGGACAACGTGGTGCGGGGCGGCCGGGTCGTCGACGCGGGCAGCGGCGCCGCGGACGTGACGGGCACCCGCGCCGCGATCGACCTGATCGCCGAGCATCCGCGGCTGAGCGGCACCGCGATCCAGACGGTCGGCATGAAGGGCTACGACGGCTTCGCGCTGGCCCGGGTGGTGTGAGGCCCGGCCGTCACGCCTCGTGGTAGAAGCCCACGTTGACGCTGCGCGGGGCGGTGCGGTCCTGCACGACCAGCTCGCCGCTGCCGCCCCGGGGCAGCGGGACGGTACCGCCGTAGACGAGGGGCTGGGTGTACTCCCCGATCGTCAGGCGGACTTCGGAGGACGGGTCGGGCTGGGAACCGCGCAGCCAGGTCACCTGCCAGGTGCCGTCCGGGCCGCACAGGAATTCCAGGTGGACGCGGGAGACGAACAGCCAGTCGTCCGGGGTGACCAGCCGGCACACCGACGTGTCGCGGCCCACCCGCAGCACGGCACCCGGCTCGCTGGGCGCGTCGGCCATGAGCATGCCGGCCGTGGCACCCTCCTCCGCCGCGGACACGGCGGCCATGGTGAGTTCGAGCACGTGCGCTCCTTCTGGGACGTCCCGGTGGGTCTGCAAGCCCGCGAATGATAGAACGCCCGGTTGCGCCGTGTCCGGCACAATGGCCTCATGACCGAGCGAAAGCCACCCGGCGTGGACTTCGGGTCCTGGGTCGACAAGCAGATCCGTGACGCGGAGGCGCGCGGGGAGTTCGACCGGCTGCCGGGAGCGGGCCGCCCGCTCCCGCCCGACGTGGAGAGCACCTACGACGAACTGTGGTGGGTGAAGCGGAAGATGGCCCGCGAGGGTCTGTCCGTGCTCCCTCCGGCACTGGCGCTGCGCAAGGAGGCGGAGGACGCGCTCCAGGCCGCGTACGCGGCGCCCTCCGAGCGGATCGTGCGGAAGATCATCGGCGAGATCAACGACCGGATCCGCGAGATGATGTTCAAGCCGCCGCCCGGCCCCCCGCTCGGAAAGAAGCCGTACGACGTCGAGGACGTCGTACGGCAATGGCGGGAGCGCCGGGCGGAGCGTTGACCGGGCCGTTCACCCGGGTCACACGTGCAACAGCCGCTCCGCGAACTCCCGGTAGTCCTTCAGGGCCAGCCGGAGCTGCTCGGTGTCGGCGGACGACACGGGCCCGCCCTCGCCGCCCTCCACCGACTGCCAGGAGCGGCGCAGGGTGCGGCGGCGTTCGGTCACGGCCTCGGTGAACCGGGCCGCGATCTCCTCCAGTACCTGGTCGGCCTCCTCGACGGCGGCCCGGGGCCCGTCGACGAACCCCGCGACGGCGTGCTGCAGGCGCGCGCCGAGCTTGTCGGAGTGGTCGTGCGGGACGAGCCGGTCGCGGGCACCGGGCGTCTCCCCGCCGGGGGTGCCGGTGCCGTGGGCGGCGTCCGTGCCGGGGGTGCCGGTGCCGTGGGTGTCACCGTGGGCGGCGTCCGTGCCGGGGGTGCCGGTGCGGTGGGAGTCCCCGTGGGGCGTCCGCCTGCCCGGCGTGCCGGTGGCGAGAGTGTCGCCGTGGGCCGGGTCCGTGCCGGGGGTGCCGGTGCCGGGGGAGTCCCCGTGGGCCGTCTCCCTGCCCGGCGTGCCGATGCCGGGCGTGCCCGTGCCGGGGGTCGCCGCGCGGTCCGCGTCGGTGCCCGGGGCGGTCGTGCCGCGGCCGGTGCCCAGGGCGCTCTCGCCGCGGGCGTCGGGCGCGGTCGGCGTGTGGTCGCCGGGCGGTCGGGTCCTGTCGGTCATCGCCTCAGCTCTCCTTCGCCTGACGTCGGTTCATCGCCCACGGCATGTGGCCGCCGCGGGCCGCGTCCTTGCGGCCGCCGTCCAGCCCCGCACGGTGGTGTCCCTCGCGCCGGTCCACCTCGTGCCGGCCACCGTCGTGCCGCAGCAGTTCCTCGAACAGCGCGCGGGCCGCCACCATGGCCTCGCGCATGTCTTCCGTACCCTGCCCGCCGTCACGCGCGTCCTCCGCGCGCAGGTGCGCCGCACGGTGCACCCGCCGGTAGCCGTCCACGTGGTGGGCGTGGTGCACGGACAGCGCGGCGAGCTGCTCCTCGTACTGCCCGCCGTCCGGGAAGCCCCGGACACCGGCCAGCTCGGCGATCAGCCGGTCCGCCTCGGCGACCGCGTCGCGCGGGGAGTCGACGAACCGCTCCTGGGCGGCCGTCCAGCGCGCCTCGTACTGTTCGCGCTGCGCCGGCTCCAACGGCCGTTCGCGCAGGTCGCCGTGGCGCTGCAGGCGCTCGGTCAGCTCGCGCTCGGCGGCTTCGGTGTCCCCGTCGTGCCGGGAGAGGACCCGGTCGTACTCGGGTCCGAAGCGCTGCTTGAGGTTCGGGCCGCGCCGGGGCCCGCGGGAGCGCAGGGTCATGACGGCCGCGATGATGACGACGACCGCCGCGATCACGATCAGAGCAATGATCAGGCCAGTGGACATGAGTGCCTTCCGGATTATCGGCCCAACCGGCTCTCCTGGCGAGCCGGTTCGCAGTCCGGGTTGCCCCAAAGCCCGCCGCCAAACGGCGCCCGCCCCGGGCGCGGGTGCCCGGACGCCCCGGGATATCCGGTTGCGTGACAGCGGGAGCGCCTGTCGAGAATGCGGGTCATGACCTGGACCGTGACCCCGGAACCGTACGACTCCCCCGCCGCCGCCGCGCTCTGGCGGGCGTACTACACCGAGGTCAGCGACCGCTGGTACCTGCTGCACGAGGGGCGCCGCACCGACCCGGACGAGCTGGAGCGGGAGATCGCGAAGGAGTCCGGCGCGGATCTCGCGCCGCCGCGCGGACGGCTCCTGGTCGCCCGGTACGGCGGCGAGCCGGCCGGCAGCGCGGGCGTGCGGCTGCTGGACGCCACCACGGCCGAGCTCACGCGGGTCTTCGTGCGGGAGCCGATGCGCGGCAAGGGCGGGGCGCCGCTGCTGGTCCGGGCCGCCGAGGACGCCGCCCGCGCGCTCGGGGCCGCCCGGATGGTCCTGGACACCCGCGGCGACCTCGTGGAGGCCCGCGCCCTCTACGCCCGGCTCGGCTACCGCGAGACCGCGCCGCACAACGACGACCCGTACGCGGAGCACTGGTTCGCCAAGCGGCTCGCCTGAGGTCAGACCGCCCGTTCGTGCGCCCGCGGCGGATCCGGCCGCTCGCGCCGGGCCCCGCACAGCTCCCCGTTCAGCTCCCGCACCAGCCGTTCCAGGTCGGTCGGCCGGTCCGGTCCCCACCAGTCGCCGAGCAGTTCGGCGAGGGACTCCGCACGCGCCTGGGCCAGCCGCTCGGCGACCTCGCGCCCCTGGTCGGTCAGGACGAGGTCGAGGCCCTCCCGCAGGGCGAGCCGCCGTTCCTCCACCTGCCGGGCGGCCTCCATGACCACGGCCAGCTGCACGGGCCCGCGTTCGGCCAGCACGCCCGGCTCCACCGAGCCGTACCGGCGGATCCGCAGCAGCAGCCAGCTCGCGGCGGGCAGCAGGTCGTAGCCCGCCCGGGCGGTGATCCCCTGGTAGATCTCCCGCCGGCCCTCGCGGGTGCCGAGCACCGACAGGGCCCGGCACACCTCGTCGTACGAGGACCGTTCGACGGGGTTGCTGGCGAGGGTCTGGGTGGCGTCGGGCGCGGTGACCGAGCCGCGCAGCCGGTCCTCCTTGAGGAACCAGGCCAGCACGAAGCCGAGGAGGGCGACCGGGGCGGCGTAGAGGAAGACGTCGGTGATGGCCGTGGCGTAGGCGTGCAGGGCCGGCGGGCGCAGGTCGGGCGGCAGGGCGGCGATGCCGCGCGGGTCGGCCTCCAGCGCGTCCACCGACGCGCCGGGCGGCAGCGGCGCTCCCCGGAAGGCGTCCGTGAGCTGGTCGCCGAGCCGGCCGGCGAAGACCGTGCCGAAGACGGCGACGCCGAACGAGGCGCCGATGGAACGGAAGAAGGTCGCGCCGGAGGTGGCCACGCCCAGGTCCGCGTACGGGACGGCGTTCTGCACGATGAGCACCAGGACCTGCATCACCAGGCCGAGCCCGAGCCCGAAGACGAAGAAGAAACCGCTCAGTTCGGCGGTGGAGCTGTTCTCGTCGAGCCGGTGCAGCAGGAGCAGCCCCAGCGTGGTGATGCCGGTGCCGGCGATCGGGAACACCTTCCAGCGGCCGGTGCGGCTGACGATCTGCCCGGAGGCGGTCGAGGCCAGCAGCAGCCCCGCCACCATCGGCAGCATGTGCACACCGGACATGGTGGGGCTGATGCCCTGGACGACCTGCAGGAACGTCGGCAGGTAGGTCATCGCGCCGAACATGGCGAAACCGACGACGAAACTGATCACGGCGGAGAGCGTGAAGGTCCGCACGCGGAACAGCCGCAGCGGCAGCACCGGTTCGGCGGCCCGCCGCTCGACGGCCACGAAGGCGGCGGCGAGGACGACGCCCAGGACCGCGAGAGCGACGATCTGCGCCGATCCCCACCCCCAGGTCGTGCCGCCGAGGGAGGCGACCAGCACCAGGCAGGTGGCGACGGCCGCGATGAGGAAGGTGCCCAGGTAGTCGATGACGTGCCGCTGCCGGCGGCGCGGGATGCGCAGGACCGTGGCGATGACGGCCAGCGCGACGACGCCGACGGGCAGATTGACGTAGAACACCCACCGCCAGCTCGCGTGCTGGGTGAACAGCCCGCCGAGCAGCGGCCCGAGCACGCTGGTCGCGCCGAAGACGGCCCCGAACAGCCCCTGGTAGCGGCCGCGTTCGCGCGGGGGCACGAGGTCGCCGACGATCGCCATCGACAGCACGATCAGGCCGCCGCCGCCCAGCCCCTGCACGGCCCGGAAGGCGATCAGCTGCGCCATGTCCTGCGCCGCGCCGCACAGCGCGGACCCGGCCAGGAAGATCACGATCGCGGTCTGGAACAGGCGCTTGCGCCCGTACTGGTCGCCGAGCTTGCCCCACAGCGGGGTCGCGGCGGTGGCGGCCAGCAGATACGCCGTGACCACCCAGGACAGGTGGTCCAGCCCGCCGAGATCGCTGACGATCGTGGGCAGCGCGGTCGAGACGATGGTCTGGTCGAGGGCGGCGAGCAGCATGCCGAGCAGCAGGGCTCCGATGGAGACCAGCACGCTTCCGGGCACCTGCTCCCCGGCCGCGGCTCCCGCGGCCGTCGGTTTCGTGGCGTGGGTGTCCCCGGCCATGAGACCTCCCGAGGTCCTGTGACTTTTTCCATCGTGACCGGTGTGCGGGGGTATGGCCCGCCGAGCCCGTTCGGAAGCCGTGGTTCCGGGGGCTCGCCCGCCGCGCTGTGGAGAAGATCTGGATAATCTCTGGAGTTCGCGAGGGGAGGGAGGAACGCGTGGAGCAGCCCGACGGCCACCCGTGCCCGGAGTGCGGCGCGCCCAGACGGCGGGACCACACGCCTTCCTGCGGGTGCACCCACCGCGCCGCCGAGGCCCTCCGCGACGCCCGCACGGCCGAGGCGGCGGCGGCGGAGGACTTCGACCCCCTGCGGATCCGCCCGTACGTGGAACTCGCCGGCACCCCGGCCCCCGGCCCGGAGACCCGGCCCGAATCCCCCGGCCCCGGCCGGCACCGTCCGGAGGCAGGGGACAGCGACCCCGCGAGCACCTCGACGCTCCGGCCGACACCGGCCCCCGACGGGCAGCCGTCGCGGGTCGCGGGCGGTCGGCCGTCGGGCCCCGGCGGGCAGCCGTCGCAGACCGGGACCTCCCGGGAAGGGCTCCCTGGAGCGGCTGACGGGCCCACGCACTCCTCGACCCTCCCGCCGACCCCGGGCGCCGACGGGCAGCCGCCCCGGACCGCGACCTCCCCGGCCGGACCCCGGCCCGGCACCGAGGCCCAGCCGCCCCGAGCAACGGGCGGCGACCCCGGGGCGACCCCGCAGACCGCGACCTCCCCGGAAGGGCCCGGGCCCGCCACCGGGGCCCAGCCGCCCCGGACCGCGAGCGGCGGCCACGCGGCCCCCTCAGCGCTCCCGCCGACCCCGGGCCCCGGCGAGCAGCCGCCCCGGACCCCGAACTCCCCGGCCGGGCCCCGGCCCGGCACCGAGGCCCAGCCGCCCCGAGCAACGGGCGGCGGCCCCGCGGGCTCCGCGAGTGGCAGGCGGCCGGGCCCCGGGACGACCCCACAGCCCGCAGCGCCCGACTCGCCCTCTGCCGCGCACGCGGACCCTGCCGGGCAGGCGGGCCCTGCCGCGCAGGCCGGTCCTGGCATGCAGGCCGGTCCTGGCGTGCAGGCGGGGCGCGCCCCGCAGTCAGGCTCCGCGCGGCCCGGAGGGACCGGCGGAGCGGCCGTCACGCAGGGGCGCGCGCAGGCCCCGGACACCGGGGGAGCCGACCGGGCGCCCTCCCCCGTCGGGCCCGCCGACGTCACCACCCCCCTGCGCCCCGTCGACCCGGACGCGACCACCGTCCTGCCCGCCGCCGGCACCACCGTCCTGCCTGCCCCCCTCGTGCCGGGCACGAGCGAGCCCAGCGTCACCGACCTGCGGCTCTTCGACGACTCCGGCCCGAAGCGGGGGGCCGGGGACGCGGCCGGGCCGGGCAGTGGACGCCGGCCCCGGCGCCGGCGTCGTGCGGTCCTGGCCGCCGCCGCCGTCGCCGGCGTGGGCGCGGTCGCCGCCGCCGGGTACGCGACCGGCCTGTTCTCGTACGAGAGCCCTTCCCGGGACACCGCGCTCCCGGACGGCATCCGGGCGAGCGTGCCGGACGCCCCGCCGAGCAGCACGGCGTCCGCGTCTCCGGAGGGCTCACCGTCGGCCGCCCCGTCCTCCCCGTCGGCCCCGCCGCCGTCGCCGTCCCGCAGCGCGAGCGCGTCGCCCTCCCCGTCGCCGTCCTCGTCCGGCGCCTCGCCGAGCCCCGCGCGGTCGTCGTCCGAGCCGTCGGCCTCACCGACGGCCGCCGCGCCGACCGGCCCGGGCGTGCCGGAGAACGCCGGCCAGAACGGCGGCGCCACCGTCCTGCGCCGCGGCGACAGCGGCCCGGAGGTGACCGAACTCCAGCTCCGGCTGCGGCAGTTGTACCTCTACAACGACGACGCCGACGGCACCTTCGACCAACGCCTGGAGGACGCCGTCCGCACCTACCAGTGGTCCCGCGGCGTCCAGACCGACGACCTCGGCGTCTACGACCGGCAGACCCGGCAGAAGCTGGAGACGGAAACCCGGGAGCCCTGACCGGCCCCGCCTCGGTCGGCGACCTCGTCGGCGCGCTGCCCGAGCGGTCGCGTGGACACTCCCCGCACGGAGTCCCTGGACTGCGCCCGCACCGTCGCCGCCCGCGCCGCGCCGGGATCAGCCGATGTGGAGCCGGATCGTCCCGTCGGCCTCCGGCCGGACCCGCACCCGCCTGAGGTCCTCCACCACCACGTCCGGCTCGTGGAACGCGGCCCGCGGTCCGACCCCGACGACCGTCATCCCGGCGGCGCGCCCGGCCGCGATCCCCGCTCCGGAGTCCTCGAAGACGACGCAGTCCTCGGGGGCGACGCCCAGCTCGGCGGCGCCCTTGAGGAAGCCCTCCGGGTCGGGCTTGCTCGCCCCGACGGACTCCGCGGTGACCCGCACCTCGGGCAGGCCGAGACCGGCCGCGGCCATCCGGGCCGTGGACAGCGGCACGTCGGCGGAGGTCACCAGGGCGTGCGGCAGCCCCCGCAGGGAGGCCAGGAACTCCGGCGCCCCCGGGACCGGCACGACACCGTCCGTGTCGGCCGTCTCCTCGGCGAGCATCCGGGCGTTGTCGGCGTGGTTCTGCTCCATCGGCCGGCCGGGCAGCAGCAGCGCCATCGAGGCGTAGCCCTGCCGCCCGTGGACGACCTTCATGACCTCGTCCCCGTCGAGCCCGTGCCGCTCGGCCCAGCGCCGCCAGACGCGTTCGACGGCGGCGTCGGAGTTGACCAGGGTGCCGTCCATGTCCAGCAGGAGGGCGCGGGCGGTGAGCACGGCGGTGGCCGTCATCGGCAGCTCCAAGGCTCGGGGCGCGTTCCAGCGCGGGAGGGGGCCGGACGGCCGGTCGCGTCCGTCGTACCCCGGGAGGGACAAGGCGGCCCCGCCCGCCGGTCAGGGAAAACGGGCGGAGGCCACTTTGTTTCTCTACGGTACAAAACCATCCGGCGTTCGCGCCAGGGGCCCCCGCCTCCGTTCATCCACTGTTCGTTCAGCCGGCCACGGCCTCCCACAGGCTCCACACCCCGAGACCCAGCATCAGCAGCGCCGCGATCTGCGTGATCAGCCGCAGCGGCACCTTCTTCATCAGCGCCTTTCCGCCGACGATGCCGAGCCCGGCCACCGCCCACAGCGCCAGCACCGCGCCCAGGCCGACGGAGAGCGGGTCGTCGTAGCGGGCGGCCAGGTTCGCGGTCATGATCTGGGTGAGGTCGCCGAACTCGGCGACCAGGATGAGCATGAAGCCCGCGCCCGAGACCTTCCAGAAGGACTGGTTCTCCGGCTTGCGGACCTCCTCCTCGTCCTCGCCCTTCCGCAGCAGCAGCACCGCGGCGCCGCCGAGGAAGAGCACGCCGGTCAGCGCGTGCACGATCTGCTGCGGCAGCAGGGTCAGCACGCTGCCGGCCGCGACGGCGAGCGCGACGTGCAGCGCGAAGGCGGCGGCGACCCCGGCGAAGACGTAGGAGGCGCGGTACCGGGTGCCGAGGACGAGGCCGGCGAGGGCGGTCTTGTCCGGCAGTTCGGCGAGGAAGACGACGCCGAAGACGACGGCCGTCACGGTCAGGCTGATCAAGGGTTCCTCAATCGGTCGGGGCTGCCCCACCGAGAGTGCGGAGTCTTGCGAAGCATTCCGACACGACACCTCGGCACGGCAGCGCACTCGGCGTCCGTACCGTACGGCGCGGACGTGCACTGCTTGCCGAAGGTCTCGCTGGCCGGTCCGGGAAAGGACCTGCCTCCGGGCGCCGGCTCAGGCGAGCTGAGCAGTATGTCGACGGTCCGGCGAAGAGCTACTCCCCTTCTGCGCCGTCCATGGTACGCGACGGTCCCGGAGTGAAAAGTTCCGTCTTGAATCTTGTCATGTCATGCACGCGTCACTAACTTCTCACCGGGCGCACACCTGTGCGCAACACGGCACCGCGAGCATTCCCACGCTCGCCCGCCAGCATCCCCCTCTCCCCAGGGAGTTCGCATGCCCAGGTTCTACGCGCGTCGACGGCTGAGCGTGGCCGCCGCGTTCACCGCCCTCATATCCGCCGCGGCCCTCTTCAGCGCCCCCTCCGCCTCCGCCGCCCTGCCCACCCCGGTCAGCGGCGCCACCGCCCGCTCCTACCTCGCCACGCTCACCGTGGCCACCGAGGACCGCACCGGCTACAACCGCGACCTCTTCCCGCACTGGATCACCCAGTCCGGCGCCTGCAACACCCGCGAGGTCGTCCTCAAGCGCGACGGCACCAACGTCGTCCAGGACTCCGCCTGCGCCGCCACCAGCGGCAGCTGGTACTCCCCCTACGACGGCGCCACCTGGTCCGCCGCCTCCGACGTCGACATCGACCACCTGGTCCCGCTCGCCGAGGCGTGGGACTCCGGCGCCGACTCCTGGACGACCTCCCGCCGCCAGGCCTTCGCCAACGACCTGACCCGCCCGCAGCTCATCGCGGTCACCGACGACGTCAACCAGGCCAAGGGCGACCAGGACCCCGCCACCTGGATGCCCTCCCGGACGACGTACCGCTGCACCTACGTCCGCGCCTGGGTCCAGGTGAAGTACTACTACGGCCTCTCGGTCGACTCCGCCGAGAAGTCCGCCCTGACGAACTACCTCGCGAGCTGCTGACACGCCCGGCGAATTCGTGTCGGAACCTCCCCGCCGGCCTCCGTCGTTCCGTACCGTACGGGGCGACGGAGAGGGGAACGCCATGGCCGGACTGCGCCTCGGGCCGCTGCTGAGGTACACCGACGGCTCGTCCGCGACCGTCTGGGTCGAGACGAGCCGTCCCTGCACGGCCGAGGTGCGCTGCGCCGACGGCGCCGGCGGCACGGCCCGCACCTTCCAGATCGCGGGGCACCACTACGCGCTCGTGCCGGTGACCGGCCTCACGGCCGGGACGAGCACGACGTACGAGGTCCTCCTCGACGACACGCGGGTGTGGCCGCTGCCCGGCTCGCCCTTCCCGCCCTCCGCGATCCACGCGCCGGGGCCGGACGGCGCCCTCCGGGTCGCCTTCGGCTCCTGCCGCTGGGCCTCCCCGCCGGCCGGCGGGGACGATCCCGTGGGCCCGGACGCCCTGGACGCGCTCGCCACCCGCCTCGCGGCCGACCCGGAGGGCGAGCGGCCGCACGTGCTGCTGCTGCTCGGCGACCAGGTGTACGCCGACGAGACCTCCGACGCCACGCAGCACTGGCTGGCGGCCCGCCGCGACCTGAAGGAGCCGCCGGGCAGCGGGGTGGCGGACTACGAGGAGTACACGCACCTCTACTACGAGTCCTGGCTCGACCCGCGCATCCGCTGGCTGCTGTCCACCGTGCCGAGTTTCATGATCTTCGACGACCACGACGTCATCGACGACTGGAACACCTCCGCCGCCTGGCTCGCCGACATGCGCTCCACCGGCTGGTGGCAGGAGCGGCTGCTCAGCGGCCTGATGTCGTACTGGGTCCACCAGCACCTGGGCAACCTCTCCCCGCGGGAACTGGCCGCCGACCCGGTCTACGAGCAGGTCCGCTCCCTGCCCGACGGCACCGATGTGCTGCGGACCTTCACCGCCCGGGCCGACGCCGACCCGGCCACGGCCCGCTGGAGCTACCGGCGCGACTTCGGGCGCGTGCGGCTGGTGATGGTGGACAGCCGGGCGGCCCGCGTCCTCGCCGAGGAGGACCGCTCGATGCTCGACCCGGGCGAGGAGGCCTGGCTGCGCGAGCAGGTCCTGGACTCCCCCGGCGCCTACGACCACCTGCTGCTCGGCACCTCGCTGCCCTGGCTGCTGCCGCACCTGGTGCACGACGCGGAGGGCTGGAACGCGGCGCTGTGCCGGGGCGAGCGGGGAGCCCGCTGGGCCCGGCTGAGCGAGAAGGTGCGCCGGGCCGCCGACCTGGAGCACTGGTCGGCGTTCCCGGCCTCCTTCGCCCGGCTGGCGGAGCTGATCGCCGAGACGGGGACGGGGCCGGACGCGCCGGCGACGGTGTGCGTGCTGTCCGGCGACGTCCACCACGCCTACATCGCCGAGCCCTCGTGGCGGTCCGGGCCCGGGCCGGGAGCGCGGGTGGTGCAGCTGGTCTGCTCGCCCGTGCACAACTCGGTGCCGCTGTCGATGCGGCTGGCCTTCCGGGCCGGCTGGAGCGGGGCGGCGCGCGGCTTCGGCCGCCTGCTCGCCCGGCACGGCCGGCTGTCCCGTTCACCGGTCGGCTGGCGCAAGACGGGCGGCCCCTGGTTCGGCAACCAGCTCATGACCCTGACGCTGCGCGGCCGTTCGGCCCGGCTCCGGCTGGAGCACGCCAAGGCGCGCACAGGGACGGGTCCGCGCCTGTCGACCCTCCTGGACACCGAGCTTGCCCCGTAACTCACCCATTCCGCCTGCTTGTTGCCGCTGCGCCCCGTGCTGCGGGTGACGCACGCCACAGTACGGGCCCGCCGTGCCCTCGGGCCTCGATCACCGCTCCCGGCGACGGCATGATGAGGCGGACCGTCCGCTTCCCCTCCGGTGGACCGTCCGCTTCCTTCCGGCGGACCGTCCGCTCCCTTCCGGCGGACGCCGCCCCATGCACCCCCACGCCCTGGAGCCCCACCCTTGTCTGCGTCGCCCGAGGAATCCGCACCGGCAGAGGCATCCGTACCGCCCGGGCCGCCGGGGCCGCTCTCCGTCGCCCTCGTCGGGGCCGGGCCCCGCGGCACCAGCGTCCTCGAGCGCCTGTGCGCCTCCGCCCCGGAACTGCTCCCGCCCGGGGTCCGGCTGACGGTCCATGTGATCGATCCGGACCCGCCCGGCCCCGGCCGGGTCTGGCGCACCGCCCAGTCGCCCGAGCTGCTGATGAACACCGTCGCCTGCCAGGTCACCCTGTTCACCGACGACAGCGTGGACTGCTCGGGCCCGATCCGCCCGGGCCCGAGCCTGTACGAGTGGGCGGACGGCGCGCTGGGCCCGGACGAGTACCCCGCCCGGGCCGACTACGGCCGGTACCTGGAGTGGGTGTTCGCCGAGGTCGTGCGGCTGGCACCGCCCGCCGTCCGCATCGAGACGCACCGCGCCCGCGCGATCCGGCTCGACGACGCCCCCGACGGCCGGCAGACCCTCGCCCTGGACGACGGCCGCACGCTGACCGGCTTGTCCGCGGTGGTCCTGGCCCAGGGCCATCTGCCGGTGACCGCCGGTCCGGACCAGGCGCGCCTGGCGGCGCACGCCGCCCGTCACGGACTGCGCCACGTCCCGCCCGCCAATCCGGCCGACGTCGACCTGTCCGGCATCGGCCCGGGCGAACCCGTCCTGCTGCGCGGCCTCGGCCTGAACTTCTTCGACCACATGGCCCTGTTGACGACCGGCCGCGGCGGCCGCTTCGTACGGGACGGCGGGGGCCTGCGCTACCTCCCGTCGGGGCGGGAGCCGCGGCTGTACGCCGGTTCGCGGCGCGGCGTGCCGTACCAGGCGCGCGGCGACAACGCCAAGGGTCCGTACGGCCGGCACGTCCCGCTCGTCCTCACGCCCGAGGTGATCGCCGGTTTCCGCAAGCGCGCGGACTCCGGGGAGGCGCCCGACTTCCTGGCGGAGATATGGCCGCTGGTGGCGAAGGAGGTGGAGACGGTCTACTACCGCGCCCTGCTGCGAACGACGGGCGGCGCGCAGGGGGACTTCACCGACCGCTTCCTCGCCGTCCCGCACGGGGATCCGCGAGAGGCGCTGCTGCTCGACGAGTTCGGCGTGGCCAAGGCCGGCCGGTGGTCCTGGGAGCGGATCTCCCGGCCGTACACCGGGCGGGACTTCGCCCATCCGGGCGCCTGGCGCGACTGGCTGCTGTCGTATCTGCGCGAGGACGCCGCGCAGGCCGCCCTGGGCAATGTGCACGGCCCGCTGAAGGCGGCCCTCGACGTCCTGCGCGATCTGCGCAACGAACTCCGGCTGGTCGTCGACCACGGCGGGCTCGCCGGCGCCTCCCGCCGGGACCACCTCGACCGCTGGTACACCCCGCTCAACGCCTTCCTCTCCATCGGCCCGCCCCGGCGCCGCGTCGAGGAGCTGACCGCCCTGGTGGAGGCGGGGGTCGTCGAGGTGCTCGGACCGCGCCTGCGGGTGACGGAGGAGGCCGGGGGCTGGCGGGCGCACTCACCCGACGTGCCCGGTTCGGCCGTCTCTGTGAGAACCCTCATAGAGGCCCGGCTGCCGGAACCCGACCTGCGCCGCACGGCCGACGCGCTCCTCGCCGGGCTGCTCCGGACGGGGCAGTGCCGCCCGCACACCGTCGACGGTTATGTGACCGGGGGGTTGGACGTGACGCCGCGCCCCTATTTTCTGATAGATCGTCACCATAACGTCCATGCACGGCGGTTCGCGTTCGGCGTGCCGACGGAGGGGGTGCACTGGGTGACGGCGGCGGGCGCTCGCCCGGGGGTGGATTCGGTCACTCTTTCGGACGCGGACGCGGTGGCCAGAGGAGTCCTACGTGCGGCGGGAGCCGACGCCGAGCCGCGGCCAGAGACGAAGCAGTGGCCAAATGTTGAACTTGCAAGCATCTGAGGGGCAGACCTAGCGTGGGGCGATCGGTTCTGTCCCCCGACCGGCCCTCCCCGGGCCGGCCGACCGAAGGAGACCCCCATGACCGCTCGCCTCAACGGGGCGCAGCCATACGCCCTCGCGCTGTTCCGGATCGTCATCGGCCTGCTGTTCGCCTGCCACGGCGCCGTCGCGCTCTTCGGCGTCCTCGGCGGTGCGGACGGCCAGGGCGGCACGGCCGCGACCGGCGCCTGGCCGAACTGGTACGCCGCCGTCATCGAACTCGTCGGCGGCACCCTGGTCCTGCTGGGCCTGGGCACGCGGGTCGCGGCGTTCGTCTCGTCCGGTGCGATGGCCTACGCGTACTTCAAGGTCCACCAGCCGGAAGCGCTGTGGCCGATCCAGAACGACGGCGAGGGCGCGGCCATGTACTGCTGGGCCATGTTCCTGCTGATCTTCACGGGCTCCGGCGCGTTCGGCCTGGACCGGCTGCTGCGGCGGCGGGCCGACGAGCCGGGGCGGCGGACGGCGGAGCAGGCGCCGGTGGCCGTCTGATCCCCGCCCGACGGACCACAGCGGCGCCTTCCGTACCCGGGGAGGCGCCGTTCCCCGGAGCCGCTCCCCGACGCCTCTCCCCGGCGCCGTTCCCCGACGGCGCTCCCCTGGGCCTGATCCCCGCAGGCCCTGATCCCCGCAGGTCCTGTTCCCCGTGGGCCCTGATCCCCGCAGGTCCTGTTCCCCGTGGGCCCTGATCCCCGCAGGCCCTGTTCCGTCCGGCCCGCTACCCGCTCGCGGCCGCCCGGTCGAACGGCACCGTGAAGCAGGCCACCCGCGCTCCCGCGCCGCCCGGCACGTCGTGGACCACCACCGAGGACGCCTCCCCCCGCCGGAAGCCCCAGGGGTGCCGGGCGCTGGCCGCGCCCCTGCCGTGCCGGTCGGCGGTGAAGTCCAGCCAGACCTCGTTGTGCGGACCGACGTGGTGCGGATCGTCCGACGGCCGGTGCTGGTAGTGCCCGCCGGCGGCCTGGGGGTCGGCGCCGCAGGGCTCGCGGTGCACATGGACGCCGTAGGTGTGCCCGGGCCTCATCCCGGCCACCCGCAACCGGACGGTCGTCGCACCGCCCCGCGCCGTGCGCCGGCCGACCTCGATCCACGCGCCCACCGGCACCAGCGCGGGGTCGTAGGTGAGCGCCGGTGACCGTCCGGCGGCGGCCGGCGGGGCGAACCAGGCGTCCGTCCGCATCGCGTATCCCCCGGCGCCGTCGCCGCCGCCCGCGAGCAGGGCCGCGGCGACGGCGCCCGCACATATCCCAGTCAGCATCGTGTCCACCGTTCCTCACCCGGTGCGGCCTCCGGGGACCGCGCGTCTCCTCCGTTGCTACGGGACGTCCCCACCCACCGCCCTCCGGGGCACGGCAGCCGGGTGACACCGTGACGACCCGGGACGAGGTGAACACTCCGTACCGAACACACGAGCCCCCCGTGAACCGCCCGTCACACCCCCGCGTACGCTGTATGGCTGTCATCGGCCACCCCTTGCCGCTCCCCCCGCGTCACCGCGGCACGGTCTGGCCCACGGGGGATCACGGGGAGTCGCGGTGCTGGAGCAGGTGGGGTCGCTGATCGGCAGCCCATGGATCTACGCGGTGGTCACCCTCTCCGTGCTGCTGGACGTGTTCCTGCCGGTGCTGCCCAGCGGCATCCTGGTGATCACGGCGGCCACGGCGGCGGCGGCGGGCTCGGCGACCGACGTGCCGGACATCCTCGTCCTGACCCTGTGCGCGGCCACCGCCTCCGTCCTCGGCGACCTGGTCGCCTACCGGCTCGCCTGGCGCGGCGGCGCCCGGCTGGACCGGGCGATCTCGCGCTCCCGGCGGCTGACCACGGCGCAGGAACGTCTCGGCGCCGCCCTGGCGCGGGGCGGCGGCGCGCTCGTCGTCCTCGCCCGGTTCGCTCCGGCCGGCCGCTCGGTCGTCTCCCTCGGCGCGGGCGCCGCGCACCGCCGCGCCCGCGACTTCCTCCCCTGGTCCGCCCTGGCCGGCCTGACCTGGGCCTGTTACAGCGTCGCCCTCGGCTACTTCGGCGCCCACTGGCTGGGCGCGAGCTGGCTGGGCACGGCGGTGTCGGTGGGGGCGCTGTTCGGGGCCGGGGCCGGGGCGGCGTACCTGATGCGGCGCGAGCCGAGGACGACGTAGCCCGGGGCTCCGGGCCCTCACGACGATCGAACCGACACCTGGAAGCGGCTGGGACATTGACGACAACGGCGTCGCGGAAGACCTCCGGAACCACGCCCGCGCGGCAGATGGGGCGCGCCGCCCGCCGGCGCCCCCGTACGGTGCTGTGGGCCGCGGCGGGCGTGCTCACGCTGGGCTTCCTCGTCGCGCTGCAACTCGTCGCGCACCACCTCGGCATACCGGGGCCGATCACGCAGCAGGCGCGCGAGGTGATCCACGCCCCCAAGTCGGGCTTCCTGCTGTACGCGAGCATGGCGCTGACCATGGTGGTGCTCACCTGGCGGCAGCGGCTGATCGCCCTGGGGGCGGCGATCGGCATCGACCTGGTCTTCCTCGCGGTGCGCTGGGCGATCGGCGCCGACCTGTCGGACGGGCACCCCTTCGGCAACGGCGCCCTGTGGGTCGTCCTGGGCCTCGCCGTGTTCGCCCTCACCCGCCGCACCGGAGCGGAACGCCTCCTGCTGCTGAAGGGGGTGGGGCTCGGCCTGCTGCTGGTGACCGGCCGCAAGACCGGCGACACCTGGCTGCTGATCACGTCGCGGACCCTGCCGGTCACGCTCGACCCGTACATCGCCATGGCCGATCACGCCCTGGGCAACCCGTCCTGGCTGGCGGGCCGGCTCCTGGAGGCCGGCGGCCCGGTCGGCGAGCACGCCCTCGACTACGTCTACGCCCAGCTCGCGGTGGCCGCGGTCGTCGTCGCGCTCTACCAGCTGCGCAACGTGGCGGCCGAGCAGCGCTTCCCGCGCCACCACCTGGTGCGCACCTTCCTGGTGATCGGCCTGATCGGACCGGCCATCTACATGATCTACCCCGTGGTCGGCCCGGTCTTCGCCTACGGCCCCCAGGGCGGGACCTGGGCGGCGGCCGACCTGTGGCCGAACACGCTGCCGCCGATCACGGCGCCCTCCCACCTGCCGTTCGACACGATCACCCCGCGCAACTGCATGCCCAGTCTGCACACGGCGTGGGCGACCGCGATCTTCATCCACTCCCGCAGGGGGCCGCGCGCGCTGCGGATCGCGGGCACGTTCTGGCTGGTCGCCACGCTCGCCGCGACGCTGGGGTTCGGCTGGCACTACGGCGTCGACCTCGTCGCCGGTGTGGTGTTCGCGTACACGATCGAGGCCGGGCTGCGCACGTTCGACCGGGGCGGGGACCGGGCGGGCGTGCTGCTCGTGGTCTACGGCACGGCGGTCTTCGCCGCGCTCCTGACGGCGTACCGCTTCGCCCCGCTGGAGATGGCCCGCTACCCGTGGCTCGCCGGACCGCTGCTCCTGCTGGTCATGGCATCGGTGGTCTACGGCTACCAGCGCCTCACCCGACTGTGGGAGAGCGTCACGATCCCGGCCCCCCGAGCGGAGCCCCTGCCGGAACCGGCGTGAGGGGTACCGGGCGCTCGGCTCGCCCGCCGGGCAGGGTGCTCGGCCGGCCCGACGCCAGCCCTCGGCCCGGCTCACCCGGTGGCGGGCGCTAGCTCGCCCGGTGGCGGGCCCTAGCTCGCCCGGCGGGCGGTCGCGGCGCCGCGGATCTCCAGGCCGTCGAGCAGCTCGGCCGTGGCCTGCGCGACGGCCTCCACGGCGCGGTCGAACACCTCCTGGTTGTGAGCGGCGGGGGCGCGGAAGCCCGAAACCTTCCGCACGTACTGCAGCGCGGCGGCGCGGATGTCCGCCTCCGTGGCCTCTTCGGGCAGCGCGGGCGGACGCAGCGTCTTGATACTCCGGCACATGCCCCCAGTCTCACCCTTTCGCCACCCCCGCGACAGCGTTCCTGCCATGATCACGCCCAGGCGGCCACCCTTTCCGGGGCCGACCGACGAGAGGAACCCCCGTGACGAACCCTGCGAACGAACTGACCGTGGCCGTCCTGGGCCCGGGCGGCGTGGGCGGGCTGCTCGCCGCCCTGCTCTCCCGCGCGGGCCACCGCGTGATCTGCCTGTCCGGCGAGGAGACGGCGGCGACCCTGCGCACCGACGGCATCCGGGTCCGCAGCACCCGCTTCGGCGACTTCACGGCCCGCGTGGAGACCGCCACCGAGCTGCGCGAACCGGTCGACGCCTGCCTGGTGACCGTCAAGCACACCGCCCTCGACCCGGCCCTGCGGCGCGTGCCCGCCGCCGCCCCGGGCGACGGCCTCCTCGTGCCGTTCCTCAACGGCGTCGAGCACCCGGCCGCCCTGCGCGCCCGCTACCGCCGCGACCGGGTCGCCCCCGCCGTCGTCCGCGTGGAGTCGACCCGGGTGGCCCCGGGCGTCATCGAACACACCAGCCCCTTCGCGGAGATCGACCTGACCGGCACGGGCGTGCCCCGCGCCCGCCTCTACGCCCTCGCCGAGGCCCTCGGTGCCGCGGGCCCCGCCACCCGCGTCCAGGACGACGAGACGGCGACCCTGTGGGCGAAGATGTCGTTCCTGGCCCCCTTCGCCCTGCTGACCACCCGCTACGGACTCCCCCTGGGCGACGTGCGCGCCCGCCACCGCGACGAACTGACGGCCCTGGTGGAGGAGACGGCCGCGATCAGCCGGGCGTGCGGCGGCCCGTCCGACCCGGCCCAGGCCCTCGCCCGCTACGACGCCTTCCCGCCCACGATGAAGTCGTCGATGCAGCGCGACGCCGAGGCGGGCCGGCCGCTGGAACTCGACGCCATCGGCGGCGCGTTGCTCCGTGCGGCCGAGCGTCACGGCGTTCCGGCCCCGGTGACGGACCGGGTGGTGGGCGAGCTGCGGCTGGTACACCCGTTCGCATGAACCACAGGAAGGAACTCGCTCCACCAATTCGAACAGGCGTATCATTGGGCCGTGGCTACGACCTATGACTTTCCGAGTGACCTCCTCGCCGGTCAGGAGGAACTCCATCAGGTCCGGGCCGAGCTGTCGGCCCTTCTGAAGCGACTTCCCTGGTCGGTGGAGCCGCTGGACGGCTTCAGCGACGACAACGGCTGGCGCAAGGTGGAACGCCCCGCCTCCCCCGGCTGGACCGCCGACGAACAGGCCGAGGTGGAGAAACTCCGGCGGCGGGAGCACGAACTCGCGGTGTTCGTCAGCACGCACCGCTACTGGTCCGAACTGACCGGCCCCGACCGCGTGGCGGCCCGCTCGGAACTGAAACACGCCCACGAGCTTCCTCCGGAGAATCCGAGCGAGGCCTCGTAACCCGCCGGCGACGGACACGCCAGAGGCCCCCAGGGACTTCCCTGGGGGCCTCACACCACTCGGCACGTGTGGGCGCGGACGGTCGACTGACGGTGTCCTTCACGGACGACAACGGACTGCGCTGGACGCTGAACTCGTGCGGCAAGTTGGTAGAGGATTCGGCTGACTGCAAGGCGGTCGGGGCGCGTGGACGCGTCGGCCCCGCCGTCTGCGGGGGAGGCGACGATGCCCGGTTCCGGCGCGGGGCCGTTGCGTATCCAACTACTTGGCCGGCTGCCAGGTATCGCACCCGTTCGTCTCAAAGATCTCGCCCTTGTTCAGGGTCACCCGGCCCGGACCTTTCACAATGTCATTGGCGATGATCGACGTCAGCTCGCCTGAGTCGTCCTTGTTGCGGGCCCAGTAGCACATGCCGCCGGAGGGGCCCGACGTCTTGTACGAGCCCGCTTTCACGTCCTCGCCGACGAGATACGTCCCCTCGTCGATGGATGTGAGCGGCCCTTCTGGTTCCTCCCCGGGTTCTTCGACGGCGGGGATGGTGACGTCGGGCTCGATCCCCGCGTCGACGTCCGCCTCGGCTGACTCTAGGATCTCCATGGACTGATCGAGGATCTCCTGGTCGGTCATCTCTGCCGTCTCGGTGACCGTGATGGTGGGTGTAGGGGCCGCTTCAGTCCCGTTGTCGTCGTCGCTGTGGTTCGCGGCCACTCCTGCGGTGACGATCGCCGCGATTGCTGCGGCTGCGGAACCGATGATGATCGCGTTGGTGCGGTTCCTCGCTGGCTTCGGCGGCTCGGGCGGGAGCGGCGGCGGGAAGCCGGGCTGCGGCGGTGTGGGTGTGCTGATTGGTTCCCCCAGGGCTCGTTGTGCGTCGTCTAATCGTGCTTCGAGTGCAGACGGCGTGATGGCCAGCGGCCTTTCACGGCGACGGCGTGAATGAGGGACTGCCTGCGCGTGCTAGCAGTCGTCCTCAAGCGCCTTCGCGGCGGCGTCAACCGCGTCAGCCTCACGCTTCGCCTTCTCATACGCCTTCTTCTCCCATGGGAACGGTTCGTTCGTCCGCTTGTCGAACCAAATCAACTCGGTTCCCACCGCTCGCATGTCCCCATGTTCGGCCTCGGCCGTCGCCTCCATATCGGGGGTCACGTCAGCAGGATCCATGCCTGGCTCGTAGTTCGGGACGTCAGTGCCGCCAAGGCCGCCCCCGCCGGTAGAGGTGCCGCCGCCGCTGCTGGACCCACCGCCTCCCGAGCCGCTGGTGAATCCCCCGCCCCCACCGCCGTTGCTGCCCCCACCGATCCATCCCTTCGGCCCGGCGCCTGCGGTGAGTTCCATGGCGCAGTCGGCGGTTTTCTGCTCCTCGTCGTCCCCGATGCCGAGCAGCTGGTTGCAGCCACCGACGAAAAGCAGCAGAGCGAGTACGCCGCATCCGATGCCAGTCTTGTTGTTAACGCTCTGCCTGGTATTGCGGCTCCTCGCCATGGCGCCCCCCGGGTGCGGTAGTTCCTGGATCAGCCAGCGTGTCAGTTGTGCACTGTGGGTGTGAGGCATATGACGTTTCCGTGACCGATCAGGGGAACGGGAAGGCTGCGGCTGCGCGACCACGCCTGGCGGTGGGCGGAGGCGTGGCAGCGAGCGTACGAGGCCCATCGAGCTACGCCGCGCCCTCGTAGACCAGGCTGGTGGACAGGCACAGCGGGCACTTCGCCCTGGGGCGCACGCGCGCAACTGGTTGCGCTGGTAGGTGCTCGTGCCGGCCCAGTAGCCCTCGGCTCCGCGGAGCACGGCCCAGGCGAGGCACCGGGTGCGGACCGGGCAGGAGCGGTACCACTGCTCTTCGGCCACCGCTGCCTCTGCGTCGGTCTCGACGTCGGGGGTGAAGCCGGAGTCAGCGGTCGCGCAGGGGGCATCGGCTTGCCAGGCGACGTCGTCTGCGGAGAAGTACTCGACGATGCTCATGGCTGCCGCCTCAGGGGCACGATATGCCGTCAGCGACGGACCACACGATGACGCCGCCGTTGAGACACTGGCGGACGCGCCCGGCGCGGCGCAGCCGGCTAAGAGCGAGGTGGACTAGGTCCGCGGTAAAGCCTGCCTCCTGGGCGAATTGGTCTCGTGAGCGGGGCCGCCGAGGAGGAACGTGTAGATCCGCTGGTCTCGCTCGAGGGTCTCGGCCGGGCGGGGGCGGCCTCTGCCCGGGGCGACGGCCTGCATGACGACCTCCTATTCATTTAGGTGCCAGCCTGATAGTCACTGTGCAATCAGTGCGTTGCCCTCAACCGTCACCGGAACGGATCCCCACCTCACCAGTGCCACACTGCCGCCATGCAGGGGCACACTCCGAGGTCTACGCTCGCCAGACCAGCGGATCAGCGCCCTCGCCCAGGATCCGCAGAAGGAACGGGACGCCAACGCTGCGCTGGAGAACGCCTTCGAGCAGTATCAGCGTGACGAGCGCGACCAGGACGCACAAGCACAACCGCCGCTCGCGGGCTCCCCGCGCCGAGTGGCTGGGCGCGCTCACCGGGCTGATCGGTCTTGGGTTCCTCGTCGCTCTGGCGGTGATGGTGGTGGACCTGTCGTGGGACCTGCGGGTCGAGTACGCGGCGCGGCGCTCTGGCGCGACAGGTGGAGGAGCTGGGCGGGACGCCTGTGGTGGGCCCGCCCAGCACGCGCGGAAGCCCCGCGAGTCGGTCACCGGGCCGCCGAGCCCGGCCGGTGCGGACGGCGAGCCCGGCCCGAGCGGGCCCCCGGGGCCGAGCGGTTCACCGAGGGCTCGGGCTGGGACGGCGCCGACGGGACCTCCGCGACCCGCCCCCGTCGAGCTGGACGTTCACCTACCGCGGCGTTACGTACACCTGCACCTCTGACGGCGGCAGCTCGACCACCTACAACTGTGAGCCGAACGAGGGAGATCCGCACCCTAGGGCGCCTGATCCGCTCGCGGCCGCCCTGGACCCGAACCGCCGCCAGTACCCGTGAGCCTGTGCCCCCCTCTCGCCTTCGCGCGGGAGGGGGGCATTCGTCATGCCCCGATCGCCGCGAGCGCCCGACCTGTGTCAGACAAGTCCTCAAGCACTACCTGAGCGCCGGCCGCGCGCAGGTCGCCCGCGACAGTGCGGCCCGTCGCCACCGCCACGACCCGTACACCCGCCTCGCGCCCACCCGCAACGTCCGCGGGGGTGTCGCCCAAGAACACCGCGCTCTTCGGGGAGACATCCGCCCGTGCGAGGGCAGCCCGCAGGAGCTCCGGCCGTCCCTCTCCGTCCTCCCCGTAGGCCCCCTCTTCCAGTCGCAGGTACGCGTCGAGGCCGAACACGGCAAGCTTCACCTCGGCGGCCTGGCGGACGTTGCCAGTCACAACGGACTGGCGGACGCCCTGGTCCGCGAGGGCGGCCAGCACGGCGGCCGCGCCAGGCAGCGTGTGGCCCCGCTCGCGCAGCTCGGCTGCCCGCGCGACATGGACCGCACCGAGGGCGTCAGCGAACCGGGCGAACAGGCTGTCACTGTAAGGAAGGTCGTGCAGGCGCACGGTTTCCCGAAGGATCACTCGCTCCGTCGACCCGGTCACCGACGCCTGCTCCCGCAACGTCACCCCTGTCACCTGCTCGAACGCCGCGGCCCACAACTCACCGCCGAGCCCTCGCGTCGCCATCAACGTGTGGTCGATGTCCCAAAGCACCAAATCCGGCACCAGCGCCTCCCCCCTTCACCAACTCCCGGTCCCCGCGCAGCGGGCACCCTACGCTCAGATTGAGGAGCAAGGAGTACGCGCATGGTTGCAGCAGACCTCCCCATCGGAGACCGGATCCGCCACTACCGCGGCGGACGTCGGCAGGACGCGGTCGCCGGCCTCGTCGGCATCTCACCCGACTACCTGTCGCAGATCGAGCGCGGCCTGAAGGTACCGTCGCTACCCATCCTGTACGCCCTCGCGCGGGAACTCGGGGTGCCCACCGCAGCCCTGCTGTCGGAGCAACCACTGGCGGAGGAGGAGACCGCGGACACTGCGGAGGCCGCAGTGGGGCGTGCGCTCCTCGGCTACGGCCCCGTTCTGAGCGCGCCGCCCGTACCCTCAGACGCGCTGAGGGACCGGGTGGAGACTGCGTGGAAGAGCTGGCAGACCGCGGGCGATCGCTTCACCAGGGCCGCCGAGACACTGCCTGGGCTGGTCACCGATGTCGAGCACGCCGCCCGGGCCGCCCGGGCCGGCACGGATGCGGCCGAGCGCCGTGCCGTGCTCCGAGCCGCCGCCGACTTGTACTGCCTGCTTCGCTCCTACCTGCGCCGAACCGGGCGCGTCGACCTTGCCACCATCGCCGCCGACCGGGCGATGCGCGCCGCCGAAGACGCCGACGACCCGCTCCGTATCGCCGCCGCCCAGTGGAATCTCGGGCACGTCCTCCTTGCCGCGAATCAGCCCGCTGAGGCTGGGGAACTCGCCTTGCGCGCGGCCGAGCAAGTGGCTGCCGCGCGGATGCCGGAGGTTGAACAGGCCGCGATGGGCGGTGCCCTTCAGCTCGTCGCCGTGGTGGGGTCGGCCCGCCGGCGCCGGTGGTGGGAGGCGCGGGAGCGGCTGACCCAGCATGCAGCGCCCGCGGCCCGGAAGGTGCCCGACGCGAGCAACATCAGTTGGACCGTGTTCGGCCCAACGAACGTGGCGCTGCACGCCCTGAGCATTGACATGGAGGCGGGCGAGGCCGGGGAGGCTCTGCACACGGCAGACGCCATCGACACGACCGGCATGCCGTCGCTGGAGCGCGAGTTCACCTTCGGCCTGGAGGTTGCGGCCTGCCATAGCCAGCGCAGGGACGACGCCGCCGCGCTGCTCGCCCTCACCGGCCTGGAGGGGATCGCTCCGGAGGATCTCGCCCGCACTCCGCTCGCCCGGCAGCTGGTGCTCACGGTGATCCGCCGGGCCCGGGCCATGCACGCTCGGCAAGCCGAGCAGCTCGCCGTGCGGATCGGCCTCGTGTAGGTCGCCGAGCCTGTGGCTCACCCGAACTGTCAGCTCGGGTCATCCTCCAAGTGTCTACCTACGGTCGCTGTGTGAGACGGATCACCGCAACCGTGGAGGCCCTCGTGGCAGGGGAAACACGCACCGGCAGCAACACTGACGGCGATGTACTCGCCCTGCTCCCGCTGCCGAGCGTGTCCGCCCTGTCGGGGCTGCAGGCCCGCGGCGCGGCCTGTGTCTGGTGCCAGACCCGCCTCGCCATCGAGACCGCCGTCGACCTCGGCGAGCGGCCCGTGCCCGGCGGGGTGACCCATTTCCCCCGCGCATGCCCCGACTGCGTACGCGCGGCAGCACTCCGCACCTACGGCGTGCACACCGACAACTGTGAGCAGTGCGTCGACAATCCCCTGCTGTGCGAGACCCGGCGCGCTCTGCGCTGTCTCGCGCTGGAGGCGCGCGGATGATCCTCACCGAGACGCCCGAGCAGACCGCCTTGTGGGACCACTGCCTGACCTGCCCAACCTACCGGGCCGTCGACGCCCAAGGCGCGAACCGCAACCTTCCCTGCGAGAGCAGGGACCGGCTGACTGCGGAGTACCGGCAGGCGCGCCGCACCAGCTGACCACCCGCTCCACCACACCGACACCAGGGAGAGGCATGTTCGTTCACTCCGACCGTCTGCCCACCAGCCCGGCGCTCCCGCAGGGACTCGTCACCGCCCGTCCCTGGGGGCTGGGGCGCATGGCGCCCTACCCCACGATGACGCCGGCCTACGCCCGTGCGGCCCTGGACCCCGCCACGCAGACCGTTCTGTTCTACGACGACGCCGGCCAGGTCCTGGACATGGGCAAGCACGGCACGTCCACCGGCACCAACCCGGCGACGGGCACGAGCCCGGACGGCCAGGGCGGTGGGGACACCGACACCGGGAACGACACCGACCAGTGAGTGATCCGCGCCCGGTGCTGGTCGTCACCAGCCTGCACGACCCGACCGCCGACGTGGTGATCCGCGGGCTGCACGACCGGGACGTCCCGGTCGTGCGGCTCGACTCGGGGGACTTCCCCGCATCACTGTCGGTGGAGGCAGAAATCGATGAGCGCGGCCTGCACGGCTGTCTCATCACGTCGTCCCGGACTGCCGATCTTGCGGACGTCCGCTCCCTCTACTACCGCCGGCCGACCGGCTTCGCCTTCCCGCACCTCAGCGAGCAGGACGCCCGGTTCGCCATCACCCAGGCCCGCTACGGGCTGGGTGGGGTCCTGGCGTCCCTGCCCGGCTGCCTGTACGTCAACCACCCGCACCGCATCGGGGACGCCGAGTTCAAACCGGCCGGCCTCACCGCGGCCGTGGCCGCGGGCTTCCACGTGCCGCCCACCCTCATCACCTCCGCCCCCGACAACGCCCGCGCGTTCATCAAGGCCCACGGCTCGGTCATCTACAAGCCGCTGTCCAACCCGGTCTACACCGTCGACGGCGTGGCGTCCGTCGTCAAAGTCGCCAAGGTGTTCCCGGATGAGATCGACGACAACGTGGCAGGCACCGCCCACCTGTTCCAGCAGCGCGTGCCCAAGGTCGCCGACGTGCGGGTGACCGTCATCGGCGGGCACGTGTTCTGCGTCCGCATCGACTCGGGCCTCCTCGACTGGCGCACCGACTACAGCAAGCTCACCTACACCCCGGTCGAGGCCCCACCCGGCATCCAACCGGCGCTCCACCGCTACATGAGCCACTTCCGGCTCGTCTTCGGCGCTTTCGACTTCGCCGTCGGCGAGGACGGCCGATGGTGGTTCCTGGAGTGCAACCCTTCCGGCCAGTGGCACTGGCTGGAGACCAAGACCGGCCTGCCCATGACCGCCGCCCTGGCCGACCTCCTGGAGAGGACATCGTGACCGAAGAAGCTCACCTCCACCGGCTGCTCCTCGACCGGATGACGTCCACCGGCAGTCTGCGCACCGAGCCTTGGAAGCGCGCGGCCGCGGCCGTCCCCCGTCATGAGTTCCTGCGCGGCGGCTTCTTCCGCCGCGCGCACGGCTCGGACTTCACCGCCTGGCATCCGGTGCGGCGCGCAGAGCCCGGCTGGCTGGAAGGCTGCTACACCGACGAGTCGCTGGTGACCCAGATCGCCGGAACGATCGTGCCCGAGGACATCCGCGGCCGGATCACACGCGAGCCGACCAGCTCCAGCACTCTGCCGTCCCTCGTGCTGCGCATGCTGGAGGACCTCCAGGTCGAGGACGGGCACCAGGTGCTGGAGATCGGGACCGGCACCGGCTACTCGACCGCCCTGCTCTGCACGCGCCTCGGCGAGGACAACGTCACCTCCGTCGAGTACGACCCGGACGTGGCTGCCCGGGCCCGGGCGGCACTGGGCCATGTCGGCTTGTACCCCACTCTCGTGACCGGCGACGGCCTCCTGGGCCACGGCGAGGGCGCACCGTACGACCGGATCATCGCCACGTGCGCCGTGCGTACCGTGCCGACGCAGTGGGTCGAGCAGACCCGGCCGGGCGGCCTGATCCTGACGACCATCGGCGGATGGCTCGGCGCGTCGGAGCTGGCGCGCCTCACGGTCCACGAGGACGGAACGGCGTCCGGACCGCTGCTCGGCGGCGGCGTGAATTTCATGCTCGCCCGCCCGCACCTGCCGCCACCGCTCGGCCTGCTCCCCGACCTGGGGGACGGCAAGGAGCGCGAGAGCACCATCGGCACGGAGGTGCTGGACGACTGGACGTCCCGGTTCGTCGTGCAGCTCGCCGTGCCGGGCGCTCAACGGCTGACCCTGGAGCGGGACGGGCGTACCGAGGACGTCCTCGTCGACGTCGAGACCGGCTCGTGGGCCGCGGTGTACCAGGACGGCGGCCGGTGGCTCGTACGGCAGGGCGGCCCGCAGCCGCTGTGGGACACCGTGGAGGAGCAGACCGGCCGCTGGAGCGGCGACGGTGCCCCGTCACTGGAGAAGTTCACCGTGACCGTCGCTGCGGAGGGGCAGACGATCCGCTGGTGAACGCAGAAAGGGTCCCCTGCGACAGTCGCAGAGGACCCTGAGCCGCTGCTCAAGCACTGTGGGCGCGGACGGTTTCGAACCGCCGACATCCTGCTTGTAAGGCAGGCGCTCTACCCCTGAGCTACGCACCCGGCTCCCGGGTCACGAGCCCAGGACGAGTCGACAGCCTACATGGCCCGGGGCGCGGTCCCGCAAACCCGTGGCGCGACTCCTGGCGGGGGTTATCCCCACCCCGGATCCGGGAGCCGCCCGGATCCCGCGGCGGACCCCCGGTCCATACGGTCGTAGAGCGCCCGAGAGCGCCCGTCGTCCGCCAGGGGGAAACATCATGGCCCGCGCCACACGCACCACCGCCGCCACCGCCGCCACCGGCACCAGCACCACCGCCGGCGTCCATCGCTTCCAGGACACGCCCCGTTCCGCCCGCACCACCCTCGCCCGCACGGCCGCCGCCGCCGGTGCCGTCGCCCTGCTGGTCGCCGGGCTCGGTGCTTGCGGGGCCTCCGCCGGGGACGACGAGGAGCCCGAGCACAAGTCCTTCGCGCTCCAGGGCCGCACCCTCACCGTCGACTCCGACGACTCGGCCCTGGAGATCGTCGCCGCCGACGCCCACCCGCGCGGGACGATCGAGGTCACCCGCTGGTTCGAGGGTTCCGTCGTCCTGGGCAAGGACCCCGACGTCACCTGGAGCATGAAGGACGACCGGCTGGTCCTGCGGCTGGAGTGCTCCGGCTTCGTCGCCGACTGCTCCGCCAAGCACCGCATCGACGTGCCCCGCGGCGTCACCGTGAACGTCCGGGACGGCGACGGCAGCGTCCGCGCCCGCGGCTTCCGCGACCCGCTGGACATCCGCACGGGCGACGGTTCCGTCCGCGTCAGCGACAGCACCGGCCCCATGGAGCTGCGCACCGGCGACGGATCGATCCGGGTCTCGGGTGCCACCGGCCCGCTGCGGATGCGCACCGGCGACGGTTCCATCCGGGCGGACGTCTCCTCCCGCGACGTGCGCACCCACACCGGCGACGGCTCCGTCCGCCTCGAACTCGGCGTCGTGCCCGACCGTGTGGAATCCCGCAGCGGGGACGGCTCCGTGACGATCGGCCTGCCCCGCGCCACCTACCGCGTGACCACCGAGACCGGTGACGGCGGCGTCGACGTGTCCGTGCCCCGCGACCCGAGCAGCGCCCACGTGGTGTCCGCCCGTACCGGCGACGGCAAAGTGACGGTCCGAACGGCGAACTGATCGGCCCGTGTGTTCGTCCTTAACCGGTGGGAGAATGAACACCGGGCAGGGTGGACCACAGCACGGGAGAGGGATGTGACGGCGACACCAGCGCAGCCGTACTCGCCGTCGGTGCCGCGCGCACGCCGTCCGCGCCACCGCCCGCCCCGCAGACCCGGACCGTCCGGCGACACGCTCGCCCTGGTCGCCCTGCCGCTGCTGGCCGCGCTGGTCCTGCCCGCCGCCTTCGCGGGCGGCGGCACCCGCCGCTGGTTCGGCGGCCGGGCCGAGAACCAGCGGGCCGAGGCCCAGGCCGCGAAGGACGCCGCCGCCGCCGCCTTCTACGAACTCGACACGGCCCAGCGCGACCTGCGCATCTCCATCGAGACGATCACCGCCGTCGACGACTCCCCGGCCGCCCGGCGCGCCGTCGGCGACTTCGACGCCCTTGGCCGGCGCATCGACGAGGCCAGCCACCGCTACATCGAGGCCGTCGACGCCCACGACCTCGACCGCGACGACCTGGAGGCCTCGGCCGCCGCCCGCGCCCGCGGCGAGCTGACGGCGGCCAAGGAGGAGCTGGGCCGGGTCAAGCAGGAGCTGGACCGGTTCGCCGACGGCCTCGGCCCCCTGCTCGGCAAGGCCGAGACGCAGCTGGCCCGCCTGGCCCCCGCGGTCGAGCGGGCCCGCCAGGCCCTGCTGGCCGCCGCCACCGCCCTCGACTCGGTACGCGCCACCGGCCTGAAGGCGGACGACCTCGCCGCCCGCCTCGCCGCCCTCTCCCCCGAGCTCACGAAGCTGAACCAGGGCGCCGGCCGGCACGGCGTGCCGCAGACCCTGGAGCGGGCCGAGCGGGTCACCCGCGAGGCCGAGGCGGTCCGGGTCGAGGCCGAGCGGCTGCCGGAGCGCGCCGCCGAGATCGACCACCGGCTCGTCTCCCTGCGCACCCGCGCCCAGGCCCTGACCACCCGCTCCGAGCAGGTCGACCCGATCCTCAGCGAGCTGCGCCGCCGCTTCACCGCCGCCTGCTGGCAGGACCTGCAGAGCGTCCCCGACACGGCCGCCGGGAACGTCCGCCGGGCCGAGGCGAAACTCGCCGAGGCCCGCACCGCCCGCGACGAACAGCGCTGGGCCGACGCGACCGCCCTCCTGTCGACCGTACGGGCCCTGCTGAACACCACCGACGAGGCCGTCTCGGCCGCCGGTGACCGCCTGCACCGCCTGAACGCCGTGCAGAAGGACCCCGAGCAGGAGATCGAGCGCACCCGCTTCGCCATCCGCGACGCCCAGCGCCTGGCGATGGCCGGCCGCAACACCCCCGACCCGCGTCACGCCCGCCCCCTGGACGACGCGGTGGCCCGCCTGGACCGTGCCGTCGCCACGCTGGAGGGCCGCCACCCCGACTACTGGCACTTCCTCATGGAGACGGAGGCGGTGCGCCGGGCGGTGGCCCACGTGGTCGCCCTGATCCGCGAGGAACGGGGGGCGGCGGGCCACTGACCGGGCCGGTTAACCTGTGCCCATGCCTCGCTACGAGTACCGCTGCCGTACCTGCGGCGACACCTTCGAACTCAGCCGTCCCATGGCGGAGTCCGCCGCCCCCGCGGCCTGCCCCTCCGGCCACGACGACACGGTGAAGCTGCTGTCCACCGTCGCGGTGGGCGGCTCCAGCGCCGCCCCGGCCCCCCGCGCGGGTGGCGGCGGGGGCGGCTGCTGCGGTGGCGGCTGCTGCGGCTGACGATCCCCCGGGGTCGCTCGACCGAGGTCCGTCCGGGTTCCTCAGGTTCCCTTCAGGTCCGGTTCCCTAGCGTGGCGGCATGACAGCCATCGCCGCGGAAGCCGGGCCGCAGTGGGTCAACGACCTCATGGACGCGCTGGGCGCGCCGGGTGCCGGTCTCGCCATCGCCCTGGAGAACCTGTTCCCGCCGCTGCCGAGCGAAGTGATCCTGCCCATGGCCGGGTTCGCCGCGAGCAGCGGGCGGATGAGCCTGCTCGCCGTGCTGCTGTGGACGACGGCCGGCTCGGTGCTCGGCGCGCTCGCCCTGTACGGGGTCGGGGCGCTGCTCGGCCGGGACCGGACGGTGGCCGTGGCGGCCCGGCTGCCGCTGGTGAAGGTCTCGGACATCGAGAAGACCGAGGCGTGGTTCCTCAAGCACGGCACCAAGGCCGTGTTCTTCGGCCGGATGATCCCGATCTTCCGCAGTCTGATCTCCGTGCCGGCGGGTGTGGAGCGCATGCGCCTGCCGGTGTTCCTGGGGCTGACGACCCTGGGCAGCGCGATCTGGAACACGGTGTTCGTGCTCGCGGGCTACTTCCTCGGCGCGAACTGGCACACGGTGTCGGACATCGTCTCCACCTACTCCAAGGTGGTCCTGGTCGTGGTGGCGCTGGCCCTGGTGGCGTTCATCGCTGTACGGCTGCGACGGCGCTCCAAGGGGACGCGCCCCGAAGGGGCGCGGGGAACTGCGCGACGAGCCACCGCGCGGCCGCACCCGCACGACGACCAGGACACCCGGGTTCTCAGGCGCCCCGCACCGCCCTCAGAAACTCGCGCAGAATCCGCTCCCCGGCGAGCACGCCACGCTCGGGAAGCACCCTGACCGAGGGAGCCGTGAAGCCCGTGTCGGCCAGCTCGCCGTGGCCGGGCCGCCAGCCCTGGTCCGCCGCGAGGAGCAGGTCGGTGTCGAGCAGGGAGTCCCCGGCGGCGAGGGTGAGCGAGGCGCCCGTCCTGCGGGCGACCTCCCGCATGGCCGCGCTCTTGGTGAGCGGCTTGGGCACCGCGTAGATCTTGCGGCCCTGCAGGGACACGGTCCAGCCGCGGTCCTCCGCCCACACCGCCAGTTCCTTCACCCAGTCCTCCTGCAGCAGCTCGCGCTCGACGACGAGGTAGGCGAACAGGTCGTCGGCGACGCGGTGCTTGCGCACCCACACCGGGTCGGCGGCCCTGAGCAGGTGTTCCTGCACCTCGGCCAGGGGCGCGCACTGGTCGGCCAGCCGTGCGGTCACCTGCGCGTGCCAGTCGGGGTCGGAGACGCCGTCGACCAGGAGGTGGCCGCCGTTGGCGCAGATCGCGTAGGTGGGCGCGGGGCCGGGTAGGTTGATGCGCTGGTACTGCTTGCGCGTCCGGGTCGTCGTCGGCACGAACACGGCCGCGTCGCCCAGTTCGGCCAGCAGCTCGGCCGCCGTCTCGGTCATGTACGACAGCGGCCGGCTCTCGTGCACCTCCACGCACAGCAGCCGGGGTGCCCGCGCGTCCGGCATGGTCAGCGCCAGGGCCGCGGCCGAGTAGATCAGGGTGCGGTCGAGGTCGCTCGCGACGATCACGGACATCAGAGCGCCACCGCCTTGCCGTCGGCGCCGGTCGCGCCCCGGGTGTACTTGGGGTGGATCAGGCCGACGCAGGTGTAGGGCAGGTCGGCCACCTCCTCGACGGGCACGCCCCGCTGCTCGGCGAGCAGGCGGACGTGGTCGAGGTCGCTGCCCGCCCCGGCGCGTGCCAGTACCTTCCAGGGCACGCGGCGCAGCATCACGCGGGTGGTCTCGCCGACGCCGGGCTTGACGAGGTTGACGTCGTGGATGCCGTACTCCTCGCTGATGCGCTCGACGGCGGCCCAGCCCTCCCAGGTGGGCGTGCGGTCGGCGGCGAGCAGTTCCTTGGCCTGGGCGCAGGCCGCGTCCGTGACCTCGGGGAAGCGGGCGGAGACGGCGTCCAGGAAGGCCACCGAGACGTCGGTGGCGGCGAGTTCGCGGTAGAACTTCGCGCCGTGGAAGTCGTGCGGGCCGACCAGGTCCGCGCGCAGCACGGTGCGTGAGATCAGGCCGGAGACGGTCGAGTTGAGGCAGGCGGAGGGGATGAGGAAGTCCTCGCGGGTGCCGTAGGTGCGCACGCAGGAGCCGGGGTCGGCCAGGACGGCGATCTCCGGGTCGAAGCCGGTGATGCCGTCGGACGTCTCGAACTCCGCCAGGGCCTGGGCCAGTTCGCGGGTGATGGCGCCCTTGCCGGTCCAGCCGTCGACGAAGACGACGTCCCGGGGGTCGTGGTGCGCGGCGAGCCAGCGCAGCGCGTTGGCGTCGATGCCGCGGCCGCGCACGATCGACACGGCGTAGTGCGGCAGGTCCAAGCCGTGCCGGTGCTGCGCCCAGCGGCGCATGAGGATGCCGACGGGGGTGCCCGCCCGGGCCAGGGAGACCAGGACCGGGCGCGGGGACCGCTCGGCCAGGACCGTCTCGGTGACGACGCCGACCGCCCGGGCGATACGGGCCGCCGACTCCTGCAGCGCGGCGTGGAACAGCTCCTGGTACTGCTCGGTCGGCTGGTACTCCACGGGCAGCGACTCCGCGTAGTGCGCGCCGCCGCTCTGGATCGCCTCCTCGCGCTCCTCGGTCGGCGCCTCCAGCGTCACGTCCGAGAGGTCCTGGAGCAGCCAGCCGACCTCCTCGGGCGCGTACGAGGAGAAGGCGGGGCCGCGGAGGGGCTCGGGCAGCATGGAGGGCCTTTCGGGCGCGGGCGGGGGCTCGGGGACGTACGACGGTACGACGGCGAGGAGGACCCGGGGGGTGTGCGCGGCGAGCCCGGCCAGCAGCCCGTCGGGGGCGTGCAGCGCGGGCGTGTCCGCCACGGAGTCGACGACGGCGACGACGGCGTCGAAGCCGGCGCCGGCGACGTTGTAGGCGTAGCGCTCCCCGGGGCCGTCGGCGGGGTCGTCGTGGGCGGGGAAGGCCAGCTTGGTGCGTATCGCGTAGCCGGGGTCGTCCACGGCGAGGACGGGCGAGCGGGTGGTGGTGGAGAAGGTCACCTCGGCGTCCGTGGTGCGCTCCAGCGCCTCGGCGAGCCGCAGCGGGGCGTACATGAGCTCCTCGAAGCCCAGGACGTGCACGCGCCGGGCCCCGGCGGGCAGTGCCTCGGCGATCCGGGCCGCCATGCCGGGCAGCGCGGCCTCCAGGCGCCGCCGGTGGGCGGGGGTGAAGCCGTGCCGGCCGCCGTCCGGCAGACCGGAGGGCCACCGCAGGTCGACGCGGGTGGCGTGGGGGCCGGTGCCGTCGCCGTCCGCGTGCGGGCCGGTGGGGGCTGCTGGCGCCGGTCCCCGCGCCCCCAGGGGGTCGGTCTCCGGGCCGGCCGCGAGGGCAGCGCCGCTGCCTTGGGGCGCGGGGAACGGCGCGAGCGACCACGAGGGCGCCGCACCCGCCGACGAACCCTCGCCGGCGCGGCGCGACTCGTACCGGGCCACCAGCTCGCGCCCCTTCTCCAGGACCCCCTCGGGCAGCCGCACCGTGCCCGAGGCCGCTGCCACGAGGTCCACCCGGGCGCCGATCTCGCGGGCGAAGTCCTCCAGCCGTCCGGCGTCCGCCGCCGAGCGCATGTCGACCAGCGCCACCACCACGTACCGCCGCCGCGGATACCGCCGGTGCAGGTCGCGGACGGTGTTCAGCACCGTGTTCCCCGTGGAGAACTCGTCGTCGACCAGGACCAGCGGACCGTCGCCGGCGAGCAGCGCGGGGTCCTCCGGCAGCAGCAGGTGCGACGTCGCGTGCGAGTGGGACTCCTCGAAGCCGCCGGCCGGGGCGAGCCCGGCGACCGGGCGGCGGGTGGAGTGCAGGCAGGGGGCGAGGCCGAGGCCGTCGGCGACGCTGTGGCCGAGGCCGGTGGCGGTCTCCGCGTAGCCCAGGACGACGGCCCCGCGGGCCTCCTCGTCGCCGAGCAGCTCGCGCACCCGGCGGCCCAGCGCCACGCCCTGGCCGTGGACGACGGACGGCGACTGCGGCACGTGCTTGCCCAGCACGTTCGACACCAGCAGGTGGGCCCGCTTGGGGTTGCGGCGCAGCGCCAGTCCCAGCAGGTCGGTCAGCCGGTCGTCACCGGCGAGCTCGACACCGAGCCGCTCGGCGACCCAGCTGCCGGTCCAGACCCCGTCGCGCACCTCGTGGTGCGGCCCCTCGTTCACTGCCTTCTCCATGGATTCCCTGCGTCGCGTTCACCGGTGTACCTGGTTCGAGGAGTCAGCTCGGCAAGCCCGCCGCGAGCAGTTCCACGAAGCCGATGTCCTCGTTGGCCACGCCGAACACCTCGGCGCGCAGCAGCGTCCGCTCGGCCCAGGCCCGGTGCGGCTTCACCTCGTTCATCTTGTTCGTGTACGCCGATCTCAGCACACCCCCGCCGCCGCGCCCGGGGCGCAGGATGTCCTGGGCGTCCGAGAACTCCTCGTGGCTGACGACCGACAGGGCGTGCACCGGCAGCACGTGGGAGGGGTGGATGCAGGTCTTGCCCAGCAGGCCGTTGGCCTGGTCCAGGGAGATCTCCCGCAGCAGCCCGTCCATAGCGTGCTCGATCAGCTTCGCGCGCAGTTCGGCGGCCTGCACCTCCAGGAAGGGGCTCTGCCGCAGCAGCGGCTTGAACATGCGCTCCTGGACCCGGAAGTACTCCCACACCGGTCCGGTCACGGTGAAGCCGGTGCCGTCGGCGCGGCCCAGCATGTTCACCACGTCGGCGATCACCGAGGCGACGATCTGCACGTCGTAGGCGGTCATGTCGGGGCCCCGGCGCAGCCCGTAGGAGGAGCAGAAGTCCGTCACGCCGAGGCGCACGGCGAGGACGCGGTCGCGGTACTTGTCGATCGCGCGGGAGATGCCCTCCAGGGTCTCCATCCGCGACTCGCGGTAGAGCAGCTCGGGGGACTCCAGCACCGGCATGGCGAAAAGGCGACGGCCGCTTTCGGCCTCGGCGGTCGTCAGGGCCTCCAGGAACGGGATGCCGCGCTCCTCGACGAACTTGGGCAGCACGAACCCGGACAGCAGGCGTACGGCGGGGCCGAGGCGCCGTACGAGGTCGGGTATCTGCTCGGGCGTGCGGACGCGGATGAACAGCAGCGGCAGATCCGGGTCCGGCAGACCGGCCAGGGCCGTGAACTGGCGGACCAGGTTCTCCTCGCCGGGGCCCACCTCGGCGTCGTCGATGGAGTCCTCCAGGCAGAGCACCATGGAGACCACGCCGCGGCCGCCCTGCTTGAGGATGTCGTCGGCGAGCCGGGGCCGCGTGGCCGGACTGTAGAGCGTGGCGCCCAGGGCCGCCGAGAGCAGCCGGGCCGGGGAGTCCGCGGTGAACACGCACGGCTCCCGGTGGAAGAGACGCTTCCGCACCTCAGGGGCGATGTGCCCGAAATGACGCATGGAACTCCCCCGTGGTGGCGACGCGACCTGCGAATCGATGAAAGGTGGCCGGTAATAGTACGTAGAAGTCCATGTCGCAGGTTCCCGTCAGGCATGAATTTCAGGTAACGCGGGCAATCACAGCCAGTACCCGGCCATGACGACGGTAGTCCCCGGCGGCCGTCCGCGCCGCTCGGGTCGCCCGGCCCCCCGCGTTGTCGTGAGCAGGACCGAGAAGGCAGGATGACCGCATGACGCACGCGATGCTGAAGGGGTCGAACGTCCCGCTGGAGGCCACCACGGTGCGCGCCGTGCTGCGCTGGACACCCGGGCAGGGGGTTCCGGACGTCGACGCCTCCGCGCTGCTCCTCGGCCCCGACGGTCGTGTGCGCTCCGACGAGGACTTCGTTTTCTACAACCAGCCCCGGCACCCCTCCGGGAAGGTGTGGCGGCTCGGCAAGAAGCGGGACGCCGAGGGCCTGACCGACACCATCCAGACGGAGCTGACCGGTGTCGAGCCGGAAGTGGGCCGGATTCTGCTGGTCGCCTCGGCGGACGGCGTGACGTTCGACCGGGTGCGGGAGCTGCGCATCCTGCTGTACGACGCGGCGGACACCGGCGCGGAGGCGGTGGCCTGCTTCGACGTCAAGCCGGAGACGGGCGAGGAGACCGCGCTGATCTGCGGCGAGCTGTACCGGCGCGGCGAGGGCTGGAAGTTCCGGGCGCTGGGCGAGGGCTATTCGAACGGGCTGAAGGGGCTCGCGACCGACTTCGGCATCTCGGTGGACGAGTCGGAGGCGGCACAGGAGCCGACCACGACCGTGCCCGCGCCTCCCACGACGGCCGGTTCCGCCCCGCAGCAGCCCGCGGCCGCGTCGCAGTCCTCGGCCGAGGTGTCCCGGCCGCTGCCGCCGGAGCAGCCGACCGCCGCGGTGCCCGCGCAGTCCGGGTACGGCTACCCGCCCCAGCAGCCCCCGGCGACGCAGCCGGCGTACGGCTATCCGCAGCCCGCCGGCCGGCCCGCGTACGGCTACCCGCCGGCTCCGGCGACGGCGGGCGCGGCGGGCGCCCAGTCCGGCTACGGCTACCCGCAGCCGGTCACCGCCGCCCCCGACCCGGACTTCCGGCTGCCCCCGCAGGGCCCGCAGTTCATCGGCCGCTGACGGCGCCCCGGGCCGCCGGCCCCGCCCCCGCCGCGGGGCCCCGGCGTCCCCGGCGGCTCCGCCGGGCTCAGCGGCCGACCTTGGTCTTGTAGCCCCGCCCCCACTGCAGCCCCCAGCCGTACAGCCGGTCCAGTTCCGCCTGGAAGCCGTAGACGAACTTGGCCTCGCGGCGGACGACGATCTCGTCCTTGACCTTCTCGATCATGACGACGGCGCAGGAGCGGGCCTGCGGCTGGCGTTCGTCGAGGTGGATCTCGATGCGGGGGCCGTTGCTCGGGTAGAGCGTGACGATGGCCTGGGCGCGGTCGAAGGCGGGCGTCTGGTCGTAGATGTAGACGAAGACCAACAGCCGCTTGATGCTGTCGCGGTGGTCGAGGTTGATGTACATCGTCTCGCCGGACCCCGAGCCGAACCGGTCGTCGCCGCTGAGCTTGACGTACGGCGGGGCGTTGACGTCGCCGAAGTAGCCGCCGAGCGGCTGGACGACGCCCTTGGTGCCGTCCTGGAGTTCGTACAGGCAGCCCAGGTCGAGGTCGACGTTGACCATGCTCTGGCTGTGGCCGATGACCTCCGGTGGCTTCAGGGCCCGGAAGGGGTGCCGCAGCAGGCTCTCGCGCTGGGAGCCGCCGATGTCGGAGGTGCGCATCCGCCAGCTGAGGTTGACCCGCAGATGGCCGGTGGCCGCGTCCTGCTTGGTGAGTGATATCTGCGCGCGCCGCTTGGTCAGCTCGATCGCGTTGCTCGACGCGTCACCCGAGTCGAACTGCACGGTGCCGCGCCGGAGTCCGTCGAACAGGCCCATTCCGCCCCCATGTTCCCTTGGGAGCCGCGGGTCACCACCGTGCCCGCGGCCCTTGACGACCGGCGGGGCGGCCGCCGAGGAGTCACCTCGGTGGCCGCCCCGTCGAGAGCGTTCCTCACCCGGAGGGGCGTCACACCCCGGACGAGACCTCAGTCTTGTCGTCCGAGCCGGCCTTTCCCTCGGCCGCCGCGATGGCGCGGTTGCGGCGGACGGAGGACCAGAAGGAGGCGCCGATGAGGACGACGCCGATGAGGCCGGTGATGATCTCGTTGATCTCGTACTGGATGGTGACCAGCAGGATCATGGCGAGGGCGCCGATGGCGTAGTGCGCGCCGTGCTCCAGGTAGACGTAGTCGTCGAGGGTGCCCTGGCGGACCAGGTAGACCGTCAGCGACCGGACGTACATGGCGCCGATGCCCAGGCCGAGGGCCATCAGGACGATGTCGTTGGTGATGGCGAAGGCGCCGATGACGCCGTCGAAGGAGAAGGACGCGTCCAGGACCTCCAGGTAGAGGAACATGAAGAACGCGGCCTTGCCGGCCAGCTTCACCGCGGACTTGGGCTTGCCCTCGCGCTCGGCCTGTTCCTCCGCCTCGTGCTCGCGCTCCTCCTCCTCTTCGAGCTTGTCCTCGAAGTAGCCGGAGAGACCGCCGACGATCATGTACGTGATCAGACCGGCGATGCCGGAGAGCAGGACCGTCTCCGCCTTGTCGGCGTGGGTGCCGCCGTGCTGGTGGGCGTGGGCGCCGAAGGTGATGGAGGAGATCAGCAGCACGATCAGGGCGATGCAGACCGACAGCATGTCGACCTTGCCGAGCTTGGACAGCGGCCGCTCCAGCCAGCCGAGCCACTTGATGTCCCGGTCCTCGAAGATGAAGTCCAGGAAGATCATCAGCAGGAACATGCCACCGAAGGCCGCGATCGACGGGTGCGCGTCGGTCACCAGCTCCTGGTAGCGGTCCTTGTCGGTGAGCGCGAGGTCGACGGCCTCGATCGGACCGAGCTGGGCGCTGATGGCGACGATCACGACGGGGAAGACCAGCCGCATGCCGAAGACGGCGATCAGGATGCCGATGGTGAGGAAGATTTTCTGCCAGAAGGCATTCATCTTCTTCAGGATCCCGGCGTTGACCACCGCGTTGTCGAAGGACAGCGAGATCTCGAGGATGGACAGGATCGCTACGACACCGAACGCGGTCCACCCTCCGTAGAAGACCGCTGCGACCAGGCCGAGCGCGGTGACCGCGAACGACCACCCGAAGGTTTTCAGAACCACTGGCTACCCAATCGTGTGTCGGGGGTACCTCCCAGACGGAGTCTGGGGGAGGGTTTCCCCCACGCCGTACCCGGCTTTACGAACTTTTGAAGCCGAAGTCTAGTCGGGCCCCCTCCGTACCCCAGGGGACCCCGCGTTTTGCTCATATCGCGTTACGAGACGTTGACCCCGAAGTCCAGGGCGATCCCCCGCAGACCGGACGCGTACCCCTGGCCCACGGCCCTGAACTTCCACTCGCCCTGGTAGCGGTAGACCTCACCGAAGATCATCGCGGTCTCCGTGGAGGCGTCCTCGCTGAGGTCGTAGCGGGCGAGCTCCTGGCCGTCGGCCCGGTTCACGACGCGGATGAACGCGTTGCTGACCTGGCCGAAGGTCTGGCCGCGCTCGTCGGCCATGTGGATGGAGACCGGAAACACGATCTTGTCGCACTGCGGCGGCACCTTGGAGAGGTCGATCAGCAGCGACTCGTCGTCGCCGTCGCCCTCGCCGGTGAGGTTGTCACCGGTGTGCTCGACCGAACCGTCCGGGCTCTTGAGCTGGTTGTAGAAGACGAACCACTCGTCCCCGAGCACCCGCCCGCCGCTGCACATCAGCGCGCTGGCGTCGAGGTCGAACGGGGCTCCGGTGGTGGAGCGCGCGTCCCAGCCGAGCCCGATCAGCACCTGCGTGAGGTTCGGTGCGGCCTTGGACAGGGAGACGTTTCCCCCTTTGGCGAGCGTGACGCCCATCTGATGTCCCTCCCCGGGTGGTGTTACTGAGGTGGTCCTGCACGTCCGGCGCCGCACGTAAACCGTGCGGCGCCGGACGAAAAGACCCGGGGCCCCGTCGCCGGGGCCCGTCGGACGGCTCAGACGTTCACGCCGAAGTCCTGCGCGATGCCGCGCAGACCCGAGGCGTAGCCCTGGCCGATGGCGCGGAACTTCCACTCCGCGCCGTGCCGGTAGAGCTCGCCGAAGACCATGGCGGTCTCCGTGGAGGCGTCCTCCGACAGGTCGTAACGGGCGATCTCCGCACCGCCGGCCTGGTTGACGACGCGGATGAACGCGTTGCGCACCTGGCCGAAGGACTGCTGGCGGGTCTCGGCGTCGTAGATCGAGACCGGGAAGACGATCTTCTCGACGTCGGCCGGGACACCGGCCAGGTCGACCTTGATCTGCTCGTCGTCGCCCTCGCCCTCACCGGTGAGGTTGTCACCGGTGTGCTCGACGGAGCCGTCCGGGCTCTTGAGGTTGTTGAAGAAGATGAAGTGCGCGTCGCTGGCGACCTTGCCGGAGCTGTTCAGCAGCAGCGCGCTGGCGTCCAGGTCGAAGTCGGTGCCGGTCGTGGTGCGGACGTCCCACCCCAGACCGATGATGACCGCGGTCAGGCCCGGCGCCTCCTTGGTCAGCGATACGTTGCCGCCCTTGCTGAGGCTGACTCCCACGAGTCCTCCATTGGTGTCCAGGGGCGGGGTGCCCCGTTGTGCTCGGATGTCGGATCAACGAGTCGATCCTAGTGACGGGTTCCCGCCCCTCGCAGGCCCTGAAGCCGACAATTCAGCGGGTGTCGAGCGCGCGGGGCCCGACCGGCGTCACAGGGAGTCGAGCGCCTTGAGGTAGTCGTCCGGGTCGCGCGCGTCCGGCAGGTCGTTGACGACGGTCCACCGCACGACGCCCTCCTTGTCGATGACGAAGGTGCCGCGCACCGCGCAGCCCTTGTCCTCGTCGAAGACGCCGTAGGCCCGCGAGACGTTGCCGTGCGGCCAGAAGTCGGACAGCAGCGGGTACTCCAGGCCCTCCTGCTCGGCGAAGACGCGCAGGGTGGGGACGGAGTCGTTGGAGACGGCGAGCAGCGCGGTGTCGCGGTCGGCGAAGCGGGGCAGGTTGTCGCGCAGCTCGCCCAGCTCCCCGGCGCACACGCCGGTGAAGGCGAAGGGGTAGAAGAGCAGCACCACGTTCTGCCGGCCGCGGAAGTCGGACAGCCGCACGGTCCTGCCGTGGTTGTCCCTGAGCTCGAAGCCGGGGGCCTTCTCACCGACCTGGATCGCCATCGCTGCGGGTGTTCCTTCCTCGGCCTGTCCGGGTGGGAGGACCACCCTACGCAGGGACCCGCACAGGCCTGCGGGCGGGCCGGCGGCGCCGGCCCGCCCGGTGCGTACGGCTAGCGCTTGGACTTGGCTGCTTTGGGCGTCGCCAGGCGGCTCCCGCTCCAGTCCTTGCCGACGCTGACGCTCTTGGACGCCGTCAGGCCGGCGGTCGTGGCGGCTTCCGAGATGTCACTCGGCTCCACATAGCCCGAACGGCCGGTCTTCGGCGTGAGGAGCAGGATGGCACCGCCCTCTTCGATGTACGTGGTGGCATCGACCAGCGCATCCGTCAGGTCGCCGTCGTCGTCACGGAACCACAGCACAACGGCGTCGGCCACGTCGTCGTAGTCCTCGTCCACCAGGTCGCCCTCGACGATGCCCTCGATGGCCTCGCGGAGTTCCTGGTCCACGTCGTCGTCGTAGCCGATCTCCTGGACCACCTGCCCGGGCTGGAACCCCAGCCTGGCGGCAGGGTTCGTCCGCTCCTCCGCGTGGTCCGCGGTCGCGCTCACGGGTTGCCTCCTGATCATGTTTTGGGAAATATCTCAGCCACGCGCGTGCGCGAAGCATTGGCCGTAGTCCACACGGGCGGGACGGATCGCGCAAGTACCCGGCCGTTCGGACCGCCGAAACGGTGACGATCCTGGCCGTGTCACCGCAACTCCAGGCACACCATCATGGTCCCAGGTGACGCACACCACACCTTTCTGCCCCGTTTGGGCGTTTGGGAATCGTCCGTGGGTACGAGACTCGAAGGTATTCGCCCCATACGTCACGGAGTCGATCCCGGGCACGGGTTACCGCTCGGTAGAGATGACGTTTCACGGCCCCGAGGGGGACCATGGGGAGCGGCGCGGCCCCAGCGACGACGCCCAGCGACGACAGCGAAACAGCGGCCCTCGCACGGCCCTCTGACAGGTAAGGAACAGCGTGGCTTCCGCATCCGATCGCAACCCGATCATCATTGGCGGCCTTCCGAGTCAGGTTCCTGACTTCGATCCCGAAGAGACGCAGGAGTGGCTCGACTCCCTCGACGCCGCCGTCGACGAGCGCGGCCGGGAGCGCGCCCGCTACCTGATGCTGCGGCTGATCGAGCGGGCCCGCGAGAAGCGCGTGGCCGTGCCGGAGATGCGCAGCACGGACTACGTCAACACCATCCCCACCAAGAGCGAGCCGTTCTTCCCGGGCAACGAGGAGATCGAGCGCAAGATCCTCAACGCCACCCGGTGGAACGCGGCCGTGATGGTCTCGCGCGCCCAGCGCCCGGGCATCGGCGTCGGCGGCCACATCGCCACGTTCGCCTCCTCCGCCTCCCTCTACGACGTCGGCTTCAACCACTTCTTCCGCGGCAAGGACGAGGGCGACGGCGGCGACCAGGTCTTCTTCCAGGGCCACGCCTCCCCCGGCATCTACGCCCGCGCCTTCCTGCTGGACCGGCTCAGCGAGCAGCACCTGGACGGCTTCCGCCAGGAGAAGTCCAAGGCGCCGTACGCGCTGTCGTCGTACCCGCACCCGCGGTCGATGCCGGACTTCTGGGAGTTCCCGACGGTGTCGATGGGCCTCGGGCCGATCGGGGCGATCTACCAGGCGCGCATGAACCGCTACATGGAGGCGCGCGGGATCGCCGACACCTCCAAGTCGCACGTCTGGGCGTTCCTCGGCGACGGCGAGATGGACGAGCCGGAGTCGCTGGGCCAGCTGTCCATCGCCGCCCGCGAGGGCCTGGACAACCTCACGTTCGTCGTCAACTGCAACCTGCAGCGCCTCGACGGCCCGGTGCGCGGCAACGGCAAGATCATCCAGGAGCTGGAGTCGATCTTCCGCGGCGCCGGCTGGAACGTGATCAAGCTGGTCTGGGACCGCACCTGGGACCCGCTGCTCGCCCAGGACCGCGACGGCGTGCTGGTCAACAAGATGAACACCACGCCGGACGGGCAGTTCCAGACGTACGCCACGGAGACCGGCGCGTACATCCGCGACCACTTCTTCGGCGACGACCACCGGCTGCGCGCCATGGTCGAGAACATGACCGACGACCAGATCCTGCACCTGGGCCGCGGCGGCCACGACCACCGGAAGATCTTCGCGGCGTACAAGGCGGCCGTGGAGCACAAGGGCCAGCCGACGGTCATCCTCGCCAAGACGATCAAGGGCTGGACGCTGGGCCCGAACTTCGAGGGCCGCAACGCCACGCACCAGATGAAGAAGCTGACGGTCGACGACCTCAAGCGCTTCCGCGACCGTCTGCACCTGCCGATCCCGGACAAGGAGCTGGAGTCCGGCGTGCCGCCGTACTACCACCCGGGCCGGGACTCGGAGGAGATCCAGTACATGCACGACCGCCGCAAGAGCCTCGGCGGTTACGTGCCCACCCGCGTCGTCCGCTCCGAGCCGCTGCCGCTGCCCGACGACAAGACGTACGCGACCGTGAAGAAGGGCTCGGGGCACCAGTCCATCGCGACGACGATGGCCTTCGTCCGGCTCCTGAAGGACCTCATGCGAGACAAGGAGATCGGCAAGCGGTTCGTGCTGATCGCGCCGGACGAGTACCGCACGTTCGGCATGGACTCGTTCTTCCCGAGCGCGAAGATCTACAACCCGCTCGGCCAGCAGTACGAGTCGGTCGACCGTGAGCTGCTGCTCGCCTACAAGGAGTCGCCGAACGGCCAGATGCTCCACGACGGCATCTCCGAGGCGGGCTGCACGGCCTCGCTGATCGCCGCGGGCTCGGCCTACGCCACGCACGGCGAGCCGCTGATCCCGGTCTACGTCTTCTACTCGATGTTCGGTTTCCAGCGCACCGGCGACCAGTTCTGGCAGATGGCCGACCAGCTGGCGCGCGGTTTCGTCCTGGGCGCGACCGCCGGCCGCACGACGCTGACCGGTGAGGGCCTCCAGCACGCGGACGGCCACTCGCAGCTGCTGGCGTCCACGAACCCGGGCTGCGTGGCGTACGACCCGGCGTTCGGCTTCGAGATCGCGCACATCGTCAAGGACGGGCTGCGCAGGATGTACGGCGCCTCGCCGGAGCACCCGCACGGCGAGGACGTCTTCTACTACCTGACCGTCTACAACGAGCCCATCCAGCACCCGGCCGAGCCGGAGAACGTGGACGTCGAGGGCATCCTCAAGGGCCTGTACCGCTTCAGCGAGGGCACGGCCGGCCAGCTCCCGGCGCAGATCCTGGCGTCCGGTGTCGCGCTGCCCTGGGCGATCGAGGCGCAGAGGATCCTGGCCGACGACTGGAACGTCAGGGCGGACGTCTGGTCGGCGACCTCCTGGAACGAGCTGCGGCGCGACGCGGTGGCCTGCGAGGAGCACAACCTGCTGCATCCGGAGGAGGAGCAGCGGGTGCCGTACGTGACGCGCAAGCTGGCGGACGCGCAGGGCCCGGTCGTGGCGGTGTCCGACTGGATGCGGGCGGTCCCGGACCAGATCGCGCGCTGGGTGCCGCAGCCGTACCAGTCGCTCGGCGCGGACGGCTTCGGCTTCGCGGACACGCGTGGTGCGGCGCGGCGCTTCTTCCACATCGACGCGCAGTCGATCGTGGTCGCGGTCCTCACCGAGCTGGCCCGCGCGGGCAAGGTCGACCGGTCGGTGCTCAAGCAGGCCATCGACCGGTACCAGCTGCTCGACGTGTCGGCGGCGGACCCGGGGGCCGCGGGCGGCGACGCATAACACAGCGGACCCTGTCAAGGGGTGGTGAGCCTCACGGGTACACCGTGGGTCCACCACCCCTTCACGTTTCCTACGATGCGGCCATGCAGCAGCAGTCGGCCCAGCTCCGTTGGGAACAGCACACCCAGCGCCCCCTGTTCGCCCTGGCCCTGGCCTTCGCCGTCGCCTACGCCGTGCCGATCGTCCGGCCGGAGGCGGGCCGCGAGGTGGTCGAGGTCTGCACGGCGGTGGAGTGGGTGGTGTGGGGGGCGTTCGCCCTGGACTACCTCGTCCGGCTCGCCCTGGCCGAGCGGCGGCTGCCGTTCGTCCGGGCGCACTGGCTCGACCTCGCCGCGGTGCTGCTGCCGCTGCTGCAGCCGCTGCGCCTGCTGCGTCTGGTGTCGACGCTGCTGCTGGTCGGGCAGCGGGCGCGGATGGCCTCGCAGATAAGGCTCACGACGTATGTCGCCGGCTCGGTGGTCGGGCTGCTGATGTTCGGCTCGCTGGCCGTGCTGAGCGTGGAGCGGGACTCGCCGGACGGGAACATCCGGACACTGGGTGACGCCGTGTGGTGGTCCTTCACGACGATGACGACCGTGGGCTACGGCGACCACGCCCCCACGACCGGGCTGGGGCGGATGCTCGCGGTCGGGCTGATGCTGTCCGGGATCGCCCTGCTGGGTGTGGTGACCGCGAACATCGCCGCCTGGTTCATCGCCCGCTTCGAGAAGGACGACGTGGAGGAGCGGCGGCAGACCGAGGCGATACGGGAGCTGACCGAGGAGGTCCGGGCGCTGCGCGAGGAAGTCGCGGCGCTGAAGGGGACGTCGGTGCAATGACAGGAAGGAGGGCCTCCGGCGCGTCGCCCGAGGCCCTTCCCTCATCTCCCCGCGCGGGACGGCAGGTCAGAACAGCATGCCGTTGCCCGGGGCCGCCGCTCCGGCCAGCCAGAGGAGAGCCAGGAGCGTGTCGATGGCGCCCAGGACGAGGGCGGCCACGGCCGTGGCCGGCCGGGAGCCCGCCCAGCTGCGGCCCATCGCGAGCCAGCCGCAGACCATCGCCACGGGGCCGAGGACGATCCCCAGCACGAAGAAACCGGCGACCGCGCAGATGACTCCGACGAGTCCGAGCGTCGCGCGATCCGGCCCGGTACGTGACCACGTCCGGCCACGTGAGCGGGGGTGCCTGCGCGTGCCGTGCCCGAAGCTCGCCATCGTCAACTCCCGTCGACCCTCGATAGGTTGGGCTCGATGCGGTACGACATGGCGAGTACCCCGGATGCGGCCGTCAATCCCGCTGCCTGCGCGCCACCCCCCTCCGGCAGCGCGCCGCAGCGTCCGTCCCCCATGCCCTGCGGAGGACTTGACCCACTGTGACCTGGAGTGAGGGCGGGAGGGGAGGGATCACCGGCCTCGTTCACCCTGATAGGCGAACTCGGCCGGGATCCGTGGCACCGCGTCAGATGTGCCCGACGCCCGCGCCCGCCTCGGCGTTCTCCCCGCGCTTGGTGAGGAACGCGACGAACACGGCGACGGCGGCCACGCCCGCGGCGGTCAGCGAGGCCAGGCTCATGCCGTCGATGAACGTGGTGTGCGCGACCTCGGTGATCTTCGCGGCGATCTGCTCGGGCGTGCCCGGGGGCACCGGGGCGATGCCCTGCTGGACGGTCAGCGCGGCCTGCTCGGTCTGGGCCGGGGTGAGCGGGGGCAGTCCCGCCTCCGCCCAGTTGCCGGCCAGGTCGTTGTCGACCTTGGAGGCCATGACCGCGCCCAGCACGGCCGTGCCCAGGCTGCCGCCGATCTGCATGGCGGCCTGCTGGAGACCGCCGGCGACACCGGAGAGCTCCATCGGGGCGTTGCCCACGATGACCTCCGTGGCGCCGACCATGACGGGCGCGAGGCCGAGGCCGAGCAGGGCGAACCAGACGGACATGACGCCGCTGCCGGTCCCCGCGTCCAGCGTGGACATGCCGTACATGGCGACAGCGGTGCAGGCCATGCCGCCGGCCAGCGGGATGCGCGGGCCGAACTTGGTGATCATCACGCCGGCGAGCGGCGAGCCGACGATCATCATGCCGGTGAGCGGCAGCAGGTGCAGACCCGCGTCGATCGGGCTCATGCCGTGCACGTTCTGCAGGTAGAACGTCACGAAGAACAGGCCGCCCATGAACGCGATGGCCATCAGGACCATGAGGACCACACCCGCCGACAGCGGGACGGAACGGAACAGCGCCAGCGGGATCAGCGGCTCCTTGACCTTCGTCTCCCACAGGGCGAAGAGCCCGAAGCCGACGACCGACGCGACGATGAACGACCAGGTCTTCAGATCGCCCCAGCCCCACTCCGGGGCCTTGATCAGGGCCCAGACGAGGCAGAACATCGCGGCCGACAGCAAGGCGATGCCGAGCAGGTCGAAGGAGCGCGGGGCGTTCTCGGCGCGGTGGTCCAGCAGGATCCACACACCCAGGGCGACGGCGAGGACGCCGACCGGCACGTTGATGAAGAACACCGACTGCCAGTTGACGTGCTCGACGAGCACGCCGCCGAGGATCGGGCCGCCGGCGGTGGAGGCGCCGATGACCATGCCCCAGATGCCGATGGCCATGTTCAGCTTCTCGGCCGGGAAGGTGGCCCGCAGCAGGCCGAGCGCGGCCGGCATCAGCAGGGCGCCGAAGAGCCCCTGGAAGACACGGAAGACGATGACCGCCGTGATGCCCTTGGACAGTCCGATGGCGGCCGAGGAAGCGGCGAAGCCCGCCACGCCTATGAGGAACGTCTGGCGGTGACCGAACCGGTCACCGAGCTTGCCCGCGGTGATCAGGGAGACCGCGAGGGCGAGGAAGTAGGCGTTGGTGATCCATTGCAGATCCGACCAGGAGGCGCCCAGGTCCTTGCCGATCGCCGGGTTGGCAATGGCCACGATGGTGCCGTCGAGGGCCACCATCATGACCCCCACTGCGACGGTGATGAGGGTGAGCCAGGGGTGCCCGCGCAGCCCCTTGGCCGGCGTCGCGTCCGACGGCGTCGCCGGCTTGCCGCCCCCCGACCCCGTCGTGTCGATGGTGGTCTGACTAGTCATGTGTTCGAGGCTAGTGACAGTAACTGACAATTGACAAACCAATTCACTAGCCGGTAACTGACATGACATCCCCGTATAGCCTGATCTGGGAGAACACGTCAGACGAGAGGAACATCTTGAACCTGCGCGAACGCAAGAAGCGGCGCACCCGGGACGCCCTGCTGCGGGCCGCCCTGGAGCTGTTCGCCACGCGCGGGTACGAGGAGACCACCGTCGACGACATCGCCGCCGCCGTCGACGTCTCGCAGCGCACCTTCTTCCGCTACTTCGGCGGGAAGGAGGAGACGGCATTCTTCGTGCCGCGGCTCGCGGAGGCCCTGGTCATCGACGCCGTACGGGCCCGCCCGCGGGAGGAAGTGCCGCTGGAGGCGCTGCGCCGGGCCGTCGTGGAGAGCTGGGACACCATCCACGAGGCCGTCGACGAGATCGTGCCGATCGAGCTCCACATGCGCGTCTACCGGGTGATCGAGTCGACGCCCGCGCTGCTGGCCGCCCATCTGCGCCGGGCGGCGGAGCTGGAGGAGCAGCTCGCGCGCATCATCGCCGAGCGCGAAGGGCTCGACGTCGACGCGGACCCGCGGCCGAGGATCGTCGTCGCCCTGTTCGGCGGGGTGATCCGGGTCACCGAGCGGCTGTGGTCCGCCGGGGACGACCTCACCCTGGACGGGCTGCGCGCCCTCACCACGGCCTACCTCGATCAGGTGGGGCCCGCACTGGCCGGGAACTGGCGTGCGGAGCCGTCCCCCTAGGCCGCACACCGAAACGTGATCCCGGTCACTTGGTTAACGCGAGACCCTCTCGTTCTCCTAGTGTGTCCTTTCAGTGACTTCCTTCGACACCTCCCCGCAACTGAACGTCTGGCGCGCACTGCTCGCTCTGGCCGTCGTCTTCGTGATGCTGGCGACCACCGGCTGGACGGCGCTGCGCAACCAGCGGGGCGACACTCCGCTGCAGGCCTCGCTCTCCGCGTGGGAGGACGGCCGGATCGCCGGCCGCCGCCTGCCGGACCCGCGGTCCGAGCCGGCGAAGCTGGCCCGCTTCTTCGCCTCGCTCGGCGAGCGGGACCGCGCGCGCCTGGTCCGCAAGTACGCCCTGGCGGTCGGCAACATGAACGGCGCCCCGGTCGAGCTGCGCTACCGGGCCAACCGCCTGGCCCTGGCCGAGGCACGCCGGGTCGAGCGGGAACGCATGCACGACGAGCGCCTCACCCCGGCCGGACAGCACGAGGCCGGGCGCAGGATGCACCGCTTCGAGGACCTCATGGAGAAGGGCCGCCGCATCCTGGCCTTCGACCCCGAGGGCTCGGGCCGGGTCGCCGAGGTCTTCGGCGACCTGCGCACGGCGGAGCGGGTCTCGGTCGTGGTGCCCGGCGTCGACACCGACCTGCTCACCTTCCAGCGCACCCACCGCCCCTACTCGGCGCCCGTCGGCATGGCCCGGGCCCTGTACGCGGCCGAGAGGCAGGCGAGCCCGTCGACCCGTACGGCCGTGATCGCCTGGGCCGACTACCGGGCGCCGAGCGGACTCGGCATCGACTCCGCGACCGCGATGCGGGCCGAGGACGGTGCCGTGCGGCTCGACTCGCTGGTGCGGGCGCTGCCCGGTGCCGCGCCGGTGTCGCTGTTCTGCCACAGCTACGGCTCCGTGGTCTGCGGGGTCGCGGCGCACCGCCTGCCGGACCGGGTGGCCGACATCGCGGTGGCCGGCAGCCCCGGCATGCGCGTCGAGAAGGCCGACCAGCTGCGCACGGGCGCCCGGGTGTGGGCCATGCGGGACGCCGACGACTGGATCCAGGACGTTCCGTACCTGGAGCTGGGCGGGCTGGGCCACGGTGCCGATCCGGTGTCCGCCGGCTTCGGCGCACGGGTGCTGTCGGCGGCGGGCGCGAAGGGTCACGCCGGCTACTTCGAGCCGGGCACGGCAAGTCTGTTCAATTTCGCAGAGATCGGCGTCGGCGCATACCGCTCGGTGCACTGCGCGCACGAGGAAGGCGTCTGCCGGACCGGTTTGTCCGGTGCGGCGGCGGCCTGACGCGCGTAGAGGCGAAGAAACCGCGGTCTGCCCGGGAGGGGGACGGAGGAGCGCGTGCCGCATACGATGAGCCGCATGGGTGACGTACTGGCCGGATTTCATGCCGCCTGGGAGTTCGAGTCCGACTCCGTGCTCATCCGTTACGAACGGGGCATTCGAACACCCAAGCTCTTCCAGGCGCTCGGGGAACGGCGGATCCCCCTGGACGCCGTCGCCGGGGTGACGCTGACGCGCGGCAGGCGCGGCACGGTCGTGCTGCGGATCGAACCGCGCCCCGGGGCCGACCCGCTGATGGAGGCGGCCGCCGGGCAGCTGAAGGAGAGCGGCGACCCCTACCGGCTGGTGCTGCCCGCCGAGCGGGAGGTGCTCGCCGAGTACTACGCCGACGAACTGCGGGGGCTGCTGACGGAGTCCGGGCCCGCGGACCGGTTCCTCGTGGAGGCGCCGAAGGGACCGCTGTCGTTCAAGGCGTACGACGGGAAGGCCTCCTTCGACGGCCGGACCGTGAACTTCCGCTGGTTCTGGACCGGTGCGTCGTCGGCGAAGTGGAAGGCCGGGGACCAGAGTTTCCCCGTCGGGGAGCTCAACGGGGTGGAGTGGCGCTCGCCGGAGGTCTTCGAGGGGCACCTGCGGCTGCTGCGGCGGGATGCCGGGGAGACGGCGGCGCAGGCCGACCAGGATCCGGCCGCGGTGGTGTTCGGACTGGGCTACGGGCCGGTGCACGAGTCGCTGCCGTTCGCCGCGGCGGTGCTGGCCGCGGTGCGGACGTCCAGTCCGGTGGCCGCCGTTCCCGCACCGCGGCGCGATCCCGCGGACATCGCCGAGCGGATCCGGCATCTGGGGGAGCTGCACCAGGCCGGGCTGGTGACGGACGAGGAGTTCTCGGTCAAGAAGGCGGAGTTGCTGGCGGAGCTCTAGCGTCTGCGGGGTACTGCGCGCCGGCGCGCGCGGGCCTTAGGTGGCCGGTCGCGCAGTTCCCCGCGCCCCTTGGGGGCGCTCGACTACTCCCGGCCCGCCGACGTGAACGCCATGTCCGCGTAGCGGTCGCCCGCCACCTGGGCCGCGATGCCGTCCAGCAGGTCCAGCTGCTCGTCCGTCAGGACGATCCTGGTGGCCGCCGCGTTCTCCTCGACCCTGGCGGGCTTGCGGGTGCCCGGGATCGGCACGACCGGGAGATCGCGGAGCGTCGCCTGCTGGTGGACCCAGGCCAGGGCGATCTGGCCGAGGGAGGCGCCGTGGGCCTTCGCCACCGAGCGGATCAGCTCCAGCAGGGGCGCGTTGGCCGTGGCGTTGTCACCCGTGAAGCGGGGCTGCTGACGGCGGAAGTCGTCCGGGGACAGCTCCTCCGCCCGGGCGAACGAGCCGGTCAGGAAGCCCCGGCCGAGCGGGGAGTAGGGGACCAGGGCCACGCCCAGCTCGCGGGCCGCCGGGACGACGTGCGTCTCGATGTCCCGGCTGAACAGGGACCACTCCGACTGCACGGCGGCGATGGGGTGCACGGCGTGCGCGGCGCGCAGTTCGTCCGCCGTGACCTCGCTCAGGCCCAGGTGCTTGACCTTGCCCTCGCGGACCAGGTCCGCCATCGTGCCGACGCTCTCCTCGATCGGCACGTTCACATCGCGCCGGTGCATGTAGTAGAGGTCGATGGCCTCGACGTCCAGGCGCTTCAGGCTCGCCTCGACGGCCTGGCGGATGTAGGGCGGGTCGTTGCGGACGATCCGGCGCGTGGGGTCGTCCGCGGGGATGGACAGGGCGAACTTGGTCGCGATGACGACCTCGTCGCGGTGGGCCTTGAAGAACGGCGACAGGAACCGCTCGTTCTCGCCGGCGCCGTACGCGTCGGCCGTGTCGTAGAGGGTGACGCCCAGTTCGAGGGCCCTCTCCAGGGTGGCGCGGGAGGCGTCCGCGTCCGAGGGGCCGTAGGCGAAGCTCATGCCCATGCAGCCCAGGCCCTGGACACCCACCTCGGGGCCGTGGTCGCCGAGCTTCGCCGTCGTGATCCTGCCGTCCGTCATCGGGACCTCTCCGACGCCAGGGCACGCCCGGCGTCCGCGTAGAAACTGATCTTCCGGTCGAGCACGGCGAGCGTGCCGCGCAGTTCCTCGATCCGCGCGAGGACGTCCTCGCGGGTCGTCCGCAGCAGCTCGAAGCGCTCGGCGTAGGTGTGGTCGCCCTCGCGCACCAGTTCCGCGTACCTGACCATGTCGGCGACCGGCATGCCCGTCAGGCGGAGCTTGCCGACCAGGTCGAGCCAGTCCAGGTCGCGGTTGGTGTAGCGGCGCTGACCGGTGTGGGAGCGGTCGATGTGCGGCATCAGGCCGATGCGCTCGTACCAGCGCAGGGTGTGGGCCGTCAGGCCGGTGAAGGCGACGACCTCGCTGATCGTGTAGCGGTCCTCGCCGTCCGGGCGCCGGTTCTGCTGCGGCGGGCCGGCGCAGGTGTCGGCCCTGGTCCCCGTGGTCTCCATCACCGTCATGCCCCCAACGCTAGAACCTTGGAGTGCACTCGAAGCAAGCGCCGACGGCAAGAAATCGGCAGGACGCCTCCCGATCCGGCTGGTTAGCGTACGGGGTCATGAGTCTCGTACGCCGTGCCCTGCCCGAGGACGCCGAGGAAGTCCTGCGGCTGCGCCAGGTCATGATCGACGCCCTGTTCCCCGCCGGCCCCTCCCTCGCCTGGCATCGCGCGTCCCTGCCGGCGCTGAGGGCCGAACTGGGCGCCACGGACGGGGACTTCGCGGCGTTCGTGGTGGACCACCCGGGGCGGCCGGGAGCGCTGGCATCACTGGTGGCCGGGACGATCGACTACCGCATCGGCAGGCCGGGCGACCCGCGGGGCATGGTGGGCTTCGTGTTCAGCGTCGCCACCGACCCCGACGCCCGGCGCCGTGGCTACGCCCGCGCCTGCATGACGACGCTGCTGGGCTGGTTCCGCGAGCGCGGCGTGCGGCGGGTGCAGCTCACCGCCTCGCCGGAGGCCGAGCCGCTGTACGTCTCGCTCGGGTTCCGCCCCAAGCCCGACCCCTTGCTGGAGCTGACGCTCTGAGCGCATAGGCTCGATCGCATGTCGCTGAAGAGCCTCGCGCTGATCGAGAAGTGGCCGGTTCCCACCGCCGCGGCGGGTGTCGTCCGGGCGGACGGCACCGTCCTCGGCACCCACGGCCCGGCCGGACGGCGGTTCCCGCTCGCCTCGGTGACCAAGCCGCTGGCCGCCTACGCGGTGCTGGTCGCCTACGAGGAGGGCGCGATCGAGTTGGACGAGCCCGCCGGTCCCGCCGGGTCGACTGTGCGGCACCTGCTGGCGCACACCTCGGGCCTCGCCTTCGACGAGCACCGGGTCACGGCCCCGCCCGGCGAGCGGCGGCTGTACTCCAACGCCGGCTTCGAGCAGCTCGGCGACCATGTCGCGAAGGCGACCGACATCCCGTTCGCCGAGTACCTGCGGCAGGCCGTGCTGGAGCCGCTGGGCATGACCTCGACGACCCTGGAGGGCTCCCCGGCCAAGGACGGGGTGTCCACGGTGGAGGACCTGCTGCGGTTCGCCGCCGAGGTGCAGGCCCCGCGGCTGCTGGACCCGCGCACGGTCGCCGAGGCGATGAGCGTGCACCACCCGGGCACCAAGGGCGTCCTGCCCGGGTACGGCCACCAGAACCCCAACGACTGGGGGCTCGGTTTCGAGATCCGCGACTCCAAGTCGCCGCACTGGACCGGCGCTTCCTCCTCGCCTCGCACGTTCGGGCATTTCGGCCAGTCGGGGACGTTCCTGTGGGTCGACCCGGACGCGGGGGCGGCGTGCGTGGCGCTGACGGACCGCGCGTTCGGGCCGTGGGCGATCGAGGCGTGGCCGCCGTTCACGGACGCGGTGCTGGCGGAGCTGTAGCAGCGGCCCGCGGCTCCAGGATCTCCCAGGCGAGGAGCTCGGCCGCCGTCACGGCCTCGGCCTCCAGCCCCTCGGCGCCGGTGATCCGGGCCGCGTCGCCCGCGCCCAGTTCCTCGCCGTCCAGGCGCACCTGACCGCGGACGACGTGCAGGTACACGTACGCCGCGGCCGGCACCGCCGTCCGCTCCCCCGCCGCCAGGCGCCGTACGTGCAGCATCGCGCCGGCCTCGGGGAGGGCGTAGGGCGTGGCGTCGGCGATGCCGCGGACCACCTCGTAGCGGGGCTCGCCGCCGGGCTGCAGCGGGGTCAGCCACATCTGCAGGAAGACCAGGGGCTCCGGCCCGTCGTTGCGCTCGACGTGCCGCACCCCGGACGCCGCGCTGAGCCGCTGCACGTCGCCGGGGCGGACGACGGACTCGTGCCCGGTGGAGTCACGGTGCGTCAGCTCGCCCTCCACCACCCACGTCACGATCTCGGTGTGGCTGTGCGGGTGCTCGTCGAACCCGGCGCCCGGGGCCAGGCGCTCCTCGTTGCAGGCGAGGACCGCGCCGAAGCGGAGGTTGCCGGGGTCGTAGTGGGCCCCGAAGGAGAAGGCGTGCCGGGACTCGATTCCGGCCGCCGGGTCGCCGCCCTGGTAGCGCTCGCCGGCGCGCCGAATGTCCATCACGGGGTCCACCGTAGACCCGGCGGCGCACCCTCCCGTCCGGATAAGGCAGTCTTGTCCCGTGCCCGAACCCGAAACCAGCAAGAACGCAGCCGCAGCCCGTGACCTCCACGCACATGCCGCGACCCTGAAGCGGCTGGAGAAGTCCTCCGGATCACTCGCCGCGCAGGCCATCGCGCGGATGGACGAGACGCTGCCCTGGTACCGGGCCATGCCCCCGGAGAACCGTTCCTGGATCGGTCTGGTCGCACAGGCGGGCATCGCCGCGTTCACCGAGTGGTTCCGGCACCCGGACGCCCCGCAGGCCATCTCCACCGACGTGTTCGGCACCGCCCCGCGCGAGCTGACCCGGGCGATCACACTGCGCCAGACCGTGGAGATGGTGCGCACCACCATCGAGGTCATGGAGTCCGCGATCGACGAGGTCGCGGCCCCCGGCGACGAGCGCGTCCTGCGCGAGGCGCTGCTCGTCTACGCCCGCGAGATCGCCTTCGCCACCGCCCAGGTGTACGCCCAGGCCGCCGAGGCACGCGGTGCCTGGGACGCCCGGCTGGAGTCCCTGGTGGTGAACGCCGTGCTGAGCGGCGAGGCCGACGAGGGGGCCGTGTCGCGGGCCGCCGCCCTGGGCTGGAACTCGCCCGAGCACGTCTGCGTGGTGCTCGGCACGGCCCCCGACGGGGACAGCGAGCTGACCGTCGAGGCGATACGGCGGGCGGCCCGGCACGCCAAGCTCCAGGTGCTGACCGGGGTGCTCGGGGACCGGCTGGTCGTCATCGCGGGCGGCAGCGACAACCCGCTGGCCGTGGCCAAGTCGCTCATCGGCCCGTTCGCGGCCGGGCCGGTGGTGGCCGGGCCGGTGGTGCCCGACCTGCAGGCCGCGACCCGGTCCGCGCAGGCCGCCGCCGCCGGCCTGAAGGCGTGTTCCGCCTGGCAGGACGCCCCGCGCCCGGTCCTCGCCGACGACCTGCTCCCGGAGCGGGCGATCGCCGGTGACCCCTCGGCCCGGGAGCAACTGGTGGAGGAGATCTACAGACCGCTGGAGGAGGCCGGGGCGGCTCTCCTGGAAACACTCAGTGTCTATCTCGAACAGGCGAGCAGTCTGGAAGGCGCGGCCCGGATGCTGTTCGTGCATCCCAACACCGTCCGCTACCGGCTTCGACGTGTGACTGACGTCACCGGCTGGTCACCCTCCGATGTACGCTCTGCGTTCACGCTGCGGATCGCGCTGATCCTGGGGCGTCTGGTCGATGGAGATCTCCAGCCCTAAGGTTTTGTCGGAGCTCGACAAAACCCCCTCGTGTTCTTCGTCCCTGTCCCCACGGGCGGCCGTGCCCGTCCCCAAGAGAGAGTGTGAGAGTGCTCGTACTCGTCGCTCCCGGCCAGGGCGCCCAGGCGCCCGGCTTCCTGACTGAATGGCTCGACCTCCCCGGTGTCCGCGGTGCCCTGGAGGCATGGTCCGACGCCGCGGGGATCGACCTGATCCGTTACGGCACCGAGGCAGGCGCGGACGAGATCCGCGACACCGCGGTGGCGCAGCCGCTGCTGGTCGCGGCCGGACTGGCGTCCGCGTCCCTGCTGTTCGAGGACCCGGCCGACCTCCCCCGCACGGTCGGCGCCCTCGCCGGTCACAGTGTCGGCGAGTTCACGGCCGCCTCGCTCGCCGGGGTGCTCCCGCACGAGGAGGCGCTGCGCCTGGTCCGAGCCCGCGGTCTCGCCATGGCCGAGGCCGCCGCCGTCACCGAGACGGGCATGGCCGCGCTGCTGGGCGGCGACCCCGCCGTGACGGTTCCGCACCTGGAGAAGCTGGGGCTGACCCCGGCGAACATCAACGGCGCGGGCCAGATCGTCGCGGCCGGCACGAAGGAGCAGCTCGCCGCGCTGGAGACGGACAAGCCCGAGGGCGTGCGCAAGGTCGTCGCGCTGAAGGTCGCCGGCGCGTTCCACACGCACCACATGGCCCCCGCGGTCGAGACGCTGGCGAAGGCCGCCGCCGACGCCCGGGGCACCGGCGACCCGAAGGCCCCGTACGTCTCCAACAAGGACGGGCAGGCCGTCGCCGCCGGCAGCGAGGTGCTGGAGCGGCTGGTCGGCCAGGTCGCCAACCCGGTCCGCTGGGACCTGTGCATGGAGACCTTCAAGGAGCTCGGGGTCACGGCCCTGATCGAGGTCTGCCCGGGCGGCACCCTCACCGGCCTCGCCAAGCGCGCCCTGCCGGGCGTGAAGACGCTGGCCCTGAAGTCCCCCGCCGACCTCGACGCCGCTCGCGAGCTCATCGCCGAGCACAGTGCCTGACAAGGAGCCCGAGAGCATGGCGAAGATCAAGCCCAGCAAGGGCGCCCCGTACGCACGGATCCTGGGCGTCGGCGGCTACCGCCCGACCCGGGTCGTGCCGAACGAGGTGATCCTGGAGACGATCGAGTCGTCCGACGAGTGGATCCGCTCGCGCTCCGGCATCGAGACGCGGCACTGGGCCTCCGACGAGGAGACCGTCGCGCAGATGTCGATCGAGGCGTCCGGCAAGGCCATCGCGGACGCCGGCATCTCCGCCGAGCAGATCGGCGGTGTGATCGTCTCGACGGTCTCGCACTTCAAGCAGACCCCGGCCGTCGCCACCGAGATCGCCGACAAGCTGGGCACGGACCGGGCCGCCGCCTTCGACATCTCCGCGGGCTGCGCGGGCTTCGGCTACGGCCTGACCCTCGCCAAGGGCATGATCGTCGAGGGCTCGGCGCAGTACGTCCTGGTGATCGGCGTGGAGCGGCTGAGCGACCTGACCGACCTGGAGGACCGGGCGACGGCCTTCCTGTTCGGCGACGGCGCCGGCGCGGTCGTGGTCGGTCCCTCCCAGGAGCCCGCGATCGGCCCGACCGTGTGGGGCTCCGAGGGCGACAAGTCCGACACCATCAAGCAGACCGTGCCGTGGACGGACTACCGCGACGGGACGGTCGAGAAGTTCCCCGCGATCACCCAGGAAGGCCAGGCGGTGTTCCGCTGGGCCGTGTTCGAGATGGCGAAGGTCGCCCAGCAGGCGCTGGACGCGGCCGGGATCACCGTGGACGACCTGGACGTCTTCATCCCGCACCAGGCCAACGTGCGGATCATCGACTCGATGGTGAAGACCCTGAAACTGCCGGAGCACGTCACGGTCGCGCGTGACATCCGCACCACCGGCAACACCTCGGCCGCCTCGATCCCGCTCGCGATGGAGCGGCTCCTGGCGACCGGCGAGGCGAAGAGCGGCGACACCGCGCTCGTCATCGGCTTCGGGGCGGGTCTCGTCTACGCCGCGACTGTCGTTACCCTCCCCTAGGCACTCCGTGCCGGATCATGCGGTCCGGGACGGGAAGAACCACCTGCCACACCCTCTGGATATCTACGAAGGAGCGCCAACATGGCCGCCACTCAGGAAGAGATCGTCGCCGGTCTCGCCGAGATCGTGAACGAGATCGCCGGCATCCCGGTTGAGGACGTCCAGCTGGACAAGTCCTTCACCGACGACCTGGACGTCGACTCGCTGTCCATGGTCGAGGTCGTCGTCGCCGCCGAAGAGCGCTTCGACGTCAAGATCCCCGACGAGGACGTCAAGAACCTCAAGACCGTCGGCGACGCGACCGACTACATCCTCAAGCACCAGGGCTGATCGACCGATCACGCCGCTGGGCTGACTGCCCCGCCACCCGGCGGTGGCGCCGCTTAATCCTCGGATCCGTTGGAGAAAGAATTCCCGTGAGCTCGACCAATCGCACCGTGGTCGTCACCGGTATCGGCGCAACCACACCGCTGGGTGGCGACGCAGCCTCTACCTGGGAGGGCCTGGTCGCCGGACGTTCCGGCGTCAAGCCCCTGGAGCAGGACTGGGCGGCCGACCAGGCCGTCAGGATCGCGGCGCCCGTCGCCGTGGAACCGACCGAGGTCATCCCCCGGCCGCAGGCCCGTCGACTGGACCGCTCGGCCCAGTTCGCGCTGGTCGCCGCCAAGGAGGCCTGGGCGGACGCCGGTTTCGAGGCGAAGGCCGGCGAGGACCCGAACGTCGACCCCGACCGGCTCGGCGCGGTCATCGCCTCCGGCATCGGCGGCGTGACGACGCTGCTCGACCAGTACGACGTGCTGAAGGAGAAGGGCGTCCGCCGCGTCTCCCCGCACACCGTTCCCATGCTGATGCCCAACAGCCCGTCGGCCAACGTGGGTCTGGCCGTGGGCGCCCGGGCGGGCGTGCACACGCCGGTGTCCGCCTGCGCCTCGGGCGCCGAGGCCATCGGCTACGCCATCGAGATGATCCGCACCGGCCGCGCCGACGTCGTCGTCGCGGGGGGCACCGAGGCGGCGATCCACCCGCTGCCCATCGCCGCGTTCGGCAACATGATGGCGATGTCCAAGAACAACGACGACCCGCAGGGCGCCTCGCGGCCCTACGACGTCGCCCGTGACGGTTTCGTCCTCGGTGAGGGCGCCGGCGTCATCGTCCTGGAGTCCGCCGAGCACGCCGCCAAGCGCGGGGCGCGGGTGTACGCCGAGGCGGTCGGCCAGGGCATCTCCGCCGACGCGCACGACATCGTGCAGCCGGAGCCGGAGGGGCGGGGCATCTCGCACGCCCTGCAGAACCTGCTGGAGCGCACCGACCTGGACCCGGCGGAGATCGTGCACGTCAACGCGCACGCGACGTCGACGCCGGCCGGTGACATCGCCGAGCTGAAGGCGCTGCGGAAGGTGTTCGGTGACGACACCGACCACATCGCGGTGTCGGCGACGAAGTCGATGACCGGGCATCTGCTCGGTGGCGCGGGTGGTGTCGAGACGGTGGCGACGGTGCTCGCGCTGTACCACCGGGTGGCGCCGCCGACGATCAACGTGGAGAACCTCGACCCCGAGGCCGAGGCGAACGCGGATGTCGTGCGGGGTGAGGCCCGGAAGCTGCCGGTCGACGGGCGGATCGCCGCGCTGAACGACTCGTTCGGGTTCGGTGGGCACAACGTGGTGCTGGCGTTCCGGACCGTCTGAGAAGCCCGGCCTCCCACTCGTTCCACGTGAAGGGCCCCCACCTGCGGGTGGGGGCCCTTCGCGTACGTGCGAGCGGGGATCAGACCACCTGGTGGAGCCAGCGCACCGGGGCGCCTTCGCCCGCGTAGCGGAAGGGCTCCAGCTCGTCGTCCCAGGGCTTGCCGAGCAGCTTGTTCAGCTCGGCCTCCAGGTCGGTCTCCCCCTGCCGGCTGCGCTGGAGGGCCGCTCTGAGCCGGTCCTCGGGGATCAGGATGTCGCCGTGCATGCCGGTGACGGCGTGGAAGATGCCCAGGTCGGGGGTGCAGCTGTAGCGCTCGCCCTCGGCGGTGGGGCAGGGTTCCGCGGTGACCTCGAAGCGCAGCAGGTGCCAGCCGCGCAGCGCGGAGGCCAGTTTGGACGCCGTGCCCACCTGGCCCTGCCAGGAGAACTCCGAGCGCCAGGTGCCGGGCGAGGCGGGCTGCCGGATCCAGTCCAGGCTGACGCGTGTGCCGAGCACCCCGGCGACGGCCCACTCGACGTGCGGGCACAGCGCGCGCGGCGCGGAGTGCACGTACAGAACTCCACGTGTCGTCACCGGAACCTCCGGGCAGAGCGGACCATCTTGGAACAGGCGGAACGGCGGTGACCGGGCGGGTCACGTTGATGGCGAGGCTACCGTGCGGGGGCGCGAGGAGTGTGACGTACGGTCGGTCCGGGTGCCGGGAAACTCCCGCCATTCACCCAGGGGGACGCTTGTACGGGTGTGAGCCGTTGCACCTGATCGGCCGGGAACCCTCGGGCGTCGTCATGGGTTGGGCAGACAGGGACCGGACGGCGAGGGGACGGATCAGACATGCGGACGCGGAGCCATCGCGCACGGGGTGTGCTCGCCGTGGTCGCCGCGGCCGTGCTGGGCGTGGCCGGGTGTGACGCCGTGGGCGGCGACTCGGCGGCCCCGTCCGAGCGGCCGGTACCGTCTGCGAAGCCCACGCCCCGGTGGGACCGCAGTCCGAGTTCCGTCGCCGCCGTCGGTGACTCCATCACGCGCGCCTTCGACGCCTGTGACGTGCTGTCGGACTGTCCGGAGGCGTCCTGGGCGACCGGCACCAGCCCCGAGGTGGACTCGCTGGCGGTGCGGCTGCTGGGCAGGAGCGGGGCCGCCCGGCGGAGCTGGAACCACGCCGTGACGGGCGCGCGGATGGCCGACCTGCCCGGGCAGCTGGCCCGGGCGGTGCGGCACGAACCGCAGCTGGTGACGGTGCTGATCGGGGCGAACGACGCCTGCCGGGCCACGCCCTCGGCGATGACCCCGGTCTCCGCCTTCCGTGCCGACTTCGAGGACGCGCTGCGTTCCCTGCGCAAGGCGCTGCCGAGGACCCAGGTGTTCGTGGCGAGCGTGCCCGATCTGAAGCGGCTGTGGTCCGCGGGCCGTTCGAGTGCGATGGCCAGGCAGGTCTGGCAGCTGGGCGTCTGCCCGTCGATGCTGGGCGATGCGCAGGCCCTGGACGCGTCGGCCACCCAGCGGCGCGACAGGGTGCAGCAGCGCGTGGAGGACTACAACAAGGTCCTGGAGGAGGTCTGCGCCCGGGACGAGCGGTGCCGCTTCGACGGCGGGGCGGTGTACGACTACCGTTTCGGCACGGCCCAGTTGAGCCGCTGGGACTACTTCCACCCGAGCGTGAACGGGCAGGCCCGGCTGGCGGAGATCGCGTACCGCACCGTCACTGCGGACAAGCCCCTGACTTAGAGTTCGGCGCATGAGCGAACTCTTCGGCACACTTCCCGACGGGACCCCGGTGCACCGCTGGACCCTTCAGCGGGCGGGTGTACGGGTGCGGGTGCTGTCGTACGGCGGGATCGTGCAGTCGGTCGAAGTGCCGGACCGGGCCGGGCGGGTCGCCGGTGTGGTGCTGGGGTTCCCCGATCTCGACGGGTACCTCGCCCGTCCGGAGCCGTATCTCGGTGCCCTCGTCGGGCGGTACGCCAACCGGATCGCCGGCGGCCGCTTCCCGCTGGACGGGCGGACGTACGCGCTGGAGGCGAACAACGGGCCGAACTCGCTGCACGGCGGGGTGCGGGGCTTCGACAAGCGGGTGTGGGACGTGAGCCCGGTCGAGCACGGTGTGCGCCTGTCCCGGGTCAGTCCGCACGGCGAGGAGGGCTTCCCCGGGCGGCTGGCGGTGTCGGCGACGTACGCGCTGCTGGAGAGCGGGGCGCTGCGGATCGCGTACGAGGCGGTGACGGACGCGCCGACCGTGGTGAACCTGACGAACCACAGCTACTTCAATCTGGCCGGTTCCGGTGACGCGGCCGGTCATGAACTGCGGCTGGCGGCTTCCCGGTACACGCCGGTCGACGCGGACCTGATCCCGGCCGGCGGCCCGCGGGAGGTGTCCGGCACGCGGTTCGACTTCCGTGCGGCCCGCAAGGTGACCAGCGGCTACGACCACAACTTCGTGCTGGACAAGGGCGTGACGGACACTCCGGTGGAGGTCGCCGAGCTGCACGACCCGGCGTCGGGGCGGGTGCTGACGGTGGCCACCACCGAACCCGGGCTGCAGCTGTACACCGGCGACCACCTGGGCGAGCCGTTCGCGCCCGGCGACGGTGTCGCGCTGGAGACCCAGCACTTCCCCGACTCGCCGAACCGGCCGGAGTTCCCGACGACCGTGCTGCGGCCGGGCGAGGTGTTCCGCTCGGAGACGGTGTACGCCTTCGGCACCCGCTGAGCGGTCCGGCAGACGGGGCCGGTGAGCGGCTCTGAGCCCCGGTCCGGAGGTCAGGTCCCGGACCGGGGCTGCCGAGTGGGGAACGTGTCCCGGATCAGACGTTAATCGTCGCGGTGATCCTGCGGTCGGTGATCGAGCGTCCGACCTGGATCTCGTACGAACCCTTCACACACGACCACGAACCGGTCGCTTCGTCCCAGATCTCGAAGGCGCGGCGGGGCAGTTCGACCCGCGCCTCGACCGTCTCGCCGGGGGCGGCCTCGACGCCCGCGAAGCCGGCCAGCCAGCGCGCCGGGCGGCCGGGGCCGGGCTCGCGGGGGGCGAGGTAGAGCTGGACGACCTCGCGGCCGGGGCGGTCGCCGGTGTTGCGGAGGCGGACCTTCGCGGTGGTTGCCTCCGGTGCCTCGGCGACCTCGACGGACTCGTAGGTCCAGTCGGTGTAGCCGAGGCCGTGGCCGAAGGGGTAGGAGGGGGTGCGGCCGTGCTTCTCCCAGGCGCGGTAGCCGATGAAGACGCCCTCCTCGTAGGGGAGTTCGCCGTTCTCGGGGACGACCCGGGTGACCGGGGCGTCGGCCAGGGAGCCCCAGGTGGTGGGCAGGCGTCCGCCGGGCTCGTGGACGCCGGTGAGGACGTCCGCGAGGGCCGCGCCGCCCTCCTGGCCGGGGAACCAGGACAGCAGCACGGCTGCGACGTCGTCGCGCCAGGGCAGCTCGACCGGGGAGCCGGAGTTGACGACCACGACGGTGTTCGGGTTGGCGGCGGCGACGGCGCGTACGAGGTCGTCCTGGCGGCCGGGCAGGCGCAGGTCGGTGCGGTCGAAGCCCTCGGACTCGACGCGTTCGGTGGTGGCGACCACGACGACGGCCGTGTCGGCGGCCCGGGCGGCCTCGGCGGCTTCGGCGATCAGGTCGTCGGGGTCGCGCTGCGGGTCCTGGTGGGCGAGGGTGAAGCCGATGACCCGCATGGACCCGCCGTCCGGCGGCGGAACCGTGTGGGTGAGGGAGACCTCGACGGGTTCCCCGGCGGTGAGGCCGACCCGGGCGTGCGGCACGGGCGGGCCGAAGAAGGTGAGGAACGGGTCGTCGCCGTCCGGGCGCTGGACGTCGTCGTAGTACGTGGTGCCCGCGACGGTGAGCCGGAAGGGGCCGAGGCCCTTGATGCCGAAGGTGTGCGTGCCGGTCTCGCGCGGGGTGAAGGTGCCGGTCAGTTCGACGCTGTGCAGGGTGTCGTGGGTGACGCCCTCGGGGAGGTCGGCGCCCATCCACTGGATGTGGCCGCTGGGGGCCGAGCGCGTGCCGAGGACCTCGCCGGCCGCGTCCCGGCAGACGGCGCGCAGCTCGAAGCCCTGGCCGGCGATGGGGAGTTCGGTGTTGGGGTCGGCGCCGAGCGTGTAGGTGAGGGTGCCTTCGGGCAGGGCGGCGGTGAGGCCGTCGAGCGGGGAGACGGTCCGGGCCGGGAAGACGGTGGCGGAGCCGCCGCCGAGGACGCGGGCGTCGCGTGCGGCGGCGCCGATCAGCGCGACCCGGCCGGGCTTCAGCGGCAGGGCGCCGCCTTCGTTGCGGACGAGGACGAAGGAGCGGCGGGCGATCTCGCGGGCGAGGGCCGCGCCGTCGGTGTCCGGGGGCGGTGTGGTGACGACGGGTTCGGCGCCCTCGAGGAGGCCGACCCGGGCGGCGAGGCGCAGCACGCGGCGGACGGCCTCGTCGACCAGCGTCTCGTCGGCCTCGCCGGCCCGCACGGCCCGGGCGAGGTTCTCCCCGTAGACGGTGCCGGGGCCGGGCATGGCGATGTCGAGGCCGCCGGTGAGGGCGCCGGTGGTGGAGCGGGCGGCGGTCCAGTCGGAGACGTTGACGCCGTCGAAGCCCCACTCCCCGCGCAGGACGTCCTCGACCAGGTGGCGGTGCTCGGTCATGGTCGGGCCGTTGACCGAGTTGTAGGCGGTCATGATGCCCCAGGGGCGGGCGTGCGCCACGATCGCCTCGAAGGGGGCCAGGTACAGCTCGCGCAGGGCGCGTTCGCTCACGAGGTTGTTCACGGTGAGGCGGTCGGTCTCGGCGTCGTTGGCGACGAAGTGCTTGACGGTGGTGCCGACGCCGCCGGACTGGACGCCCCGGACGTACGCGGCGCCGATCCGGCCGGTGAGGAACGGGTCCTCGCTGTAGGCCTCGAAGTGGCGGCCGCCGAGCGGGGAGCGGTGCAGGTTGACGGTGGGGGCGAGCAGGAGGTGGACGCCCTTGCGGCGGGCCTCCTGGGCGAGCAGGACGCCGGCGCGGTGGGCGAGGTCCGGGTCCCAGGTGGCGGCGAGGGCGGTCGGGGAGGGCAGGGCGACGGAGGGGTCGTCGGCGCTCCAGTGCACCCCGCGGACGCCGATCGGGCCGTCGGACATGACCAGCGAGGCGAGGCCGGCCTGCGGCAGCGCGGGCAGGCTCCACATGTCCTGGCCCGCCAGGAGCCGCGCCTTGGCGTCCAGGTCGAGCTTGCCGAGGGCCGCCTCGACGGCCGCCTCGCGCCGTTCCTCCGCTGCCTGCGTCACGTCGGCACCTCCACGTCGAAAGCCGCTGGATGTCACCATCGTGCACCCGGAACCTGTGACGCGGTAGGTTTCGTTACATGGCCGTGATGTTCAGGTGTTCGGGGTGTCGTACGGTGACGCCATGACGGCCAGGACGAGGAGCGAGGAGCGGCGCGCGGAGATCGTGCGGGCCGCTCTGGAGGTGATCGCCGAGCGCGGCTACCGGGGAGCGAGCCTGGCGGCGGTCGCCGAGCGGGTCGGGCTCACCCAGCAGGGCCTGCTGCACCACTTCCCGACCAAGGAGGCGCTGCTCGTCGCGGTCCTGCAGGAGCGGGACCGCTGGGACGCGCTGCCCGCCGGCCGGCTGCGCCTGGACCTGCTGGCCTCGCTGGTCGAGTACAACGCGATGCGCCCCGCCATCGTCCAGACCTTCTCGGCGCTGCTCGGCGAGAGTGTCACCGAGGGGCATCCGGCCCGCGGCTACTTCACCGAGCGCTACGTCGGGGTCCGCGCCGGCATGGCCGAGGTGCTGCGCGCCGAGTACGGCGACCGCCTGCCGGGCGGCCTCACCCCCGAGCGGGCCGCCCCGCTGCTGGTGGCGATCCTGGACGGGCTGCAGTACCAGTGGCTGCTGGACCCGGAGTCGGTGGACATGGCGTCGGCGTTCCGGGACTTCGTGACGCTGCTGGGCGAGAGCGGCGACTGACCCTACCGGGCGGGCACGGCCGCCACGGCCTCCACCTCCACCTGCGCCTCCGGGCGGAAGAGCCGCGCGGCCTCGAAGGTCATGCTGGTCGGCGGCGTGCCGGTGAGGAACTCGCGCCGTACGGCGCCGTACTCCTCCAGCCGGGAGATGTCGGTCAGATACGTGCGGATGCCGACGATGTCGGCCAGGGTGGCGCCGTGGGCCCGCAGCAGCGCGGTGAGCGTCTCGAAGACGCCGCGAGTCTGCTCCGCGAGCGTGGCGCCCTCGGCGATCTGTCCGGAGACGAACAACAGGGCGCTGCCGTCGGCGTGTTCGAGGCGTGCCACCTGGGAGTAGTACGGGCTCAGGGGCTGGGGCGCCGAGGCGGGGTTGTCGAGGGTGATCTGCATGCGGGCGACGCTAGGCGGACCGTCATCGATGCGACAAGCGAATGTCTAGCATGGCCGCCATGCCCGTTACGCATGACTCGACGCCGGAGCTGTCCACGGTGTGGCTGGGCGTCTTCCTGGAGGTCGCCCGGCACGGCTCGTTCACCGTGGCCGCCCGGGCGCTGGGCTGGACGCAGTCCGCGGTGTCCCGGCAGATCGCCTCCCTGGAGGCCGGGCTGGGCGGTGAGCCGCTGTTCGACCGGCTGCCGCGCGGGGTCCGGCTGACGGAGGCCGGACGGTCGCTGGTGCCGCACGCGGAGACGGTCGTGGCCACGCTGCACCAGGCCCGGCGGGAGCTGGGCGCCCTGCGGGAGGCGGCGGCCGGCCGGCTCCGGTTCGGCGCCTTCGCCACCGCGGACGCGGCCCTGGTGCCGCATGCCCTGGCTCTCTTCCGCACCCGGCGCCCCGGAGTTCACGTCTCCCGCGAGGAGGGCTTCACCCCGGCCCTGCTGGACCGGCTCACGGCCGGTCACCTGGACCTCGCGGTGGTGTCGACGACCGGCCGCGCCCCGCTGGAGTCGTACGAACTCCACCACCTGCTCGACGAGCCGCTGTACGTCGCGGTGGCGGCGGATCACCCGCTCGCCGGGCGGCGGGGCCCGGTGCCGCTCGGCCGTTTCGCGGACGCCGACTGGATCTCCGGCAGCGCCCGCCCCGAGGGCACCCTGCTGGAGGCGGCCCTGCGCCAGGGGTTCCGGCCGCGGGTGACCCACGTCGTCGGCGAGTGGACCGCCAAGCAGGGCTATGTCGCCGCCGGGCTCGGGGTGGCGCTGGTGCCGGCTCTCGCCGCCGCGTCCGTCCGGCCGGACGTCAGGCTGCTGCGGGTGACCGACGAGGGCGCACCGGCCCGGGCGGTGTACGCGGCGACCGTGCGGGGACGGCCCCCCGCGCCGGCCGTCGCGGCCTTCCTGGGCGCGCTGCGGGAGGCGACCCGGCGGATCCCCGGCTGAGCCCCATGGCGTGGACCGCTCCCGTCACGCGATACTTCCGCCGTCCGGCACCACGCCACCCCCACCGTGACGGAAGGGCTCAACCCCCTTGAACTCCATACGCGTTCGCCTCGGCGTCCTCGGCCTCGCGCTGCTGACCGGTCTGACCGCTGCCCCCTCCGCGAGCGCCGCCGAGGCGGCCCCCGCCCCCACCGTCGAGGAACAGCGGCTCGACCGCGCCGCCCCGCAGGAGATCCTGCGCCGCTCGGGATTCGACACCGTGGCCCCGCGCCTGGCCCGGGCGCTCGAAGCGGCCCGCTCCTACGGGGAGGCCCGCCGGGCCGTCTCCCGCGAGGGGGCGCAGTTGTGGCGGCGGGCGGTGGACCGGGCGCAGGGGCGCGGACCCGCGGGCGGGGACCTGAGCCGGGACGACGACCGTCCGCTGTACTGGGCCCGGCTGGGCATGAGCCGTGACGTGCGCACCTGGGAGCCGGAGTTCGGGCTGACCGGCCGGCAGCGGGCCGCGCTGCTGGACGAGCTGGAGCGCACCTCACGCGGCCGGACCGCCGTTCGCTACCCGCACGGCGAGGGCGTGAAGCGGATCCTGCTCACCGGCTTCGACCCGTTCACCCTGGACCGGGACATCCGCATCTCCAACCCCTCCGGCGCCACCGCGCTCGCCCTCGACGGCACGGTCGTCGAGACCGCGGACGGCCCGGCACGGATCGAGACGGCCGTGTTCCCGGTGCGCTGGCGCGACTTCACCGCAGGGACCGTGGAGCGGACCCTGCGACCGCACCTCGGAAAGGTCGATCTGTTCACCACCGTGAGCCAGGGCCGCGTCGGGCGGTTCGACATCGAGCGGACCAACGGGGCCTGGCGGGGCGGCTTCGGCGACAACGAGAACGTCGGGCGCACCGAGACCGTCCCCGTCACCGACCCCGCCTCGCAGCCGCAGTGGACGACGACCACGCTGCCGTACGCGGCGATCGTCGCCGCCCCCACCGGCCGCTTCCCGGTGTACGACAACACGAGCGTCACCGAGATCCCGGCGGGCGGCACCGAGCCCGTCGTACGGCCCGAGGGGCCGACCCCCGGCTCGACCGCGCGGGCGGGCGGCGGCGGGGACTACCTGTCCAACGAGATCGCCTACCGGGCGACCCTGCTGCGCGACCGGCTCGGGCTGCACGACGTGCTGCCGGGCGGGCACGTGCACACGCCGGTGCTGCAGTTCGGCGCCGGGAACACCACCGAGGTCACCGACCCGGAGTTCGTGCGCAACCGGCTGGACATCATCGCGCAGGTCAGGACGATCCTGAAGGTGGCTGCGGAAGCGTCGTGACCGCCTGGTCGCCGCCGCCCTCATCGCCCTTGCGGGTGTCCTCCCCCAGCAGTTCACGCGCCATGAGGGTGGCGCCGGCCACCGCGCCCGGCATCAGGAACACCGCGACGAACGGCACCAGGAAGGACACCGCCAGCGGGGTGCCGAAGCCCCAGACCAGGGTCTTGCGGGCCCGCAGCAGCGTGAGACGGGTGCGCAGCTGAACGCCGCGGCGCTGGAGGGCGACGGCGGTCAGTTCCTCGGTGAGGAAGAACCCGGTGACGAAGAAGCCGATCACCGGCACGGCCGTCTGGCCGACGACCGGGATGAAGCCGCACGCGAACAGCAGCACGCCCCACAGGGCGGCCCGCACCACGATCCGGAGACTGTCACGGGCGGAGATCCACAGCTCCCGCCACAGCGGCAGCCCGGACTCGGGGGCGTGCCCGTCCGGGGACACGTCCCGGTCGACCTTCTCGGAGAGGTTCTCGTAGAAGGGCTGCCCGATCAGCAGCGTCACGGCGGTGAAGGTCACGACGGCGAGCAGCAGCGCGAGGGCGAACAGCACGACGGTCAGGAAGCCGCGGAAGAGCCCGGACCACGGGCTCGACCAGTCGTCGGCGAACGGCGTCGCCCAGGTGACCGCGGACTGTCCCCACAGCCCCAGCGCGACGAGCACCGCCGCGTAGAGCACCAGGGTGATCAGGCCCGGGAGCAGCCCGAAGCCGTAACTCCTGCCGTGCCGGGCCACCCACCGCTGGCCCTTGAGCAGGTAACCGAAACCCGTCCCCAGATCGCGCATGGAACGACCCTATCCGGGCCCCTGTCGCGTCCTTGACGCGCTCCGGTCACACCGGGGTCACGGGCCGCCCGGGTCGCGGCACGGGCCGCCGACGCGGCCGTCCGGGTCACGGGGGACGCCAACGCGCCCTTGTTGCCGTTGAGTCGAACCGGTACACCTCGCCGTACCGATCTCAGGAAGCCCCCAGGAGGTACGCGTGCGCACCACGAGAGCCGTTCCCGCGAGACCCGCACTGATCGCCGTCCTCGGCCTCGCCACGGCGGGTTCGCTCCTGCTCGCCCCCGGCACCGCGGGCGCCGAACCCGGGCCGGTCACCCGCGAGGGCGCCCCCGTCGACGCCCGGGCGGCCCGGGCGCCCGAGAGCGCGGCCCGGCGGGCCCTGGCCGCGCCCGACGCGACCTCCACCACGACGGACACCCGGGGCTACCCCCGCCGGCAGGTCCTCGCCCCCGACCCGGCGAACCCCGGCGACAAGTCCCTGAAGCTGGGGCTCGTCCCGTACCACGGGATCGCGCCGAGGCTGAACGCCCTGCAACGCCTCGGGGACCGGGTGAGCGTGGAGGTGGCGGGCCGCTCGGCCGGCGGGCACCGCCTCTACCTCGTGACCGTCACCGCCCCGGAGACCGCACGCGAGGCCCGCGCCCAGCGGCGGATGCGCGACCTCATCGAGAACGCGCCCGCCGCGGCGGCCAAGTCCCCCGAGATCAAGCGCTCCTACAAGACCCCCGTCTTCGTCAACAGCAACATCCACGGCAACGAGTGGGAGGGCACGGACGCCTCCCTGAAGGTCATCGAACGTCTCGCGACCGCCGATGACACCCGGACGAGGGACCTCCTCGCGCACAGCCGCCTGTACTTCAACGTCACCGCCAATCCCGACGGCCGGATCGCCGGCACCCGGGCGAACGCGAACGGCTTCGACCTGAACCGGGACTTCGTCACCGCCTCGCAGCCCGAGTCCCGCGCGATGCGGCGGATCCAGCTCGACACCCAGCCGGCCGTCCTGCTGGACCTGCACGGCTACGTCAACGGCACCCTCATCGAGCCCACCACTCCCCCGCACGGCGAGAACTACGAGTACGACCTCTTCCTGAAGAACACCTACGCCAACGCCCTCGGCATGGAGTCCGCCGTCAACGCCCTCGGGTACACGCCCGGGAAGGACGGCGTGGAACCGGCGCAGATCCCCTTCCGCGACCAGGAGGAGGGCTGGGACGACTGGCCGCCGATCTTCACCCCGCAGTACGCGGCCTTCCACGGCACGGTGGCCGCCCACACCGTGGAGATCCCGCTGGCGGTCAACAACGAGGAGTACGACGAGCTGCCCGTGGCGGAGCTGCGCCGCCGCTCGGCGGTCAACACCGCCGTGGCGGGCGCGGCGATCGGCGCCACCCTGGACCACGTCCGGGAGCGGCGCGCGACGCTGATCGCCGACCAGATCGAGGTCTTCCGCCGCGGTGCCGCCGGCGCCCCGCAGGTGCCGGTGTCGCCGGAGACGGTGCCCGGCGTGCCCGGCATCGGCCCGGAGGACGTCTACACCACCGACTTCCCGCGTGCCTACGTCATCCCGCCGGGCACCTCGCGCGCGCAGCGCTCCGCCCCGGCCGCCGCGCGCCTGGTGGACCACCTGCTCGCCCATGACGTCCGCGTCACCCGCGCCACCCGCCCGTTCCGGCTCGCCGGGCGGACCCACGCCGCGGGCTCGTACGTCGTGGACCTGCACCAGCCCAAGCGCGGCATGGCGAACGTGCTGCTGGCCGACGGCCGGGACATCAGCGCCGACGTGTCGGTGATGTACGACATCTCGGGCTGGAGCCTGGGCCGGCTGTGGGGCGCCACGGTCGAGCCGGTGGCGTCGGGCAGCCTGCGGGGCGCGCCCCTGCGCCCGGTGACCGAGGCGGCCCCCGTCGCCCGCGTGGCCCCGCACGGCGACCTCCGGCTGCGCCTGGACGACCCGCGCGAGATCGCGGCCCTCAACTCCCTGCTCCGGCACGGCGTCACCGTGCGCCAGGCCCCGGACGGCAGCGCGCTCGTGCCCGCCGCGGCCCGCCGCGAGGCGCTCACCGCCGCCCGGACGCACGACGTCGCCTTCACCGCCACCCGGCTCACCGGCACCACCCCGCTGCGCCGCCCGCGCGTCGCCGCAGCGGTCACCCCGGGTGAGCTGTTCGCGCTGCGGGAGATGGGCTTCGACGTCACGCCGGTCTCGACGGCCGTGCTGAACGCGGGCTTCGACTGGTCCGGCACGGACGTGCTGTTCGTCTCCGCCGGCCTGGACCGCGCGCGGCTCACGGCGCCCGCCCGCAGCGCCCTGGACGCGTTCCTGGACGGTCACGGCCTGGTCGGCCGGGGCGCGGCGGGAGCGGCCCTGAACGCGGCGGCGGGCCGGCTGGCCGTCACGCCGGTGGCGGGCAACGGGGACGCGAACGGCGTGGTGCGGGTGACCAACCCGGGCCCGCTCACCCGGGGCGCACCGGACCACAGCTTCGTCTACGCCCCGCTCTGGTTCACCGGGCTGGGCGCCGGGGTGCGCGTCGAACAGGCGTATGCGAACGGGAATCCGCTGCTGTCCGGGCACTGGCGTCCGCTGCGCGACGGCTCCGGCGGCCCGGACGCGGCGGCCGGGCGGGCGGCCGTGGTCAGCGGCGACCGGACGGTGCTGTTCGGTACGGAACCACTCTTCCGGGACCACCCCAAGGGGGAATTCGCGCAGGTGGCGAGGGCAGTGTTCACAGTGGCACACAGCGGTTCGGTTGAGGAGAGCGGATGACGCAGGAGATCCACGGCACCGTGGCGGACGGCTTCGAGGACGTACGCGAGGAGTTCGCCGCGTTCGTGGCCGGGGAACGGCCGGACTACGAGGGCCAGTTGTGCGCCTACGTCCACGGGCGCAGGGTGGTCGACCTGTGGGCGGGCACCGAGGCGGACGCCCTGTACGGCGTGTTCTCCTCCACCAAGGGCGCCGCCTACCTGGTGGCGGCGCTCCTCGTCCAGGAGGGCACGCTCGAACTGGACCGCAAGGTGACGTACTACTGGCCGGAGTTCGCGGCCGAGGGCAAGGGGGCGCTGACCCTGCGCGACCTGCTCGCGCACCGGGCGGGCGTGGTCGGCACGGACACCGGCTTCACGCTCGCGGAGCTGGCGGACGACCGCCAGCTCGCCGAACGCCTCGCGGACCAGCGGCCGTTCTGGCGCCCCGGCACGGCGTTCGGCTACCACGCGCTGGTCATCGGCGCGCTGGTCGGCGAGGTGGTGCGCCGGGCCACGGGCCGCACGCTGCAGGAGGTCTACCAGGAGCGGATCCGGACCCCGTACGCCCTGGACTTCCACCTGGGCCTGCCCGCCTCGCAGGAACCCCGCTTCCGTACGACGCAGCCGATGGCCCCGACTCCGCGGCAGCAGGCCCTGCTCGACGCGGCGCCCACGGGTCCGCACACCCTCGCCTCGATCGCCTTCAACGGCAACGCGGCGGAGCCGGCCGACCTGGCCGCGCTGCCCAACACGCCGCTGGTACGCGCCAAGGGCCCGGCGTCGGTGGGCGGGGTGGCGTCCGCGCGGGGCCTGGCCGGGATGTACGCGGCGGCGATCAGCGAGCTGGACGGCCGGGCTCCGCTGCTCAAGCCGGACACGGTGGCGGAGTTCGGCCAGGTGCACTCGGCCGGGTACGACCTGGTCGCCCGGTCCCACCGGGCGTTCGGCCTGGGCTTCCAGGCGACCGCTGACACGTGGCACCCGTTCCTCGGCGCCGGGACGATCGGGCACAGCGGCGCGAGCGGCTCGCAGGCCTTCGCGGACCCGTGGAGCGGTCTGGCGTACGGCTACACGCGCCGCCGGTTCGCCTTCCCGGGCGGCGCGGCGCCGGAGAACGACCGGCTGGCGCGGGCGGTCCACCGGGCCGCGCTCGCCGCCTGACCCCGGGCACGGACGCAGGCCGCACCCCACGTCCAGGGATGCGGCCTCCGCGTACGCAACGACGGTCCTCAGACCAGCGTCACGGTGATGTTCCCGCGCGTCGCCTTCGAGTACGGGCACACCTCGTGGGCCTTCTCGAGCAGCGACCGGGCGGTGCCCCGGTCGACCCGGGGGATGTCGGCCGAGATCTCGACGATGATCCCGAACCCCTCCCCGTTCCTGCCGAGGCCGACCTTCGCGGTCACGGTCGAACCGGTGAGGTCGGCGCCCTCCTGGCGGGCGACGACACCGAGGGCGCCCTGGAAGCAGGCGCTGTACCCGGCGGCGAAGAGCTGCTCCGGGTTGGTCCCGGCGCCGCTCCCGCCCATCTCCTCGGGCGGGTTGACGACGACGTCGAGCCTGCCGTCGTCGGTGGCCACCCGCCCGTCGCGCCCGTTCCGGGCGGTCGCCACGGCGGTGTACAGGACGTCGGACTGCTGAATCGGCATGCGGTGGTGTTCCTTCGGTCGTCCGCCGCGGCTCGCGCCCGGGCCGGGACGGATTCGGAAAGAAACTACCGCATGCCGGAACACACGCACAGAGGGGCCGGTGGCCGTCAGAGCTTGACGATCATCTTCCCGGTGTTGTCGCCGCGCAGGACGCCCAGGAACGCCTCCAGGTTGTTCTCGATGCCCTCGACGACCGTCTCGCGGTACTTCAGCTCGCCCGAGGCGACCCACGGGGCGACCTCCTGGACGAACTGCGGCTGCAGGTCGTAGTGGTCGCCGACCAGGAAGCCCTCGATGCGGCCGCGGGTCTGGATGAGGCGGGCCAGGTTGCGCGGGCCCGGGGCGGGCTCGGTGTTGTTGTAGACGGAGATCATGCCGCAGACCGCGATCCGGCCGCCCTCGTTGAGGGAGCCGATGGCCGCCTCCAGGTGGTCGCCGCCCACGTTGTCGAAGTAGACGTCGATGCCGTCGGGGGCGGCGGCGCGCAGCTGCTCGCTCACGGGCCCGTCCTTGTAGTTGAACGCCGCGTCGAAGCCGTACTCCTCGACGAGGAGCTTCACCTTCTCCTGCGAACCGGCGGAGCCGATGACCCGCGAGGCGCCCTTCAGCTTCGCGATCTGCCCGACCTGGCCGCCCACGGCACCGGCGGCGCCGGAGACGAAGACGGCGTCGCCCTCCTTGAAGGAGGCGGTGCGCAGCAGACCCGCGTAGGCGGTGAGGCCGGTCATGCCGAGCACGCCCAGGTACGCCGAGAGCGGCGCGGCCTCCGGGTCCACCTTCACGGCGTTCTTCCCGGCGACGACGGCGTACTCGCGCCAGCCGAAGAAGTGCAGCACGTGGTCGCCGGCAAAGATGCCCTCGGCGTTCGACGCCACGACCTCGCCGACGGCGCCGCCCTGCATGACCTTGCCCAGCTCGAACGGGGCGACGTAGGACTTCGCGGCGCTCATCCGGCCGCGCATGTACGGGTCCACGGAGAGGTACTTGTTCCGGACGAGGACCTGCCCCTCACCGGGCTGCGGGACCTCCGCCTCGACCAGGGCGAAGTCCTCGGGCTTCGGCCAGCCGACCGGGCGGCTGAGCAGGTGCCACTCGCGGCTGACGGCGGGGAGGGTGGGCGTGTCGGTCATGGTGCGCCTTTCCTTCGGTCTCCGGCGGATGTTTCAGTACCTGAAACAACCATGCTCCTGAATATTTCACGTTGTCAAACAACCGGGTACCCTCGATGGCATGGCCTCCACCACACCGAGTCCCCGCAGCGGGACGAACCGCCGCCCCGATCCCCTGACGCTCGAGGTCGTGGAGCTGATCGGGGAGGTCGTCGCGCGGTTCCACGAGGACTACGAGTCGGCCGCGGCGGAGCACGCGCTGACGGGCGCGCAGGCGCGGCTGCTGAGCCTGCTGTGCCTGGAGCCGCTGCCGATGCGGAGGCTGGCGCAGCGGCTGAAGTGCGAGCCGTCGAACGTGACCGGGATCGTGGACCGGCTGGAGGCGCGCGGGCTGGTCGAGCGCCGCCCGGACCCCTCGGACCGCCGGGTGAAGGTGGCGGCGGCGACGGAGGAGGGCCGACGGGTGGCCCGGAGCCTGCGGGAGTCACTGCGGTTCGCGCGGGAGCCGCTCGCGGGGCTGTCGGAGGGGGAGCGGCTCGCTCTGCGGAATGCGCTGCGGGGGATGCTGGGCTGAGACCGGCTCGGTGCGCAACCCGGCACAGCGGGGTACCGCTGCCGCACCCGCCGACGCACGGAAGGGGCCGTGCCGGGGGGTGTCCGCCCGCAGCGGTTGGCGCGTCGACGCCAGTCAGTCGGTGAAGAAGCCCATCGCGCCGTGCCGAGGACGGACACCCCCCGGCGCGGCCCCGACCACCACCCCACCGTCAGGCGCTACGTGCACCACCACAGGAACCGGTCGCACGTCTCCGACGGAGACGGCTCCGGGTCCGGGTCCGGAGGACGGGTCGTCGGATCCGAGGTGGGGGTCGGCGCCGGGGCCGGAGCGGTGGCCGTCGGGGCCGAGGACGGCCCACTCGGAGAGGTGCCCACCGGGGCCGACTCCGGGTTTTTCGACGTCTCGTCACCTCCCGGCGACTCCGAGGTCTCGTCCGTCGGCGACGCGGAGGCCGACGCCGAGTCGGACGCACTGGCCGAAGGGCTCGCCGACGAACCCTCAGGAGCACCGCTCCCACCGGGATCCGCTCCCTGCCCGTCCGCTTCCGCCTCCACCGCCTCGCCGTCCGCCGACTCCCCGCCGGCCGCCGCGGGCTTCGGTGCCTGCCTCTGCGCGTCCATGCCCAGCTCCGCCAGGCTCAGCCCGCCCGCCGCCAGGAGGAACCCGGCCGCGACGAACAGGGTCCGGCGCCGGCGCCGACGGTGTGCCGCCGCCTTGCGGTCCCGCCGGGTCGACCCGCCCGAGCCGTCACCGTCCGGACGCTCACCACGCCGGCGCGCGGCACGCCCCGAGGGCTCGTCATCGGCCTCGCCGGACGTGTCGCCGGAGGCACCCTCAGCGACCTCGGCGTCGGCATCGCCCTCGGCTTCGGCTTCGGCTTCGGCTTCGGCTTCGACGCCGTCGTCGTACACGCCCTGCCCCGGCTCACGCCAGCGCAGCGATTCCGCTGAGGTGCCACACCCGGGGCAGGCCAGCGCGCCGTTGAGGTGCCGTCGGCACGGGTCGCAGTAGTCCATGACGCGGGAAGATTAAGTTCCGCGCGGGTCACGTTCCTAGATCCAGCTGTGAAGGTTCTGTAGGGACACCCCCCGCCGATGGTTTCGAAACTGTCGAAACCGTTATGCGCGCGACCCATTGACACCCCCGCCGCCCCGTCCTTACTGTCACGCCAGCATTTCGAACGTGTGCCGAAATCTCGAACATCGCATGACGGGCACACGGACGGAACACTGACGGAAACTGAGCCGACGAAGCTGCGAGGGACAACCGCCGTGCGCATCACCGGAATCAGCACACACGTGGTCGGGACGCCGTGGCGCAACCTGACCTACGTCCAGGTGCACACCGACGAGGGCATCACCGGAGTCGGCGAGACCCGGATGCTGGGACACACCGACGCCCTTCTCGGTTACCTGAGGGAGGCCGAGGCCAACCACATTCTCGGCTCCGACCCGTTCGCCGTCGAGGACCTCGTCAAGCGGATGAAGTACGGCGACTACGGCCGTGCGGGCGAGATCGTGATGTCGGGCATCGCGGTGATCGAGATGGCCTGCTGGGACATCAAGGGCAAGGCCCTGGGCGTCCCCGTCTGGCAGCTGCTGGGCGGCAAGGTCACCGACAAGGTCAAGGCGTACGCCAACGGCTGGTACACCACCGAGCGGACGCCGGAGGCCTACCACAAGGCCGCCCAGGGGGTCATGGAGCGCGGCTACCGGGCGCTGAAGATCGACCCCTTCGGCACCGGCCACTTCGAGCTGGACCACAAGGAGACCCTGTACGCCGTCTCCCTGATCGAGGCCGTCCGCGACGCCATCGGCCCCGAGGCCGAGCTGATGCTGGAGATGCACGGCCGCTTCTCCCCGGCCACGGCCGTGCGCCTGGCCAAGGAGCTGGCGCCGTTCAAGCCGGCGTGGCTGGAGGAGCCGGTGCCGCCGGAGAACCTGAAGGCGCTGGAGAAGGTCGCCGCCAAGGTCGACATGCCGGTCGCCACCGGCGAGCGCATCCACGACCGGATCGAGTTCCGGGAGCTGTTCGAGAACCAGGCCGTCGACATCATCCAGCCGGACGTCGGCCACATCGGCGGCATCTGGGAGACCCGCAAGCTCGCCGCGACCGCCGAGACCCACTACATGCTGGTCGCCCCGCACAACGTGGGCGGCTCGGTGCTGACGGCCGCCTCCCTCCAGGTCGGGTTCACCTCCCCGAACTTCAAGATCCTGGAGCACTTCAACGACTTCGCGGACGCGGAGATCAAGAAGGTCGTCAAGGGCGCGCCGCAGGTGAACCCGGAGGACGGCTGCTTCCACCTGTCCGACGCCCCGGGCCTCGGCGTGGAGCTGGACGTCGACGCCGCCGCGGAGTTCCCGCAGCAGCAGGCGCGCTTCGACCTCTGGGCGGAGGGCTGGGAGCAGCGCAAGCCCAAGGCCACCCAGTGACCCTCCGGCGCCCGGAAACCCGGCACCGGCCACCGAAACCTTCGAAAACCGGAGGCGCCCCGTGAGCACCGCGGTAGTGATCGACGCCCCGGGCGAGCACCGTCTCGTCCCGCACGAGCCCCGGCGGCCCGGGGCCGGCGAGGCCCTGGTGCGGGTGCACGCGTCCGGCATCTGCGGCAGCGACCGCGAGGTGTACCAGGGCAACCGCCCCGAGGGGTACGTGCGCTATCCGCTCACCCCGGGCCACGAGTGGTCCGGGACGGTGGAGGCCGTGGGCGCGGACGTCCCCGCCTCCCTGGTCGGCCGCAAGGTCGTCGGCGAGGGCTTCCGCAACTGCCAGGTCTGCGACCGCTGCCACGCGGGCGACACGACCCTGTGCGCGGCCGGATACGAGGAGACCGGGTTCACCCAGCCGGGCGCGATGGCGGCCACGCTGACCCTCCCGGCGCGGCTGCTGCACGTCCTGCCGGACGGCTGCGACCTCACGGCGGCGGCGCTGCTGGAGCCCGCCGCGTGCGTCGCGGCCGCCGCGCTGAAGGCGAACGCGCGGCCCGGCGAGAAGGTCGCCGTGGTCGGCACGGGCACGCTCGGCATGTTCGCCGTGCAGTTCCTGAAGGCCGACTCGCCCGCGGAGCTGCTGGTGGTCGGCACCCGCCGGGACCGTGAGGCGCTGGCGCGGCAGTACGGCGCGACGGACTTCCGGACCAAGGACGAGCAGCTCCCGGACGACGTGGACGTGGTGATCGAGACGGCCGGGTCCGCGGACGCCGCCCGGCTCTCCGCCGCCCTGCTCAGGCGCGGGGGCCGGCTGGTCCTGACGGGCATCCCGGCGCCGGGCGCCGAGGGCCTCGACCCGACCGACCTGGTCGTACGGCAGCTGGAGGTGCACACCGTCTTCGGTGCTCCGCCGGACGCCTGGGCGCACACCGTGCGGGTGTTCGCCGCCGGGCTGCTCGACCCGCTGCCGCTGGTGACGCACGAGCTGCCGCTCGCCGAGTTCTCGCAGGCCATCGAGCTGGTGGGGGCCGGCGATCCCAAGGTGGGCAAGGTGCTGCTCCGCCCGTAGTCGTACGCCGGTACGGGGGCGACCTGACGGCCCCCGTACCGGCGTACACCCAGCCGTGCCCCACCCAGAGCCGCGAACCTCGTCCGAAATACCGAACTGAAGGACATTCCTGTGACCGACGCTTCCGCCCCGGCCGCCCGCAGGCCCGGTGAGCCGGCGCTCACCGCGCTGGGCCTGAACGCGCCCGCCCTCGACCCCGCCGACGCCTCGCCGCACTCCTTCCCCGGCGGCGGCCGCTGGCGCACCGAGATCCCCTCGTGCGAGGGGCCGGAGGCGCTGGCCGTGGTCCTGAAGGAGGCCTCGCGGCTGGACGTGCCGATCCACCGGATCAGCCAGGGCAGCGGGGTGTGGATGCTGACCGACGCCGAGATCACCGAGATGGTGGAGGCGACGGCCGAACGCGACATCGAGCTCTGCCTGTTCACCGGTCCGCGCGGCACCTGGGACATCGGCGGCTCCACGCGCACCGACTCGCGGGGGGCCGGACTGCGCGCCCGCGGCCACGACGCGGTCGCCGGCTGCGTCGAGGACGCGGTGCGGGCCACGGAGCTGGGCGTCAAGTGCCTGCTCGTCGCCGACGAGGGCGTGCTGTGGACGCTGCACCGGGCCCGCGCGGCCGGTCTCATCCCGGCCGACACCACGCTCAAGGTGAGCGCGCTGATCGGCCCCGTCAACCCGGCGGCGTACGCCGTCTACGAGCGTCTGGGCGCCGACTCGGTGAACGTGCCGAGCGATCTGACGCTCGATCACCTCACCGAGATCCGCCGGGTGTCCGGCGCTCCCATGGACATGTACATCGAGGCCCCCGACGATCTCGGCGGTTACGTCCGGATGTACGAGGTCGCCGAGCTGATCCGGCGCGGCGCACCGCTCTACCTGAAGTTCGGCCTGTCGAAGGCGCCCGGGATCTACCCCTACGGGCACCACATGCGGGAACTGACCCTGGCCACCGCGAAGGAACGCGTGCGGCGCGGCCGGCTCGCCCTGGACCTCCTGGCCCGTCACGGAGCCGACGGCGACATGGCGCCGCTGGGCTCGCGACTGCCCGGCGATCTGCAACGGTTCGAAATCTCGTCATAACGTTCCGGAAACTCTTCTTACAAAAGACGACACAGCCGACCACAATCCCACACACCTCCTCTCGGTCTTTCCGGCACGACCACCGGAGCGACTTCGCGCCTCCCAGACCGAGCCCTGCACACAGATCAAGGATGATCAACATGCGTAACCGCAGAGCCGCACTCGCCGCCATAGCCGGAGCCGCGTCCCTCGCCCTGACCCTGTCCGCCTGCGGGCAGAACAGCGAGGGCGGCAGCGAGGAGAGCGGGGACAGCGCCAAGGGCGGCACGATCGGCATCTCGATGCCGACCAAGTCCTCCGAGCGCTGGATCGCCGACGGCAACAACGTCAAGAAGGACCTGGAGTCCAAGGGCTACAAGACCCAGCTGGTCTACGGCGAGGACGACCCGGACCAGCAGGTCTCGCAGATCGAGAACCTGATCACGCAGGGCGTCAAGGCGCTGATCGTCGCGGCCATCGACAACAAGTCGATGAACAACGTGCTCCAGCAGGCCAAGGACGCGAACATCCCGGTCATCTCCTACGACCGCCTGATCCTCGGCACGAAGAACGTCGACTACTACGCCTCCTTCGACAACGAGAAGGTCGGCGAGCTGCAGGGCAGCTACATCGTCGAGAAGCTCGGCCTGAAGGACGGCTCGAAGAAGGGCCCCTTCAACATCGAGCTGTTCGCCGGCTCCAACGACGACAACAACACCCGCTACTTCTTCCAGGGCGCGATGAACGTGCTGCAGCCCTACATCGACAAGAAGCAGCTCGTCGTCCGCTCCGGCCAGACCAAGCTCAACCAGGTCACCACCCTGCGCTGGGACGGCGGCACCGCCCAGAAGCGCATGGACGACATCCTGACCTCGGCCTACAAGACCGAGCGCGTCGACGCCGTCCTCTCCCCCTACGACGGCATCTCCATCGGCATCCTGTCGGCCCTGAAGTCGGACGACTACGGCTCCAAGAGCAAGCCGCTGCCGGTCGTCACGGGCCAGGACGCCGAGGTCGCCTCGGTGAAGTCGATCATCGCCGACCAGCAGTCGATGACCGTCTACAAGGACACCCGCGAACTGGCGAAGGTGGCCTCCAACATGGTCGACGCCCTGCTGAACGACAAGAAGCCCGAGGTCAACGACACCAAGACCTACGACAACGGCGCCAAGGTCGTCCCGGCCTACCTGCTGGAGCCGGTCGCCGTCGACAAGGGCAACTACCAGAAGGAGGTCGTCGACTCCGGCTACATCAAGGAGAGCGACCTCAAGTAAGCCCCGCCACCCACCGACGATTCACCACTGATTGGAAGGCACGACCATGGCGGGACCCGTCCTGGAAATGCGCTCGATCGTCAAGACCTTTCCCGGCGTCAAGGCGCTGTCGGACGTCACGCTGACCGTCCGGCAGGGCGAGGTCCACGCCATCTGCGGGGAGAACGGCGCCGGCAAGTCGACCCTGATGAAGGTCCTCTCCGGCGTCCACCCGCACGGCACCTACGAGGGCGACATCCTCTTCGAGGGAGAGGTCTGCCGGTTCAAGGACATCCGGGCCAGCGAGGAACGCGGCATCGTGATCATCCACCAGGAACTGGCCCTGGTGCCCTACCTGTCCCTCGCGGAGAACATCTTCCTCGGCAACGAGCACGCCACGCGGGGGATCATCAGCTGGACCGAGACCCTGAGGCACGCCACCGAACTGCTGCGCCGGGTCGGTCTGTCCGACCACCCGGACACCCGGGTCGCCGACATCGGCGTGGGCAAGCAGCAGCTCGTGGAGATCGCCAAGGCCCTGTCCAAGAAGGTGAAGCTGCTCATCCTGGACGAGCCGACCGCCGCCCTGAACGACGAGGACAGCGGCAAACTCCTGGACCTGATCCTGGAGTTGAAGAACCAGGGCATCACCTCGATCATCATCTCCCACAAGCTCAACGAGATCCGCAGGGTCGCCGACTCGGTGACGATCCTGCGCGACGGCCAGACCATCGAGACCCTGGACGTGAAGGCCCCGGAGACCACCGAGGACCGGATCATCAGCGGCATGGTCGGCCGTGACCTGGAGCACCGCTTCCCGGAGCGGACGCCGCACGAGCCCGAGGAGGGCGCGGCGCCCGCACTGGAGATCCGCAACTGGACCGTGCACCACCCGATCGACCAGCAGCGCAAGGTGTGCGACGACGTGTCGCTCCACGTGCGCCGCGGTGAGATCGTCGGCATCGCGGGCCTGATGGGCGCCGGCCGCACCGAACTCGCGATGAGCGTCTTCGGGCGCGCCTACGGCCGGTACGCGGGCGGCACGGTCCTCAAGGACGGCAAGGAGATCCGCACCAAGACCGTCCCGGAGGCGGTCAAGCACGGCATCGCCTACGTCACCGAGGACCGCAAGCACTACGGCCTGAACCTCATCGACACCATCAACCGCAACATCTCGCTGAGCGCCCTGGGCAAGGTCGCCAAGCGCGGTGTGGTCGACGAGCACGAGGAGCGGCAGGTCGCCGAGGGCTTCCGCACGTCCATGAACATCAAGGCGCCGACCGTCTTCGAGCCGGTCGGCAAGCTGTCCGGCGGCAACCAGCAGAAGGTCGTCCTCAGCAAGTGGATCTTCTCGGGTCCGGACGTGCTGATCCTGGACGAGCCGACGCGCGGTATCGACGTCGGGGCCAAGTACGAGATCTACACGGTCATCGACCAGCTGGCCGCCCAGGGCAAGGCGGTCGTCTTCATCTCCTCCGAGCTGCCCGAACTGCTCGGCATGTGCGACCGCATCTACACGATGGCCGCGGGGCGGCTGACGGGTGAGTTCTCGCGGGCCGAGGCCTCCCAGGAATCGCTGATGCGTCAGATGACGAAGGACAAAGAGGTATCCCGATGAGCACGGACGTGACCGCCAAGAGCCCGGCCCCCGCGCCGCCGGGCAGGAGCGGAGGAGCCGCGGGCGACGGCCTGCTGGCCCTGGTGCTGGACGGCATGCGCCGCAACATGCGGCAGTACGGCATGCTGATCGCGCTGGGCCTGATCGTGGTGCTGTTCGCCGTGTGGACCGACGGCGACCTGCTGCTGCCGCGCAACGTCTCCAACCTGGTGCTGCAGAACAGCTACATCCTGATCCTGGCGATCGGCATGATGCTGGTGATCATCGCGGGCCACATCGACCTGTCGGTCGGTTCGCTGACGGCGTTCGTCGGCTCGATGGCCGCCGTGTTCATGGTGAAACAGGACATGCCCTGGCCGCTCGCGGTGGTGCTGTGCCTCGCGGTGGGCGCGGTCGCGGGCGCCGTCCAGGGGTTCTTCATCGCGTACGGCGGCATACCGTCGTTCATCGTGACCCTGGCGGGCATGCTGATCTTCCGCGGTCTGACGGAGATCTTCCTGGAGGGCCAGACCCTCGGCCCGTTCCCGGAGGGCCTGCAGAAGGTCGCCAACGGCTTCCTGCCCGAGGTCGGCCCGAACACCAACTACCACAACCTCACGCTGCTGCTGGGCTTCGCGATGATCGCCTTCGTGATCTTCCAGGAGGTCCGTGACCGCAAGCGGCAGCAGGAGTTCGCCCTTGAGGTCCCGCCGGCCAAGCTGTTCCTGCTGAAGCTGGTCGCGATCGGCGCGGCCATCCTCACGCTGACGCTGCTGCTGGCCAGCTACAAGGGCGCCCCGATCGTGCTGCTCATCCTGGGCGTGCTGCTCGTCGGCTTCGGCTACGTGATGCGCAACGCGATCATCGGCCGCCACATCTACGCGATCGGCGGCAACCTCCCGGCGGCCAAGCTGTCGGGTGTGAAGGACAAGAAGGTCACCTTCCTGGTCTTCCTGAACATGGGCATGCTCGCGGCCCTGGCGGGTCTGGTCTTCGCCGCCCGCTTCAACGCGGCCTCTCCCAAGGCCGGCCTCAACTTCGAGCTGGAGGCGATCGCGGCCTCGTTCATCGGCGGCGCGTCGATGAGCGGCGGTGTCGGCACCGTCCTCGGCGCGATCATCGGCGGTCTGGTCCTGGGCGTGCTGAACAACGGCATGAACCTCGTCGGCATCGGCACCGACTGGCAGCAGGTCATCAAGGGCCTGGTGCTGCTGGCGGCGGTCGGGTTCGACGTGTGGAACAAGCGCAAGGTCGGTTCGTAAGTCAGCTCGGGCCCCGCCGGAAGGCGGGGCCCTTTCCTCATCGGGAGCCGCACACATGGAACTGAACAGACGCACGGTCATCGCGGGAGCCGCGGCGGCGGGCATGGCCGCCACCACGCTCGGCGGCACGGCGCACGCCACGGGAGGCAGGAAGCCGGTGAAGACGCTCTTCGGCAAGCTCGCCGACGGCACGAAGGTGCACCTCTGGTCGCTGGAGAACGGCGGCACCCGCCTGAAGGTCCTCTCCTACGGCGGCATCGTGCAGTCGCTGGAGATCCCCGACCGCCGCGGCCGCTACGCCAACGTCAGCGCCGGCTTCGACAACCTCGAGGACTACGTCGCCGACAGCCCCTACTTCGGCGCCCTGATCGGCCGGTACGGCAACCGCATCGGCCAGGGCAAGTTCACGCTCGACGGCAAGAACTACCAGCTCTCCGTCAACGACGGCGAGCAGAGCCTGCACGGCGGCGCCAAGGGCTTCGACAAGCGCGTCTGGGACGTCGAGCCGTTCGTGAAGGGCTCCGACGTCGGCCTGTACCTGTACTACACGAGCGTCGACGGGGAGATGGGCTACCCGGGCACGCTCAAGACGAAGGTGACGTACACCCTCACCAAGCACGGCGACTGGCGCATCGACTACGAGGCCACCACGGACAAGGCCACCGTCGTCAACCTCACCAGCCACGTGTACTGGAACCTGGCCGGCGAGGGCAGCGGCACGATCGAGGACCACGAGCTGACGATCGCCGCCTCCCGCTACACCCCCACCGACGCGGGCCTGATCCCCACGGGCGAGCTGGCCAGGGTCGCGGGCACCCCGTTCGACTTCCGCAAGGCCAAGCCGATCGGCCGCGACATCCGCGTCTCCCACCCGCAGCTGGTGACCGCCAAGGGCTTCGACCACAACTGGGTGCTGGACAAGGGCGTCACCGCCCGGCCCGAGCACGTGGCCACCTTGCGCGACCCGTCCTCCGGCCGCACGCTGAGGATCGCCACGAACGAGCCGGGCCTGCAGTTCTACTCCGGCAACTTCCTCGACGGCACGCTCACCGGCCCGTCCGGCCGCACCTACCGGCAGGGCGACGCGCTGTGCCTGGAGACGCAGCACTTCCCGGACTCGCCGAACAAGCCGTCGTTCCCGTCGACGGTGCTGCGGCCCGGGCAGACGTACCGGACGAGCACGATCCACACGTTCGGCCACTGATCCGGCCCCTCCGGCCGTACTGGGCCGCCCTCAGCCGTCTTCACAGGGGGCACACAATTTCCTGAGGGCCGTCTCAGAGGTTGAACGGCGTCACCGGAGCCTCCGTATGTAAGGGCGGCCCGCGCTCCCCCGCGCGGGCCGCCCTTGAACGTCGGGTCCGGCCGTCCCCCACGGGCCCGCCCCCTACGGAGGTTCCATGGCCGACAACGTCACGTCGCTGTTCCGCAGTACCGCGGCACACAGCCCGTCGATGGCGGCTCTGACGCGCGAGGGCGGCGAGGGCGCCGGTCCTGTGGACTTCTGTATCCCCTGCAACCCCTACTTCCCCACCCCGGCCATGTTCGAGGACATGGCGGCCCGGCTGCGGGACATCATCACGTACTACCCGAGCAGCGCCGACACGATCACGGCCGAGCTGTGCAGCCTGCTCCAGCTGCCGCCGCAGTGCGTGGCCATGGGCAACGGCTCGACCGAGCTGATCACCTGGATCGACCACCTGCTGGTCCGCGAGTCCCTCGCCGTCCCCGTCCCCACGTTCGGCCGCTGGACCGACCAGCCCATGGAGACCGGCAAGCGGGTCGACATGTTCCCGCTGCAGGAGTCCAGCGGCTTCGCCCTGGACCTCGCGCAGTACGCCGAGTTCATCCGGGCCCGGGGCACCCGGGTCGCCGTGATCTGCAACCCGAACAACCCCGACGGCGGCTTCCTGCACAAGCACGCCGTCGTGCAGTTCATGGACGCCATGGCCGACCTCGACCTCGTCGTGATCGACGAGTCGTTCCTGGAGTTCGCGGACGCCGAGGCCGAACCGTCCGTGGTGCAGGAGGCGATGCTGCGGCCCAACGTGGTCGTGCTGCGCAGTCTGGGCAAGAACTTCGGCCTGCACGGCATCCGCTTCGGCTACCTGGTCGCCAACCCGGCGCTCGCGGGCCGGGTCCGCTCGATGCTGCCCAAGTGGAACCTCAACTCCTTCGCCGAGCACGTGGTGTTCATGCTGAAGGAGCACGGCGCCGAGTACGCGCAGAGCCTGCAGCAGGTGCGCCGGGACCGCCTGGACATGGCGAGCCAGCTCTCGGCACTGCCCGGGCTGACGGTCTACCCGTCCCAGGGCAACTTCCTCTTCGTGCGCCTGCCCGTGGGCGCGGAGGGCACCGTGGTGCGGGACCGGATGCTCACCGAGCACCGGATCCTGGTCCGCGAGTGCGGCAACAAGATCGGTTCGTCCAGCCGCTTCCTGCGGCTCGTGGTGCGCCCCCAGGTGGACGTGCGTCGCCTGGTGTCCGGCCTGGAACAGGTGCTCTACGGGACGTCCAGGAGGGGAACCGCCGTACCCGAGCTGGGCAACGGGACCAGCTACAGCTCGGGTACGGCGGCCGTGGACCGGCTGGTGAGCGAGACGAACGGGGCGGGAACCCGGGGGCTGGCGGCTCAGGCCATGGCCGCCGGGCCGGGCGGACCCGGCCCGGCGGCGGTTCCGGCGGCGGTTCCGGCCCCCGTTCCGGCCGCCGCGAGCGCGGGTCCCGGCGGCCCGGGCCTCGCCCCCGCGCCGGCGCCCGCCGCGCCGATGCCCGCCCCGATGCCCGCTCCCGTCCCCGCCCCGGCCGCCGGCATCGGCATGCCGCTCCCCGCCGCCGCGTCCGCCGTGCCGGCGGGTGCGGGCGGCGGGATGCCGATGCCGGCCGCGGCACAGCTGCCGCAGCCGCAGCCGGTCCCGCAGATGCCGCAGCCGCAGATGCCCCAGCCGCAGGTGCCGCAGCCGGCTCCCCAGCCGGTGGCCGCGCCGTTCACCGGGCCCACCCCGCCCGGGGTTCCGGCCCGTGGGGGCCTGACGGCCGCGCAGGTGAGGGGCACGAACGGGCTGACGCCGGCCCCGGCCACGGGATGGCCCGCCGCGCAGAGCTGGCCCAACGCGGCGGGGATGGGGCAGGCGGGGTAGGCCGGCGGGTGCGGGGCCATGGCGGCCACCGCACCCCCGGGGGCGGCGCTACACGGCCGTCAGCTTCCACTGCTGGCAGGCGTTGTTCAGCCATGACCACTGGCGTACGTCCGCCCCGTCCGCCGTCCCGCAGTCGGCCACGTCCGCCACCTTGCCCGTCGCCTGGTTGGTGATGCGGACGAAGCCGCCGTCCGTGGCCACGAAGCGGAACCGCTGGCAGGTGTTGTTCAGCCACGACCACTGGCGCAGGTCGGCGCCGTCGGCGGAGGAGCAGTCGGCGGTGTCGAGGACCTTGCCGGTGGCGACGTTCACCAGGCGGTGGGTGTCGTCGCCGAGGTCCTCCAGGCGCCAGCGCTGATTGGCGTTGCCGTTGCAGGTGTACTGCGCCACGTTGGCGCCGTCCGCCGTGGAACCGCCGGTCACGTCCAGGCACTTGCCGCTGTTGCGGTTGGTGACCGTGTACGTGGTGGAGGCGCTGGACGGTTCCCCGGAAGGCCCGGGCAGCGAGGCGCCGAGCCGCACCGGTGTGCCGAGGTTCGGCGTGCCGTCGGCGTTCCAGGTGAACTTCTGGGCACGGGTCGTCCGGCCGTTGTCGCAGCCCTCGGAGGCCGCGTCGTTGGCGTGGTAGACGATCCAGTTCTCGCGGCCGTCGGGTGAGGTGAAGAAGCCGTTGTGGCCGGGCCCGTACACCCCGTTGGCGTCGCTGCGCTGGAAGACGGGTGTGGACTTCTTCGTCCAGGAGGACGCGGCCAGCGGGTCGGAGCCGGTCAGTTCGAGTTGCCCGAGCTTGTAGTCGGGGGTCCAGCAGCCGCTCGCCGAGTAGATCAGGAACGTGCGGCCGCCCCGCTGGAGCACCTCGGCGCCCTCGTTGACGGTGCCGCCCTGCCGCTCCCAGGCGTACGTGGGGGTCGAGATGGTCGAGTAGGGGCCGCTGACGGTGTACGGGTTGGACATCGGGGCGATGACGAGGTTCTGCGTGCCGCCCGTGACGGCGCTGCCCAGCATGTACAGCCGGCCGTTCACGTTCAGCACGCTCGGGTCCAGCATCCACGCGCTGCTGAGCTGCCCCTTGTACGTGTACGGCCCCATGGGGTCGGAGCCGGCGCTCTCCAGCACGTGGCTGCGCTGGGTGGGGTTGTAGTCGGACACGTTCTGCCCGGCGACGTAGTACAGGTACCAGCGGCCGCCCAGGAAGTGCAGTTCGGGCGCCCAGATGTTGCAGCAGCGCGAGGCGGCGTCGCCCTTCCACACCTGCACGCTGGGGGCGGTGGCGAGCCCGGCGAGGGTGGTGGCCTTGCGGATGGTGATGACGTCGGTCCAACTGGTCGTCACCAGGTAGTAGTTGCCGTCGTGGTACGAGATCCAGGGGTCGGCGCCCTTGACGGACTTGACGGGGTTCGTGAAGGAGGCGGCGCTCGCTTGCGGCTGCCCGGCGGACAGAGCCAGCAGCAGGGCCGCCAGCAGGGTCAGTAGGCGACGGGCCATCCGCTGCTCCAGTTCAGGAGGTTGATGCCGAGCTTGGGCGTGCCGTTGTCGTTGCCGTCGTAGTAGTGGTAGACGATCAGGTCGCCGTCGGCGTCCTTCAGGATCGACTGGCCGCCGGGGCCGATGACGCTGCCGTGCGATTCGAGGACGGGCGTGCCGCCGTTGTTCATCAGGTCGACGCCGTTCCTGTCGCGGTAGGGGCCGGTGACGCTGGTGGCGCGCCCGACCTTCACCTTGTACGTGGAGCCGGTGCCGGCGCAGCAGGTGTCGTAGCTGGCGAAGAGGTAGTAGTAGCCGCCCCGCTTCACGATGAAGGGCGCCTCGACGGCCTTGGTCCCGGTGGGGCGGGACGCGAGCGAGTACCGGGTGGTGTGGGAGGCCAGCTGCTTCCCCGTGGCGGGGTTGATGCGGATCATCTTGATCCCGGTCCACCAACTGCCGAACGACAGCCACCACGTGCCGTCGTCGTTCACGAAGAGGTTCGGGTCGATGGCGTTGAAGTCGCTGGCGGAGTTGGAGGTGTAGACCGTGCCCTGGTCGGTCCAGCTGCCCGGCTGGCCGGTGGTGGAGGTCGCCAGTCCGATGGCGGAGGTGTTCGAGCCGAACTTCGAGACGGAGTAGTACATCAGGTACTTGCCGCCCTGGTAGGAGATGTCCGGCGCCCAGGCCTCGGGGACGGAGGAGTAGGTGCGCCACCAGCTCGGCCGGCTGGAGAAGGCGTCGGCGCCGTTGCGGAAGGCGGTGCGGTCGCCGCTGGTCTTGTGGGCGATGCCGCCGCCGGTGGCGTAGAGCAGGTACTGGCCGGACGAGGTGCGGATCATCGACGGGTCGTGCGTGACGATGTCGCCGGTCACGCGACCGGGGCCCGGGTAGGCCGACGCCGTACCCGGGATCAGGGCCAGCAGGGCGGCGGCGGGGAGGGCGAGCAGGGTGGTGCGCCTGCGCAGGGGGGTGCGGCTCATACGGGGGTCCTCCTTGCGGTGGGGGTGTCACAACTGGTCGATATCTCGAACAGTGCTCGCAAGTTCGAACGGGACCGTAGAATCGAACCCCTTGCGCGTCAATGGTCCGCGCAGCAACGACCGGGCGCCCGCCCCGGGCAGGTGCCCTACCCCTCGACGTCGAGCGCCGTCCCGTACAGCCGGTCCACCCGCAGCCGGATCACGACCCGTCGCTCGTCGACCAGTTGCCGCAGGAACGCGTCCTCGTCCTGCGGCGCGGCGCCCGCCGGGATCATCGCGAGCAGCTCCCGCCCGACCGCGTCGCCGGGGACGGACGTGACTGCGGAGACCTCCGCCTCCCCCTCGGCGACGGCGAACGACCAGACGTCCCCGCCCTGCACGTGCAGGGCGGCGCGGGGTTCCCGGCGCAGGTGCGTGACCTTGACGCGGTCGGCCGTGGTCGAGAACCGCAGTGTGCGGGACTCGGCGTCCCAGCTGTACGCCATGGTGGTCAGGTGGGGGTGGCCACTGCGCTTGACGGTGGCGAGCGTGCCGAACCGCTGCGCGGCGAGCAGGTCGGAGAGGGCTTCGTCGGACAGGATGCGGGGCGTCGGTCTGTCGGTCATGCCCTCACCAACGCCGGGGCGCCGCGCGTCATTTCGAGCCGGGGACGTCGATCCATTCCGGCAGGTCGACCTCCGCCCGCACGGTCTTGCCGGGCGGCTCGCGGTCGAGCACCTCCCAGCGGTCGGCGAGCGCGTCGACGAGGACGAACCCGCGGCCGTGCTCGTCGAGGGGCCGGGGCGGCCGTACGGCACCGGGTGCGGGCGGGCGGGGCGGCCCGCTGCGGGAATCGGCCACCTCGACCTGGACACGGCCCGGCACGAGCGCCAGCCGCAGCGCGAAGTCCCGCCCGGGCACGCGCCCGTGCGTCACGGCGTTGGCCGCCAGCTCGGCCACGATCGCCCCGACCGCGTCGGAGACGTCCGAGCCGTAGGGGATGCCCCAGGAGTGCAGCTGGTTCAGCGTGAGGCGGCGGGCGAGACGGGCGCCGCGGGGCGTGGAGCTGAGGCGCTGGGTGAACACACGTACGGTGACCGGAGGTTGGGCGGTGCTGCGGCTGATCGGCGCTGTCATGCGCCCAATGTGACGTGCGGGGACGGCGCTTCTCCAGGCCGGAGCCGCGTACGCTGCGGCAGCGTACGCGGTCACGGACTGGACAGTACCGGTGACGTGCCGTAACCATGCTGCGGGAGGTGACCGACCGTGGTCGATGGCATGGTGGGGACGGGTGGCGAGCCGGAGTCGTCGGACAGTCTGCGGACGTTCGGGGCGGTGGTCCAGGGCTTGCGCGAACACGCCGGGCTGAGCCGGGAGGAGTTCGGGGAACTCGTGCGGTTCTCCAAACACACGGTGGCTTCGGTGGAGTTGGGGAGGCGGATGCCGGATCCCGAGTTCGTGCAACGGGCGGAGGAGGTGTTCGGCAGGACCGGCGCCTTACAGAGGGCGGCGGGGTGCCTGGAGCGGCAGCCGGGGCTGGCGGCTTGGTTCCGGCGGTGGGCCCGGCTGGAGCAGGTGGCCATCACGCTGTACACGTACGAGTGCCGCATGATTCCGGGCTTGTTGCAGACGGAGGCATACGCCCAGGCGTTGTTCGCCAACCAGTTGCCGCCCTTGGACGACGCACAGATCGATCAGCGTTGGGCAGCTCGTGTGGAGCGACAGCGACTGCTGCGCGAGCGGCCGAACACCGCGTTCAACTTCATCCTGGAGGAGCACACATTCCTGCGGCGAACAGGCGGTGCGGAGGTCACGCGCGGGCTCATCGACCACGTCTTGGAGATCGCCGGGCGACGAAACGTCGAGATCCAGGTCATGCCGCTGGCGCAGGGGGCACATGCAGGCCTGGCGGGCCCCATGCAGTTGCTGGAAACGCCTGAGAATCGCTGGTTCGCCTACAACGAGGGGCAACGCGGCGGGCAGTTCGTCTCTGACCCGAAAGAGATCAGCGTGCTGCACAGGCGATATGCCAGGATGCGTTCACAGGCTCTCACCCTCGAAGACTCCGTGAGCCTGTTGCAGCGGATGCGAGGAAACCTATGAGCAGCTTCGAACTGGCCTGGTTCAAGTCCAGCTACAGCAGCAGCGGCGACGGCGACTGCGTAGAGATAGCCGCTGCCCCCGACACCATCCACATCCGGGACTCCAAGAACCGCCAGGGCCCCGAACTCCGCGTCTCCCCCACCGCCTGGTCCGCCTTCCTCACGCACGCCGGCGAGTAACCCTCACCTCCGCCCCCCGAACTCCCACGCGTGCACCTCGACCTCGGCGTACGCGTCCCGGGTCAATACGGCACCCGCCGCCTCCGCGTCCACGGCCCGAACCAGTGCCGCCGTACCCACCCATACCGCACCGTCGTCGGACAGCAGCGGCCCGTACGCGATCAGGTCGTCCCGCACGGCCGCCGGGACGTCGAGATCCACACCCGGCCCCGCGCCGAAGCCGAGCACGAGGTAGCGGTTGCCGCCCGACCGGCCGCCGGGGAACTCCCACATGGTCCGCCCGAGCACGTTCCGCCACCGCCGCAGCAGGACGTCCCGGTACACTCCGGCCCGCTGGTTGGGCTCGTCGAAGGCGAACGCCCGGGCCGCGGCGGGGTCCGGCAGGTCGACGATGTGGACGCTGCCCGTGGGAGTCTCCCCGTCCGCCGCGAAGGTGGGGCCCCGCGCGATCAGCTCCGCCTCGTAGCCGTCCATGTAGGCCCAGTGCGCCTCGCCCAGCTCCTGGCGCAGCGGCAAGGAACCGGGCCGGTCACGGTGGTAGCAGAAGAACTCCATGCCTCATCCAACCGCGAACCGCCCGGATCGCGCGCGTCGCGATGAGTTCCGCCTCGCCCGGCGGTCGTAAGGTCGGATCCGTCAACCAGGAGGACTTCGATGCGCAGCGTGACCTACTCGATGAACGTCTCGCTCGACGGCTACATCGTCGGGCCCGACGGCGATTTCAACTGGTCGGATCCCCTCCCGGACGTCTTCCGCTACTGGATCGACGACATCCGGCAGGTCGGCGTCCACGTGATGGGGCGGCGGCTGTACGAGACGATGCTGTACTGGGAGACCGCCGAGCAGGAGACCACCCCGGACGAGGCGGAGCTGGAATGGATCGGGTTGTGGAACCCGCTTCCCAAGGTGGTGTTCTCCACCACCCTGTCCGAGGTGCGCGGCGCCGCCCGCCTGGCCTCCGGCAGCCTGGCGGAGGAGATCGAGCGGCTGCGGGCCGAGCCGGGAGAGGGCGAGATCGCCATCGGCGGTGCCACCCTCGCCGCGCAGGCGGCCGAACTTGACCTGATCGACGAGTACCGGGCCATGGTCTACCCCGTCCTGGTCGGCGGCGGCATTCCCTTCTTCCCCCGTAGTGAGCGCCGGGTGGATCTCGAACTCGTCGAGACCCGCAGGTTCAGCTCGCACGTCGTCCTGCTGCGCCACCGCGTGAAGCGCTAGGTGTATTGGCCCGCAGGGTTGTTCACGCGGCTGATCGGTGGGTGGCCGCCGAGTGCGGTGTGGCAGCGGTGGTGGTTGTAGGTGTGCAGGAAGTCTGCCAGGGCTGCTGTTC